>DASTPP010000450.1:0-30401 GCA_035762175.1 Polyangiaceae bacterium | reverse complement strand
GCGCCGGCGGATCGGGCGGCTGTAGGGCGCGTCGGCGAACAGGGCGTCGGGGTCGAAGGGGGCGAAGGCGGCGGCATCCACCCCGCAGCCTAGCCGACCGCCGGGCAAGGAAAAAAAGTGACCAATCCCTAGAACGAGGGGCGGGCTTTGCGCGCCGTTTCCGCGGGTTACTCCGTGCCCCGGACTTCGAGTCCGGGGCGCGTGCCCGGCCGCCCCCTGGCCCGAGCAACCGCGTTTGGATCAGCCCGCGGCGGGCGCGCCGGCCGCGCCGTTCGGGGGCTCGGGCAGGCCGCGCCGCTCGACGCCGATGGCCCCGGCGGGCACCTCGGGCAGGCTCGCCTCGTCGACGCCGGGGCCGACCCAGAGCACCTCGGGCACGGCGTGGTACTCGCTCTTGTACGAGCGCTCGACGACGCGGCCGTCGGGCCAGCGGAAGGTGACGCGGCTGACGATGTTCTGGCCGCGGTGCCCCTTCTGCTTGCGCACGAACTCGCCCTGGGCCATCTCCGGCTTGAACGTGAGGCGCCGGACGAAGTCTTCGCCCTTGCCGCTGGCCGCGTAGCGGTACTCGACGTGGCTCGGGGGGTCGGCGCCGAGCAGCTCGACGCGCAGCACCGTCGGCCGGGGCAAGTAGGCGTGAATGAGCAGCGGGAAGGGGTGCGGGTTCTTGATCTTCAGGTCGACGGCGCCGTCGACCACCGTGGCGTCGAGGCCGAGGGGGGCGTAGCCGCTCGGCCGGCTGTGCGAGCGGCGCTCGACCATCTCGAGCCCGCCGTAGACGGCGGCCGCGTGCAGGGTGCTGGCGACCTGGCAGGTGCCGCCGCCGACCCCGTCTTTCATCTCGTCTTCGAAGATCTCGGGGGCGTGGGCGAAGCCCGCCTCCTCGGTGCGGGGGCCGACGACGCGGTTGAACGAGACGGTCTCGCCCGGGCCGAGGACGCGGCCGTCGAGCTTCGCGGCGGCGACCGCGATGTTGACGGCGCGGCCGGCGACCTTGCCGCGGCGCGAGAAGCTCGTCTCGTAGTAGGCGAGCACCTTGCGCACGTCGACCGAGCCGAGCATCGCCGCCGTCACCGCCGCGGGCCGCTCGCGCAGCGCCGGCACGAGCACCTCGCCCGCCTCGGGCGGCAACGCCGCGAGCCGGGCGAGCGTCTCGGCCACGTCGAGCTCGCGGCCGGGCACCTCGTCGAGCCGCTCGTGCTGCACCAGATCGACCCGCGCGTTGACCGGGTCGCGATCGACGCGCGCCTTGATCGCCTCGAGCTTCGCCCGCGCCCGGGTCTCGTCGACGCGCCACACCGGCGAGACCTCGGGCCGCGCCGCCGGCCGCCCGAAGAGCGAGCCGAGGCGCGCGAGGACGCCGAGCTCGCCCGCCTCGCGCACGCGCTTGGCCGTCGCGGCGGCGTCGACCTCGACGCCGAGCTCGCCGAGGGTGAGCTCTTCGGCGCCCTCCGGGAGCGAGAGGTTGACGGGGCGGGCCTCGAGCCGCCCGGCGAGCTCTTCGACCCAGGGCTCGAGCGGCCGGCCGGGGGGCACGACGTGGCCCGCCACCTCGGCGGCCGGCGCGGCCCGGCGCTCGATCGCGTGCGCCAGGGCGGCCCCGGCGCCGATGCTGAGGCCGGCCCAGATGAGCGCCGTACCGGCGAGCGCCAGACGCCGCCGCCGGACGACCGGCGGCGCGGGCGGGGGCGCGGGGGGCATGTCCCTATCGTACCGGTTTGTAGGGCTCGGCTCCAGACGCATGGCCCCGGCCCACGCGGGGGGCGCCCACCACGTCGGCGCGCTCGGTTGCGCCGGCCACGGGGGCGGGTGCTGCCCGACCGAGTCGTCGGAAGGGCCCTGGCCGGCGAGCGCTCCGGGCGTCGGGTCGCCGCCCGGGCCGCGGCCTTGCCCGGCCGGCGCCGGCGTGATCGGCGCCACGGGGCCACCAAAGCCGGACGGCTGCGCGGGCGCCGACGCGGGCATGACGCCGTAGGGCGTCGTGCGTTCTTGCGTCCACGCCCGCCGCTCGCTACGAACCACGAGGGCGGCGCCCGCAAGGGCCGCCCCCGAGGCAAGCTCATGCGTCTGTGGGTGAACGGCAACGAGACCGACGTCCCCGAGGGCCTGACCGTGCGGGGCCTCATCGAGCACCTGGGCCTGACCGGCGGTCCGGTGGCCGTCGAACGCAACCGCGCCGTCGTGCCCCGGGCAGAGCACGCCGCCACGGCGCTGGGCGAGGGTGATCGGGTCGAGATCGTACACTTCGTCGGCGGCGGTTGAGCGTCCGGACATCATGGGGGTGACGGCGTCGCCCCTCGCACCTCAGGGTTTCGCGCCGACAGCAGGTACGGTCGCCCGGGGCTGGCCCTACCCCGCGAGCTGCGGGCCCCGACTGAAGTCGGGGGCAACGAACGCGCTCGGAAACGGCCATCCAAGCCCTGCCGGAGGCAGGGCTCCCGCGGAGCGAGGCGCTCCGCTCGCCCGCACGATGGAGCCCGAGGGAGCCCGGCCCCCGGCGAGGGGGCGGGCTTGACGCGCCGAATCGGCTTGAGCTCGCGCGGCACGAAAGGGAGTTCGTTGCCCAGGACTTCAGTCGGGGGCGAAGCCGCCGCGTTGCGCCCCCCCCTCGGAAGCCTGGGCGGGTCGGCCTCACCCCGACGCCACCAGCCTCGTCGGCGCCTCGGAGCAAGGTTGAACCTTGCCGCCAAGGCATGCACACCCCCGGGCCAAGGTTGAACCTTGCCGCCAAGGCATGCACACCCCCGGGCCAAGGTTCAACCTTGCCTTCGGAGGCATGCACACCCTCGAGGCCAAGGTTGAACCTTGCCTTCGAGGGCATGCACACCCCCCGGCCAAGGTTGAACCTTGCCTTCGAAGGCATGCACACCCTCGAGGCCAAGGTTGAACCTTGCCCGGGGGGTGTGCATGCCTTGGAGCCAAGGTTCAACCTTGCCTCGAGGCCATGCCGCCCTGATCGCGCACGTCGGGCGGCCCCACGTGCTGCCGGGCGCGCCGATCAGGGCAGCCAGCCGTTCTCGCGGTACCAGCGGGCGGTGCGCCGGGCGCCCTCGAGCCAGTCGACCTCGGGCCGAAAGCTGAGGGCGCGCTCGGCGCCCGAGCCGTCGCAGACCCACTGCGCGAGCAGGTCGGCGAGGCGCCGGCGGTCGAGCGCGACGGGGCGCCCCGAGAGCCGGCCGTAGGCCTCGCTCGCGAGGGCGGCGGCGCGGGCGACGGGGGCGGGCAGCGGGAACGAGACGAGGGCGCGCTTGCCGACCGCTCGCTCGAGGCCGGAGACCAGCTCGCGGCGGGTGTAGGCGTGGCCGTCGGTGACGAAGTAGGCGCTGCCGCTCGGCACCTCGGCGCGCAGCGCGAGGACGCACGCGCGCGCGCAGTCGGGGCCGTAGAGCACGCTCAGCTTGCCGTCGGGGTCGCCGAGCGAGGGCAGCACGCGGCGGGCGGCGGCGGCGAAGAGCGGCAGGGCCTCGCGGTCGCGGGGCCCGTACACCATCGGCGGGCGCAGGATGGTGACGGGCAGGCGCCCGGCGTACGAGCGGGCGGCGCGCTCGGCGGCGAGCTTGGAGCGTCCGTAGTCGGTGACGGGGCGCGGCTCGACGTCGTCCGGCACGGGCGAGCCGTCGGCCGAGGGGGCGGCGGCGGCCAGGCTCGAGACGAGCACGAAGCGCTCGATCGCGGGGGCGTACTGGCGCACGGCGGCGAGCAGGTTCTCGGTGCCCGCGACGTTCGCGCGGAACAGATCGACGGCCGAGCGCCCGACGAGCCGGCCCTCGGCGTGCACGACGCCGTCGACGCCCGCGACCGCCTCGGGCAGCGACGCCGGGTCGTCGACCGAGCCCGTGACGAACTCGAGCCCGGGCAGCGTCTGCAAGAAGTCGACGTTGCTCGCCGGCCCGACCAGGGCGCGAACGTGGTGGCCGGCGCCCGCGAGCTTCTCGGCGATGTGCGAGCCGAGGAAGCCCGAGGCGCCGGTGACCAGGACGTTCATGCCGCGGGCCCCCTCGCCGGCTCAGAGGGCCTTTTCGTAGACGCGGTAGCGCTTGTAAATCTTGCCGCCCATGAACCGGATGGCGGCGTTGACGGCGCCGTTGTCTTCGAGCGTCCACGAGAGCTCGCCGCGGCGGATGCCCAGCCGCTGGCCGGCCTCGTTCATCTTCACGTACATGTACGTCGAGAGGGCGGCGTACTTGCGCACGTGCCGCAGCTTGCGCCGCACGCCGAGCAAGATGAGGCGCGCCTCGTCGGGGCCGCTGACCTTCAGGCGGAAGAGCAGCTTGGCGGCGCCGGTCGGCAGGAGCTTGCCCTTCAGATCGCGGATCATCGCGTTCAGGTTGGGCAGCGCGATGGCGAAGGCCACCGGCTCGCCGTCGACCGACACGAGCAGCGTCAGCTCGGGCACGAGCAGCAGCCGGAAGTCTTCGGCCATCTTGCGCAGCTCGGCCTCGGTCAGCGGCACGAAGCCCCAGTTATCGGACCACGCGTCGTTGAAGATGTCCATCACGAGGCGCACGTCGCGCTCGAGTTGCTTGGGCTCGAGCATGCGCGAGGAGACCTCGGGCAGCGCCGCGACCTCGTCGGCGGCGCGGCGGGCGCGGGTCGGCACCTCGCCGACGCCGTACCGCCAGGCGTAGAAGTCTTTGACCTTCTCGAGGCCCGCGCCCTCGATGAGCCCGCCCTGGTAGGGGCGGTGGTGCGTCATCAGCAGCATCGGCGGCGCGTCGAAGCCCTCGACCAGGCAGCCGAGCTCTTCGTTGATGCTCAGGCTGAAGGGGCCCCGCATCGTCTTCATGCCCTTGTCGCGCAGCCAGCGCCCCGCGTGCTCGAGCAAGGCGGAGGCGACCTCTTGGTCGTCGACGGTGTCGAAGAAGCCGAAGAAGCCGACGTCGTCGCGGTAGCGCGCGAGGTGCTCGCGGTCGACCTGCGCCGTCGCGCGGCCGAGGACGCGGCCGCCGCGCCGCGCCGTCAGCACCACGCCCTCGGCGTGCTGAAAGAACGGGTTCTTCGGCGAGAGCCGCTGGCGCAGGTCGAAGTCGAGGGGCCGGACGTAGTTCGGATCGGTGCGGTAGATCTCGTCGACCACGTCGAGGAACTGGCGCAGGTGTTTCGCGCCGGCGCCGAGGGGCCGGTGCAGCGACGTGTCGATGGCGCTCAGGCGGACGTCCACAGCCATGGGGCACCCCGCTTACCCCGGCACACCGGCCTGTGCAACGGGGACGGCGAGCGGGGCGCGGGCGCGGGGCCGGCGCCGCGGCGGCCGCGGGGCCGCGAAGGCGGCGCGCGAGCGGGGCGCGGGGCCGCAACGCCGGCGCGCGAGCGGGGCGCGGGCGCGACGCGGGCGGCCCGAATACGGGCGGCGGGTGACCTGGCGCGCCCGGCGTCGCCCCGGACCCGACGAGGGGGTTGCGAAACGCGCCCGCGGGCGGCCCCCGACGGAAGTCAGGGGCAGCGGACGCCCGCTCGTGCCGCGCGGAAGCGGGCCGATTCGGCGCGCCAAGCCCGCCCCCTTGGCGGGGGCCGGGCTCCCAAGGGCTTCGGCTTGCGGGCGAGCGCGCGAAGCGGCTCGCTCCGCGGGAGCCCCGCCTCCGGCGGGGCTTGGACGGCCGGTTCCAAGGGCGTTCGCTGCCCCCGGCTTCCGCCGGGGGCGGCCCGCCGGCCTCGTTTTGAACCACCCGCGTCGAGTCCGGGGCCGCGCCGGCCGAGCGAGCGCACCCGCCGCGTGCAGAAGGCCCGCCGGGCGGCGAGGCCCGGACATTGCTTCGAGCGGGCGCGGCCCGCGCCCGAGCTCGACGGGCGCTCGCGGGCCGAGGCGCGCCCGAGATCACACAAACGCAAAGACGAGTGGGCAGGTTGAAACGCTGTGGTACTTTTGCCCGGTATGACCAACGCCCTTCCGACGATGTCGCCGCAGCTCATCGTCGGGCGGTACGCGATTTATCACGAGATCGCCGCCGGGGGCATGGCCACGGTCCACCTCGGGCGCCTGCTCGGGCCCGTGGGTTTCTCGCGCACCGTCGCCATCAAGCGCCTACATAGCCGCTTCGCCAAAGACCCGAATTTCGTCTCGATGTTCGTCGACGAAGCGCTGGTCACCGCGCGCGTGCGGCACCCGAACGTGGTGCCCACGCTCGACGTGGTGAGCACCGCCGACGAGCTTTTCCTCGTGATGGAATACGTTCCGGGTGAAAATCTCGCGCGCTGCCTGTCGGGGTATTACAAGCCCCGCGGCGAGCGCATGCCGCTGCCCATCGCGCTGGGCGTGATGGCGGGGGCGCTGCACGGCCTGCACGCCGCGCACCTGGCGAAGAACGAGCGGGGCGAGCCGCTCGACATCGTGCACCGCGACGTCAGCCCGCAGAACATCTTGATCGGCACCGACGGGCTGCCCAGGCTGCTCGACTTCGGCGTCGCCAAGGCGGTCGGCCGCATGGACGACCCGCCCGCGTCGGGCGCGATCAAGGGCAAGCCCTGTTACATGGCGCCCGAGCAGCTCGAGGGGCGCGAGGTCGACCGGCTCGCCGACGTGTTCTCGGCCGGCACCGTCCTGTGGGAGCTCTTGACGGGCGAGCGGCTCTTCCAGGCGACGAGCGAGGTCGAGATCTTCTACAAGCTGCTGCGCAAGCCCATCCCGCCGCCGAGCGAGCGCGTGCCGGGGCTGCCCGCCGCGCTCGACGAAATCACCCTGCGGGCGCTCGCGCGCGATCCGGCCGAGCGCTTCCCCTCGGCGCTGGCGATGGCCGACGCGCTCGAGTCGCTGGGGCCGGTCGCCACGGCGCGCGAGATCGGGTCCTGGGTCGGGTACGTGGCCCGCGACGCGCTCGAAGAGCGGCAGGCCCTGCTCGAAGAGTTCGAGAGCCTGCCGTCGGGCACCTTGCCGGCGCACCTCGGGCTCGACGACGCGGGCGAGCGCGCCGGGCCGCCCTCGAGCCGGCGCCCCGGCCGCTCGTCGCTGCCGACCTTGACGACGCCGATCGCGACCGAGCGGCGCCGCTCGCGCAAGGCGCCGGCCGGCGAGTCGACGCGGCCGAGCGCGTCCTCGCTGCACCCGCCGGAGCCGCTCGGCGGGCCGCGGCGGCTCTTCTTCGTGGGCCTCATCGGCGCGGCGACGGCGGCGACGGTCGCCTCGTCGTGGCTGCTGGCGCGCCAGGCGCCGCGCGCGCCCGCGGCCCCGCCCCCGCGGCCCGAGGCGCCCCTGGCGGCCGAGCCGGCCCCGGTCGGGGCCCCGGCGGCCGACGCGCCCGCGGCGCCGGCCCCGCTGGCGGCGAGCGCGGCGGCGGGCGCGACGGCGAGCGTGGCGCCGAAGCCGGTAGACTGAGCGAGCGGAACCCCGGGCGGAAGCCCGGGGCACGGCGTCACCCGGTCGTACGGCGCGTCAAGCCCACCCCTCGCTGGGGGTGGGCTCACGCGCCGCGAGGCGCTCGCGCGCGCTCGCCCGGCGGCCGAAGCCCGCGGGAGTCTGGCCCCACCGAGGGCCAGACTTTGCACGCCGAATCGGCCCGCTTCCGCGCGGCCCAAAGGGGTGACGCCGTGCCCCGGGCTTCCGCCCGGGGTTCGAGCGCGTCAGCGCAAGAGCGAGCCGCCGACGCGCACGGCCGAGAGGCTGGGGCGGCGGATGGACACGTTCATCAAGAGGCCGAGGCCGATGAGGACGGTGAGCACGGACGAGCCGCCGTACGAGAAGAGCGGCAGGGTGACGCCGACGACGGGCAGGAGGCCCGTGACCATGCCGAGGTTGAAGATGGCGTGCCAGAAGACGAGCGCGCCGACGCCGACGGCGACGACGGCGCCGAAGCGGTCTTTGGCCTGCGAGGCGATCTTCAGGGCCCAGAGCACGAGGAAGGCGTAGAGCGCGATGAGGAAGACCGAGCCGACGAAGCCCCAGTCTTCGGCGAACACCGGGAAGGGGAAGTCGGTGTACTGGTCGGGCAGGAAGTGGAACTGGTTCTGCGAGCCGCGCATGTAGCCCTGGCCGAAGAGGCCGCCGTTGCCGATGGCGATGCGGGCGTTGTGGGCGTGGTAGCCGACGCCGCGGATGTCGGCCTCGGGGGCGATGAACGAGAGCAGGCGCGTCTTCTGGTAGTCGCGCATCCCGTACTCCCAGGCGAGCGGGGCGCCGACGAGGGCCGCGAGCGCGAGCAGGGCGCCGCCCGGGCTCCACCATTTGACGCGCAAGAGGGCGATGATGGAGAGCGCGATGAGCGACAAGATCAGCGCGGTGCCGAGGTCGGGCTGGGCGAGCACGAGCAAGACGGGGGCGCCGGTGATGAGGGCGGGGGCGGCGAGATCTTTGACCTGGCGGGGGGCCTCGGTGCGCGGCGCGTCTTGGAAGTAGCGGCCGAGGGCGATGATGAGCACGAGCTTCATGAACTCGCTCGGCTGGAAGCTGAAGCCGCCAATGTTGATCCACCGGCTGGCGCCGCGGATGTCTTTGGCGAGGGCGAGCACGACGGCGAGCGAGACGAGGGCGGGGCCGTAGAGCCACCAGGCGTAGCGCTCGATGATGCGGTAGTCGACGGCGGCGACGAAGACGGCGAGGGCGCCGCCGGCCACCAAGAAGTAGACCTGGCTGACGTAGAGGTCGGCGCGCGACTGGGTGTAGACGCTGGTGGCCGAGTAGAGGTTGACGACGCCGACGACGGCGACGAGGGCGGCGGCGATGAAGAGCGCCCAGTCGAAGTGCTCGACGCCGCCGCGGTCGGAGAGGCCGTCACGAAACATGGTGGCCGGTCAGTCTCCGCGGGGTTGGGGGTTCGGGCGGGGCGGGGCGGCGCCGCCGGTGCGCTGGGGGCGCTGGCCGGGGCCGGCGGCGGCCTTGGGCGAGAGGCGCGCCTGCTGCAGCCTTTGGAACTCGCGCGCGGCGGCGAAGGCGACGGGGGCGGCGTTCTTGCCGCCGACGCCGCCGTGCTCGATGAGGACGGCGACGGCGATCTCGGGGGCCTTCGAGGGGGCGTAGCCGGCGAACCAGGCGTGGTCGCGGTTGAAGTACCAGGTGCGGCCGGGGTCTTCGTTGGCGACGCGGCGGTGCGAGGTCTGGGCGGTGCCGGTCTTGCCGGCCATGTCGACGTCGGAGAGGCGCTCGGCGTAGGCGGTGCCTTCCTTGTCGTTGACGACCTCCCACATGGCGTTGGTCACGAGCTGCCAGTTCTCGGGCCGGAGCTGGATGCGCTTTTTGACGCGGGGGGGGAAGTCTTGCACGACGGCGCCGTCGCTCGTCTCGACCGCGCGCACGATCTGGGGCTGGTAGAGCGTGCCGCCGTTGGCGAGGGCGGCGTAGGCGAGCGCGAGCTGCAGCACGCTGACGGTGGTGGCGCCCTGGCCGATGGCGGCGTTGAGGGTGAAGCCGCCGTGGTACTGGCCCTTGTAGTGCGTCGCGTACCACGACCGCGTGGGTATACGGCCGGGCGCCTCGGGGTTGACGCCGAGGCCGGTCTTCTGGCCGAAGCCGTACTCGATGCCCATGCGGGCGAGGCGGTCGAGGCCGATGGCGTCGCCGAGCTGGTAGAAGTAGATGTTGCACGAGCGCGCGATGGCCTCGCGCATGTTGACGCGGCCGTGCACGTGGGTGCAGCGGAAGACGCGCTTGCCGTAGACGATGAAGCCGCGGCAGTCGACCTCGGCGCGCGGGTCGAGCAGCTTCTCTTCGAGCGCGGCGAGGGCGCTGAAGGGCTTGTAGGTCGAGCCGGGCGGGTACGAGCCCGAGACGGTCTTGTCGAGCGTCGGCTTGAGCGGGTCGGCGTACAGGCGGCGGAAGGCGTCGCGGATGGCCTGCACGCCGAAGCCGCCCGAGAGCACGTTCGGGTCGAAGCTGGGCTTCGAGTAGAGGGCGAGCACGCGCCCGGTGCGCACGTCGACGGCGACGGCGGCGCCGGCGATCTGGCCGCGCATGGCGCGGTCGACGGCCTCGATGAGCTCGACGTCGAGCGTCAGGCGCAGGTCGCGGCCGGGCACCGGGTCGAGCCTGCGGGGCTCGTCGATGAGGCGCTCGGCCTGCTGCGCGGCGGCCCGGCGCGTGCCGCGCGCGTCGACCAGGGTCTTCTCCCAGCCGCGGCTGCCGCGCAAATAGCTCTCCCAGCCGCGCTCGACGCCGGCGGCGCCGATGCGGTCGCCCTCGATGTAGCCCGAGGGGCGCAGGCGCACGAGCCCCTCGCGGTCGATCTCGGCCATGTAGCCGAGGGTGTGGGCCGCCAGCTCGCCGTAAGGGTAGTAGCGCACGGGCACGGGCACGACGTCGATGCCCTTGAGCTCGGCCTCGTGCGTCTCGAGCGCGGCGACCGCGTCGCGCCCGACGTCTTCGCGGACCAACAACTGCTGGAACTTGCGCGCCTTCGGGTCGACGCCGGGCTCACCGCAGAGGTCGTCGAGCCGCTTCTCGATGCGCGCGCGCTCTTCGGCGCCGAGGCGCAGGTAGTCGACGGCCTTGGCCCAGGCGTCGGTCTTGGTGACGCAGACCGGGCGCCGGCCTTCGAACTGCTGGGGCACGGCGTAGACGTTGTACGAGGGGCGGTTCGACGCCAGCACCTTGCCCTGCGCGTCGCGCACGACGCCGCGCGTGGTGGCGAGGGTGACGCGCCGGACGACGTTCTCGCGGGCGGCGGCGCCGTACTCGTCGCCGAGCACGACCTGCAGGAAGAAGAGCCGGCCGAGCACGACGGCGAAGACGAGCAGCACGAAGGCGGCGTGGTAGCGGAAGCGGCGGCGGAACTCGCCGACGTCGGAGCGCTGGCCGAGGAAGCTCATCTGAGGGGTGCGTCCGCCGCGCGCGGCACGGTGATGGTGGCCTGGTGCAGGCGCGCCGCGACGCGGAAGATGAGGGGCGCGGCGAGCGCGGTCGAGGCCGCGTGCGGCAAGAGGACGGAGGCGAGGGCGCGGGGGCCGTAGGGGTTGCGCCCGAAGATGGCGAGCAGGGTCAGCACGAGCACGCCCTGGGTCAGGGCGAAGAGGAAGGCGAGGCCGAGCTGGGTCGGCACGGTCTGGGCGGCGAGGCGCACGCCGGCGGCGCGCGCGAGCAGGAAGGTGCAGACGCTGACGCAGGTGAAGAGCCCGACGGGGGCGGCGGCGAAGAGGTCGAGCGCGTAGCCGAGCACGAAGGCGAGCGCGGCGCCGCGCACGAGCGAATACTCGTGCACGCCGGTGAAGACGATGAGGGGCAAGACCAGGTTGGGCGTCGCGACGAGCGAGCCGACCGCGCGCAGCGGCGGGGCGAGCGCGGGCAGGCCGGCCGCGCCGACCCAGCCCGAGGCCGCGTCGACCGCGCCCGACCACAGGCGCAGCAGCCGGAAGAAGTTCGACTGCGCGATGAGGAAGAGCAGGCCGACGGCGACGAAGGCGGTGTTGCGCACGGCCCCTGCCCCTCGTTAGCGGTTGGCGCGCGGGCCGGGCGGCGGCGCCGGGGCGGGCTCGTCGGCCGGCGGCGACGTCAAGATGAGGGCCTCTTCGAGGCGCGAGAAGTCGACCGTCGGGGCGGCCTCGACCTCTTGGTAGATGCCGAACTCGCGCTTGACCACGCGGGTGACGCGCGCGACCGGCACCCCCTTGGGGAAGCGCCGCCCGACGCCGCTCGTGACGAGCAGGTCGCCGACGTCGACCTCGTCGGTGCGCTCGGCGTACTGCACGCGCAGGAGGTAGCGCGTCAGGTCGCCCGTGCCGCGCACCAGGCCGCGCGCGCCGGTGCGCTCGACGACGACGTCGACGGCGCTGTCGGGGTCGACGACGAGCTTGGCGTCGACCGTGTCGCCCGAGACGCGCTGCACGAAGCCGACGACGCCGCCGAGGGCGACGACCGGCATGTCTTTGCGGATGACGTCGCGCGCGCCGCGGTCGAGCGAGAGGCGGAAGACGCGGAAGAACTCGGTGACGTCTTTGCCGATGACCTGGGCGGCGACGACGTCGCCGGGCAGGCTCTCGCGCAGGCCGAGCAGCCGGTGCAGGCGGCGGTTCTCGACCTCCTGCTGCTCGAGCCGGCGCACGCGCTCTTCGAGCCGCGCGTTCTCGAAGGCGAGCCGCTCGTTGTCGGCCTTGACGTCGACGAGGTAGACGTAGTCGCCCCAGAGGTTCGACAGCTCGCGGGCGAAGAGGGCCGAGGCGTACTGGAAGGGGGCCGAGAGCCAGACGACCTTGCGGTCGAACTCCGTCCACTCTTTCGGGTCGCGGATGTGCGACCGGAGCACGAAGAAGGGCACGAAGACCGCGAGCACGACGACGGCCGCGTCGCGCACGGGCCGAACCTTCTGCCAACTGAGCACGACGTTACGACCCCGGGGCGACCATCAGCTGATGGTCACCTCCTTGAGGAGCTCCATGTGGTCGAGCGTCTTGCCGCTGCCGAGCACGACGGCGCTGATGGGGTCGTCGCAGACCATGACGGGCAGGCCCGTCTCTTCGCGCAGGAGCACGTCGAGGTTCTTGAGCAGGGCGCCGCCGCCGGTGAGCACGATGCCCTTGTCGACGATGTCGGCGGCGAGCTCGGGCGGGGTGCGCTCGAGCGCGAGCAGCACGGCCTCGACGATGGCGTTGATCGGCTCGGCGAGCGCCTCGCGGATCTCGTCGCTGTTGACGACCACGGTCTTCGGGATGCCCGCGACCATGTCGCGCCCCTTGACCTCGCTCGTGATGGGCTGCTCGAGCGGGTAGGCGTTGCCGATCGTGATCTTGATGCGCTCGGCCGTCTGCTCGCCGATGGCGAGGTTGTACTTGCGCTTCATGTACGCCATGATGGCGTCGTCCATCTTGTCGCCGCCGACGCGCACCGATTGCGAATACACGATGCCGGCGAGCGAGATGACGGCCACCTCGGTCGTGCCGCCGCCGATGTCGACGACCATGTTGCCGCTCGGCTCGGTGATGGGCAGGCCCGCGCCGATGGCCGCCGCCATGGGCTCTTCGATGAGGTAGACCTCGCGCGCGCCGGCGCTCTCGGCGCTCTCTTTGACCGCGCGCTTTTCGACCTCGGTAATGCCGAAAGGCACGCAAATGATGATGCGCGGCTTGACGAGCGTGCGGCGGTTGTGCGCGCGCGCGATGAAGTGCCGCAGCATCGCCTCGGTGATCTCGAAGTCGGCGATGACCCCGTCGCGCAGGGGCCGCACCGCCTGGATGTTGCCGGGCGTGCGCCCGAGCATCTCTTTCGCCTCGCGCCCGACGGCGAGCACCCGCTTGGCGCCGCGCGCGTCGCGCTGCACGGCCACCACCGAGGGCTCGCACGAGACAATGCCCTTGCCTTTGACGTAGATAAGGGTATTGGCCGTGCCGAGGTCGATGGCGAGATCGTTCGAAAACGGGCCTTGGAGCCAGTCGAAGATCATCGCGTCGTCACACCCGTCGTTTGCTGCTGTGGGGGCCCGGGCCGGGGCGAAGAGGCGACCCGGGCCAGGGGCGCGGGGTGAGCTACCCCGGCCGCGCCGCCCCCTGCGTACGCAGGTCGGCGCCCGATGGCAAGACTTCTGTGCGGGGCGGCCGCGCCCCGAGAGCGGTTTTCGCGCCGCCCGAGCCCCCGGGCTCGGCCCGCGGGGGGCTCACGCCGCGAGGCCCCGCCCGCCGGCGGGCTCGGGCGACCCGAAGGTCGAGCGCAGGGCCCGCTCAACCCTTCGAAATCTTGCCCTCTTTATGAGGGAAGTGTTTGCGGCACGCCGAGCAAAACTTCTTCAGCTCGAGCTTCTCGCTCATCGTGCGCTTGTTCTTGGAAGTCGTGTAATTCGCCCGCCCGCAGTTCGAGCAGGTCATCTTAATGAGGTCGCGCATGGGTAACCCTCGCACCGGGGGGGGGACAGTACCCATCTGGGCCGGTCCGTCAAGGGGGCTCGAACATTGCCCCGCTCGACCGAGGCGCCTTTGTCGCCAGGGCGAAGGCGGAGATGGCCTCCGTGGACCGATTCGGGCGGCGGGTGGCCTTGGGGCGGAGGGGCCTGCCTCGGCCGCGCTGGGCGGTGGGGGCTTTTGGGGCGGAGGGGCCTGTCTGAGCCGTGCCGGGCGGCGGGGGCCCTTGGGGCGGAGGGGCCTGCCTGAGCCGTGCCGGGCGGCGGGGGCCCTTGGGGCGGAGGGGCCTCCCTGGGCCGCGCCGGGCGGCGGGGGCCCTTGCACGCTCTTCGGGCACCCTGAACTCGCCCTCCCAAGGGGGAGGGCTCAGACAGCAGGGGACCCGCCCTCCGCGCGCGCGCGCGCCCCCGGCGCCCGGGCCCGCACGCCGCGGGTGGGGCGGGCGCGTGGTCGTAGTAAGGAGGCGAGCATGCGGTGGCGGGCCCTGAACCCTTGGCGTGATCTCGAGGGGCTGCCGCGCTCGCTGTGGGTGCTGGCGCTCGCGGTGTTCGTCAACCGCGCGGGCACGATGGTGCTGCCCTTTCTGATGCTGCACCTGACGCGCAACCTCGGGCTGAGCCCGGGGCGGGCGGGGTTGAGCCTCGCGTTCTACGGCCTGACGGCGCTCGCGTGCTCGCCTTTCGTGGGGCGGCTCGGCGACCGGTGGGGGCCCTTGCGGGTGGCGAAGGCGTCGCTGGCGGGCTCGGCGCTCTTGCTCTTGGCGCTGCCGCTGGCGCGCAGCTTCGAGGCGGTGGTGGGGCTGCTCGTGGCGCTCGCGGCGGTGGCCGAGGCGGTGCGGCCGGCGACGCTGGCGCTGGTGGGGGCCTTCGCGGCGCCCGAGCAGCGGCGGCAGGCGTACGCGCTGAACCGGCTGGCGATCAACCTGGGCATGAGCGTGGGGCCGGCGCTCGGGGGGGTTCTCGCCGACCTGTCGTTCGGGGCGCTCTTCGTCATCGACGGGCTGACGAGCCTGGTGGCGGCGGCCGCGCTCGGCCTCTTGCGCCCGGCCGAGGCGGCGGCGGGCGAGGGGGCGGGGGCCGAGGGGGCGGCGGCGGCGGGGCCGGCGTTCCGCGACCGGCGCCTGCTCTTGCTGATGGTGGCGCTCTTGCCGGTCTCGATCGTGTTCTTTCAGCACGAGGGGCCGATGCCGCTCTTCGTGGTGCGCGAGCTGGGGCTGCCGGCCTCGTTCTACGGGGCGCTCTTCACGCTGAACACGGCGGTCATCGTGCTCGGCGAGGTGCGCCTGAACGCGGCGATGGCGAGGTGGCCGGCGCCGCGCGCCCTAGCACTGGGGGCGTTGCTTTCGACATTGGGGTTTTCTTCAATGGCGTTGTGCCGGGGGCCCTGGTCGGTGGCGGCGACGGTGCTCGTCTGGACGGCGGGCGAGATGATTCTCTTTCCGACCTGCTCGGCGTACGTGGCCGAGATCGCGCCGGCCGAGCGGCGCGGCGAATACATGGGCTATTACGGCATGGCGTTCGGCCTCGGCTTCAGCTTCGGGCCCTGGCTCGGCTCGATCGCGTTCGAGCGCTGGGGCGGGCGCGCGCTCTGGGCGCTCTGCCTGCCGGCGGGCCTCGTGTCGGTGCTGCTCTTCGCGCGGCTCGGGCGCGGGCCAGGGGCGGGGGCGGGGCCGGCGGTGCCGGCGGGCGGGCCGCCCGAGCCGCCCGCCTGACGCGGGGCGTAGCCGGCGCGCGGGGGCGGCTCGGCGCGCGCGAACTGGGGAAGGGCGGAGCCTGGCCGGTGCGCGGGCGCATGGTATAGTCGCGGTCCGCGGCGCGCTCGCGTTCGCCCCGGGGCTTCGTACCGCCACCGCTCACCGAAACGGGAGTGACGACGATGAGAACCGCTGCCGCTTTCGCCGCCTCCGCGCTGACGCTCTTGGCCGGCGCGACGAACGTCTGGGCCCAAGAGGGCGCGGCCCCCGCGATCGCCGCCCCGCCGCCGCGCGACGCGGTCGTGCCCGCGCCGGCGCACGCCGCGCCGGCGGGCCGGCCGAAGTCGCGCGTCTACCTCGGCGCCGGCGGCGGCGCCGTCTTCGGGCGCTACAGCGACCCCAAGCTCATCAACGACAACTTCTCGGGCGTGACGACCGAGGTGCACATCGGCGTCGCCATGACCCGCTGGCTCGGCGCGGGCCTCGAGTTCGCGACGTTCTACGACGAGGTGACGCGCACGGTCGCCGGCCGCTACTCGTACGACGCGGGCGCGCGCACCTCGTCGCTCGGGGCGGGCCTCGGCGCGCGGCGGCAGGCGGTCGAGTGTCTGAGCTGCGGCCCGCTGCCGAGCGGCGGCGCCATCGTGCAGCAGGCGCTGCACCTGCACACCTTCGGCCCCCGCATCGACTTCGCCCCCGACCCGTCGCGCGGCATCTACGCCGTGCTCAACTCGGGCATCTCGGTCACCCAAGACCTGACCGACCGCACCGGCTTCATGCTGGGCCTGCGCGGCGGCTACCGCTTCGCGCTGAGCCGCCAGGTCGGCGTCGCGCTCGAGGGCGGCACCTCGGCGCAGCGCTACTCGAACAGCTTCGCCACCTTCGGCTTCGGCGGCGTGGGGCTGCAGCTGCGGCTGTGATGCGCGCCCCCGACGGACGTCGGGGGCCCTCAGCCGCGCAGGGCCGGGGCGCGCGTCAGCACGTCGATGAGGTAGGGCTCTTCGTGGCGGCCCGTCAGGCGGGCGAGCGCGAGGGCGATGTGCACGCGCGACGCATCGGGGGGGATGGCGACCATGGCCCAGCGGGGCGGGCGGCCGGGGGCGTGCTCGCGGCCCTCGCGCACGGTGAGGCGCTCGGTGCCGGGGCAGAGCGCGACGGTCAGATCGCGCGGGGCGAGCAGGCGCAAGATGCGGGCGGCGTAGGCGAGCCGGTCGAAGCGCTCGGTGTCGTGCTCTCGCTCGTCGCGGATGAACTCGACGTAACGCCCTTCGGGGACGAGCTCGTGCGGGTCGCGTTTCATCGTCGGGGGCGGACGCCGCCGCGACGGCGAGCCCCTACTCAAGGTAATGGCCCGGGGGGCGGGCGGCAACCTCGAGCGGCGCTCGCCCGGGCCGCGCACGGCCCGCGCCCCGCGGGGCGACCGCCCAGCTCGTGACGAGCCGGGCGCGGGCGCCGCGGCCGTGCGCGGCCCGAGCGGGCGCCGGGGGGGCCCTTGCCGGGGGCGCCCGGGCGGCGCGCCCGGGCCCGAATCGTGTCAGGGTGGCGACACTGTGCTCGCGCGCCTCTCGTCGCTCTGGTCGGGGGCGGGCTCCCACGCCCGCCGCTCGGCCCTCGCCACCGTCCTGTTCGCCGGGGCGCTCGGCTTTCTGCCCCTGGCCGGGGGGCCCGGCTACGAGGCCGCGCTCGTGAACGGGCTCGCGCTCGGGCCGATCGTGGCGCTCGGCGTGGCGCTCGAGGTTTCGGCGCGGGCGCAGCCGCCGCGCGAGGCGTTCGGGCTCGGGGCGAAGCGGGGGCTCGGGCTCGGGGCGCTCGCGTACGCGGTCTCGCTCGCGCACGGGGCGCGCGTCGGCTTCTGCTCGCCGCTCGAGGGCAGCCTCTACTTCGCGCTCGGGCCCTGGGCGGGGGCGTTGCTCGCGGGGCTCTGGGGGGCGGGGGCGGGGCACCTCGCGGCGCGCTCGGCGCCGCGGCGGCGGCGCTTCGCGGCCGTGGCGCTCGCGCTCTCGGGGCCGCTCGGCAGCGTCGCGGTCAACCTCGCCTTCGGCTACCTGACGCCGACGGTCTTCGCCTTCGACCCCTTCGTCGGCTTCTTCTCGGGCACGCTCTACGACACGGTCATCGACGGCGTCGGGCGCATGGCGACCTACCGGCTGGGCTCGCTCTTCAGCGCGCTCGCGGTCGCGGGGCTCGCCCTCGAGCTCGAGGCGGGGTCGGGCGGGGCCTGGGTGCGGGCGCGCGCGCGGCCGGGGCTCGCGGGGCTCTTCGGCGCCGCGGCCGCGCTCGCGTCGGCGGGCATGGTGGCGGCCGGCAGCCGCTTCGGCCACTGGCACACGGCCGAGACCATCGCGCGCGAGCTCGGCGGCGCGCGGGCCGGGGCGCGCTGCCTCGTGCTCTACCCGAGCGCGCAGCGCGACGAGCAGGCCGACCTCTTCGCGCGCGAGTGCGAGCGCGAGGCCGAGCGCGTCGCGACCTACCTCGGGGCGCCCTCGCCGCCGCGCATCACCGTCTACGTCTTCGCCGACGCCGAGCAGAAGCGGCGGCTGATGGGCGCGTCGCACACGCAGGTCGCCAAGCCCTGGCGCCGCGAGGTCTACGTCAACGCGGCCGCCTACCCGCACCCGGTGCTGGGCCACGAGCTCGCGCACGCGCTCGCGGGCACCTTCGCCCGCGGCCCCTTCCGGGTCGCCGGCACGCTCGGGGGCCTCCTGCCCGACCCGGGGCTCATCGAGGGGCTGGCGGTCGACGCGGCGCCCGACGACGACGACCTCTCGCCGCGGGGCTGGGCCTCGGCGATGCTCGCGCTCGGGCTGTTGCCCCCGCTCGAGAAGACCTTCTCGCTCGGCTTCTTCGCGAAGAACTCGTCGCTCTCGTACACCGCCGCGGGCGCCTTCGTCGGGTGGGTGCGCGAGGGCCACGGCGCCGCGGCGGTGCGGCGCTGGTACGGCGGCGAGCGGCTCGAGGCGGTGACGGGCAAGCCGCTCGCGGAGCTCGAGCGCGAGTTCCGCGCGGCGCTCGGGCGCGACCAGCCGTCCGAGCCCTCGCTCGCGGTCGCCCGGGCGCGCTTCGACCGGCCCGCCATCTTCGCGCGCCGCTGCCCGCACGAGCGCGACGGGCTGCGGGCCGAGGCGACGTCGCTGCTCGGCGCGGGCGACGTGCGCGCGGCCGCGCGGCGCTACGACCGGCTGCTCGGCGACGACGGGCGCGACGGCGCGGCGCTGCTCGGCCGGGCGACCTGCTCCGAGCGGCTCGGCGATCTGCCCGACGCGCGCGCGCGGCTCGAGGCGGCGGCCGCCGACCCGTCGCTGCCCAAGACGACGCGCGACCGCGCCGAGGAGCGCCTCGGCGATCTCGCCCTCGCCGCCGGCGACGTCGCCCGCGCCGAGGCGCGCTACGCCGCGCTCGCCGAGCGCACCCAGAACGAAGACGCGCTGCGCACGCTCGACGTCAAGCGCGAGGCGGCGCGCGAGCCGAGCCCGCTCGCGCGCCCCGCCGTCGTGGCCCTCTTGGTCGGCGCGCCCGCGACCGGGCCCGACCCGCAGGCCGCCGCCGAGCTGCTCGGCCGCTGGGACGAGCAGAGCCCCGGGCCCGCGGGCGGCCTGCCCTCGTACCTGCTCGGCCGCGGCGCCTTCAACCGCGGCGACCACCGCCGCGCGGCCGCGCTGCTCGACCGCTCGCTCGAGCTCGGCGTCGCCTCGCCCCGCGTCGCGCGCGAGGCGGCCCGCCTGCGCGCCCTGTCGGCCTGCGCGCTCGCCGACGCCGAGGGGGCGCGGCGGGCGCTCGAGGCCTGGGAGGCCACGCGGCCGCCGCCGACCCAGCGCCACCAGAACCTGCGCGAGTTCGCCCGGCGCTGCGCGGGCCCGTGAGAGCGCTCGCGGGGCGGGGCGACGCCCTCCGTGCGGGCCCGAACTCGCCCTTCGGCCCCGGGCCGCGGGGGCCCCGCCCCGAACGCGTCGCCGCCCCGCGAAGGCCCGGGGTGCGCGGGGGCGCGCCCGGGGCTATGGTGAGCGGCGTGTCAAGCCTCGGCGGGTTCAACTGCCCTTACTGCCGCTACTACAACGCCCACGACGAGCGCACGTGCCGGCGCTGCGAGCGGCGCCTGCCCCCGCCCGGGCTCGCGCCCTTGCTGACGGCGCTGGGCGGCGTCGACCTCTGGGCGACCAAGGCGCTCGCCGCCACGTCCATCGTCGTCTTCGCCCTGCAGCTCGCCGCCTCGGGCAAGCTCGGGTTCGGGGCCCTCGCCCTGTCCGTCCCGCCGCCGGTGGTCATCCGCTTCGGCGGGATCTGGGGCGCGCTCGGGTGGTCCGAGCCGTACCGGCTGCTCGCCGCCTGCTTCGTGCACTTCAGCGTGCTGCACATCGCGATGAACATGCTGGCCCTCGCCGAGCTCGGCCGCGCGGGCGAGAAGCTGATCGGCGGCACCCGCTTCGTCGTCGCCTACGTCGTCACGGGCGTCGCGGGCTTCGCCGTCAGCGGCTTCTGGTACGGCGACAACCCCCTCTTTTTCACCGCGGGCGCGAGCGGCGCCATCTTCGGGCTCGACGGCATGTTGGTGGGCGACCGCATGGCGCGGCGCGACCCCGTCTGGAAGGACATGCTCGTGCGCACGATCGTGCACAGCGTGATCTTCTACCTCGCGCTGCGCACCAACCAGGCCGCGCACATGGGCGGGCTCGCCGCCGGGCTCGTGCTCGGCTTCCTCTTCGCGCGCGAGGCGCGCCCCTGGAAGCGCGACGGCCTCTTCGGCGTGCTCGCCGGCGCCTCGGCGCTCGCCATCGTCGCGAGCCTCGCCTTGCCACACCTGTCGCCGGCGATCGCGTCCGAGCCCCGCCCGGGCCTCGGCGGCCCGCGGCGCGGCGCCCCGCGCGCGCCCGCCGCCCCGGTCGACGAGGGCGACGAGGGCGACGAGGGAGACGAGGGCGGGCGCTGAGCGCGGCGCCCGCCCCGTGGCGGGGGGCGCGACGCCCGCCGTTCAGAGCGTGGGCTGGCCGACGACGCGCTCGCAGTAGGCGCTCGAGCCGCAGGTCGTGCCGACGCTCGTGTACCAGGCGCTCTTGCGCGTGCCGAACTGGCGGTTGTCGGCGTGCACGTGCGCGCCGAACGAGTTGCCCGTCGAGCCGACGAGGCCGAGGGCGCAGCGGTCACAGGTCTTGGTGCCCGAGCTGGCGTTCGAGTTGACGTGCAGCTGCCGGAAGTCCCAGCCGTTGGCGCCCGCGACGGTGTAGTAGTTGCCGGCGCCGCCGTTGCAGCTCGTGTTGGGCGGGGGGTTGGCGCAGTTGTTCGCGCAGCCGCCGTGGTAGGTGTACTTGACGCTGCCGAGCAGCATGCCGCGGTGGTTCCACTCGCTGCACGACTGGTTGCTCATGTCGAGCGCGGTGTGGGTGCTGCCGCTGCACGAGTAGAAGGTCGTCGACCCGACCCGGGCGGTCGACTCGCAGATGGGGCCCCGGGCCGTGAACGTCGCCGCCGCGAGCGACGCGGGCACGGCGGCCGCGAGCGCCGCGAGCGCGCCGACGACGGGCGCCCTCGGCAGGAAACTCTTCATCGTGGTCCTGGTCATGTGTCCCTCCGGTCCGGTTGTCCCGCGCGGCGCCCGCCCCGAGCGCGGGGCGGGGCGCGCGCGCTAGCCCTGCAGGCGCTGCTTCTCCCGCACGATGAGCGACCACTCTTGCAGGCCGGTCGCGAGCGCCTTGAGCCAGGCGTCGATCTCGGGCGCGAGCGCCGGGTCGACGCCGCGCAGCGACTCGAGCGTGGGCGCCGCCGCGCCGAGCCCGAGGTGCGCGAGGCCCTCGAGGATGGCGGCGCGCACCTCGCGCTCGGGCTCGGCCCGGTAGCGCTCGAGGAGCGCGCGCTGCGCGGCGCCGGCCTGCGCGGCCGAGACGTCGCCGAGGGCCTTGGCGGCGGCCGCGCGCAGGCCCGCGTCGTCGGCCGAGAGCTTCTCGACGAGCTTCTCGACGGCGGCGGGGCCCGCCTGCTCCATCGAGGTGCCGGCGAGCAGCTTGGCGGCGAGCGCCGGGTCGGCCAGCGCCGCGGCGGCCTCGACGGCGGCCTCGGAGACGGCGCGCTCGTGGCCGAAGTACACCTTCTGGCTCTCGTGCAGGAGGTTCTCGGCCGCCGCCTGCCGCACCTCGGGCGCGGGGTCGCGGGCGAAGTCGGCGTACGAGGTGCGCCCCGAGGCCGCCATCGCCTCGACCGAGCCGAAGCCCCGCAGGCCGCGCAGCGAGGCCGCCCGCAGCGCCGGGTCGGCGTCGCGGCGGGCGCGCTCGACGACCGGCGCGAAGGCCGCGGGCTCGCCGGCGTTGCTCGCCCGCGACGCGATCGCCGCCCCGAGCGCCTCGAGCACGCCCGGGTCGCGCTCGGCCGCGAAGGCGGCGCGCAGCCGCTCGGGCGGCACGCGCATCGCCGCCTCCTTGAGGAGGAACTTCTGGTACTTCTGCAGGGCGGGCGAGCCGTCGTGCAGCGCCGCGCGCAGGTCGTCGACCATGCCCGGCAGCGAGCACGGCTCGCGCTCGGGCGCGGGCGCCGAGCCCTCGGGCTCGGCCGCGCCCGCGAGCAGCGCGAGCGCCGCCGCCGCGAGCGCCGCCGACCGGCGGCGCGGGGGGGTGGGGGGCGCCCTCAACGCTCTTCGCCTTCCTCGCCCAGGCATTGGTGCCGCTCCTCCTTGCCCGTCCAGATGCGCGCGAAGTCGGTCGTGCCCGACGCGTAGAGCGTCACGAAGTCTTGGTGGTCTTCTTTGAAGCGCCGGTCGATCGCGGCAAACTCGGCGAGCAGGGGCAGCGCCCCGGCGCCGGCGACCCGGACGGTGAACCGAAAGATGGCCCAGCGCACGCACTCGTCGCGCTCGGCCGGGAAGGCCTGGCGGTAGATCGCGAGCACCTTGTCGGGGTCTTTCGTGACCGAGAGCCGGTGGGCGGCCATCTCGCGCACGGCGCGGTCGGGGTCGGTGCGCATGATCTGCGCGAGCGCGTCGATCGACTCGCGGCCGAGCACCGGGTCGGCGTACGAGGGCATCTCGAGCGCGAGCAGCTGCACCTGGGTCTCGCGCGAGGTCTGCCCGATCGCGAGCAGCTCGCGCCAGTAGGGCTCGAACGAGCCGCCGTGCTCGAAGTCTTCTTTCATCACCCGGCCGAGCGTGCGGGTCGCCAGCCACGCCGGGGCGTCGGCCCCGTCGTCGAGCGCGATCGCCTTGAGCCGCGCCATGGTCGCCGGCTCGAGCTTGTGCTGCGTCTCGAGCGCGTCGAGCGCGGCGGCGCGCAGGTCGGTCGCCGCGGCCTTGTCTTCGCCCGTCGCGAGCAGGCTCTCGGCGACGCCCGGGTCGTGCACGGCGGCCGAGTCTTTGATCGCGCCCAGGAGGACCTCGAGCTCGGCGCCCGAGGCCTCTTTGGCCCACGCGAGCACCGCCCGGGCGCGCTCGGGCGCGCCGCCGATGAGCTCGGCCAGCCGCCCGCGCAGGTACTCGGCGAAGGGCTGGTCGAGGCCGCCGCGCAGGATGGCCGCGCGCAGGTCGGCGAGCGTCGCGTGCCGGTCGAACTCGCGCAGCCCGCGGAAGCAGCCGGGCATCGGCACCACGTCTTCTTCGCTCGGCCGGTGCCGCGCGGCCTCACCCGGCGCGGCCTCGCCCGGCGCGGGCGCCTCGGCGCCGGGCGCCGGGGGCGCGACCTCGGGCTTGCCGCGGGGCCAGAAGGCGGCCCAGAACGCGACGAGCAGCGCCGCCGCGCCCGCGGTGCCGACCCAGCGGTAGCGCCCTTCGGCGGGGCGGGCCGGCGGGCTGGGAGGGGGCCTTCGCACCCCCGGGACAGTACCTCTGTTCATCGCCGAGGAAAAAGGCTTTCTGAGACGGCGCCGGGGCGAGTTTTCGGCTCGGCGGCGCGCAAATGTGAAAAATTACAGCTCGCTATGGGCAATGAACGCTTCGCCGCATGGCGGCATTCGGGGGGCGCCGCCCGGCGGCCGTGCTAAGCCCGGGCGAAATGCCCGCGTACGAAGCCGTCGTCGGCCTCGAAGTCCACGCCCAGCTCTTGACCGCGTCGAAGGCCTTCTGCGCCTGCCCGACGTCGTTCGGCGCGCCGCCGAACGCGCACGTCTGCCCGGTCTGCCTCGGGCTGCCGGGCGCCCTGCCGGTGCTCAACCGCCGGGCGGTGCGCCTCGGCGTGCGCGCCGCGCTCGGGCTCGGCATGACGGTGCACGAGACGAGCGTCTTCGCGCGCAAGAACTACTTCTACCCCGACCTGCCGAAGGGCTACCAGATCAGCCAGTACGACCGGCCGCTCGCCACCGGCGGGCGCCTGCGCATCGAGCCCGAGGGGGGCGAGCCGCGCGAGGTGCGGCTCGAGCGGCTGCACCTCGAAGAGGACGCGGGCAAGACCCTGCACGGCCGGGGCGACGAGTCGGTCGTCGACCTGAACCGCGCCGGCACCCCGCTCGCCGAGATCGTCGGCGCGCCCGAGCTCGGCTCGGGCGCCGAGGCGGCCGCGTACCTCAAGGCGCTGCGCGACTTGCTCATGTTCCTCGGCGTCAACGACGGCAACCTCGAAGAGGGCAGCTTCCGCTGCGACGCCAACGTCTCGGTGCGGCCCGTCGGCGAGACGAAGCTCGGCACGCGCTGCGAGATCAAGAACGTGAACTCGTTCCGCTTCGTGCAGAAGGCGATCGACTACGAGGCGCAGCGGCAGGTCGCCCTCCTCGAGTCGGGCGGCCGCGTCGTGCAAGAGACCCGCGGCTGGAGCGAGCGCGAGGGCAGGACGTACACGCTGCGCTCGAAGGAGGACGCGCACGACTACCGCTACTTCCCCGAGCCCGACCTGCCGCCGCTCGCGCTCGGGCCCGAGCTCGTGCGCGAAGAGCGCGAGGCGGCCGCGCGCACCCCCGAGGCGGCGCGCGCGCGCCTCGAGCGGCTCGGCCTCTCGCCCTACGCGGCGCGCGTGCTCACCGGGCACCCGGGCTTTCTCGGGTTCTTCGACGGGGCCCTCGCGCTCTACGGAGGCGAGGCGAAGAAGCTCGCCAACTTCGTCATGGGCGAGGTGCTCGCGGGCGCGCGCACCGAGGGCCTCGAGGCCACGTTCGCCGCGCGCCCCGGGCAGGTCGCCGAGCTCTTGCGCCTCGTCGACGCGGGCACGATCAGCGGCAAGCAGGCGAAGGACGTCTACGCCGCCGTCGCCGGGGGCGACGCGAGCCCCGAGGCCTACGTGCGCGAGCACGGGCTCGCCGTCACGAGCGACGAGGCCGCGCTCGAGGCCGCCTGCCGGCGCGTGCTCGAGGCGAACCCCAAGCAGGTCGCCGGCTACCGCGCCGGCAAGGCGAACCTGCTCGGCTACTTCGTCGGCGCGGTCATGAAGGAGACGTCGGGCCGCGCGAACCCCGCGCTCGTCAACGCCCTGCTCAAGCGCCTGCTCGAGGGCGGCGGCTGACGCGCGGCCCGCGGGCGCGCCGGGCCGGGGCGCGCGCCCCGCCGCTCAGCGCGTCGGCGGGGGCGCGGGCACGACCGGCCCCGGCGGCGGCGCGGTCTTGGGCGGCGGCGGGGCCGGCACGATCGCGGTGGGCGGCGTCGGGGGCGGCTTGGGGGGCGGCGACACCCGGATCGAGGGCAGCACGGTCGGCGCGGGCGGCGCGGGCACCGAGTGCGGCGGGCGCGGGTGCGGGTGGTGCGTCGGCGTCGCGTGCGGGATCGGCACGTACGGGGGCGGCGCGGCGGGCACGGGCTCGCTCGGCATCGTACCGCTCTCGCTCGCCGCGGGCGCGTCGGGCAGCGCGGGCGGCTCTTCGTCTTCGTTCTCGATGTACCAGACGATGCCGGCGACGAGCGCGGCGCCGACCAGAAAGAGCACCACGCCGAAGACGACCCAGCCCCATCGCCGCGTGGGCGCCGCCGGCGCGGCCACCGGCTGGGCGGGCGCGGGCGCGGGCTGGGGCGTGGCGGCCGGGCTCATGCCGGCCTGGGCGCCCCCGGGCGGCGCGGCACCGGGCGGCGCGGCGCCGGGCGGCGCGGCGCCGGGCGGCACGATGATGCCGACGCCGGGCGAGCCCGCGGCCGGCATGCCCGCCGCGGGCGTGAGCGCGAAGGGGATGGTGCCGCCCGCGACGCGCGCCCGTCCGCCGCCCGCCGGGGGGCCGGCGGCGGGGGGCGCCTCGGCGGGCGCGGCGCCGGCGTTGAAGGCGGCCCCGGGCTGCGGGGCGGCGCCGAACGCGGCGGCGGGCGGGGCGGCGCCGAACGCGGCCGCGGGCTGGGGGGCGGCGGCGAAGGGCGGCTGGGGCGCGGGCTGGGGGGCGGGCGAGGGGCGGGGCGCGGCGCCCAGGTCGGCGGGGACCGTGGCGAGCGGCATGGTGCGCTGCGGGCCGCGCCCGGCCGCCGGGGCGGGGGCCGCGGGCTGGGCCGGGGCCGCCGGCAGGGGGCCGGTCGGGACGGGCGTGCCGAAGTCGAGGGCGAGCCCGGCCGGGCCCGCGAGGTCGACCTGCGTCGGCGCCGGGGCGCGCAGGCGCACCTTCTCGGCGTCGAGGCCGGGCTCGACGATGAGCGCGGCCTGCACGGTGCAGTTGTCGGGGCCGCCGCGGCTGTTGGCGAGCGCGATGAGCTGCTCGCAGAACTGCTCGACGTTGCCCGACTCGACGGCCGCGCTCGCCATCGCGTGCAAGTCGGAATCGGGCACGACGTCGGACACGCCGTCGGTGATGAGCAAAAAGAGGTCGCGCGGCTCTTGCAGCATCGGCTCGAGCCGCAGCTCGACGTCGGAGTCGGGCCGCATGCCGAGCGCGCGCGTGATCTTGTTGCTGTCGGGGTGCGTCGCGGCCTCTTCGGGGCGCAGGAGGCCCGCGTCGACCATCTGCTGCACCATCGAGTGGTCGCGCGTCAGCGGCCAGAGCTGCCCCTTGCGCAGGAGGTAGGCGCGGCTATCGCCGATGTGCGCCACCTCGGTGCCGCCCGGGTGCACGAGCACCGCGACGCAGGTCGAGCCCGGGCGCGAGGGGTTGTTGTCGATGCCGCCGAGCGAGAAGACCTGCCGGCCGGCGTTGACGATGGCGTTGCGCAGCACCTCGCCCGGGTTCGACGTGGGCGGCGCGGCCGAGACCTCGCGCGCGATGGTGGCGATGGCGAGGTTGCTCGCCTCGCGGCCCGAGGCGTGCCCGCCCATGCCGTCGCAGACGACCAGCAGGTGACCGAGGGGGGTCTCCTGGTAGTGGGCCGCGTCTTCGTTGACCTGCTTGGCAGGGTCGCGGCCCGGGTCACTGCGCTGGGCGAAGGCCAGCTTCGGCCAGGGCGTCGGGGTCACCGGGCGCTACTCGAGCCGGACGCTGAACTCGGAGGGGCCGAAGCGCACGAGCGAGCCGGGCGGCACGCTCGTCCAGAGGCCGGGCGAGACGGGTGCGCCGTTGAGCATGGTGCCGTTGTTGCTGCGCTCGTCGCGCACGAGGAGCTGGCCGGCGTCGAGCTTGACGGTGGCATGCACGCTCGAGACGCGCGGCTCGGTCAGGACGATCTGGCACTGCGCCGCGTCGCGCCCGACGCGCACCTCGGAGCCCGGCGTGATGGTGAAGGTGCCGGCCTGGCCGGACATCAGGGCGCGGTGGCCGTGGCCGTTGGCGTGCCCGTTGGCGCCCGCCTGCGGCATCGCCATGGTGGCGCCCTTGCCGCCCTCGGGGGCGTAGGGGTTCTGCGGCGGCTGCGCGACGGCGGGCTGGCCGGTGGTGAGGCCGAACTGGGGGGGCTTGTCGCCGTAGAGAAACTCGGGGCTCGGCGTGGCCGAGGGCGGCGAGGGGCTCGGCCCGGCCGCGCCCGGCGCGGGCGCGGCCGGGGCGGCGCCGTTCGGCAGCGCGCTCATGGGGATGGCGTACGCGGTCGGCTGCACGGGGCCGGCCGGGGCGGGCGCGGGCGGCGGGGGCTCGGGGGTGTTGCTGGCGAAGTTGGCGGGGGGGCCGCCGGGGTAGTTGCCGCCGGGGCCGCCGGGGGGGCCGCCGGGGTAGCCGCCGGGGCCGGGGCCGGGGCCGCCGGGGTAGCCGCCGGGGCCGGGGGGGCCGCCCATGCCCACGGGGGGCGGCATCGGGCGCCGGCGCTTGTTGCCGCCCGAGCGCACGAGCGTCGCGACGAGCAGGCCGAGCACGAGCAGGCCGAAGACGCCGATCGCGGGGATCCACCAGGGGAAGGGCTTGTCGCCGCCCTTGAGGGTGAGCACCGTCGTGGCCGTCGCGCCGCTCATGCGCTTGGCCACCGTGTCGTAGACGACCAGGCGCACGACGGCCTGGCTGCCCTTGCCCCACAAGATCTTCTCTTTTTCGGGCACCTCGAACTCGGCGTGCCCGTCGCTCGTCTCGGTGGCGCGGCCGTTCATGCCCATGGCGACGAGCTGCTGCTGCGCCCTGCGCGCCTCGTCGGCGTTGTGAATCGAGATCGAGGCCGGCGGCGCCGTGCCCGTCGGCAGAAAGTAGACCTGCGCCCGCTCTTTGCTGCTGCCCCAGCAGAAGTTGCCGTAGACCTTGAGGTCGCCGCCCGGGTGCACCGGGTCGCGGTCGGCCATCTGCTTCGTGTACTCGACGTTGACGTCGAGCGGCCAGGTCGTCGGGTCGATGCCGATGGGCACGTCTTTGAACGAGTTGTCGCCCGCGATCGGCGGGTTGACGTTGCTGAAGTTGAGCTTGAAGCTCTGCGTGACCGTCGGCGCGACGCACGAGACGCGCCAGCGCACGAGGAACATCTGGTTGAACCGGTCGCGCACGGCGGCCGCGATCGGCGGCCCGGCCGCCGCCCCGTTCTCGCGGACCACGTTGAAGTAGCCGCCGATCTCGGGGTTGGCGAGGTTGGTCATGAAGTCCTGGGCGTTCTTCGTGAACTCTTCGGTCAGCCCGGGGACGGGGAAGAAGATCGAGATGGCCGGCAGCGGCGTCTTCGGCAGCGCCGTGTTCTCTTCGGGGAAGCGGCCCTTGGTCAGGTACTGGTTGAGCTGCGCGGCGCCCGCGCCCGTGGTCAGCGTGTCGGTGCCGGCCGCGCCGCTCGAGAGCACGACGAGCGCCTGGTGCAGCGGCACCTGCACCTGCTGGCCCGCGTTGCCGAGCTCGCGGAAGCCGTCGGTCACGGCGTTGCGGATGATGGTGAAGAGCGGCCGGGCGCGGCCCTCGCGCGGCATCGCGCGCGCGCCCGTCACGGCCCCCGCGAGGGCGGCCTTCTGCGTCGCCGCGCTCACCCACTTGGTGTCGCTGACGACCTGCCGGTCGCCGAACGTCATGACGTCGGCGATGTCTTGGGGGCCCATCGCGTTCACGAACGCGAGCGCGACGGCCTTGGCGTCGTCGAACTGCGAGCCGAGCGTCGCGTCGATGAGGATGAGCCAGGCCGTGCCGACGCCCTGGATGTTCTGGCTGTCGCCCCACTTGTGCTTCGAGACGAACTTCGCCGGCAGGTCGGCGCCGTCGACGCTGACGGTAAAGACGGCGTTTCGCTCGGGAAACTCGTACGACGAGAAGAGCGCCCGCGGCTGCGAGAGCTTCTCGCTGACGCACACCAGGTTGTCGTTGCCGCGGCGCAGGGCGCAGTCTTGCAGCGCCTCGCTCATGCGCTTGTTCTGCGCGACCTCGATGACCGTATTCAGGATAGGCGTGGCCTCGTTCTGGCCGGCGCGCGGGTCGATGCGCAAGATCTGGGCCTGCGGCGCCGCGAGCGCGGGCGCGGCCCGGAGCAGGCCACAGCAGAGGAGGAGCACGAGGAGGGCAAGGCGCATTCGCATCGCGTGGTGTCTCCGCAGCAGTTCGGCCCGGGAGAGCCCCCCGGGCGGAGCGGCGGCGGCCCTGGGCCCGGCCGCCCGCCGACCGCCTTTTTCACACGCCCGGGGCAAAAGGTCAAAGGCGGGGCACGACCTTGATGACCATGGAAAACCCACCCAGTCGCACCCGGTCGTTGTCGCGCAGCTCGCGCCGACCCCGCGGCCCGATGGCGTCTTCGTTCACGAAGGTGCCGTTGGTCGAGCCGAGGTCTTCGACGTGCGTCGCGCGGCTCTGGGCGTCGATGTAAAACGCCGCGTGGTTCGACGAGGTCGTCGGGTCGGCGATCGAGATGTCGAGCCCCTCGGCCGCGCCCGCCCGACCGACGAGGTTGCGGCCCGAGTAGAGGGGCCAGAAGCTGCCGAGCGGGTCGGCCTGGTACGAGATCAAGAACCCGACGAGCTCGCGCTGACCGGCGGGCGCCGCGGCCGCGCCGCCGAAGGCGCCGTTCGCCGACGCCGCCCCGCCCCCGTAGGGGTTCGGCGGCGCGTTGCCGGGCCGGGCGTTGGCGAAGTCGGTCGCCGCGAGCGGGTCGGCGGCCGGCGGCGGCCCGTACGAGCCCGCGCCCCCGCCGAAGCTCTGCCCCGGGTAGCCCCCGCCGCCGCCCGAGCCCGGCCCGAAGCCGCCCGGCTGCTGCGGCGGCCCGAAGCCGCTCGGCTGCGGCGGCCCGAACCCGCCTTGCTGCGGCGGGCCGAAGCCGCCCGGCTGCTGCGGCGGGCCGAAACCACCCGGCTGCTGCGGCGGGCCGAAGCCCCCTTGCTGCGGACCCGGGCCGAAGCCCTGCTGGGGCGGCTGGTAGCCCTGGCCGTAGGGCGGCGGTTGACCATACCCGGGGTTGCCCCCGCCGAAGCCGCCCTGGGGCGGCGGCGGCGCCGGCGGGTAGCCCGGGCCGCCCCCGCTCGGCGTGGGCGGGTAGCCCCCGCCGCCGCCGCCGGGCATCGGGGGCGGGTAGGGCCCGCCCGAGGCCGCGTACCCACCTTGGCCGGTCGACGGCCCCTGCGGCGGGCCGTACTTCGCGGCGCCCGGCCCCATGCCGGGCGGCCCCCCGACGGCGTCGCCCGGGCCCTCAGGGCCCACGCGAGCACCGCAGTTCATGCAGTATTTGTCCGTGGGCTTGTTCCAAGCACCACATTGCGCACACTGGATCATCCACCGGACCTCGCTGCACACCAGAAGGGCGCATCGCTACGCCGTGGCGGCGGGACGCAGCATACGCGCGAAGTAG
>DASTPP010000449.1:0-36759 GCA_035762175.1 Polyangiaceae bacterium | reverse complement strand
ACCCGTGCGCCACTGTACCGGGGCCGAAGCCCTTTCTCGTGCGACTTGCATGTGTTAAGCGCGCCGCGAACGTTCGTTCTGAGCCAGGATCAAACTCTCCAAAAGAACTTTGGAGGAGGGCTGGCAAGCCCTCGGCTCTGCATTCGGATGCCTTCTGCCTCGAGACCGAGAGCGGCTTGCGCCGGTCGGGCTCGACGCGAAGGCGAGGCTCCGCATCATGTTGACGTACGATTCAGTTTTCAAGGACCGAGGGGGTACAGAGACCCCGGGGGCAGGTGCCCGCTCGGATACAACCACTATTTACTGCTGACCTAGGGGCTCTCTACAGAACTGCGAGCCGCCCGCCAGGACTTGCTAACCTACTCACTTCACTGCGTTATGTCAACTACTTTTTGCTACGCTCTTGCTGCCCGACCTTCAGGGGTGCCCCAGGTGCTCTTTCGAGCGCTCTCGAGCATCGCGCCTTCGCGTCGGAAGGGGCCGCCACTCTACTCACCGAAGAAGCCTTGTCAAGGACTTTCTTCGGGGCCCCTCAGGGAGTCAAAGCGGCTTGCGCCACCTCAACTGCCCCGCCCGAGCTGGCTCTGCGCGCAGCGCGCGCTACACCAAACCCAGGTCACCTAGGCGCACAGCCGAGTGGCTTGCTTGCCCAGGGAGGCAGGAGAGTAGTTACTCTCGCCTGCCTCGTCAAGACGTTCTTTTCAGAGAAAGAAGAGACCGTCTCGAGGGGCGCGGGGGCTGGGGCGGGCGCCGTAGCACCACACCTTGACCACCCGCGCAGACGGCGCCGACGAGCCCGGCCCCGAAGGGCATAGTGAGCACGGTCGACGGCCGTCGCTGGCGCCCCACGGAACCCCGCGGAGGCGTCAGGGAGCGCGGAATCTAGTCAGGACGACGGCCCAGTCAACAAAAAAAATCAGTCGAGCTCGTCGTCCATCCACCAGTGGCCGAGGGGCTCGCGGACCAGCGTCACCTCGGCGCCGCCCGCGAGCCGGACGCGGTAGCCGCGCTCGCTCGGGCGAAGGCCCATCAGCACGCCGAGCACGTCGACCGCCTGCCAGCCCCCGTCGACATGCGCCCACTCGGGCCGCCGCCGCCGAGGGTGGCGAGGGTAGACCTCGACCGGGACCCAGGTGGCGATGGGGCGCTCGGTCTGAAAGCCCGCCTCCCGGCAGAGACCGCGGACGCACGCGCTCAAGGCCCGCTCGGAGACCTGGAAGGCGGCGCGCCCGGAGCAGATGAGCACGAGGGCGTAGCCCTCGGGCAGCCGCTCGATGACGTAGCTGCGCCGGGAGTTGTCGATGATGATGCGCCGCGCGATGCCCCCGGGCAGCGCCCCGGCCTCTTCGAGGATGATGCGCCAGTGGGCGGCGGCGACCTTGATGTCGAACTCGTCGCCGCGGCCGGCGTAGTCGACCGCCTCGCCCTCCCGGTCGACGAAGGCGACCGAGCGGCAGCCCGGACAGCCACTCTGCAGATCTTGCAGAAAGGTCGTGAAGGCGCTCGGCCCCTGGGCTCGGGGGGGGGGCAGGTGGCGGAGGGGCGGTTTCACGACCGATGGCGGGGGGGCCTGGGCTCAACCAGCCCCCGAGCCCCGACGACGCACGAGCTCGGCGGCGGCCTTGGCGGCGACGGCGCCGAGCAGGAGCGTGTAGAGCGCGGCGCCGTCGCTCTTGGCGGTAAAAAGGCGGACGCTCGCGACCAGGCACAGCGCGGCCGCGACCACGAAGGCGATGACGAGGGCATCGAGCAGGCGCACCACGGGCTGTGCATGGTAAGCGCCGCGCTCAACGAAGCACGGCGAAAACGAGCCCCCCGGCCGCCAAGGCGAGCCAGGCGACGGCCCAGGCCGAGCGCCGGAGCAGGCCGCGGCGCCCGGCGCGATCGGACCCCCGCCCCCGCTCGACGGTGATGCGGGCGACCGCCGAGACGAATCCGACCCCGACGAGCCCGGCGAGGGCGTGGGCGGCGAGCGAGCGGGTCGGCTCGTGCACGGCCCAGGCGAAGGCGCCGACCAGGACGCTGGCGGCGATGCCGAGGCCGAGCAACAGGGGGGCGCCAGGGGCGAGGCGCTCGCGGGGGGCCCACAAGGTGGGGTCGATGCGGGAGTCGGCCTCGGGGCTCTTGCTCGGGTGGGGCCCGCCCCAGGCGAGGGCGTAGAGCACGAGCCCGGCGCTGACCAGCCAGCCGCGCAGCGCCTCGAGACGCGCGACGTCGACGGCGGCGGGCGTCAGGAGCCAGCCGGCGGCGGCGAGGCCGAGAAAGCCCCAGACGCCCGCGAAGGGGGCGGCCGGGTGGCGGCGCCGCTCGAGAAAGGCGCCGGCGCCGAGGCAGGCGAGGGCGCCGACCGAGGCGGCGAGGGTGAGAAAGGGGGCGGCGCCGGTGGCGGCGCGGCTGCGCCCGAGCGCGGCGGCGACCAGGGCGGTCGGGGCGACCGAGACGCCCCAGACGTACAGGCCCGTGAGCAAGACGGGGCTGGTGAGCACCTCGACCCAGGAGGGCGAGGCGGGGCGAGCTTCGGGGGCGGCGGCGGCCGAGGCACTCATGAAAGGCTGCGCACCAGGCGGCCGGGGTCGAGCGGCGCCGAGGGCGAGGCGGCCGGGGCCTCGGGCTCTTCGCGGGCCGCGCGCAGGCCGAGCTTTTGCCAGAGCGAGGCGTCGAGCAGGTGGCTCGGGCGCACGTTGGCGAGGGCGGCGAGCATGTTCGAGCGGACGCCGGGGTGGCGGCGCTCGAGGTCGGCGAGCAGCTCGGAGACGGCGCGGCGCTGCAGGTTGTCTTGGGAGCCGCAGAGGTCACAAGGCAGGATGGGGAACGCGCGCTCGCGGGCGTAGGCCGCGATGTCGTCTTCGGCGCAGTAAATGAGCGGGCGGATGACCACGTTCTTGCCGTCGTCGGCGAAGAGCTTGGGGGGCATCGCCTTGAGCTGGCCGGAGAACATGAGGTTCAAGAGGAGCGTGGTGATGGCGTCGTCGCGGTGGTGCCCGAGCGCGATCTTGGTGCAGCCCATCTCGGCGGCGAGCCGGTAAAGAATGCCGCGGCGCAAGCGCGAGCAGAGCGAGCAGTAGGTTTTGCCCTCGGGCACCTTCTCGGTGACGATCGAGTAGGTGTCTTCGCGCACCATGCGGAACTCATAGCCGTGCTCGGCCATGTAGGCCGAGAGCCGCTCGCCGGGGTAGCCGGGGTGGCCCTGGTCGATGTTGACGGCGACGACGTCGAAGCGGACGGGGGCGCGCGCGCGCAGGTCGACGAGCAGCCGGTGCATCGTGTAGCTGTCTTTTCCGCCCGAGACGGCGCACAGGATGCGGTCGCCCGGCTCGATGAGGCCGAACTCGTCGATGGCGCGCCCGAGGGCGCGCGAGAGCTTGCGCTCGAGCCGTTCGAGATCGCTGGGCTTGGCCATGGGGGGGTGCTGCGGGGGGGGTTGGGGCGGCCGGCGCGCCGCGGGGGGCGGGGGCCGGCGGGGGCGTTCTACGGGGCGGGCCGGCGGGGGCTTGGTCGGCGCGGGCGCGTTAGGCCGACGAGGACGCGAGGAATTGCAGGAAGGTGAGCACGCCGTGGCCGGTGCCGCCCTTCGGGTAGATGCCGTGGGCGCGGTGGGCGAGGGCGGGGCCGGCGATGTCGCAGTGGATGAAGGGCGTGTCGCCGACGAACTCGCGCAGGAAGAGGGCGGCGGTGATGGAGCTGCCGTAGCGCTCGCCGGTGTGCTTGAGGTCGGCGCAGTCGCTCTTGAGCTGCTCGCGCAGGTCGTCGAGCAGCGGCAGGCGCCAGAACTGCTCGCCGGCCTCGCGGGCGGCGCCCTCGAAGGCGGCGGCGAGCTTGTCGTCGGTGGCGTAGAAGCCCGAGCAGGTGGGGCCGAGGGCGACGACGCAGGCGCCGGTGAGCGTCGCGTTGTTGACGATGACGTCGGGCTTGAACTTGCGGGCGTAGGTGAGGCAATCGGCGAGGACGAGGCGGCCCTCGGCGTCGGTGTTGATGATCTCGACGGTCTTGCCGTCCATCGAGGGGAAGACGTCGCCGGGGCGGTAGGCGTTGCCGTCGGGCATGTTCTCGACGCAGCCGATGATGCCGTGCACCTCGACGTCGGGGGCGAGGGCGGGCAGCGCGGCCATGACGCCGACGACGTTGGCGGCGCCGGACATGTCGGTCTTCATCTCGCCCATGCCGGCGGCGGGCTTGATGCAGAGGCCGCCGCTGTCGAAGGTCAGGCCCTTGCCGATGAGGGCGACGCGGCGCTTGGCGCGCTTCGGGGGGGTGTAGACGAGGTGCACCAGGCGCGGCTCGCGCGCGCTGCCGCGGGCGACGGCGAGCAGCAGCTGGGCGCCGGCGCGCTCGAGCTCGCGGCGGCCGAGGACGGTCGTCTTGAGGGCGTTGTCTTTGCCGACCTGGGCGGCGGCGTCGGCGAGCGCCTCGGGGGTCAGCTCGTTGGGCGGCTCGTTCTGCAGATCGCGCGCGAGCGAGACGGCCTGGCCGACGACGGAGCCGAGGTCGACCGAGGCGCGCGCGGCGCGGCTGCTCTTCTTCTTCGCCGAGCCGTCGACCAGCGCGACGCTGGCGAGCGAGCGCTTCGGCTTGCGGTCGCCGGTGAAGTACTTCGTAAACTGGTAGCTGCCGAGGATGACCCCCTCGGCGAGGAAGCGCAGCCGCTCGGGCGCGAGGCCCTCGGGCACGACGAGCGCGAGCGAGGAGGCCTTGTCGCTCAGGGCGGCCTTGCCGGCGGCGGCGGCGAAGAGGCGCAGGTCGGCGTCGCGCGGGGCGGGGGCGCGGCCGAGGCCGAGGAAGGCCACCTTGTCGGCGGGCAGGCGCCCGAGCGTCGGCACGATGAGGCGCTGGTCTTTCTTGCCGCGGAAGTCTTCGCGCGCGAAGAGCTCGCCGAGGCCCCCGCCGAAGGCGCGGTGGAAGGGCGCGAGGCTCGAGGCCTTGGCCGGGTCTCCCTCGGCGACGCCCACGACGAGCAGGTCGGCTTTGGTCTCGAGGGGGTCGGCGGCAACGACCTGTAGCTTGAGCGGCATCGTGGGGTGGTCTCCGGGGCGTGCGGGGGCGCGCGGGCGGGCCCCTCGTCGCGGCGGGCCGAGGTCGGCCGGCGCCGGGGGCGCGAATTTTCGGCGCATCTTGGCATCGTTCGGCGAGCCCCTTCAACCCCCCTGCCCCCGGCCCGCCGCCCGCGCCGGCCGCGGCGGGGGCGCTCAGTCGAGTTCGACGCCCGTCCAGAGCGCGAGGGCGTGCTCGCGCGAGGCGAGCGCGTGCAAGGCGAGGGCGAGCCGGGCGTCCTGGCCGAAGCCCTCGGGCAACAGGGCCTCGGCGAGCGCCTGCCCCACCCAGGCCCGCGGCGACCAAGGGGGCACGCCGGGGGAGCCCACGGTCACGAGATCGACGTCGGCCGGGGCGACGTTCAGCCTCGCGCAGGCCTCGCCGACCGCCTCGGCGAGGCCCCCCAGCCGGTCGACCAAGCCCCGCTCGAGGGCGTCGACGCCCGCCCAGACCCGCCCGCCGGCGAGCGGGCGGATCTCGTCGGGGCTCTTGCCGCGCCCGGCGGCGACGGCGGCGAGGAAGTCGAGGTAGGTCGCCTCGAGGTCGGCCTCGAAGCGCGCCCGCTCGTCTTCGCTGAGGGGGCGGAGCGGGTCGAGCATCTCGGCGCGCCGGCCGCGGACGAGGTAGCGGGGCGCGGCCCCGAAGCGCGCGAGCAGCGGGCCGAGCAGGGGCCTCGCGGCGACGACGCCGATGGAGCCGGTGACGCTCGAGGGGCGGGCGACGATGCAGTGGGCGGCCGAGGCGATGTAATAGCCGCCGCTCGCGGCGACGCCGCCGAGGCAGGCGACGAGGGGCTTTTTGGCCGCGAGCTTGACGAAGGCGCGGTGCATCCGGTCGGAGGCGAGGGCGCCGCCGCCGGGCGAGTCGACGTGCAGGACGACGGCGGCGACGCGCCCGTCGCGCTCGAGCGCGCGGGCGAGGTCGGTCAGGCGCTCGGCGTCGCAGACGGGCGCGCCGTAGGGCGGGGCGCGCTCGACGATGGCGCCGCGGGCCTCGACGACGACGACGCGGGGGCGCGCCTTGAGCAAGGGGGCGAGGGGCGCGAGGCGGCGGGCGAGGTAGCGCCCGGCCGGCACGAAGCGCGCGGGGCGCGCGGGGCCCGCGCCGAGGCGCTCGGGCACCTCGTCGTCGTAGAGCGCGGCGTCGACGAGGCCGAGGCGCGCGGCCTCGTCGGCGCGCACCATGCCCAGATCGAGCCAGGCGCGGGCCTGCTCGGCCGACACGGCGCGCCCCGCGGCGAGCGAGCCGACGAGATCGTCGTAGAAGACGTCGAGCAGGCGCCCGAGCTGCTCGCGGTGCGCCTCGGACATGTCGTCGCGGGTCAGGTTCTCGAAGGCGGTCTTGAACGAGCCGCGGGCGAGCACCTCGGGCCGGACGCCGGCGCGTTCGAGGGCGCGGCGCAGGTAAATGCTGCCCGCGCGCAGCCCGAGGGGCCCGAGCGTCGTCTTGGCGCCGACGAAGATAGTGCTCGCGCCGCCCGCGAGCGAGAGCTCGGCGGCCGAGCCCCCTTCGGGCAGCCAGAGCACGACGGGGCGGCCGGCCGCCTTGAGGCGCGCGAGCTCTTCGCGCAGGCCCTCGCGGTAGGCCGAGGGGGCCCGCAGGCCGCGCACGCGCACGACGAGCCCGGCGGGCGAAGGGTCGTCGAGCATGGCGTCGACGAGCTGCCGGACGCGGTAGAGCGAGGTCGGCGCGCGCCTGGGCCGCGCCCAGAAGCGCGCCTTCGGCCGGGGCGCCTCGGCCAGCTCGCCGCCAATCTTCAGCCGGACCCAAACGCCCGGCGGGCACGCGCGGCGGCGGCGCAGGGAGCGCCAGGGCAGCGCCACGAGGCGCCAGAAGGCGACGAAGAGGCGAAAAACGAGGCCGATCATGGGGGGGACGACGGGGATGGGGGGGACGACGGGGGCTCGGCGCCGAAGGCGGCGCGGCGCGCCGGCGCGAGGGCGGGGCCCGCGAGGGCGAGGTCGGCCGAGGGCGTGGCGACGACCGAGACCTCGCCCCGCGCGGCGCCGACGCGCACGCCCCCGAGCCGGCCGAGCGCGCCCGCGGCCGCGCGGGCGGGCGCCTCGTCGAGCGAGGCGAGCACGGCCGCCGAGCCCCCCTCGAGCGCGACCCAGGCGCGGGCGGGGGCCGGGGGGCCCTTGGTTTCTTCGAAAATACGAAGCACTGCGTCGAGCCCCTCGCCCTCGGCGCCCGCGACGACGACGTGCGCCGCGAAGGGCCCGAGCGGGCCGAGCGCGAGGCGCGAGCGCACGACGAGGTCGCGGCCGCAGGCCATGACCCGCCCGAGCGCGAGCGCGGGGAAGCGCTGGCGCAGGGCGGCGAGGCCCGGGGCCATGGCGACGCGGCGCGAGGCGCCGACCCAGACCGAGCGCAGCGCGAGCGACGCGGCGAGCGCGGGCAGGCCGTGGCGCGAGGCGACGTGGGAGGCGAGCGCGGCGGCGCGCTCGACCCAGGCGGGCCGCGGCGAGTGCTCGAGCGAGGCGAAGGCGGCCCGGACGCGCGCGGCGACGTCGCCGCCGTCGCGCAGCGCGAGCCAGAGCTCGGCGAAGGCGCCGCGGGCGCGGGCGAGGCGCCAGGCGGGCTCGTCGCTCGCGCGCTCGCCCTCGCAGGAGGCGAGCAGGGCCTCGGCGCGCTCGTCGTCGGCCGAGGCGAGCGCCTGCTCGGCCTCGACGAGCGTGGCCATCACGGCCTGCAGGCGTGTCCAAGGGGTCGGGTGCGCGGCGTAGAGGGCGCGGCTCGCCTCGGCCGCGCGGCGGGCCGCCTCGGCGTCGCGCGCCTCGCCGTACGCCTCGGCCGAGAGGGCGAGGGCGCGGGCGAGCCCGTGCACGTCGCCGAGGCGTTCGCTCCAGCCGCGCTGGGCCTCGAGGTGGCGCAGCGCGGCCTTCGGGCGCCCCTCATCGAGGGCGAGCACGGCGAGCTGCCCGGAAGCGAGCGCCGCCGACTGGAGCTGACGCGAGGCCTCGGCGAGCTCGCGCGCCTCCTCGAGCGGCTCGCGCGCGGCGTCGGCGACGCCGAGCGAGGCGTACGAGGTGCCGAGCGTGTTCAGCGCCCGCACGCTCTCGCGCACGTCGCCCGAGAGGCGCGCCAGCTCGCGCGCGCGCTCGAGCAGCGGCAGCGAGGCGCCGAGGTCGGCCCGCGCCCGGGCGAGGGCGCCGCGCGCGCGCAGCACCGCCGCCGCGAGGGCCGGATCGTCGTCGGGCAGGGGCAGCGAGGCGGCGAGCGCCTCGGCCTCGGCCGCGCGCGCGCGCCGCGCGCCGACGATCGCCACCCGCTCGACGTCGACCCAGGCCGCCTCGGCCCCCTGCCCCGCCGCCCGGAACGCCTCGCCCGCCGCGAGCGCCAGCGCCTCGGCCCGCTCGGGGTCGTCGGCCGATCGGATGGCGAGCGCGGCCCGCGCGGCGAGCAAGGCGTTCGCCGCCCCGCGCCCGCCCCCCCGGCGCTCGAGGGCGTCGAGCCGGGCGCAGGCCTCGGCCACGGTCTCGGACGCGAGGGACCGATCGATCGCGAGCGCCTCGGACCCGAGCCCGCGCAAGGGCCGCCAGGGCTCGCCCCTCGCCACGGCGCTCACACGCCCTCGCGCGGCGCCGAGCGCGCGAGGGCGCGCCGCACCGACGACAGGATGGAGCCGGCGAGCCCAATCGCGTCGGGCGAGCGCGCGCTCAGGTCGGCGATCGTCGCGGCGAGCCCGAAGGCCTGGCGCTCGTCGGGCTCGAGCGGGCGCTGCTCGAGCCACTGCCGCAGCCGCTCGGGCAGCGAGGTCGGCGCGCGGCGCGGGTCGAGCAGCTCGGGCAAGAGCTCGCGCAGGAGCGCGGCGATGGTCTCCTCGCGCCGCGCCCCGCCGAGCAGGGCGCCGAGCACCGAGGCCGCCCCTTCGAGCGCGTCGATCGAGGCCCCGTCGAAGCCGGGCGCCTCGGCCCGCGCGGCCTCGAGCACGCCGTAGGGCCGGGCGCCGACGTAGATGGGCACGAAGGCGACGAAGAGCGGCGGGGCGGGCTCGAAGGGCAGGTGCTCGCGGTAAAAACGCTCGGAGGGGTCGACCGGCCCGAGCGCCTCGGTCACCCCGGCCCCGAGGCTCGAGAGCAGGAGGGCCGAGTGGGCACTATAAAAGGAGGCCCTCGGCTCGACGCCGTCGTCGCCGGCGCCGGCCCGGCCCACCCGCGTCACCGTGAGGGGGGCCTCGTCGTCGGCCCGAAAGCCCTCGACCTCGAAGAGGCTGACGCGGCCCGAGCCCGAGGCCAGGCGCGCGAGCTCGAGCGCCCGACCCACCGCGTCGCCCGCGCCCTCGGCCGGACGCAGCTTCGCCTCGAGCTCGGCCACCGAGAGGAGCATGGCCAGGTGCTGCACGAAGGGGTCGTGGGGCGCGACCATGGCGCCATTCGTACCAGAGCCTCGCCCCGCCGCACGCCCTGCCGTCACCGGGCGCGGCGGCCGAGGCCCCCCGGCGGTGCTAACCTAGGGCGTGTACCGGACGCGGCACCCCGGCAGGGGCCCGAAGGTCGAGCAGCTCTTGGGCGTCGACGCGGGGCGTCGTCCGGTCGAGCGCGCGTCGTTCGCGCTGGCCCTGGGGCTGGCGGCAGCAGGGCTCTGGGCCCAGCACGTCGCGTTGGTCTCGGCGGGCTGGGCCCTCGCCGCGTTCTTCGCCCCCGCCCTTCTCGTGGCGGCGAAGGCGCTGACGCCGCCGCTAATCTCGCACTGGCTCGAGATCGGGCCCGGGGGCGTGCGGCTCTGGGCCCGCTTGGGGCGCCTGACGAGCGTTTTGCTCGGCGGGTTGCCCCTCGAAGAAGGGCTCTCGGTGCGGGCCACGCCCCTCGGGGGGCGCTCGCCGCTCGAGGTCGAGGTCTCCGTCGAAGGGCCTTCGGGCCGGCTGACGTGGCGGACCGTGGGGCTCGAGGCGAGCGCGCTCGTGCAAGATCGCGTGATCGCCGCGCTCGACGCCCGGCTCGCCGAGGGGCGCCCGGGGTCGTTCCATGGGGGGCGCTTGCAGGTGCGTCTCGAGGGCGGGCGGCTCGAGATTCGCTGGCCGGGCGACGGCCCGAGCGCGGCGCGAACGAAGAAGCGCCTGCTGACCTCGGCGGCGGCGCTCGCGCTCGCGGCCGCCGGCCCCTCGCTCGCCCCCGAGGCCGATCCGGGCGCGTTCGCGGCCCTCGCGGGCGCCGCCGTCGGGGCCGGGCTGATGGCGCTCTTGCGGGCCCCGGCCGCGCTGACCCTCGCCCGCTCGACGCTCGTGCTGACGCCGCGCTCGTGGCGCTACGAAAGCCGTGGCCTGCTCTGGCACGCGACGCGCGCGGGCGCGGGGCCGCTGCGGGCGAGCCCCGGGCGCGGGGGCCCCGGGCCGCGGCGCGACGTCGAGGGCGACGCCGAGCGCCGCGTCGCCCTCCAGGCCCCGGGCCGCGGCGCCTTCGAGGTCGGCGGGTCGCTGACCTTGCGCGAGCGGCGCTGGCTCATCGAGCTGGTCGAGCGCTTTCACGATGTGGCACGCGCGCATTAACGGGCAGTGGCACCCGCTGCCCGACGAGGCGACGCTGCGCGACTGGGCCCGGCGGGGCTGGGTCGGCCCGGCGACGCCCGTGTACGAAGACGCGTGGCCGGCGCCGCGCTACGCGGGGCAGATCGAGGGGCTCTGCCCGGGCGTCGCGCTGACGCTCGTGCCCTTCCCGCCGCTCTCGGCGCGCGACGGTCCGCCCGCCGCGCGCCCCCGACGGCCGACGCCGAAGCGCCGCCCCTTACGCGTCGTCGTAGTCGGCGTCGCCCAGGCTCACGTCGCCGAGGCCCCGCGCCTCGGCGCGGGCCCGCAGGTGATCGACCACGATCTCGAGCACGTCGTAGCGCGTCGTCGGCAGCCGGTACTCGTCGGGGTCGACCGGGGGCAGCAAGGCCAGGCGCTCGGCGACGTCGTCGCGCTCGGCCTCGTCGAGCACGAGGCCGCCCTCGCCCGCCGCCTCGTCGGGGTCGAGGGCCGCGGCGGCGAAGGCGAAGGGCGCGATGGCGAGGTAGATGCGATCGAAGCGCAGCTGCCAGCCCTCCGGGTCGGCGGCGTCGGGGGCGTGCCACCACGCCTCGTAGCGGCGCCGGATGACCTCGCCGAAGTAGGCGGCCACGGCCGAGGCGACCAGGCGGCGCGCCTCGGGGCGCTGGGCGAGGTCGGCCGAGGCCGAGCGGGTGTAGTGGTCGAGCAGCGAGAGGGTATCCGGGCTGTAGTCGAGGCTGACGCCGAGGGCGCGCTCAACATATCGCACACAAGCCTCAGCCAGCTCGAGGACGGGCGGGGGGACGGGGGGGTGGGCCCCCCCGCCGGGGTCGTCACTGTCGGGCGAAGTCGGCATGAGGGCAGACGGTAGCAAAACCTTCCCCCGGGTCACCTTTCGGGTGATATCGTGGACTTCCCCCCATGCGCCTCGGTATTTTTAGCGACGTCCACGCCAACTACGAGGCACTTTCGGCCGTGATGGAGGCCTACAAGGCCGAGCAGATCGATACGTTTTATTGCCTGGGCGACACGGTGGGCTATGGGGGCTCGCCCAACGAGTGCGCCGACGTGGTGCGCTCGGTGGCCCGGGCCACCATCTTGGGCAACCACGACGCGGCCGTCGCCGGCCGGATGGACTACTCGTACTACTACGAGGCCGCCCGGCACGCGCTCGACACCCACGCGAACGTGCTGACGCCCGAGAACATGCGGTGGCTGCGCGGGCTACCTTACATGGAGAAGCTCAGCGACATCGGCGTGCACCTCTGCCACGGCTCGCCGGTGCGGCTCGAAGAGTTCGAGTACATCTTCGCGCCCGAGCAGGCGCGCGAGTGCCTGAGCGTCTGGGACGAGCTCGGCCAGCTGACGCTCATCGGCCACTCGCACCTCTGCAAGATCTTCGCGCTCGCCCCCGACGACGTCGAAGAGCTGCCCGAAGAAGACTTCACGCTCGAGCCCGACCGCAAGTACATCGTGAGCGTCGGCTCGGTGGGCCAGCCGCGCGACTACGACAACCGCGCGAGCTACACGCTCTACGACACCGACACGAAGCGCTTCATGTTCAAGCGCATCGAGTACGACATCGAGACGGCGGCCGAGAAGGTGCTGCGCATGAAGCTCGAGCGCAACTTCGCCCACCGCCTCTACATCGGCGTCTGAGCGGCCCCGGCCGCGCCCGAACGGCCTCCGCCCGGCCGCCCCGCGCGGGGCCACGGCGCGGCGCGCTCGTGGCGCCCGACCCAGCTTTTTCAGCCGGGTCGACTACGCGGCGCCCTTCGAGAGGTGGCCGGCGCCGTTGGCGTTCGCGCGGGGCGGGGGCGGGCGCGACGAGCGCAGTTCGCTCGCGTTGCGGGTGTTGCGCAGGATGAAGTTGATGTCGGGGGTCGTCTCGGCGACGACGAAGATTTGGTACGAGAAGAGGCTCTTGCTGAGGCGGATGAGCCAAAGGTTGGCCTCGACGGCGGCGCGGCCGAGGGGCCCCTCGCCGAGCACCTTCGGGAAGGGGGCGGGCACGCCGCGCACCTCTTTGATGCGGAAGCCGCTGTCGCGCAGCAGGCGCTGCAGGCTGCGGAAGGTGAAGAGCCGGGTGTGGGTGCGGTCGAGGATGCCGGCCTTGCCGTAGTTGAACTGGCCCGCGAGCAGCATGAGCCGCTGGATGATGAAGGCGACGTTGGGCGTCGTGAGCACGACGGTCTTGGTGTCGTAGTCGAAGTGCGAGCGCAGATCTTCGAGGAAGGCCTCGGGGTCGCTGAGGTGTTCGATGACGTCGAGCAGCAAGAGGTGCGAGTGGGGCTTGACGTCGAATTGGACGGGCCCGTCGAGGTCTTGCACGACGACCTCGACGTCGCGCGGGGGCTCGGGCGGCTCGAACTGGTCGACGACGGTGACGCGGCAGCCCTTGGCGGCGAGCTCTTTGGCGAGCCCGGCGGGGCCGGCGCCGATGTCGAGCACGCGCGCGCCCGGGGGCACGGCGTCGAGGGCGAAGGTGTGGCTGCTCGGGTAGCCGAGCTTCAGATCGTAGTGGGCGTTGCCGCCCGCCGCGGGGTCGAAGCGGCGCTGGTAGAGCACGCCGGCGCGGTGGGCGACGTTCTGCAGCGTGACGCGCGCGACGTCTTTCGCGTAGCGCAGGCCGTCGACGCGGCAGACCTCGTCGCCGTAGTACGTCGGGATGGGCAGCTCGACGATGCGCTTCTTCGCGTTCAGAAGCTGGATGATGATCTCGGTGTCGAAGTGGAAGTCGTTGCTGTTGAGCAGGAAGGGGATCGCGCGCAGCGCCGCGGTCGAGTAGACGCGGTAGCCGCTGTGGAACTCGCTGAGGCCCGAGCCGAGCAGCACGTTCTGGAAGAGCGACAGGGCCTTGTTGCCGACGTACTTGTAGAACGGCATGCCGCCGCGGATGGCGCCGAGGGGGGTGAGCATGCGGCTGCCGAAGACGGCGTCGGCCTCGCCCCGCTCGAAGGGGCCCATCAGCCGCGGCAGCTCTTCGGGGGCGTACTGCCCGTCGCCGTGGATCATGGCGACGTAGTCGAAGCCCCCGGCGAGCGCGTAGGCGTAGCCGACCTTCTGGTTGCCGCCGTAGCCCTGGTTCAGCTCGTTGCGCAGGACGGTCATGCGCACGTCGGGCCGCTCGGCCTTGTAGGCGCGCCCGATCTCGAAGGTCTGGTCTTCGGACGCGTCGTCGACGACCAGCACCTCGCAGTCGTAGCGCTCGAAGATCTCGGCGGGGATGCGCTCGAGCACGCGCCGCAGCGTCTTTTCGGCGTAGTAAGCAATGACGAAAATAAGCAGCTTGCCCCCGACGCGACCCGTTTTCATGGCAACGACACCGTCCCTAGGTTAGAGGGGGCGTTATAACCCCGCCCCGGCGCCCGGGCAACCCGCGCCGCCCGGCCGGGCCGGCCCCGTGACGCGGCGCGACGTAAGCGCCAGACCGAGACCTTGTCGAGGTGCAAACAAGTCTGATGCGTCGCGCGCACGCGCACGTAGCGGGCCGTCGTCGTCCCGAAGAAGGGCGTCCAGGTCGCGAAGATCTTGTTGATCGAGGCGACCTGGGTGAAGGCCCCGGGCTCGGCGGCGAGCTCGACGACGAGCGGGGCGGCGCGCTCTTGGCAGCAGTCGCTGCGGTTGCGCACGCGCACCCCCGAGACGGGGGTCGGCGCGCCGAGGTCGATTTCGAACCAGGGGTTGGCGTCGGAGCACGAGGTGTGAAAGAGCGGCCCGCCCTTTTGCGGCCGGTCGGTGGTGCCCGCGCTCGGGAAGCCCTGGTAGCTCGAGCTGACGCGCCAGGGCTTGCCCTTCGCGAGGTCGGGGCCGAGGCGGTACTCGAGGTAGGCGCGCCGGGCGCCGACCACGGCGAGCGCCACGAGCCCCGCGGCCAGCGCCAGGCGCGACCAGCGCTGAACGAGCGCGCGCTGGACGGTGGGGTGCGTCGAAGGCGGCAGCGGCGCGAGCGCGTCGAGCGCGCCGAGGGCGAGGCGGCGGGCGCGCTCGGCCTGCTCGATCTGGGAGGTCAGCGACTCGGCGGCGAGGGCGAGCGGGGGCCGCCCGACGAGCTCGCGGCGGAGCGCGGCGAAGGAGGGCTCGGGCAGGTGGGCGCGCACGCGCTCGGGGCAGCGGTCGAGGGCGGCCTCGAGGGGGGCGTCGGGCGCGTCGGGGTCGAAGGCCGAGAGCGCGAGGTGGATCGCCTCGCGGTAAAGGACGAAGGCCGCGTAGGGCGACGCGAGGCGCGGAGGGCTTTCGGGCGAGAGGGCGGCGTCGGCGAAGGCGACGAGCGAGCGGCCGGCCTCGGCGCGCGCGCGCTGCGCCGGCGCGAGGTTCGGCGGCCGGTAGGAGCGCGCGAGGGCGAGGCTCTGGCCGCGCCAAAGCCATTCGCGCGCCCTCGCCCAGAGGGAGCGGGGGCGCGCGGCGGGAGTGCCTTCGGCGATCGCGGGCGGCGCGGCGGCGGGGCCCTTCGGGCGCGCGGCGCCCCCGACCTCGGGGGGGGCGCCTTCGGAGAGCGGCTCGGCCATGGGCCCGGCGGGCATACTCAATTCAAGCGGGTGGGGCCAGCGTCATTCCTGGCTCGCGCCCGGGGCTCCGCCGGGGCCGGGCGGGGCGCGGGCACGGTTGCCGCGCAAAACCGGGGGTGATACGAGGGGCCCCCGTTCGCCCCGGGGCAGCGAGCGCGGCGCGAGCGGGCCCCTCTCTCAGCCAGGCATTCTCGTGGGCGAACGATGAGTCACGAAGGCAAAGGCCGGGCGGCGATCGCGCCCGCCGGCGGCGCGCGCCGGGGCCCGGGGGCGTCCGGGCGGCGCGCCGGCGCGCGCGGCGGGCTCAGGCGGCTCCTTTCGCCCGGCGGCTGGGCCCGCCGCCTCGGGCGCTGGGGCGGCGAAGGCCGGGCGGCGTCCTGGGCGGTCGCCGCGCTCGTCACCGCGACGTGCTGGGGGGTGCTCTGGCTGCTCAAGACGGTGATGCTGCTCGACAACGAGGGCGGGCCGCTCTACTTCGCCGACCTCGCCTGGGGCTTTCTGAACGGCCGGCTCGACCTGCCGAGCACGCCGCTCGGCGCCGTCGACGTCTCGCCCTTCCAGGGCCGGACGTACGCCTACTGGCCGCCGCTGCCCTCGATCGTCATGATGCCCTGGGTCGCGCTGACGGGCGTCAAGGGCTTCAAGATGCGCACGTTCGGCATCGCCTTCGCGAGCCTGAACGCCGGCCTCGCCTACTTCATCATCTCGCGCTTCGTCTCGCAGCTGGGCTGGGCCCGCGTCACGCTCCGCTGGCGCGCGGCCGCGGCGCTCGCGTACGCGCTCGGCACGAGCAACGTCATCTTCGGCATCCACGCCATCCACTGGTACGTCGGCCAGCTCGTCACCTCGACGAGCCTGCTCTTGGGGCTCTGGTTCGGCCTCGACCGCCGGCCCCACCGGCGGGGGTTCGCCGCGCTCGCCGGCGGCACGTTCTTCGCGCTCGCGATGCTCGGGCGCCAGCACCTCGTGCTCGCCGCCCCGCTCGCGGCGTACCTGGCGCTGAGCGACGAGCGCTTCCGGCTCTGGCCCGGGCCCGGGGGGCCGCTGACGGGCGCCCGGGCGGCGCTCGGGCGCGGCGAGACGTGGCTGCGCCTGCTGGCCGCGGCCGCGCCCTACGTGGCCTGCCTCGCCTTCACGTTCGCGTACAACCACGCGCGCTTCGGCAACTGGCTCGAGAACGGGCTCAGCTACCACAACATGGGCGAGAGGTTTCGCGGCGACTACACGCTCTACGGGGCGTTCAACGTCGTCTACGTGCCCCGCAACCTCTACTACGTCTTCGCCCGCATGCCCTTCTTCCACCTGCTCGACGGCCAGACGCCCTCGATGGGCTTCTGCCTCTTCGTGCAGTCGCCGTTCTTGATCATGGCGCTGCGGCGGCCGCCCGCGCCCGACCTGCTGCCCTTCGCGATCGCGCTCTGGGCGGCCGTCCTCTTCACCTGGGTGCCCATCTTGATGCTGATGGGCACGGGCTGGTGGCAATACGGCGCCCGCTATCTTTATGACGCCGTGCCCATCTTGGCCCTCATCGGGCTCTTGAACCTGCCGCGCTGGCGCGGGCCCTGGCCCGGGTTCTTCGCCGCGCTCTCGGTCGCGATCAACGTGGCGGGCGTCGTCCTGATTCGCTACCAAGTCTTCTACTGACGCCGCCGGGGGGCCGCGGGGCCGGCCGGGGCGGCGCGGCGAACGCCCGCTCGCTTCCGCGGCCGCGAGGTGCTAGAGGCCGGCCGGCCATGTCCGCCCTGCCGCCGACGCGCGATCGGCCGCCCGCCGCGCCCGGGCCCGGCCCCGCCGTGGCGGGCGCGCGCGTGCCGCTCTGGCGCCGCCTGCTGCCCTGGGGCGTCGCGGTGGCGTTGCTCGTCGCGGTCTTCTCGCGCACCGACGCGCGCGCGGTGTGGGCGAACTTGCGCTCGGTCAACCTCCCGGCGTACGTCGCGTTCGTCGCCCTCTTCACCGTGGTTAACCTCGCCTGCGACTCGCTGGCCACCTGGCGGGCGTACCGGCGCGTGCACCCGGCCCTGCCGCTGCGCGACCTGCTGGTGGTGCGCGGCGCGTCGTACCTGCCCAACCTGGTCAACTACCACGTGGGCCAGGCCTACTTGACCTACCTGCTCTCGCGCAACTACGGCGTGCCGCTCCTGCGGGTGGTGAGCTCGACGCTCGTCATCTACGCCACGCTGCTCTCGAACTTCATCGTCATCGCGGCGGCGGCGATGCCCTTCATGGGCGAGCCGACGCCCTGGGTGACCACGACCATCGTGCCGTCGGCCGCGGGCGTGGCCGTCTACTTCGTCGCGCTCGCCCTGCGCCCCGGCTTCGCCGCGCGCCTGCCGGCCTTCACCGTGCTCTTCGAAGAGGGGCCGCTCGGGCACGCGCGCCTGATGCTCTGGCGCCTGCCGCACATCGCGGTGCTCTCGGTCGGGCTCTGGGTCGGGTACTGGTTCTTCGACGTGGTGATCCCGCCCCGGGCGGCGCTCACGCACATCCCCGTGATTATGCTCTTCTCGGCGCTGCCGCTGACCCCCCAGGGCGCGGGCATGCGTGAGTTCGTCGCCCTGCACCTGCTCGCCGCGTACGCCGGGGGGCCGGCGGCCGACCCGGGCGCGGCGATCTTGGCCGCGGGGGCGGCGTGGGCGACGGTGACGGCGGCGATGCAGGCGGTGGTCGGGCTCAGCCTGGCCGGCCCCGCCGCCCGCCTCTTCGCCGCCGCGACGCGGCGCCTGTCGCCCCCGGCGGCACCTTCTGCCGACGCCGGGTGACCGCGCGCGCCCAGAGGGGCCGGCCGCCCGAAGCCCCGGGGCCGGCCGCCGGGAGCCTTCGCCAGACGGGGCTTAGGGCCGGCCGGCCGGCGCCTCGGGCTCGAGGGTCATGACCCAGTAGACAATGCGCTGGTTGCCGCGCCCCGCCGGGGTGAGCGCGCCCTCGACGACGCGAAAGCCCGCCGCGCGGGCGAGCGCCTCGTAGCCGCCGGGGTGCCGGCAGTGCTGGCCGCGGTCGAGGATCGAAAACAGGTTGTTGAGGCGGCGGTTGGGCACCAGGGTGATGTCTTGGGTGACGACGCGGCGCAGGCGGGGCGAGGCCCGCAGGCTGCGCAAGAGGGCAACGCTGCCCGCGTCGTCGACGTGGTGCAAGAGCCCGGCGAGGACGGCGACGTCGGGGGCGATGCGCTTGACGTCGTCTTCGCCGACCTCGCGCGCGGAGAACTCGACCGCCCCGGCGCCGGGCGGCGGGCGGCGCTCGCGGGCGGCGCGCAGGGCGCGCGGGTCGGTGTCGACGCCGACGTACGAGGCGAACGAGCCCAGGTGCTCGAGCGCGATGCCCGTGCCGCAGCCGACGTCGAGCACGGTGTCGGTCGGGCGCACGCCGAGCCGCTCGTAGACCGGCGCCATGTCGATGCCGCCGACGAAGAAGGGGCGCACGTGGTTGTAGACGAAGGGCAGGCCCAGCACTTTGTCGTAAAGGCTCATGGCGGTCTCTCGGCGGGGGCGGCGTCAGCGCGCGCCCCCGCGCAGGTCGACGCTCGCGTTGACGATCTCGGGGGTGAAGACGAGCACGAGGTCGCCGACGGCCCGCGCCCCGGGCGGCACGTCGAGCGAGACGGAGGTGACCCCGTCGACGGGGCGGGCCTCGAAGGGCACGCCGCCGACCGAGCCGTGCAGCGTGAACTTGCCCCAGGTGCTCATTTCGAGCCAGACGGCCTTGCGGCCGAAGCGCACCGTGTGAAACCGTAGCTCGATGGGGCGCTTGGCCTCTTTGGCCGAGAGGCGCACGGCGGGCCAGAAGGGCGGGTCTTCGCCGCTCTCGCCGATCACGGTGCCGTGGCCGAGCCAGGGCTCGACCGACGCGTCGGTCACGCCCGCCGGGCACTGAAAGGTGTTGTTCCACCAGTTCGCGGGGCAGGCGCGCCTCCGCCCCTCGGCGTCGAGCGCGGCGACGCTGAGCCCCTGCCCGGGCAGCACCGGGTAGCGCAGGCGCCGCGTGCCGCGGAAGTGCAGCGCGACGAGCGCGGCGCCGAGGGCGGCGACGGCGAGGGGCGCCCGCCACCGCGGCGCCGGCGGGGCGAAGGCGGCGCGCCCGCGGGCGGCGATCGCGGCCGCGGCGGCCTCGCCCCGCCGGGCGGCGTGCCGGAGGGCGCCCTCGATCCGGAGCCGGCGCCGGCGCCCGACGACGATCGCGCCGAGGCCGAGGCCGAGGGCGCTCAGCGCCGCGCCCTGCAGCGCGCCGGGCATGGCCCCGTCGCAGGTGAGGGTGACGACGCCGTTGCGGGCGCGCACGACGAGCTGGTCTTGCTTCGCCACGGCCTCGGGCCGGGGCGGCCGCCGCAGGACGGGCAGCTCTGCCCCCCCCTGGGCGGCGCGCCAGCGGGGGAACCACGCGCAGCGGATCTGCACCTCGGCGCCGCCCTCGGGCATGCCGTCGAGGGTGAAGTGAACGCTGTCGCCCTCGAAGCGCAGGCCGCTGACGGTGGCGCCGGGCGGCGCGAGCACGTACCGGTCGTCGTACTCGGGCACCTCCCAGACGTGGTAGGTGCCCTTCTTGAAGCGCTCGACCATGCCGGCCCAGGGGGGCGAGCCGTGGTCGGTGATGGCGTAACGAATGTTCCAATCGCGGTAGCCCGCGGCGGTCTTCTCGCGCGGCCGGATGCCGAGGAAGTTGGCCGAGACGGCGATGAAGTCGACGATCGGCACGCCCGTGCGGTCGCCCTCCGTCCAGGCGGCGTGCTTGCGGTGGCTCGCCCAGTGGAGGGCGGCGCGCCAGGGGGTGGGGCTCGGGTCCTCGGCGCGCTGCTGCTTGAGCCAGGCGAAGACCTCGTCGTAGTCGGGGTCGGTCTCGGTCTTCTGCGCGCGCTTGCCGTCGGGGCCGACGGGCACCTGGCGGCCGACCTCGGCGACGGCGTGCGAGACGCCGTAGGCGACCGCGCGCCCGGGGCCGAGGGCGAGCAAGAGCAGCACGAGGGCCCGCCCGAGGACCGGGCGCGGGCGCAGCGAGCCGGGCGCCTGCAGGTGCGCCGTCGCGCGGGCGAGCGCCCAGGCGAGCGGCGGGATCGCGGCCGTCTTCAGGACGGTGAGCATGCGCCGCTGCTGGCCGTCGAGGAACGAGGGCACGTAGTCGTAAAAGCGGGTCTGGACGAGCAGGGGCGTGAGCGCCAGCATCCAGAAGAGCAGCGCGCAGAGGGCGGTGGCCTTGACCGCGAGGCGGCGCGAGGTGACGGCGCAGGTGACGGCGATGAGGCCGAAGCCGAGGAAGGCGGTGAACGAGGAGGTCGGCAGCTTGCCGTCGAGCAGGCCCTGGCCCAAGCTCTGGTAGCGCTCGCCGGGGATGGCATAGTGAAAGCCGAGCTCGCGCAGGTTCTTCGTGTACGGCACGAACCAGAAGGCGGCCGAGAGGGCGCCCGCGCCCGAGGCGGCGACGACCCAGAGGCCGCGCCGCGGGCGCCCGGGCGAGGCGACGGCGGCGAGGGCGAAGGCGCCGGTCGACACGCCGGCGTAGAGCAGGCCGAGCGGGTGGGCGTAGGCCGTGAGGGCGAGCGTCAGGGCGCAGGCGGCGACGCGCGTGCTCGAGAGGCGGCGGGCGAGGTCGACCTGGCACGCCGCGGCGAAGGCGGCGATGCTGAGGGCGATGTTGTTGTGAATCATCCCCCAGTAGAGCGTGCCGTGCCAGACGCCGTCCCAGACGTCGTCGCCGACCTCGAGCACGGACGCGAGCGCGAGCGCGAACGCGACGGGGGCGCCGGCGAAGCGGCGCGCGAGGTGGTAGGCGGCGACGCCCCGCAGCCACCAGGCGGCGACGACGACGAAGCTATAGACGCGGACGAAGGGCGCGCCCTTCGGCCAGACGGCGTAGAAGGCCGTCGTGACGTAGTTGGCGAAGACGGGGTAGAGGTCGACGAGCGCGTCGCCGCCCTGCAAGAGGTGCGTCCAGCGCCGCAGGCGCCCTTCGAGCAGCGAGCGGGCGAAGAGCTCGGCCCGCGAGATCATGATGTGGTGGTCGTTGCTGTCGATGGGCACGTCGTTTTTGAAGACGAACCCGAAGACCGACCAGGCGAAGGCGCCGAAGAAGAACGCGACGCAGAGCGGCTCGAGCCAGCGGCGCGTCGCGCGGAACCGGGCCGAGCGCCGCCCGCGCCGCAGGCCCTCTTGCATCGCCGGCAGGGCGACGGCGGCGAGCAGGGCCGGGGGCGCGAGGCCGAGCACGGGCTCGAAGGGCCAGAGCCCGTAGGCGACGAGCGCCGCGAAGGCGACGGCGACGAGCCAGCGGCCCAGCGCGGGCCCCTCGCCGCGGGGGCCGCGCCAGGCGAGCAGCCGGGCCAGCTCGGACGACGCCCCGGGGGCGCGGGGGGTCGGTTCTTCGGTCTTCATGCCCAACCTGTGGTGATGCGCGCCGGCGCCCGCTCGGCCCTCAGCGGTCGTAGACGGAGACGCGGCGCAAGTGAAGGAAGGTGCGGCGCGGCACGCGCAGCCGCACGTAGCGGGCGGGGCGGGCCGCGAACGAGGCCGTCCAGGTGCGGAAGGTCGTCGGCTGGCGCGCCACCTCGGCCCACGTCTCGCCGTCTTCGCTCAGCTCGACGACCAGGGGCACGGCGCGCTCCTGGCCGTAGTCGATGCGGTTCTCGACGAACACCGACGAGACCCGGCGCGGGGCGCCGAGGTCGACCTCGAGCCAGGGCTCTTTGTCTTCGGCGGTGTGAAAGAAGATGTCTTCGGGCGAGTGGGGCAAGTTGCCCGCGGTCACGTACCCCGTGTAGGCGCTGCTCGCGCGCCAGGCGGCGCCGCGGGCGATGTCGGGCGGCCGCAGCATCGCGCGGACGCCGAGCCCGACGCCGAAGGCGACCGAGACGACGACGACGAGCGCGGCGGCGACGCGCAGCGCGCGCTGCCAGAGCAGGCGCTCGAGGGCGAACTTGTTGCGCCCCTCGAGCCGGGCGTGCAGCCCGTGGGCGAACTCGACCGCGGCCCGGGCGGAGGCGCGCGCGAGCTCGGGCGGGCGCTCGGCCGACTCGACGAAGGTCTCGGCGGCGAGCGCCTCGCGCAGGGCCGCCGCCGCCTCGTCGCCGCCGGCCGCCTCGCGCACGAGCTCGGCCGGGGCGAGGTCGAAGGCCTCGGCGAGCGAGAGAGGCGGGGGCGAGCCCGCGGGCGCGAGCGCGCGCAAGAGCCAATAGACCGCCTCGCGGCAGAGGCCGAGGGCGGCGGGCGCGCCGTCGCCGGCGACGAGCGGCTCGACCGGGTCGAGCGCCCGCTCGGCGAGCTCGAGCGGCGCGCTCGCGCGGCGGATCATCTCGAGCTGCTCGCCCGAGAGCGGCGCGTGGGCCGTGACGCGCGCGATGGCGCGCCGGCGCAAGAACCACTCGGCGACGCGCCCGGCCGCGCCCGCCGGCGGGGGCGGCTCGGCCGGGGCGGCGGGGGCGGCGGGCCCCTCGGCCGGCGCGGGCGCGGGGCGGGCTTCGTCGGAGCGTTCGACCGGGGTCATGGGGCCTCTTTGGCCTTGGGCTTGACGCCGAGCTCGGCGAGGGCGGGCGCGGTCTCGGGGGTCGGCTCGCCGCGCCCGAACAGGAAGAAGCCGCCCTTGGCCCCGACGAGGCGGTAGGGGTTGCGCGAGACGGCCTCTTCGATGTTCTTGCGGGTGCCGCCGTAGGAGATGGTTTCTTTGGCCACGAGCAAGTAGTCGGCGTCGCCGTGGTGGTCGCGCAGCGTGTAGGCCGTGCGCCGGGCGGTGACGTGCGGGCACTCGCGGTCGGTGGCCGCCACGCTCGCGTCGCCGGGGATGTTCGCGACGAGCTCGCGGAAGTCGCGGTAGCGCTGGCGCTCGGCGGAGGTCATCGAAAACCGGATGTGGCCGAAGCCGCCGACGAACACGTTGCGCTGCAGGATGGCGCCGAAGACGTAACTGTGGCTGAGCGCGGCGAAGGCGAGGGCGCCGAGGGCGGCGCGCTGGCCGACGGGGCCGGCGGCGCGGCCGAGGGCGCGCAGGTTCAGCACGGTGACGCCGAAGAGGTAGGGGATCCAGTGGGTGGTGTACTGGAACGAGATCGAGAGCGTGGGCGCGTAGTTGGTCGTCAGCAGCGTGAAGAGCGCGCCCGACGAGGCGACGGCGAGCAGCGCGACGCGGCGGGCGGGCAAGAGGGCGAGCGGGGCGAAGAGGTGCAGCACGTACGTAACCTTCTCGCCGCGCAAGATGGTCGAGAGCGTGTAGACGGGGTTCGTCAAGAGCGTCTTGACGACGCCGCCGTAGCCCGACTCGCCCGCGGGGATGAGCTCGGCGTACATGTTGGCGAACCACCACTTGCCCGCCCAGGGCATGATGACGAACTTGTCGACGACGAACCACGAGACCGACGTCGCCGCCAAGAGGGCGCCGAAGCGCGGGCGGGCGCCGCTGAGCAGCAGGAAGGCGCCGACGAGGGCCATGCCGACGGCGATGTCTTCGCGGATGAGGTAGAGCACGACGACGCACGCGATCGCGAGCTTCGTGCGCCGCGCGGCGATGGCGTAGTAGAGCCAAAAGTGAAAGAAGATGGCCGTCGGCAGCCAGTGGAAGTCGTAAAAGTTCGGGCCGTGCAGGGGGCCGTAGACGAGGTAGACGACGGCGACGACGAGCGCCGCCGCGCGCGGCAGCTGCGTCGCGGCGAAGAGGTAGAGCGGCACGGCGGCGAAGCCGAGCAGCGCCGACTGCAGCACGAGCAGCGTCTCGGCCCGCGGGAAGAGCGCGTAGAGGGGCGCGAACAGAATGACGACGAACTCGGCGTGCGAGGCGAGGTTGTTGCCGCCGGCGGGCCCGAAGAGCACCGTCGTGCGGAAGGGCTGGCCCCGCGTCGCGTTGAACATCAAGTTGTCGTAAATGCCGAGATCGAACCCCGAGGTGCCGAAGCGGTGGTGGTTGAGGACGGTGTAGTAGCCGAAGTACCCCGCGTACGCGGCGCCGGCGGCGACCGCGAGGGCGAGGGGCACGCGGCGGCGCCAGAGCGCCGGCAGCTCGGGGCGCGGCAGCCCCGCCGAGAGCGACGCGAAGGCCGCGAGCGAGAGGCGCAGCGTGCGCTCGAGGGCGAGGGCGACGCCGGCGAGCGCGACCAGGTACGTGAGCGGCGTCGCGTGCCAGGCCCGGTAGTCGAAGAGCGTCGGCACGGCCCAGAGCACGCCGAGCGGGCTCGCGAGCCAGGCGAGGCGCTCGAGCCGCCCGAGGCCGGCCTCGCCCCCGCGCCCGTGCACCCAGGCCCCCGCCACGACGAACGCCGCCGCGCTCGCGACGAGGGCGCCGATGAGCCGCAGGCGCAGGTCGGGCCCGAGGGTGTTTTTCGTCCAGAAGAGCGTCGCGTCCGGCACGAGCGCGACCGCGCCGCCGCAGAGCCCGACCGAGACGCCGGCGAGCAGCAAGAGCGCGAACGCCCGCGCGGCGCGCGCCTCGGGCCCGTCGGCGCCCCCCCGCCCCCAGCCGGCCCGGGGGCGCGCGCGCAAGAAAGTCATCGGCGAACGCATAAGCAGTCGGTCTCGGCGTCGAGCCCAGGCCGCTCTCTACAGCAAACCCTAGACCATGGCAAGCCGACCCCAGGGCCCCGGCGCGGCCGTTTTTGTGGGCCTTTCGCGGCCTCGGCCGCCCCGCCCCCCCCGCCCGCCGGCGGGGGCAATGCGGGCCCCGTCGATTGCACTCACGCGCCGCCCGCCCCGCCGCCGGACGGCCCGCCCGGGCCCGCGGCGGCCCGAGCGCGTCAGGCCCCCGGCCCCGGCGCGCCCTCGAGGTTGAGCCGCTCGGCCACGACGTAGAGCGGGCGCTGCTTGACCTCTTCGTAGATGCGCCCGACGTATTCGCCCAAGATGCCAATCATCAAGAGCTGGGCGCTCGCCGCGAGCGAGACCGCGATCATGATGGTCGTCCAGCCGGCGACGACGCCCTCTTTGAAATACCACTCGTAGAGCGCCCAGAGCGCGATGCCGACCGCCGCCAGGCCCGAGACCATGCCGAGCAGCGTCGCCATCCGCAGCGGGATGACCGAGAACGACGTGATGCCGTCGAGCGCGAAGCGGATCATCTTGCGCAGCGGGTAGTGCGTCTCGCCCGCGAAGCGGCCCGGCCGCACGTACTCGACGGCCGTCTGGCGGAAGCCGACCCAGGCCACCATGCCGCGCACGAAGCGGTTCGCCTCGCGCAGCGCCCGCAGCGTCAGCACCACGCGCCGGCTCATCAGCCGGAAGTCGCCCACGTCGACCGGGATCGGCACCCCCACCATCGCGCGCAAGAGGCGGTAAAAGAGCGCCGCCGTCGCGCGCTTGAACACCCCCTCTCTCTCGCGCTTCGCCCGCACGCCGTAGACCACGTCGTAGCCCTCGCGCCACCGGGCCAGCATCTGCGTGACCACCTCGGGCGGGTCCTGCAGGTCCGCGTCCATCACGACGACGGCCTCGCCCTCGGCGTAATCGACGCCCGCGGTGATGGCGAATTGGTGGCCGAAGTTGCGCGCGAAGCTGAGCAGCTTGAAGCGCGGCTCGACCGCGCAGAACGCCTTCAACATTTCGAACGACTTGTCGCGCGACCCGTCGTCGACGAAGATTACCTCCCACGGCTCGCCGACCGAGGCGAGAAAGGCTTCGAGGCGCCGGTGCAGCTCGGGTATGACGGGCTCTTCATTGTAGATAGGCAGAACCAGCGAAAGGACGGGCCGCGCCATGGGCCCTCGCCCCCTATCACGACCTCGCCGGGTGGGCAAAGGCCCCCCGGGCCCGCGCGCTCGGGCCCGCCCGGGCCGCGCGGGCCTTGTTTTCAAGGGCGCGCGGGGGTAGGCCACCCGGCGCGTGTCCCCCTGCGCCCGCGCCCGAAGCGAAGCCCGCCCCCCGCCGGCCGGCGGCGCGCGCGCTCGCCGGCGCCGCCCGGCCCGGGTCTTGCACGGCCCGCGCAGGTTTGATGACGACGTTCGGGGGCCCGTCCGCGGGCTCATCCATCGACGTCCCATGGTCCCGCGCCGCGCCGCGGGCCCCTCGGCCGCGGCCGCCGGCCCCCGCCGGGCGGCGCGCCGGCGCGCGCCCCGATGACGCCGCGCCTCCGGGCGCCGGGCGCGCGCGTCGCGCTCGCCGTCGCCGCGATCGCGGCGCTGCTCGCGTGGCAGGCCGCGCTCGTCGGCGACTTCCGCATCGACGACGCGTACATCAGCTTTTCGTTCGCGAAGAACCTGGCCGCGGGCGAGGGCCTCGTTTACAGCCGGGGCGAGCGGGTCGAGGGGTATTCGAACTTTCTCTGGGTGGTGCTCTGCGCGCCCGCCTACGCCCTCGGCGGCGCCGACCCGCCCGTCTACGCCGTCGCCCGCGCGCTCGCCGGGGCCTTCTTCGCGCTGCTCCTCGGCGCGGTCTACCGGCTGGTGCGGCTGCGCGAGGGGCCCCCGGCGGCCTTCGGCGCGCTCGCCCTGCTCGCCGCGACGACCGACCTGGCGCGCGCGGCGGCGTCGGGGCTCGAGACCCTGCCCTTCGTGGCGCTCGTCGCGGCCGGCGCGGCGCACTACCTCGGCGAGGCCCCCGACCGCCGCGGCCGCTCGCTCTGGTGGTTCGTCGCCGCCGCGCTCATGCGCATCGACGGGTTCGTGCCCCTGCTCTTCGTCCTCGGCTTCGAGGCGGCCTCGGCGGGCCTCGGGCGCCGCCTGCGGCCCCGGGCCTTCGCCCGCTGGGCGCTGCCCCCGCTCGCGGCCTACGCCCTCTACTTCGCCGCCCGCTGGGCCTACTACGGCCTGCCCCTGCCCTCGACGTACTACGCCAAGACCCTGGTGACCGCGGGCGACCCCTACCGCGGCTACAAGTACGTCTGGGACGCGCTCTGGGGGTGGGGCGCGCCCGTCGCGCTCGCCTTCGGGGCGGCGGCGCTGCGCCGGCCGCGCCGCGAGGCCCTCTTCGCCGCCGCCTTCGTCGCCTACTACGCCGCGTACGCGGTCGCGACCGGCGGCGACTGGATGCCCTTCAGCCGCTTCGTCTTGCCGCTCTACCCCTTCGTCGTCACGCTCTTCGTCTGGGGCGCGGCGACCGCGCTGCGCGCCGCGGCCGCCCGCTGGCCGGCGGCGCGGCGGGCCGCCGCCGCGGCCGTCGCCGGCGCCTACCTCTTCGTCGGCTGGCTCGTCGACGGGCACACCCTCGACACGCGGGCCGAAGCGATCAAGCGCGGCCACGCGCGGCACATCGCGCGCCACACGCACGACAACCTGCTCGCCTCGGTGCCCTGGGCGCGCCACATCGTCCGCGCGCCGGGCGAGACGCTCGTGACCGACTACGCGGGCGTCTTCGCGGTCTACACCGACGCCCGCGTCATCGACATGTGGGGCCTCTGCAACGTCGAGATCGCCCGGCGCGGCAACGCCGAGGGCATCGTGCCCATCTACGGCAAGACCTGCCTGCCCTGCTACCGCGAGTTCGACCCCGACTACTTCCACGCCAACCTCCCGCTCGTGCGCCCGGCGGGCGACCTCGCCACGCACCAGGCGGTCATCGCGGCGGTCTTCCAGGGCCCCGCCATCGACCGGCAGATCGACCTCCAGCGGCGCTACGCGACGGGCCGCGTGCGCGAGGCGGCGACGGGCCGCTCGCTCTACTTCCTCGAGAAGCGCCGCGCGGGCCGCCCGCTGCGGGCCCGCCCCGCCGGCCCCGGCTTCGTCGTCGAGTACCCCTTCGAGCCGGGCGGCCTCGGCTGACCGTGCCGCCTTAGCGGGGCGCGGGCCGGCCCGCCTCGGTGCCGACGCCGACGTAGCGGAAGCCCTTGTCGTTGAGCCGGAAGGTCGACCAGATGTTGCGCGCGTCGAGCACGTCGGGGCGGCGCATCAGCGCGCGCACCCGGTCGAAGTCGGGGTTCCGGAGGTGGCGCCACTCGGTCATGAGCACGAGCAGGTCGGCGCCCCGGGCCGCCTCGTACTCGTCGTCGAAGTAGGCCGCCTCGGGCGCGTAGCTGCGGGCGAAGTTCGCGCCCGCCTCGGGGTCGTGGGCGCGCAGGGCGACGCCGCGGCGCGCGAGCTCGCGCACCAGCGGCGCCGCGGGCGACTCGCGCACGTCGTCGGTGTTCGGCTTGAAGGCCAGGCCCCAGACCGCCGCCACCTTGCCCGCCGGCTCGGGCCCGAGCAGCTCGAGCGCGCGCCGGACGACGTAGTCGTGCTGCGAAAGGTTCGCCCGCTGCGTCGCCTCGACCACCTCGAGCCCCACCCCCGCGTCGCGGGCGAAGCCGGCGAGCGCGCTCACGTCCTTCGGGAAGCACGAGCCGCCGTAGCCCGGCCCCGCGTAGAGGAACTCGGGCCCGATGCGGTGGTCGCTGCCGAGCGCCCGCCGAATCGAGTGCACGTCGGCGCCGAGCGCGTCGCAGAGGCGCGCCATCTCGTTCATGAACGAGATGCGCGCGGCGAGCAGGGCGTTCGCCGCGTACTTCGACAGCTCGCTCGAGCGGCGGTCCATCACGAGTAGCCGCTCGCTCGAGAGCTGCAAGGGGCGGTAGAGCTCGCGCAGCGCGCGCTCGGCCTCGGCGTGGGCCACGCCCAAGATGACCCGGTCGGGCTTCAAGAAGTCGGCGAGCGCGCTGCCCTCTTTCAAAAACTCGGGGATCGACGCCACCCAGTGCCGCCCGCCGACCGCCCGGTCGACCAGGGCCTGCACCGCGTCGCAGGTGCCCACCGGCACCGTGCTCTTGATGCCGATGACCGCGGGCTCGGCGGCCGCGCGCGCGATCGTCTCGGCCGCCGCAAGCACCCCGCTCGTGTCGGCGCGCCCGTCGCCCCGCGGGGGCGTGCCCACGGCGATGAAGTAGATCGCGCTCGAGCGGTGGTCGTCGTCGAGCTCGGTGCCGAACGAGAGGCGCCCGCCGCGCACCGCGCGGCTCACCATCTCGCCGAGCCCCGGCTCAAAAAAGGGGATCTGGCCCCGGCGCAGCCGCTCGACCCGCCCCCCGTCGATGTCGATGCACTGCACCCGGTGGCCCGAGTCGGCGAAGCCCGCCGCGGCCACGAGCCCCACGTACCCCGACCCGAAAATCGCGATCTTCATGCGCTGTCTTCCCCGGGCGTGCGCGGCCCGTGCCGCCACGCCGGCGCCTACCTTACGGCGAAAGGTGGGCGGGGCGAAGGGCCCGCTTCGCCCCCCGGGCCGCCCCGCCTACCAGGCGTCGCGGCCGGACGAGCCCACCCCGCTCACCAGGCGTCGCGGCCGGACGAGCCCCAGCGGTCGCGCGGCGGCCCGTAGCGGCGCGTGACCCACCGGTCGTCGCCGGGCGGGCCCAGGGTGCGAGCCCGGTCGGCCGGCGCCATCAGCTTGATGAGCACGAGGCCCGCGACGAAGCCGCCGATGTGGGCGAAAAACGCCACGCCCCCCGCGGCGGCCCGGGGGCCGAGCGAGAGCGCGCCGTTGAAGAGCTGCAAGATGAACCACTCGCCGATGACGACCCAGGCCGGCAGCTCGAAAAATTGGATGAAAAAGAAGATGGGGAAGGCGACGAGGACCCGCGCCCGCGGGTAAAGCAGCACGTAGCCGCCCAGCACGCCGGCGATGGCGCCGGAGGCGCCGACCATGGGCACGCGCGAGCCCGGGTCGATGAGAAACTGCGCCGCGGCCGCCGCCCCCCCCGCGAGCAGGTAAAAGAGGGTGTAGCGCAGGTGCCCGAGCCGATCTTCGACGTTGTCGCCGAAGATCCACAAAAAGAGCATGTTGCCGCCGAGGTGCAGCCAGCCCCCGTGCAAGAACATCGACGTGAGCACCGTGACGGCCTCGGCGGCCGGGTCGCGGGCGAAGCGCGCGGGCACCAGGCCCCACGCCATGATGAACCGGTCGCCCACGGCCTCGACCATCGCCAGCTCGTAGAGAAAGGCGAGCACGTTGGCGGCGATGAGCAGCCAGGTGACGAAGGGGGTGGTGCGCGAGGGTAGGCGGTCACGGAGGGGGAACATGGGGCGCGGGGCGCGGCGCCGGGGCGGGCCCGGCGCGCGTCGCGCGTTCAAGGTACGCCCGGGCTACGCCATGCGCCACCGAGGGTGCTAAGGTCGCCGCCCAAGAGCGGGCCCGGGGCCGGCCGCCGAGTCGGGCGCCCCCGGCGGCCGCGCCTCCCGCCCAGCCCATGCCGCCCTACGTCCCCCGAAGCCTCGCCTTGGCCATCGCCTGCGCGGCCGCGCTCGTCGCGGGCTGCGGCGCCGAGACCTTCCGCGACTCACGCTACGAGGGCCAAGGGCTCGCCTTCCGCGTCGGGCCCCGGCCCCCCAGCTGGACGCGGCTCGAGACCTCGCACGGCCTGCTCGCCTTCCGCGACGAGGGCCTGAACGCGACCGTGCTCGTCAACGGCCGCTGCGGCGTCGACGGCGACGACGTGCCCCTGCCGGCCCTGACGCGCCACCTTTTTCTGCAATTTACCGAGCGCGAGGTCGAAGAAGAGCGCCTTTTGCCCTTCGACGGGCGCGAGGCGCTCTCGACCACCCTGCGGGCCAAGCTCGACGGCGTGCCCAAGCGCTTCACCGCGCTCGTGCTCAAGAAGGACGGGTGCGTCTACGACTTCGTGCTCGTGTCCGAGCCCGGGTCGTTCCCCCGCGCGCGGGCCGACTTCGACCGCTTCGTCATGGGCTTCCACACCGAGAAGCCCTAAACTCGCCCGCCGCCCCGCGGGGCGCGGGCCCCGAGGGCCGCCAGAGCCACGACCAGTTGACCGCCGCCGGCACGTTGCCCCCCCCTGGCCGCGGGGCAAACTAACAGAGCCCCCCCGATGCCCTCCCCCGCTCCGAGCCCCCCGCCCGCCGCCGGCGCACCGCGACGGCCCCAGGGCGCCGCCGTCACGCTCATCGGCCCGGCGGCCACGCCGCCCACGCCGGCGCTCCCCATGCGCGAGACCGTGACGAGCTTCCTGCGCCGGCTCGGGCACATCTCGATTCTCTTCTACCGCTCGATCTTCGTGCTCTTCCAGCGGCCCCTCGAGCACCGCGAGGTCGTCGCCCAGATGGAGCTCATCGGCGTCAAGAGCACCGGCCTCGTCGCCATCACCGGCCTCTTCGTCGGCATGGTCATGGCGCTGCAGTTCGCCATCGGCCTGCAGAAGTTCGGCGGCATGGAGTATACGGGCCGCGTCGTCGCCCTCTCGTTCTCGCGCGAGCTCGCCCCCACCCTGACCGCCGTCATCGTCGGCGGGCGCATCGGCGCCGGCGTCGCGGCCGAGCTCGGCAGCATGAGCGTGACCGAGCAGATCGACGCCATCCGCGCGCTGGGCTCCGACCCGATCAAGAAGCTCGTGATGCCCCGCCTCGTCGCCACGACCATCGTCATGCCCGTGCTGAGCATGTTCAGCCTGGTCATCGGCTTCTTCGGCGCGATGGTCGTCTCGTCCCTTCAGTTCGGCATACCGATGAGCTTCTTCTACCACTCGGCGCTCGATTCGGTCACGATGAACGACTTTCTGAACGGCTTCCTCAAGACCCCCGTCTTCGGGGCGCTCATCGCGCTGGTCGGCTGCCACTTCGGCCTCGACACCAGCGGCGGCACGCAGGGGGTCGGGCGCGCGACGACCTACGCGGTCGTCGTCATCTCGGTCTCGGTCCTGGTGACCGACTACTTTCTCACCGCCTTCTTCAGCTTCCTCCTGCCGCGATGAGCGGGCGCGCGCGCCTCGCCGCCCCCTGCCTGCTCGCCGCCGCGCTCGCGGCGCCGCTGCCGCTCGCCCTGCACGCCCGCGCCGCCCGCGCCGCCGACGCCCCCGCCATCGCCCGCGCCGCCGCGGCCCTGCCCTGGCCCGACCTCGCGCTCGGCGGCGGCGCCCGGCACCTGCGCTTTCTGTCCCTCGAAGAGCCCGCGGCGGCCTTCGCCGACGGCCCCGCGGTCGTCGACGCCGACCCGGCCGGCGGCTCGCTCGCCCCGCCGGCCGCCGTCTGGGCCGAGAGCGCCGCCCCGAAGCCATGAGCGGGGCGCGCCCCTCGGCCCTCGGGGCCCAGCTCGACCTGCTCGCCTTCGCCCTCGGCGCGCTCGGCCGCCGCGGCGGCCGCACCTGGGCCCTCGTCGGCGGCCTCGCCTCGGCGATGGCCCTGCTCTCGGCCGTGGTCTTCCTCACCGAGGCGCTCCGGGCCGAGGCGGCGCGGGCGCGCGCGAACGCCCCCGACCTCGTCGTGCAGCGCCTCGTCGGCGGGCGGCCGGCCCTCGTCGACGTCGCGTCGGCCGAGGCGCTGCGGCCGCTGCCCGGGGTCGCCTCGGTGCGCCCCCGGGTCTGGGGCTACCTCTTTCTGGCCTCGCTGCAGGGCAACGTCACCATCGTGGGCGGGTCCGGCGCGCCCGCGGCCGGCGCCCCGGGCGGCGCGCCCCCCGCCGACGGTGGCGCCGCGCTCGCCCAGGGCGTCATGCTCCGCGGCCCGGGCGAGTGCGTGCTGGGCCTGCGGCTCGCCGAGGCGCTCGGCGTGCGGGTGGGCGACAAGGTCGCCTTCCCCGCGGCCGGGGGCGACGAGCATGGGCCGGGCACCGCGCTCCGGGTCGTCGGGCTCTTCTCGAGCCCCGTCGCGCTCTGGACGAGCGACGTCGCGCTCGTGCACGACGACGACGCGCGCACGCTGCTCGGCGTCCCGCCCGGCGCGGCGACCGACCTCGCGCTCGCGCTGACCAACCCCGACGAGTCGGCCGTCGTGGCCAAGAAGACGCTCTTGGCCCTGCCCGGCGCGCGCGTGCTCGAGCGGCGGCTGCTCGAGCGCGTGCACACGCTCAGCTACGGGCGGCGCGCCGGGTTCGTGCTCGGCGCCAGCCTGCCGGCGCTGCTCGCCCTGCTCGCCCTCGCCTGGGACCGCCTCTCCGGCCTCGGCCCCGCCGAGCGGCGCGAGATCGCCGTGCTCAAGGCGGCGGGCTGGTCGACGGCCGACGTGGTGGCCGAGAAGCTCTACGAGGCGCTGCTCGTCGGCGCGGGCGCCGGTGCGCTCGGCCTGGTCGCCGGCTATCTCTGGGCCTTCGCCCTCGGCGCGCCGGGGCTGCGCGAGGTGCTCGCCGGCTGGAGCGTGCTCTACCCCGACACGCGCCTGACCCCCGCCGTCGACGCCGCCCAGCTCTTCGGCCTGCTCGCGCTGGTGACGGCGCCCTACCTCGCCCTTTCGGTCGGCCCCGCCTGGCGCGCCGCCACGCTCGATCCGCTCGAGGCGATGCGGCAAGGCTGACGCCCGGGCCCCAGAACTTATCAAACCTAGCCGCGGCGCGAGGGCGCTCGGTCGCGGCGCGGCGCCAGGGCGTTGCGCGGTGGCCGCCACCCGGACGGGGGCGGAGGGTGGGGCGCCGAGGCCGCGGCCCGCGCGGCACGCGCCCTGCTTTGGGGGCGCGGCCATGACATCCCTTCTTTCGGCCGGCGAGCCTTATGACGACGACGTGTTCGAGCGGGCGCGCCTCGGGGGCGTCGCCGCGCTGGGCGACGCCGAGCTCGTGCAGCTCGTGCTGCGTTGCGGGCGGCGCCGCCCGGTGGGCTCGGTCGGGGCGAGGCTGCTCGAGGCGGCGGGCGGGCTCGCGCTGCTCGGCCTGCGGGGCCTCGACGAGCGGACGGCGGCGGGGCTCGGCCTCGACGCCTCGCAGCGGCTCGGGCTCGAGGCGGCGCTCGAGCTCGGGCGCCGGGCGACGGTGCGGCGGGCGCTCGACGAGGCGCGCCAGGTCGGGGGCCCCGACGAGGTGGCGGCCTGGGCGCGGCTCGAGTTCGGGGGGGCCGAGCGCGAAGAGCTCTGGCTCGTGGCGGTCGACGGCCGCGGCGCGATGCGCGAGGCGCGCCGCGTCGCGCACGGCAGCTCGTCGGCGAGCGTGCTCTCGGTGCGCGACGTACTTTGCGCGGCGCTGCGCACGGGCTGCCCGGCCTTTCTGCTCGTGCACAACCACCCGAGCGGCGATCCGACGCCCTCGGGCAGCGACGCCGAGGCGACGCGCGCCCTCGCCGAGGCGGCCGCCCGCGTCGGGCTCGCGCTGCTCGACCACGTGGTGGTGGCCGCCGAGGGCTACGCATCGATGCTCGAACTGGGCCTGTTCGAGGGGCGCGAACGGCCGCCGGGGGGCCGGCCGGGCGGGCCGCGGCGGGGGCGGGGGGGGCGAAAGGGCGGCTCGCCCCCTTGATGCGCCCGTGGTAACCCCTCACTCAGCCCCATGTTCGATACGATCACGAAAGGCTTTCGCCAGGCCCTCAACCGCCTCGCCGGCCTGACCGAGCTGACCGAAGCCAACATCGAGCCGGCGCTGCGCGAGGTGCGCCTGTCGCTGCTCGAGGGCGACGTCGAGCTCGGGGTGGTCAAGCGCTTTCTGGCCCGGGTGCGCGAGCGGGCGCTCGGCGAGACCGTGCGCACGCGCGTCAAGCACGAGGGCACGACGCAGCAAGTCAGCGCGTCCGACGTCTTCGTCAAGATCTGCCACGACGAGCTCGTGGCGATGCTCGGCCAGCGCGACGGCTCGCCCGTCGCCTGGGCCGACAAGGGCCGGGCGACGGGCATCATGATGGTGGGCCTGCAGGGCTCGGGCAAGACGACCTCGGCGGCCAAGCTCGCGCGCTACCTGTCGAAGCAGGGCAAGAAGCCGCTCTTGGTCGCCGCCGACCTGCAGCGGCCGGCCGCCGTCGAGCAGCTCAAGGTGCTCGGCGGGCAGATCAACGTGCCGGTCTTCAGCCTCGAGAACACCGACCCGGTCACCGTCTGCGCCCGCGCCCGCGACGAGGCCGCGAAGAAGGGCCACGACGTGGTCGTCTACGACACCGCCGGCCGGCTCGCCATCGACGACCAGCTCATGGGCGAGCTCGAGCAGGTCAAGGCCTCGGTCGAGCCGCAGAACGTCTTTCTCGTCGTCGACGCCATGGTGGGCCAAGACGCGGTGCAGACCGCGCGCGCCTTCCACGAGCGGCTCGAGATCTCGGGCGTGGTCTTGACCAAGCTCGACGGCGACGCGCGCGGCGGCGCCGCCCTCTCGGTCAAAGAGGTGACCGGCGCCCCCGTCGCCTTCGTCGGCGTCGGCGAGACGGTCGACAAGTTCGAAGAGTTCCGCGCCGAGGGCGTCGCCACGCGCATTCTCGGCATGGGCGACGTCGTCGGCCTGATGAAAGACTTTCAAGAGGTCGTCGACACCGAGAAGGCCGCCGAAGACGCCCTCAAGATGATGCAGGGGCAGTTCACGCTCGAAGACCTGGTCGAGCAGCTTCGCACCATCCGCAAGATGGGCAGCCTCAAAGACCTGGTCGAGAAGCTGCCCTTCTTCCCCGGGGGGCTGCCCGAGGGCGTCAACCTCGACGACAAAGAGCTCGTGCGCATCGAGGCCATCGTCCAGTCGATGACCCGCTTCGAGCGCACCGACCCCTTCGCCCTCGTGCGCGAGCCGTCGCGCGTCAAGCGCGTCGCCAAGGGCTCGGGCACCGACGAGCAGGCCGTCAACGATCTCATCCAGCGCTTCTCGTTCATGCGCCAGATGATGAGCGGCTTCGGCCAGAACCTCGGGCTGCTCGGCAAGCTGCCCGGCTTCAAGCAGGCCGCCATGGCGAAGAACATGCAAAAGGCGCTCGCCGGCGGCTTCGGCGGCATGCCCGGGATGCCGGGCATGCCGGGCATGGGGGGCTTCCCCGGCATGCCGGGCATGGGGGGCTTTCCCGGCATGCCGGGCATGGGGGGCTTCCCCGGGATGCCAGGCTTCGGCATGCCCGGCATGGGCATGCCGGGGGGCGGCGCGGGGGCGATGCCGAAGATGAAGGCGCTCTCGGCCACCGAGCGGAACGCGAAGAAGGCGCAGCGGAAGCGCGAGCGCGACGCCCGCAAGAAGAACCGGAAGTGATCGGGGCCGGGGCCGGCGCGCTCAATCGATGCGCAGGCTCTCGGTCATGACGAAGCAGTTGTCGTGCAGAAAGACGTCCGCGCCGCCGAGCTCGGTGAGCCAGCGGCGGGGCATGAGCTCGACGCAGCGCGCGGTGGCCGCGTCCGAGAACGCCTTGAACTGCGCGAACACGTTCTGCGGGTCGACGCCGCGCGTGGCCGTGGCGTAGTCGGTCTCGGCGTTGGCCTGCACGGCGCTGGCGCGCAGGTCGAGGACGTAGTCGCGCTGCGCCACGACGTCGTCGCGGGTCGCGAGCTGCGAGAAGTGGCCGCCGACGAGGCCGACGAAGTCATACTCGAGGATTTGGTCGAAGGAGCGGACGAAGCCGGGCACGTCCTGGGCGATGGCGAGGCTCTTGAAGGGCGCCCAGCGGCGGTCGAAGACGATGTCGATGATCATCAAGACCTTCTGCGCGGGCGCGTAGATGAAGAGCTCGCCGGGCATGTGGTTGTTGCCCTTGTAGTCGAGCTCGATCGTCTGCGAGCCGACGGCGAGCGTGTAGCGCGTCTCGCCGGCGAAGGTCACCGTGGGCGGGGGGCGTCGGGGGTCGGCGGCCGCGCGCAAGAGCTTCGCCGTCTCTTCGTGCGCGACGATGGTGAGGCCGGGGGGCAGGTCGCCGGCCCCGGCGATGTGGTCGTTGTGCGCGTGGCTGTAGACGAGGTGCGTCAGCGGCTCGGCCGTGACCTCCGCGATGGCCTCGAGCAAGCGCGGCGTGAGGGAGGGGGGCGCGTCGATGGCGACGACGCCCTGGCCGGTAACAAAGAACATCATCTGGTACACGCCGTTGGTCATGACGTACCCGCCGCTGCCCACGTCTTGCAGGGCGTACCCCTTGTCGGGCGGCGGCGGCAGCGCGGCGGCGGCGGGCACGGGCACGAAGCCGGGGGGCGCGGGCGCGGCGCCGGCCTCGCCCGCGGCGCCGGCGAGGCTGCCGCCCGCGCCGCCCGCGCCGCCCGCGCCGCCCGCGCCGGCGAGGGTGCCGCCCGCGCCGCCC
>DASTPP010000448.1:0-3781 GCA_035762175.1 Polyangiaceae bacterium | reverse complement strand
CTGATGAACCGACCCATTCGCCGCGTGGGCGTCATCGGCGCCGGCGTGATGGGGGGCGGCATCGCCGCCCACCTCGCCAACGCCGGCATCGAGGCCCTCTTGCTCGACATCGTGCCGCCCGACCTCGGCAAGGGCGACGCCTCGCCGCAGGCGCGCAACCGCGTCGTGCAGGCCGGCCTCGACCGCGTGCTCTCTTCGCGCCCGGCGCTGCTCTTTCACAAGGGCTTCGCCCGCCTCATCTCGATCGGCAACCTCGAAGACGACTTCGACAAGCTCGCCGGGTGTGACCTCATCATCGAGGCCATTCCCGAGCGGCTCGACCTCAAGCGCGCCCTGCTCGAGCGGCTCGAGAAGGTCGCGCGCGAGGACGCCATCGTGGCCTCGAACACCTCGGGCATTCGCATCGCCTCGATGCTCGAGGGCCGCAGCCCCGCCTTCCGCAAGCGCTTCGTCGTGATGCACTTCTTCAACCCCGTCCGCTACATGAAGCTGCTCGAGCTCGTGGCGGGCCCCGACACCGACCCCGCGGTGCTCGAGCGCGTGCGCCGCTTCGGCGAGGACAAGCTCGGCAAGGGCATCGTCGTCGGCAAAGATACGCCGAACTTCGTCGGCAACCGCATCGGCACCCACGCCATGCTCGCGGGCATTCACCTGATGGCCGAGCAGGGCCTGAGCCCCGAGGACGTCGACGCGCTGACGGGCGTGCCGATGGGCCACCCGCGCAGCGCGAGCTTTCGCACCGCCGACATGGTCGGCCTCGACACGCTCTCGCACGTGGCCGAGAACTGCTACACCTCGCTCGACGCCGACGAGGACCGCGAGGTCTTCAAGATGCCCGAGTACGTGCAGCAGATGGTCGGGCGCAAGCTGCTCGGCGACAAGACCAAGGCGGGCTTTTACCGCAAGGGCAAGGACGGCGCGATCGAGACGCTCGACCCGAAGACGCTCGAGTACCGGGCGCGCGGCGGCGACGCCGAGGTGCGCAAGGCGGCCAAGGCCCTCGAGGCCGAGCCCGACGTGCGCAAGCGCCTCAAGGCGCTCGCCAACGACAAGGGCAAGGCCGGCCAGTTCGCCTGGAAGGTCCTCTCGCGCTCGTTCGCCTACTCGGCCCGGAGGGTCGGCGAGATCTCCGACGACGTCGTCGCGATCGACGACGCGATGCGCTGGGGCTACAACTGGGAGCTCGGGCCCTTCGAGAAGTGGGACGCGCTCGGCTTCGCCGAGACCTACGACCGCATGGTGGCCGAGGGCATCGACCTGCCCGCGTCGGTCAAGCAGATGCGCGAGAAGGGCGTCGCCTCGTTCTACCGCGACGACGGCTCGGTCTACGACCTGAAGAAGGGCGACTACGTGCCCGGCCGCAAGGACCCCCGGCTGACCACGGTGGTGCAGGCCCGCCGGGGCAAGGCGGCCGTCCTCGCCAACGACGGGGCCGAGGCCTGGGACGTGGGCGACGGCGTGCTCGCGGTCACCTTCAAGACGAAGGCCAACAGCATCGACTCGGACGTCATCGCCATCTTGAACCAGGCGGCCGACCGGGCCGAGCGCGACTTCCGGGCGCTCGTGGTCGCCAACCAGGGCGAGCACTTCTGCGTCGGCGCCAACCTCTTCGCCCTGCTCGTCGCGGCGCAGAACCAAGACTGGGAGGGCATCCGCACGATGGTGCGGGCGTACCAGTCGGCGACCCAGCGGCTCAAGTACGCCCAGGTGCCCGTGGTCATCGCGCCCTTCGGCATGGCCGTCGGCGGCGGCCTCGAGCTCTGCTTCGCGGGCGACGCGGTGCAGGCGGCGGCCGAGACGTACGCGGGCCTCGTCGAGGTCGGCGTCGGCCTCGTGCCGGGCGGCGCCGGGCACCTGAACATGCTCTGGCGCGCGCTCGAGGGCATCCCCGAGGGGGCCAACGTCAACACGTACGAGTACGTGACGCAGGTCTTCAAGAACATCGCCCTCGCCAAGGTCGCGACGAGCGCCGACGAGGCCAAGGCGCTCGGCTACTTCCGCCAGGCCGACGGCGTCTCGTTCGACAAGGCCCGGCTCTTCCACGAGGCGAAGGCGCGCGCCGTCGGCCTCGCCGAGGCCGGCTACCGCCCGCCCGCCCCCCGCGCCTACCGGCTGCCGGGCGAGAGCGGCATCGCCACGCTCGGCATGATGGTCGACACGCTCGTCGCCGGCGGCTACGCGAGCGAGCACGACGCGCTCATCGCGCGCAAGGTGGCCGTCGTGCTCTGCGGCGGCGCCGGCGGCGGCGCGCGCGAGGTGACCGAGGCCGCGATCTTGGAGCTCGAGGCCGAGGCCTTCGTCAGCCTCTGCGGCGAGCCGAAGACGATCGAGCGCGTCATGCACATGCTGCAGACCAACAAGCCCCTGCGCAACTAACCCCCGCGAGAGAAAGGCGACAGAACCACCATGGCACTGCTCGATGTAATCATTGTCGACGCCGTCCGCTCCGCGGTCGGCCGGGCCCACAAGGGCTCGCTCGCCCTGCGCCGGCCCGACGAGTTCGCGGCCGACGTCATCCGGGGGCTCCTCGCCCGCACGCCCCAGGTCAAGCCCGCCGACGTCGACGACGTCGTGCTCGGCTGCGCCATGCCCGAGGGCGAGCAGGGCATGAACGTCGCGCGCCTGACGGCGCTGCTCGCGGGGCTCCCGATCGAGACCGCCGCGATGACCATCAACCGCTTCTGCTCGAGCGGCCTGCAGGCGATCGCCCTCGGCGCCCTCGCCGTCCACGCCGGCTGGAACGAGCTCGTCGTCGCCGGCGGCCTCGAGTCGATGACGATGGTGCCCATGACGGGCAACAAGCTCTCCGTCTCGCCCGAGCTGATGCAGACCCTGCCCACCGCCCTCGTGCCCATGGGCATCACGGCCGAGAACGTCGCCAAGCGCTTCTCGGTCGCGCGCGACGACCAAGACGCCTTCGCCCTCAAGAGCCACCAGAAGGCCGCCGCCGCCCAGGCCGCCGGCAAGTTCGACGCCGAGATCGTGCCGGTCAAGGGCCTGCGCTTCGAGGGCAACGAGCGCGTCGCCTTCGACTTCAAGCGCGACGAGCTCGTGCGCGCCGACACCACCAAAGAGGGCCTCGGCAAGCTCAAGCCCGCCTTCTCGACGACGGGCTCGGTCACCGCCGGCAACAGCTCGCCGCTCTCCGACGGCGCCGCCGCCGCCCTGCTCACCTCCCGCGAGCGCGCCGACCGCCTCGGCCTCAAGGGCCTCGGCGTCTTCCGCGCCTTCGTCACCGCCGGCGTCGACCCGGCCATCATGGGCATCGGGCCCGTGCCGGCCATTCAAAAGCTCTACAAGCTGACCGGCCTGTCGAACAAAGACATCGACCTCTTCGAGATCAACGAGGCCTTCGCCAGCCAGGCCGTCTACGTGCAACGCACGCTCGAGCTGCCCGAAGACAAGCTCAACGTCAACGGCGGCGCCATCGCCCTCGGCCACCCGCTCGGCGCCACCGGCGCCAAGCTCGTCGCCTCCGCCCTGCACGAGCTGCGGCGCCGCAAGGGCAAGTACGCCGTCGTCTCGATGTGCATCGGCGGCGGCATGGGCGCCGCCGGGCTCATCGAGTCGATCGCCTGAGCGGCCCCGGGCCCCGGCCAGCGCCCGGGCCCTCGCCCGGGCGCCCGGCGCCCTCGCGCTTTCCGCACCTGCGCGAGGGCGCCCGCGCCCTCAACGTCGCGGCGACGACGCGGGGCGGGCTCTCCCCCCTCGCACGAGGGCGCCTGCCCTCCGGGGCCCCCCTCGCCCCCTCGCCGCCCCCTCACCCCCTCGCCCCCTCGCC
>DASTPP010000447.1:0-15729 GCA_035762175.1 Polyangiaceae bacterium | reverse complement strand
CCCGCGCCGCCCGTGCCCGCCACGCCCGCCGCGCCGCCGGCGCCGCCCGTGCCCGCCCGGCCGCCGGCGCCGCCCGTGCCCGTCCGGCCGCCCGTGCCCGCCCGGCCGCCGGTGCCGCCCGTGCCCGCCCGCGCGGCGGTGCCGGGGGGGGCGTCGTCGTCGTCGTCGCCGCCGCAGCCCGTCGGCGCGAACGCAGCGAGCGAGCCGGTGAGGAGCAGAAGGGTGGGGAGCGAAAGGCGTCGGACGGCGGGGGTGTAGCGCATGGATTCTCTCGCGGAACGACAGAACCCTATCGCATGGAACCGACCCGGCCTGAAGCCCGAGCTACCCTGAGGTTTCCGGGTATGCGGGCGCCGTTTGGGCCCCGAAACAGGGGCCGCCCTGTCGCGGGCGCGGCGCGTCAGCGCGTGAAGCGGACCGTGAACGGCGCGGTCTTGCCGCCGGCGGGCTGCCCGGCGCGATCGACGGCGGCGGTGTAGCGCTGCATCAGGGCGCAGCTGCGGGCGGCGCGCTCGAAGCCGAGCTTCGGGGGGGTGGCGCTGAGCACGGTGATCGACTCGGGGGTGCCGTTCGGGCGCACGTTCACCACGATCGAGACCGTGGCGTTGTTGACGTCTTCGGCGTCGGCCTCGGGCGGGAACAGGTGCGAGCAGTTCCAGTCTTTGGAGGCGGGGGCGGCCGCGCGCGACAGGTCGACGGCGGGCGCGTCGGTGGTGCCGCGGCCGCCGACGACGCCGTTCGGCCGGGCGTTGCGGTCGTAGACCGGCGCGGTCGAGGTGCCCTTGGCGGCGGTCACGCCGCCCGCGTACGTGTCGGCGTTGCCCTGGACGATGGTGTTGCCGGTCAGGTCGAGCGGCTCGTCGTCTTTGGCCGTCAGCACCTTGCCGGCCTGGGCGGCGGCCGGCGGCGGCTCGGGCGGCTTCTCGGCCTTGGGGGCCTTGGGCGGGGGCGGGGCGGCGGGCTCGGGGGGAGGCGGCTCGGGCGCCGGGGGCGGCGGCTCGGGCGGGGGCGGCGGCGGCTCGGGCTTGAGCTCGACCTCGTACTGGGACCAGAGAAACTCGTGCAGCACGTCGCGCGCTTCGCGCACGTAGTCGCGGGCCTCGATGAGGTCGCGCGCCGCCCGGGCGACGGGCACCGCGTGGACGGCGGCGCTGAGCAAGAGCGCGCCTTTCAGGGCGTCGGTCGTAAGGCGAATCACGGCAAGGCTCGCGGGGGGCTGAAGCTTGGGGGCTCGCGGGGGGCGGGCGGGGCGGCGGGCTCGCAGGGCGCCGCGCGCCCGCGGCCGGCGGGGCCGGCCGGGCGCGCGGGGGGCGGGGCGACGTCGAGGGGGCGGGCGGGGCGGGGCTCGCGGGGGCGGGCGGGGCGGGGCTACTTCGAGGTGGCGGGCGGGGCGCCGGGCTCGGTCGGCACGGGGCTGACGCCGAAGGCGACCTTGGCGATGCCGGCCTGCTTCAATAGATCCATCACGCGCACGACGCGCCCGTGGGGCACCTGCGCGTCGGCTTTGATGACGGCGCGCACCTCGGCGTTCTTCGCGTGCGCCTCGCGCGCCATCGCCAAGATGGCGTCTTCGCTCGGCACGCGCTGCTGGTTGACGGCGGTCTCGCCGGTCGCGCCGAGGCTGACCGAGAAGACGTCCTGCTGCTCGCTGCCCGAGGCGGCCTTGGGCAGGTCCATCGGCAGGGCCTGGCTGACGATGGCCTTGGCCGTGATCATCATCACGACCAGGAGCACGAGCGTGATGTCGACGAGGGGCGTGACGTTGATGCCCGCGAGGATCTCGTCGTCGTTCGAGGGGGAGCTGCCGGCCATGGGTCGGGCCTTTCTACCGCCCGCCCGGGTGGTGCATGCGGGCGGTGTGGCCGGGGCCCTGGGGGCCGCCGGGGGCTTGGGTCATGCCGCCGCGGTCGCTGTGCAAGAAGGAGAGCAGCTCGCGCGAGAGCACCTCGGCGCCGATGAGCGAATTCTTCATCGAGCGCATGAAGCTGTTGAAGGCGAACACGGCGGGGATGGCCACGAGGATGCCGACGGCGGTCGCGACGAGCGCCTCGGAGATGGCGTTGAGCAGCTGCGGGGTCGTGCCGAGCGCGGCCTGGGCCGTGTTGGCCGCGGGCGCCTTGGTCGACTTGCCGAGCTCGTCGAAGGCCTGCACGACGCCGATGACGGTGCCGAAGAGGCCGATGAAGGGGGCGTTGGCGCCGAGCGTGCCGAGGAAGCCGAGCCGGCTCTCGAGCAGCCCGCGCTGCACCGCCACCTCGGCCGCCATGGCCTCCTGGGCCTCTTCGGCGGTGGTCTCTTCGGTGCCGCGGCGCATGCCCTGCAGCGCCACGAACGCGGCCGGGTGGCGCGAGCGGCGCATGGCCTCGCGCGCCTGGTCGAAGCCGCCGGAGCGCAGCGAGCGGGCGAGCGAGTCGCGGAGCGCGTCGACGTCGTCGCGGCGGACCCAGAAGGTGTACGCCCGCTCCAAGATGATCGCGATCGAGAAGACGCTGAGCGCCAGGAGCAGCCACATGACCCATGCGGCGCCCGTCCCGACCATGATGTGCTTCGTGCTCTCGACGATATTCATGCCAGTTCCTCTTCCAAGGCCCCGTCGGGCCCCTCGGCCGCAGCCCCACCCCCCCCGTCGCCCCCGCCCCGGCCCCCCGGGGCGGCCGCGTCGCGGAGTTGGCAGAGGGCCCCGAGGACGGTGGTGGCGTAGGCGCCCTTCGGTAGCACGAATTCTACCCGGAGGCTCCCCGGCGAGTCGGCCGGGGCGGTCGCGCGCAGCCGCCGCGGCGTGAGCGCGAGCGCCCGGCGGCTGCCCTCGCCGAGCGACGACCAGCGCTCGAGCAGGGCGCCGTCGCCCAGCGCCTCGGCCAAGATTTCGCGCTCGAGCGCCCCCGGCGCCCCCGCGGGCCAGCGCATTCGCACCCCGTACATCGGCCCGGTCGGCCGGTAGGGGCCCTCGTCGAAGCCGGCGTCGGCCCCGCCCGACGCCCCCCCGTCGTCGGGCGCCCCCGCCCCCCCGAGGCCGGGCTCGCGCCCCGGCGCCCGGGCCTCGCGGCCGGGCGGGGCGGCCGTCGCGCCCTCGCCGCCGGGGCGGCCCGGGCCCTCGAAGCCCTCGCGGTCGACGATGGGGAACGAGCGCAGCGGCCCGCCCCCCTCGCGCTGCACGAGATCGCCCTCGAGGGGCTCGCGGAAGGTGCCCTCGGCCACGCGCCGCTCGAGCACGCGGTGAAAGAGCTCGGACTGCAGCGCCGAGAACTGCAGGCGCCGGACGCGCGGGTTTCTCGGCGCGGGCGCCCGGCCGGCCAGCCACGCGCGCGCCTGCTCGGCGTTGTCGCCCTCGCGCCCGAAGCGCTGCGGGCCGTACCAGTTGGGCACCCCCTCGTCGCCGAGGCGCAAGAAGGCGAGCGCGAGGCCCGGCCGCGCCCCCTCGTCGAGGTCGCGCAGTACGATGACGAAGCGGTTGCCGCGCAGGTGCCCCGTCCGCAGCTTGTTGCCGTGGCGGGCGAGCGAGAGGACCTCGAGCCCCTCGGCCCCGAGCGCGGCCGCCTCGGGCAGCGGGCGGGCGAGCGGCCAGGGGAAGGAGGCCGTCTGCACCGTCACCGCGTGCCGATCTTTGAGCCCCGCCGTGCCCGCCTCGCGCGCGGGCACCCCGAGGCGCCGCGCGAGCTCGGCGGCGGCCTGCAGCGTCGTCAGCCCCCGCTTGCGGAAGCGCACATACAAGTGCTCGCCCGCCCCCGAGGGCTCGTAGGCCGGCAGCTCTTCGACCAGAAAATCTTCCGGTGTGGCTCGAATGGTCGCCCGGGGCTTGCCCTCGGTCGGCGTCGGAGAGCCCGCTTTCATACCCGCTTACCCACGTGTGCCCTCGAAGCCGCCTGATGTTCGAACGCCCGCGGGCGTTTCGTCCGCGGCCTTGATGCGCCACGGGAGGGTTTTATTCCCCGAGGTTCATGACGCGCCCGAAGTATATGGCGCGCCGCGCCGCCTGCCCAGCCCGGGAAATCTCTCCGGCGCGGCCGAGGCAACCGACCCGAGGGCGGCGGCGCCTCCGCCCGGGGGCCCGCCGGCGCCAGACGGGCGGCCTCGGCGCTCGTGCCGGGCGGGCGGCCTCAGCGTGTCGGGCGGGCGGCCTCAGCGTGTCGGGCGGCGGCCTCGGCGCTCGTGCCGGGCGCCCCCGGTCAGAGCTCGTGCGCCATGCGCTCGCGGGGGCTGCGGAACTCGTGCCGGGGCGAGTACGCGAGGAAGTTCGACACCTTCGAGGTGTAGACGCAGGCGTACTCTTCGACCTGGTGGCCGAAGCTCGAGGTCTCGTAGCCCTCTTTGAGCAGCGCGCCCCAGAAGGGGTGGTGCCGCCGGTCGATGGCCTTCTCGAGGGCGGCGATCTCGTCGTCGAGCGAGCGCAAGGCCAGGCGCAGCCGGTCGACGGTCTGGCGCACGCCCTCGCGCTCGGCGCCGAGCAGCGGGCGGGGCAGCGGCTGGGCGGGGCCGTTCGCCCGGGCCTCGAGCTGGCGCGAGAGGTCTTTGTAGCGCTGCAGCCAGAAGCGGAACTCGTCTTCGGCCCGCTGGCGCCGGTCTTCGAGCGCGGCGAGCCGCGCGGCGCCCTCGGCGTTGGCCTCGAGCGCGAGCACCTCGGCCGTCATCTCTTGGATGATCATGGCCGTGCGCCAGGCCGACTCTTTCTTGCTGCGCAAGATGTCGCCGTAGATGTGGTCGCCGACGTAGAGAATGCGGTCGCCCGTCGTGCCGAGCCGCTTCTCGAGCTCGTGCAGGTTGCCGCCCTCGAGCACGCGCGAGCGGCCCGCCGCCGTGGCCTCTTCGAGCTCGGCGAAGGGGCGCCGCTCTTGAAAGAACGTCGGCTTGCTCGCGGCGACGCAGATGGCGTCGAAGTAGTGGCGCCAGGTCGGGTACTCGGGCAGCGAGCCGCCGAGCAGGTAGCGCATCATCCGGTCGGTGTACTCCCACCGGCTGTTGGTCAGGAGGAAGAGCTTCTTGCCGGCCGAGCGCCACTTGTGCAGCGTCAGCGCGAGGTCGGGGTCGCGCAGCACGAAGCGCGGGTAGTCGCTCGCGACCGCCTCGAGCACCGTCAGGTCGCGGTGCGCCTCGTCGATGCACTCGCGCACGTCGCGGAAGAGCTTGGCGTAGTCGACCGGCAGCCCGCGCCGCTCCATCTCGTCGACGATGGTGGCGTACATGGCCACCTCGGAGAGGGCGTACAGGACGTCGATCCAATGGTAGCGCTCGGTGGTGAAGCGGATGCGCTTGTGCTCGTAGATCGCGTTGAGCTCGTCGCGCCCGAGCTCGCGCAGCCCGTGGCACGCGCGCTGGACCACCTTGTAGCGGTCCATCTTCAGGATGTGGCCGAGCTTCTTGTCGATGACGAGCCCGCGGATCGGAAAGTTGATGTCGTACCAGCAGTCTTGCAGGAAGGCCGGGTAGCCGCGGGCGACCATCTTCGGCAACGTCGCCTGGATCTGCAGCTGGTCCATCTCGGGCTGGTTGTAGATGGCCAGCGTGTAGTCCATGTCGAAGCCGACCCACTCGACGTCGGCCATGCGCAGGTGCCGGTTGACGAAGACCTGGCGCTGGCGCGGCACGCGCCGCGTCTCGCCGCGGTGCAAAAGATCGGGCAGCGGCAGGACGAGCTGCCCGGCGCTTTCGACCGCCTCGCCCGCGGCGGCGACGGCGGGCGGTGGCGGGGTCGGGGCGTCGGCCGGGCTCGCCGCCGTCGCCGGCGGGGGCTTGGGGGTCGGCGCGGCGGGGGCCGCGTCGAGGCGGGAAGAAGATGCTGGGCTCGGCATCGAAGGGCGGCGCGCCCGCGGCCGGGAGGCGGCAAGGGCGGCCTTCTCGATCTTGTAGCGTGAGCGCCCGCGAAAAGAAAACCGCTCCCGCCGGGGCGCGGTCGGGCCCGAGCTGGCGCCGCGGCGCGGGCGGTGGTACCCTTCTTGCCTAAGAGCGCCGCTCGCCTGCGCCGCGCGAGGCCCGATCGTCGTCGTTCGGCCCCGCTGCCGCGCGGGCTGCGCCCTTCGGCCCGCGCTCGCTTGGCTCTGCTTGCGAACCTCCTCGCCTGCCGAAGAAACAAGGAGCGTCGAACCATGCCTTACGACCGCACCCTCGTCCGCGCGGCGTGGCGCTCGGCCTGCCTCGCCGCGGGCGCCCTCGCGCTCGGCTGCGGCGGCCAGGCGGGCTACGCCGGGCTCGCCAACGCGCCGAACCCGAACCGCCCCTGGACGGGCGACGACCTGGGCCGCGACGCGGTCGCCAACGGCAACGAGTCGTGCTCGCCCTCGGGGCGCCCGGGCGACGACCCCTTGCGCAACCGCGTCGCGCCCTGCCCCGAGACGCCCCCGCGCACCGAGATCAAGCCGCGCCGCGCGCGCGCCGCCCCCGCCGCGACGACCGTGTCGGCGCCGGCCACGACGCGCTGAGGGCGACGCCGGCGGTCGCGCCGGGCCCGGGCGCGCGCGCCGTGGGCGGCCTGCGTCAGGGCTCGCGCCGTAGGGCGACCCAGCGGCCGGCCCCGTCGCCCGCCACGGCGAGCACCCACACCTCGTCAGCGCCCGCGCCGAAGACGCGCAAGCTCTGTCCGGAGGCCGGGGCTAGGGCGTCCGGGACGGTGGCGCCTTTGACCGGCTCGCCGCCCCCGCCGACCTCGTACGCGACGGCGTCGATGTGCTGGACGACGCCGTCCGACTTGTCGACGAAGAGGTGGCCCGGGGCACCCGCGGCGGCGTTGAGGGCGGCGAGGCTCTGGGCGTAGAACCCGGTTTCGTTCACGATCGACACGCCCTCGCTCTCGTCGCCGTCGACGAGATCGCTGCGCGCGAAGCCCCGGACCTCGAGCGGGCCGCTGAAGGTACTGAGGGCGAAGAAGCCGCGGCCGCCGGCGTCGACGGCCACGGGGCCGGACGAGCTCTGCCAGTCACCGACCTTGTACGCCGGCTCGCAGCCGGCGCCGACGAAGCCCTGGGCGCACGAGCGCGCGGCGTAGACGGCCGAGTCGGCCGTCGCCGACGGGGCGGTCGCGAGCGGCGAGAGGCCGGTGTAAAAGAGATGGCCGCCGCCGGCCGGGTCGGCGAGCCCGACGGCGTTGTAGAAGCCGTTGACGTTGTGTCGGTGCTCGACCGCGTGCGAAATCGCGTCGAGCAGGATCGCCTCGCCGGGGAAGCCCGCCCCTTGGCCCGTGTACGAGACGAGCGTCCAGTCGAGGAAGGGCAGGTCGACGGCGGGCCCCCAAAAAATCGTGCCCGAGGGCAGCCCCGGGACGGCGACCGCTTCGTCGAGGTAGGTCGCGGGGTCGGTCGGCCCTGCGGGCAGTGACCAGCGCCGGAGCGTGAGCGAAGACGACGTCGCGCCCACCGTGAGCGTCAAGGGCCCGCCGTGACGGCCCCAGGTCGGCAGGCTGTACGGGTCGAAGCCCGAAGGGGGCTCGAAGGCGTGAACGCCTGTGACGCAAAGGGACAAGGCGTCGTCGAGGGCGAAGAGGTCGGCGTAGGCCGTCGCATCGAGGCAGGTGGCGGGCGAGCCGCCGCTGCCGCCCGTGCCCGCGCTGCCGCCCGTGCCCGCGCTGCCGCCCGACCCGCCGGCTCCGCCTTCGCCGGCGCCAGCTTGCCCCCCCGAGCCAGCGCCCGGGCCGCCGGAGCCGCCCGTGCCTGGGCCACCACCGGTGCCCGAGCCGCCGGTGCCGGCGCGGCCGAGGGGGATGGGGTCGGAGGGTGAAGGATCGTCGCAGGCGAGAGCGGAGGCGAACGTTACGAAAAGGCAGACCGGGAGGAGGGCCCGGCGCAAGAACGAAGGGGGTGAGACCTGGCGCGAGGGAGAGGGGGGCTGCCCCCAGCGCAAGGGGGAGGGGGGCCGCCCGCGGCGCGAGGGGGGGGCGGCGACGACACGAATCTGATGCATGGGACGCTCACGCTCCTCGGCCGGGCCGCACCCGCGCGCCCCGGCCGTCGTTGGGGCCCGAGCGGCGTGAGGGAGGTTGGGAGCGGGCCGCCGTTCGTGAGGAGGTGGCCGCGCGCCCGACCCCATCGCACCCCGCGAGGGCTCGTGGCGCGAGTGCGGCAGGTCTCCTGGCTTCCGGATCGCCCTCGGGCGCGCCCTTCCCGGGGGGAGGCCCCCAGTGGTTGTGCGCGCCGTTGTCCCCGGTGACAGTGGCGGGGGCCGCGCCGGCCTTGCACCGGCTTCCCTCTTGCCCGCCCGGGCGGGGCTGCCGGAGGGGCAGCGCGCCGGGGCGACCGCGCTCGCGGGGCGGGGGCCTTGGGCCGCGCTTCGGCCGGGCCCCCGCGCCAGGGGGCCTCTTAGTCTGGGGGGGGGGCGCACGTCAACGGGCACCGACCCCCAGGTTGCCCTTGGCGTTCGCGCGAACGCCGGGGTAAGCCTCGGGGGCTTTCCGGCTCGGCCTCGTCCGCGGTGCGCGACGGCGTCAGGGCGGAAGCCGGTTGCGATCGGGGGGAAATTGGACGACGCTTGCGCTCCCTTGGTCGAGCATTCGACGGCCAAAGGCGGCCCGCTGGAGAGGCGTGAAACCGAACCCGATCGTTGCAGGCACGGTCATCAACGACCGTTATGAGATTCGCCAGAGCCTCGGCAAGGGGGGCATGGGCGAGGTGTTCCTGGCGTTCGATCGGAGCACGCAAGAGCCCGTCGCGCTGAAGATCGTGCGCGAAGAGGCGCGCATGCCGGGCGACGACGAGGCGTTGCGGCAAGAGCTCTTGCACGCGCGCAGCGTCGGGCACCCGAACGTCTGCCGGGTGCACGATCTGGCGCCCTCGCCCTGGGGCCCCATCCTGGTGATGGAGCACATCGCGGGCCAGACGCTGCACTCGCACATCCGGCGGCGCAAGGCGCACGGCGGCTACACGCCGGACGAGTTCCGCAAGACGGCGAGCGAGGCGAGCGCGGGGCTGGCGGCCATTCACGCGCAGGGGCTGGTGCACGGCGACCTGAAGCCGGGCAACGTGATGGTGACCGAGGACCGGGCGGTCATCCTTGATTTTGGCTTCGCGCAAGAGCGCGCGCGCCTCTCGGCGAGGCGGCCGGGGGCCCCGCCGGACGGCGGCACGCCCAACTACATGAGCCCCGAGCGCCTGCGTTCGGGGGGCGCCTCGCCCGAAGACGACGTCTACGCGCTGGGCCTGACGCTCTGGGAGATGTGGACGTGCCGGGTGCCCGAGCCGGGGGCCAAGCCCCGCTCGCGCCCGATGCGCTCGCAGATCATGTTCGACGTGCCCTCGGGGCTGTCGATCGACGAGGTCAAGCAGGTCTACCGCTGCCTGGTCGACGACCCGTCGCTGCGCCCGCAGGCGAAGCACCTGCGCTTCTTCAACGCGACGCAGATGACGGCGAGCCCCATCCAGGTGCCGCGCGAGCGGCTCGACCCGGGGCCGCCGCTCGGGCGGGGGGCGGTGACGGCGTTCCAGTCGAACACGCAGGGGCTGCTCGTCACCTACGCGACCAACGCGCCCGAGTCGGTGGGCCTGTACCTGCCGCTGACCAAGCCGGCCATCACCGTGGGGCGCCGGTCCGACCGCGACCTGGTGGTGCCCGAGGCGACGGTCTCGGGCTCGCACGCGGTCTTGCGCTGGCAGGCCGGCTCTTGGACGGTCGAAGATCAGAACAGCACCAACGGCACGTACGTCGACCACAGCTACGAGCGCAAGGCGAGCGCGGCGCTCTTGCACGGCGGCGAGGTGCAGCTCGGCGAGATGCGGGTCAAGCTGGTCAGCTTCGGCCCCGACACGGCGCACCACCGCCGCGCGCGCGAGTACCTGGTCAAGCGCGACGGGCTGACGGGGCTGCTCGCGCCCGAGATCGTCAAGCGCCACGTCGACGAAGAGGGCTCGTTCGCCGAGTGGGCCGAGGCCGTCTTCACGGTGGCGCGCTACGAGCTGCGGGGGCCGAACCGGCTGGTGAGCGACCGGCCGACCATCCTCGAGATGCTGGCGCTCCGGCGCGCGGCGCAGCGGGTGGTCGAGCTGACCGAGATGCTGCTCTTGTCGATCACGCCCGTGGTCGCCGGCCGCACCGGCCCCTTGCGCTTCGCGGTCTCGATGGTGGGGCCCTCGGTCGAAGAGGCGCAGCACGTCGTCGAGCAGATCGTCTCGCAGGTGCAGGGCACGCTGCCCGAGAGCCTGACGCTCAGCGCGTCGCTCGTGAAGGGCGAGCCCGGCCGCCCGGGCCGCACGATGCTCGAAGCTTGAGGCTTAGGGCCGGGCCCCGCGCCCGGCCGGCGGACGCCCCCCGAGGGCGCCCGGACCTTGGAAGAAGAATTGTGGCCTGGCTCGAAGCGAGGGGGCAGGCCCGCCCGACGGCGCCTTGTGCTTGCCCGCCGCCCGAAGCTCCTTCATGAAGGGGCCTGCGCCCCGACCCCGCCATGCCCGCCCCGCAGCCCGTCCCGCCCTCCGAACCCGCGGCCTTCCGTTATCTGGGCCGCGGGCGCAACGATCGCGCGACCCGGGTGCAGCTCACGGTCGCGCTCGTCGCGGGGCTCGTCATGGTCGCGGTGCCGCTCTACCTCTGGCGCAGGCCGCCCCGCGAGGCGGCCGAGGTGGGCCCCTCGGGCCTGGTCGACTTCGTGCCGGCGTCCACCACGACGGGGCGGGCGCTCTCGCCGCTCGTCGCGCCCCTCGGCCTGACGATGGGGGCGCTCTCGGCGCAGCCCGCGGCGCCCTCGGCGCCCGGGGCGGGCCCGCGCGGCGTCAGCGTCACCGACGCCAAGGTCTTGCGCTGCCACAAGGCGGGCAACGCGCGCACGCCCGCCGAGCGCTGCGACCGGCAGCCCTTCTTCGAAGAGGCGCTCGCCAAGGCCGTGCGCGACAACGCCCCCTGCGCGCCGGTCACCGCGGCCGGCGGCTCGGTCAACTTCGTGCTCGACGTCGACTACCGCGCGAAGAAGGCCAAGGTCTGGGCCGGGCGCAGCGGCACGATTCGACAGAAGGCGCGCGACGTCGTCGCCTGCGTCAACCGCGCGCTGCCGGCGCCCGACTGGGCGCAGGTGCCGCACCAGTACGAAAAGTACCAGATCGCGCTGATGGCGACGTACCCGCCGGCGCCCCAAGGCGTCGCGCCCGGCCCGCCGTAGGGCGTCCGGCGCGGCGATCGCGTCCGCGCGCGGCGACTCGGGCGGCGAGCGCGGCTCGCGAAGGGGGCCGGCGCCGGGCCGGGCGGGGCTCGCGAAGGGGGCCGTGCGCCGGGTCGGGCTCGCTTAGGGCGCCGGCGCCGGGCCGGTCGCCTCGCCGAGGGCGGGTCGATCGCGCCGCGGCGTCGCCGGCCGGGCGGCGAAGAGCTCGCCGCCGAGGTCGACGCGCGCGCCCGCCGGCACCCAGTCGAGGTGCTCGTCGAAGCCCTGCGCTTCGACCTCGCCGGGCAGGCCGAGCGCGGCCCAGAGCCGCTGCGCGAAGTCGGGCATGAGGGGCGCGACGTGCTGGGCGAGGGCGCGGGCGGCGGCGAGCTCGAGGGCGAGCGCGGTGCGCAGCTCGCCCTGGCGCGCGCCGACGCCGGCCCAGTGCCGCTCGGCCCCGGCGAAGGCGCGCGCCGCTCGCACGAGCTCGGCGAGCTCGCGCGTCACCGCCTGCAGCGAGAACGTGCGCGCCTCGTAGCCCTCGCGGGCCCGCTCGGCGATGCGACCGAGCCGCGCGTAGTGCCGCCGGTGCTCGTCCGTCCACGAGCCCGGCTCGGGGGCGAGGCCGCCCGCGCGCTCGCCGACGCGGCGGCCGAGATCGCGCAGCCAGCCCTGCCACGCGCCCCGCAGCTCGCGGGCCACGAAGGCGCGGTAGTCGTCGACCGTGAAGTTGGAGCGCTCGGACTCGGGCCGCGTGTGCGCGAGGTAGAAGCGAACGAGGTCGGCGGGCTCCTCGGCGAGGAAGTCGCGCAGCCAGACGGCGTGGGCGCGGCTGGTCGAGAACTTGCGGCCGTCGAGCAGGTAGAATTCGTTGCACACGAGGGCCGCGGGCGGCTCGCTGGCGGGCTCGACGAGCGAGGCGAGCAGCGGGTAGAGCAGGGCGTAGTAAAAGCCGTTGTCGATGCCGAAGAACTGGACGAGCTCGGCGGCGGGCCCCGCGCCCGTCCCGTCGCGGCGCTCGAGCTCGCGCACGCCCTCGAGCAGGTTGAAGCCCATCTCGAACCAGGTCGAGACGACCTGGCCCTCGAAGCCGGGCACCGGGCAGCGAATGCCCCAGTGGTGCGGGTGGGTCACCGGCACGTCGGGGGCGCCCTCGGTCAAGAGCTCCTCGGCCAGCGCCCGCAGGCGGGTCGGCATGGCCATGCGGTCGAGCAGCGCGCGCAAGCGCGCCTCGTGGCGCCGGAGCGGCACGACGAGCCGCCTCAGCCGCTCGCGCACGAGCGGGCCGCCGCCGAGGGTGGCGGCGGGCTCGAGCAGGGACGCGCCCTCGTTCGGCCGGCCGCACTCTTCGCAGACGCCGCCGCCCGCGGGGGCGCGGCAGTGCGGGCAGGCGCCCGCGACGTAGAACTCGAAGAGGCGGCGGCCGTCGCGGGGCGAGACCAGGTAGTCGCACTCTTCGGCGACGATCTGGCCGGCGTCGTAGAGCCGGCGCACGATCGCTTGCACGCGCCGGACGTACGCGGGCGCCAGCGAGCGCGTGAAGAGGTCGCAGCGCACCCCCGCCTGGCGGAGCGCGCCCTCGATGCGGGCGGCGTAGTGGTCGGCCACGCGCTCGGGGCTCGCGCCCTCGCGCAGCGCCTTGCCCGCGACGTAGCTCTGGAAGTCGTCGCTGCCCGTGACGAAGCGGGCCTCGGCCCCCGCCATGCGCAGGTAGCGGGCGTGCGCGTCGGCCGCGACGTAGGGCCCGGAGAAGTGGCCGAGGTGCAGATCGCCGTTCGGCGTCGGCGGCGTGGCGGTCACCATCACGCGCCGGCGCGGGCGAGCCGGGCCGGCGCCGCGCGCGGCCCCTTCGGCGTCGGCCGGCGGCGGGGCCGAGGCGCGTTCGGCCCGGGCGAGCCGCGAGGCGAGGGCGAGATCTTGCCACCAGAGGCTGACGAAGACGAGCCGGTGCTCGGGCGAGGGGTTGTGCAGGCTGTGATCGACGAAGGGGGGCAGTTCGACGACGTCGCCGGGGCCCACCTCGCTCTGCCGGGCGCCCGACGAGAGCGTGCCGTGGCCCTCGACGACGAGCCAGCGCTCGGCCTCGTGGTGCGCGTGCCGGCGGCTGGTCTCGCCGGGCCCGACGACCGCCCACGCCGCGTGAAAGGGCGCACCGCCCTCGGGCGGGCGAATGGCGCCCACCTTGATGCCGAAGGCGCGCTCGAGTGCGGCGTCGTCGAGGGTCAGCACCTCGGCGCCGCCGGCCGTGCCCGGGCGGGCCCCTTCGCTCTCGCCCTCGGCGGCCGGCGCGCCCGGCGCCGCCGACCCGCCAGGCGACCCTTGCCCGCGGATCATTGCGCGGCCTCCTGGGCGGCGTCGGGGCGGCGTGCCCGCGCGGGCTTGGCCATGCCGCACGAGCCCCACTCGGTCGGGGCGGCCTCGTCGCCCTCGAAGACGGCCCGAAAGTACGTCGGGTCGAGCTCGTCGGCCCACTCGCCGCGGAACACGAGCTCGGCGGCGAGCTTGCCGATCGCGTCGCTGCTCTTGGCGCCCATGCCGTTGCCGCCGGTGGCGACGAAGATGCGCTCGGCGACGCGATCGACATAGGGCCATACGTCGGCGGTATAGCTGATGAGGCAGCGCTTGGTGCCGAACGACGTCGCCTCGAGCCCGGGAATGACCTCGCGCATGATCGCGGCCATGGCCTCTTTCGCGCCGTCGCTGTCGCCCGAGCGCACCCAGCGGTTCATCTCGTCGGCGGTCGAGGGGTAGCGGTCGAAGGCGGTGTTGCAGCCCATCTTGAGGTAGTACTCGCCGTCCGGGTACAAGATGGGCGGCAGCATGTAGAGCGTGTCGACGGGCGGGGCGTTGACCTCGTAGATCATGCTCGGCATGCCGCGCAGGCGCTCGACCTCGCGGGCCGGCAGGCGCGCCAAGATGATGGTCTCGCTCTTGACGCGCATCGCGAGCTTGCGCGGCAGCGCGTCGAACGCGCTCGTGTAGGCGCCCATCGCGAGCAGCACCTTGCGCGCCTCGTAGGCGTTGCCCTCGCGCGTCCGCACGGCGACGCGGTCGCCGCGGTCGCGCACCGACGAGACGGTCTCGCGCAGCACCGCGGCGCCCTGGGCCTCGGCCACCCGGAGCTGCGCGCGGATGAGATCGCGCGGGTTGATGTACCCGGCCGGGTGGTGCTCGACGTACCCGCGCACCCCGTCGGGGAAGCGCAGCATGGGCAAGGGGGCGTCGAGCTGGCGTCCGCCCTCGACCGGCGTGTAGGCGACGCCGAGGCGGCGGGCGGTCTCGGCGACCGACGCGAGGAAGACGCTCTCTTGTCCGCCGGACACGAGGTGCAGGCTGTCGACCGGCTGGTAGAACGAGACGCCGCTCCGGCGGGTGAGGCCCTCGTACTCGGCCTGCGAGCGGTGCGAGAGCGAGGCCCAGACGAAGTCGCGGCTCAGGTGCCGCTGCAGCCTGCCCTGGTCGTAGTGGCTGGCGAACACGCCTTCGTGCGTGGTCGGGTCGGGCGGCTCGTCCGGCCCGATGACGGCGACGCCGGCCGACCGGGCGCTCAGGTGGCGCGCGGCGGCGGCGCCGAAGAGCCCCTTGCCGATGACGATGGATTCGAACATCGCTTTACCTCGAACGGGTTCGACGCGGGCGGCGCCCCGGGGGGCGGCCCGCGCTCGTGACGTCGAGGTAGGTCGCGTGCGGCCGGGCCATTACGCGAAGGCGCCCGGCGCCGGCGCGGAGGCCGCCCGGCGCCGGCGCCCGACAAGGCGCGGCGGGCGCGCCCGGCGCGCGCGACGCTCGGGCCAAGCGGGCGAAGCGCGGCCGCTGGCGCGCGGTCGCCGCCCGCCCGTAATGTCGGCCGCGGCCGCGACCTATCGCGGGGCGGGGGCCCCGCCCCTCACCCTTCGCCGAGCACGTCGTGCATCTCTTCGATGCACGAGCGCAGCTCGGCCTTCGCCCGATGCAGCAACACCGCGACGTGCCCCGGGTTCGTGCCGAGCAGCTCGGCCACGGCCTGGCCGGGCCGGTCTTCGAGCAACCGCAAGGTGACGACTTGGCGCTGAATCTCGCCCATTTTACGGATGCACCCGAGCGCCTTGAGGTGCAGCTCGGCGCGCTCGAGCAGGTCGTCGACGCCCGCGACCTCGTCGCCGAGCGCCTCGACCGTCGCGTCGTCGGACGCGTGCGGGCGCGAGCGGTGGTGCCGCCGCCGCGCGTTGCGCGCGACGTTCTTCGCGAGCACGCTGAGCACCTTGGCGGCGTCGTCGGGCTCGAGCGCCAGCGTTCGGGCCTGCGGCAGCGCGAGGAACGAGACGAACGCCTCTTGCGCGGCGTCGAGCGCGTCGTCGGCCCCGAGGCCCTGCGCGCGCGCGATCTCGATGAGCCGCGCGCGGTGGGCGCGGACCATCGCGGTGACCCAGCCGAAGAACGTGCCTTGCATGGTGAGACGATTGCAGGTCGCGGGCGCGAAGTCGAGCGCGCCCCGCGCGGCGGGCGGCCCGGCGGCGCCCGCGCGCTGGGCGCGCGCCGGCGGCGGCCCCGCGCCACGAGGAGCGTACGATGAACGACTCATTTCATTACGTCGGCGTCGGGGTCGGGCCCGCGAACCTGAGCCTCGCCGCGCTCGCCGCCAAGGCCTCGCGGCGGCCCGCCCGCTTCTACGAGGCGGCGCCCGAGTTCGCCTGGCACCCGGGCCT
>DASTPP010000446.1:0-4742 GCA_035762175.1 Polyangiaceae bacterium | reverse complement strand
GGCGAGGGGGCGGGCTTGGCTCTCCGAACCGGCCCGCTTCCGCGCGGCACGAGCGGGCGTCCGCTGCCCCCGAGTTCACTCGGGGGCGGCCCGCCGGCCTCAGGTTGAAACACCCTCTCGAAGTCCGGGGCCACCGCTCGTACCAGGGGCGCCGCTCAGGGCGAGCAGCCCTCGCAGAAGACGGTCTGGGGGGTGCGGTCGTTGACCAGGTCTTCGAGCCAGGTGGTCAGCTTGACGCCGCTCGCCTCGGAGGTGAAGAAGTTGTCGAACGGCAAGATGCAGTGCTGGTCGCCCTCGGCGACGAAGGCGCGAAAGTTCGGCGCGCTCGCGACGATGTCGTTCAGGTTCGTCTTCATGCCGGCCGACCAGCCCGGGGCGCCGTTCGGGCCGCCCATCGCGGTGTAATAGAGGGTCTGGTTCCAGTCGAGGACGGTGTTGTACTGCGAGAAGACGTTCTCGGGGTAGCGCGTGCCGATGGCCTGGTAGAGCAGCGGCAGGCTGGTGACGGTGGTGAAGTCGGCGACGAAGGTGGCGAACGAGGCCTGCGCGTTCCACGAGGGGAAGCTCCGCTGGAAGAAGTCGGGGGTGATGACGCCCGCGGCGCTGTCGGCGAAGTGGTAGATCTTGCTCGCCGCGTAGTGGTTTTGCACGTGCGGGGCCCACCAGATGCTGCCGTAGCCGCCGGCGCTGCAGCCGGTGACGAAGACCTTGTCGGGGGCGGCGATCTGGGCGTATGTCCACTCGAGCACGGCGCGGGCGTTGACCGCGCCCCGGTGCCGGATGGTGACCGCGTTCGCGCCGCTGCCGTAGGTCTTCTCGTTGTCGCCCCAGTGCACGTCGCCGGTGCAGTAGGGCACGTAGACGTGGGTCCAGTCGGGCATCGGGTGGCCCGCGCGCTTGTGGTCGTACCAGCCCTCGTTGGCCCGGCCGTTGGTGTACTCGTCGGGGTTGACCTCTTCTTTGAAGGTCGAGCCGGCGAACGAGCAGGTGAGATCGTCCCAGCAGGCGCCGCCGCCTTCGAACTCGATGATGAGCTTCTTCGGATCGCCGGGGATGACGAAGAAGGCGTACTCGGTGCCGCGCCCGCAGAGGGTGTCGCCGCCCGGCTTCAAGATGTTGACCTCGCCGGCCTTGAGCTCGCTCAGGCTCGGCAAGACGACCATGCCGCCGGCGCCGGCGCCGCCGCCCGCGCCCGCGCCGCCGCCGGTGCCGCCGGTGCCGCCGGTGCCCGAGCCGCCGGTGCCGGCGCCCGGGCCGACGGGGACGGGCGGCGCTTGCGAGCCGCCCTCGCAGGCGGCGAGGCCGGCGCAGAGCGCCATGAGAAGGGCGAGGGTGCTCGAGGTGGCGGCGCGGTGGGGCATCAGGGGCTCCTCTTTCGGTCGGCAGGGTAGCGGAAGCGCCGCGCGCCCGGCGGCGAAATCGCGTGGCGGTGCGGGTGTGCGCGCGGCGGCGCGGGTGCGTGCTCGGCGGCGACGTCGCGCGGCGGCGCGGGTGCGCGCTCGGCGGCGACGTCGCGCGGCGGCGGGGGTGCGCGCGTGTCGGCGCGAGGGCGCTTCGCGCGGCGCGTGCGTCGGCGCGAGGGCGCTTCGCGCGGCGCGCGTCGGCACGAGGGCGCTTCGCGCGGCGCGCGTCGGCGCGAGGGCGCTTCGCGCGGCGCGCGTGTCGGCGCGAGGGCGCGCCCGCCGCGCGGATCAGGCCGAGGGGTCGACCGAGCGCTCGACCATGCGGCGCAGGGCCTCGACGTTGGTGGGGTCGCCGAGCACGACGAGGACGGAGCCCTCGGCGAGGCAGTGGTCGGGGCCGGGGTTGTAGAGGAAGTTTCGCTGCGCGTCGCGCACGGCGACGACGAGGGCGTTCGACTCGCGGCGGATGGGCACCTCGCGCAGGGCCTTGCCGGCGTAGCCCGAGCCGTGGGGCACGCTGACCTCTTCGAGGCGCAGGGCGCGCTCTTTGTCGCGGAGCATCTGGTCGAGGAACTCGGTCACCTCGGGGCGGATGAGCTCGCTCGCCATGCGCCTTCCGCCGATGATGTTGGGGCTGACGGTGGCGTTGGCGCCGGCGCGGGCCATCTTGGCGATGGCCTCGGGCTCGACGACCTTGGCGACGATGCGGGCGCGGGCGTTGAGGGTGCGGGCCGAGAGGGTGACGTAGAGGTTGTCCTTGTCGTGGGTGAGGGCGGCGATGACGCCGGCGGCGCGGCCGATGCCGGCCTCGAGCAGGCTGTGGTCTTCGGTGGCGTCGCCGTGCACGTAGAGCATCTTGCCGCCGCACACCTCTTGGCTGACGCGCTCGAGGTTCTCGCGGTCGCGGTCGATGGCGACGAAGGGGGTGCGCGTGGCGGTCAGCTCTTCGACGACGTGCTTGCCGGTGCTGCCGACGCCGGCGATCACGATGTGGCCCGCGAGGGCGTCGACGCTCTTCTTCATGCGCTTGCTCCGCCAGGCTTCGCCGATGACGCCCTCGACGATGAGGGCGGTCATGGTCGACTGGAAGTAGGCGACGGCGACGAGGCCGGTGAGGATGGTGGCGACGATGATGGAGCGGGCGCCGCGGACGCGGTCGATGCTGGGCAGCTCGCCGAAGCCCACCGTCGAGACCGAGATGACGGCCATGTAGAGGGCCTCGCCGAGGGTCCAGAGCCCGTCGCCGAGGGCGTAGAGGGCGAGGCCGCCGGCGCCGATGACGCCGGCGACGAGCGCGACGGCGAAGGCCATGCGCCGCAGGATGGTGTTGGTGCCACGCATGGCCGGGGGGGCGCGGCCGCGCGGCCGCTCACTCGTGCACGACGATGGTCGTGCCCTCGCCGGACTCGGGGCCGCTCGTCACGCCGTGCCAGCCGGCGGGGGCGCGCGGCTCGGTCCACTGGAAGACCCACCGGCCGTCGATGGGCGAGAGGTTGATGCAGCCGTGGCTTCGGGCGACGCCGAAGACGTCGTGCCAGTAGGCGACGTGCAGGGCGTAGCCGGCCTCGAAGTACTGCACGTAGGGCACGTCGCGCAGCCAGAAGCTGCCCTCGCCGCGCCGGCGCGTGACGCCGTAGTCTTTGTCGCGCCCCTCGCCCTCGCCGCCCTTCGGGGCCTTGTCGCCGCCGCCCTTCGCGCCCCCGTCGCCCTTCGGGGCGCCGCCCTTCGCGCCCGGGTCGCCCTTCGGGGCGCCGCCCTTCGCGCCCTTCGCGTCGGCCGCCTTGTCGTTGCCCTTGCCCTCGCCTTGCCCGCCGCGGGCGGGCCGGTCGTCGGCGGCGGCGGTGACCTCGGGGCGGCGGCCGCCGCCGGCGCCGGAGCGCTCGTTCGAATCCATCGTGGCGGTCAGGTGCTTCGACTTGATGGTGAAGACGCCGCGCACGGTGCTCTTGGTGGTCTTCGGGTCGCCCAGGCCGTCTTGGCCGGTCGAGACGAGCGTGGCGTAGACGGGCCTCTGGCCCTCCCAGAGGGTGAGGGTCTGGTTCTCGATCGAGACCTCGACCCACTTGTGGCCCTTCTTGGCGGCGTCGGGCCACTCGTCGGGGGGGCGCACGACGCCGGCCTCGGGCGCCTTGAGGTAGAGGCCGTTTTTCATCTCCCAGTACCAGCCGTCGCGGCCCGAGCGCTTCTTGCCGGTCAGCATGACGATGCTGCGCTTCTCGAGCGCGCCCTTCGGCTGCGGGCGGTCGCTCTGGGGCTCGAACTTGTAGGCCTTCGCCTCGCTGGTGCGCACCCAGGCGAAGGGCAGGGGGGGCGACTTCTGGGGGTCGATGAGCTCGATGCCGTGCCAGGGCGAGCCGGTGTCGGGCTTGACCTTGCTGGTCGGCGCGAGCCGCAGGTCGGTGGTGATGGCGAAGCGGCGGTTCAGCGACTCGGGGCCCGTCGCGAACGAGCCGGCGAAGGCGAGGCCGGTGTGCCGCCGCGCCCGGTCGGCGAAGACGGCGTAGGGCGGCACCTTGAAGTCGGACACATTGGGGATCTTGCGCCCGCCCTCGAGCCAGAAGGGGATGGGGTCGTCTTCGCCGGAGGCGCCGAAGAGCTCGCCCTGGCCCCAGCCGATCGAGGGGCGGGGCACCTCGCCGACGCGCTTGCCGACGAAGGGCACGCCGCGCTCGTCGACGGGCACGTCGTACGAGCCCAGGGTGACCTGGTTGAGCTCTTTGGCCTTCTCGTTCCAGGTGTCGAGGTGCTCTTTGAGCTTGAACTCGGCGGCGGTCTGCTCGTCTTTCGAGGGCACCTTGAGGTAGAGCGGGGTGACGGCGCGGACGAAGCCGTAGCGGTAGGGCAGGGCCGAGCCGAGATCGGGCTTGAGGCCTTCGGCGGCCTTGAGCACGGGGTGGTTCGGGTCGATGGTGGCGTCGTCGCCGCCGGCGCAGACGTAGCCGCGGGGCTCGATCTTGTACCAGGCGCCGGGGCAGCCGGCGCGCCCGGCGGGCTCGGGGTCGCGGCGCACGATGGCGCCGAGGCGCAGGTAGCCGAGGCGGCGGCTCTCGGGGCTCGGCCCGGCGTAGACGTTCGCCTGGCCGCCGATGACGCCGAGGGCGGGGCCCTCGGGGGCCCGCCAGCGCTCGCGGCGCGCGGGCAGGGCGGGCATGGCGCCGGCCGAGGGCGAGGCGGCGCTGGCCGAAGCGGCGGCGGCGGCGTCGGCCTCGGCGCCCCGCTTGCAACCGAGGGCCGAGAGGGCGACGGGCAGGAGGAGGGCTCGGAAGCGCACGGCGTCTTTCGCATGCCAAAGGCGCGCGGGGGGGGCCAGTTTAAAGCGCCGGGGGCCTTGGGGGCGGC
>DASTPP010000445.1:0-11659 GCA_035762175.1 Polyangiaceae bacterium | reverse complement strand
GTCCTGCGTCGGGTTGATGATGGGCCGGCCGTTGGCGGGGCTCAGGATGTTGTTCGTGCTCATCATGAGCACGCGCGCCTCCATCTGGGCCTCGACCGAGAGCGGCACGTGCACGGCCATCTGGTCGCCGTCGAAGTCGGCGTTGAAGGCGGTGCAGACGAGCGGGTGCAGCTGAATCGCCTTGCCCTCGATCAGCACCGGCTCGAACGCCTGGATGCCGAGGCGGTGCAGCGTCGGGGCGCGGTTCAAGAGCACCGGGTGCTCGCTGATGACCTCCTCGAGAATGTCCCAGACCTCGGGGCGCTCTTTCTCGACGAGCTTCTTCGCGCTCTTGATCGTGTTGACGTAGCCGCGCTCTTCGAGCTTGTTGTAGATGAAGGGCTTGAAGAGCTCGAGCGCCATCTTCTTCGGCAGCCCGCACTGGTGCAGCTTGAGCGTCGGGCCGACGACGATGACCGAGCGGCCCGAGTAGTCGACGCGCTTGCCGAGCAGGTTCTGGCGGAAGCGCCCCTGCTTGCCCTTGAGCATGTCGCTGAGCGACTTGAGCGGGCGCTTGTTCGGGCCCGTGATCGTCTTGCCGCGGCGGCCGTTGTCGAAGAGCGCGTCGACCGCCTCTTGGAGCATGCGCCGCTCGTTGCGAATGATGATCTCGGGCGCGTTCAGCTCGAGCAGGCGCTTCAGGCGGTTGTTGCGGTTGATGACCCGGCGGTACAGGTCGTTCAGGTCGCTCGTCGCGAAGCGGCCGCCGTCGAGGGGCACGAGGGGCCGCAGGTCGGGCGGCAGCACGGGGATGACCGTGAGCATCATCCACTCGGGCCGGTTGTGGCTGTCGCGGAAGGCCTCGACCACCTTGAGGCGCTTGGCCGTCTTCTTGCGCTTCGCCTCGCTGGTCGCCGAGCGCATGTCCTCGCGCAGCGACTCGGCGAGCGCGTGCACGTCGACGCGCTTGAGCATCTCGAGAATGGCCTCGCCGCCCATGCCGGCGGTGAACTTGTCGTCGCCGTACTCTTCGAGCAGCTGGTTGTACCGGTCTTCGCCCAGGAGCTCGCCGCGGTCGAGCGACGTGTCCTTCGGGTCGATGACGATGTACGCCTCGCAGTACAGCACCTTCTCGAGGTCCTTGAGGGTGATGTCGAGCACGTTGCCGATGCGGCTCGGCAGGCTCTTCAAGAACCAGATGTGGGCGACGGGCGTGGCGAGGTTGATGTGGCCGAGGCGCTCTCGGCGCACCTTCGACTGGATGACCTCGACGCCGCACTTCTCGCACACGATGCCCCGGTGCTTCATGCGCTTGTACTTGCCGCAGTTGCACTCGTAGTCTTTGACCGGGCCGAAGATCTTCGCGCAGAAGAGGCCGTCGCGCTCGGGCTTGAACGTGCGGTAGTTGATGGTCTCCGGCTTCTTGACCTCGCCGTGCGACCATTCGCGAATCTTTTCGGGGCTCGCCAGCGAGATGCGCAGCGCCGAGAACGAGAGCGGGTCTTTGGGCTTCTCGAAGAAGCTGAAAATGTCACGCATGGCAACCCTCCAAGGCCGCGGAAGACGACGGGGACGTAACCAGAACTTGCGCCACGCTCACGTTCACTCCTCCGCCGCCGCGTCGGCGGCGCCGAGGCCGGCGGTCTCGATGAGCTCGATGTTCAGGCAGAGCGATTGCAGCTCTTTGATGAGCACGTTGAACGACTCGGGGATGCCCGCGTCCAGCGTGTATTCGCCCTTGACGATGGCCTCGTACATGCGGGTGCGGCCCTGCACGTCGTCGCTCTTGACCGTCAAGAACTCTTGCAGCGCGTAGGCGGCGCCGTACGCCTCCATCGCCCAGACCTCCATCTCGCCGAGGCGCTGGCCGCCGAACTGGGCCTTGCCGCCCAGGGGCTGCTGCGTGACGAGCGAGTAGGGCCCGATGCTGCGCGCGTGGATCTTGTCGTCGACCAGGTGGTGCAGCTTCAGCATGTACATCACGCCGACGGTGACGTCCTGCGAGAAGGCCTCGCCGGTGCGCCCGTCGAACAGGATGGTCTGGCCGCTCTTCGGCAGGGCGGCCGAGTCGAGCACGCGCTTGATCTCGGCCTCCTCGGCGCCGTCGAACACCGGCGAGGCGAAGAAGACGCCGCGCGAGAGCTTCTTCGAGATCTCGCGCACGTCGTCGTCGTCCAGCGACTCGACGAAGCCGTCGAACTCGGTGTCGCCCGCCAAGATCGACTTCACCCGCTCGCGCATCTTCTTCGGGTCGGCGTTCTGCTCGACCATGTCGCGCAGCTGGTTGCCCAGCTCGCGCGCGCCCCAGCCGAGGTGCGTCTCGAGAATTTGCCCGACGTTCATGCGGCTCGGCACGCCGAGCGGGTTGAGCACGATGTCGACCGGCGTGCCGTCGGCGAGGTAGGGCATGTCCTCCTCGGGCAAGATGCGGCTGACCACGCCCTTGTTGCCGTGGCGGCCGGCCATCTTGTCGCCGACCTGCAGCTTGCGCTTGATGGCGATGTAGACCTTCACCATCTTGATGACGCCGGGCGGCAGCTCGTCGCCCTTCGACAGGCGCTCGATCTTGTCGCGGAAGTGCTCCTCGCGCGCCGCCACGAGCTCGTCGAGGTCGCGCAGCTTCTGGCCGATCGACTCGGCCCCGTCGACCGCGATCTCGCCCCAGTACCGGCGCGGCACCGACTCGAGCATCTCGTCGTCGAGCGTCGCGCCCTTCTGCAAGAGCACCTTGCCCTTGTCGTCGACCAGCTTCGCCTGCGTGCCCTTGCCGAGCAGCTCGTGCTTGATCTGCCGGTAGAAGCTATCGCGGAGGATCTTGACCTCCTCGTCGCGCATCCGCTCGAGGCGCACGCGCTCCTGGTCCTCGATCTCCTTGGCGCGCTCGTCCTTCTCGGTGCCCTTGCGCGAGAAGATGCGGGCGTTGATGACGATGCCCGAGACGCCCGGCGGCACCTTGAGCGAGCTGTCGCGCACGTCGCCGGCCTTCTCGCCGAAGATCGCCCGCAAGAGCTTCTCTTCGGGCGAGAGCTGCGTCTCGCCCTTCGGGGTGATCTTGCCGACCAAGATGTCGCCCGGCTTGACCTCGGCGCCGATGCGCACGATGCCCGAGTCGTCGAGGTCCTTGAGGGCCTCCTCGCCGACGTTGGGGATGTCGCGCGTGATCTCTTCTTTGCCGAGCTTGGTGTCGCGCGCGACGCACTCGAACTCTTCGATGTGGATCGACGTGAAGACGTCGTCTTTGGCGATGCGCTCGCTGATGAGAATCGAGTCTTCGAAGTTGTAGCCCTGCCAGGGCATGAACGCGACGAGCACGTTCTGGCCGAGCGCGAGCTCGCCCGAGTCGGTGGCGGGGCCGTCGGCGAGCACGTCGCCGCGCTTGACGCGGTCGCCCGTGCGCACGATGGGCTTCTGGTTGTAGCAGGTCGACTGGTTCGACCGCTGGTACTTCATCAGCGAGTAAATGTCGGGGATCTCGGCCCCCTCGCCCTCGGCGCGCACGACGATGCGGCTCGCGTCGACGCTCTCGACGACGCCGGCGCGCTCGGCGATGACGCACACGCCCGAGTCGATGGCGAGGCGCTTCTCCATGCCGGTGCCGACCAGCGGCGCCTCGGTCAAGACGAGCGGCACGGCCTGCCGCTGCATGTTCGCGCCCATCAGGGCGCGGTTGGCGTCGTCGTGCTCGAGGAAGGGCACGAGCGCGGCGGCGACCGACACCATCTGGTTCGGCGAGATGTCCATCAGCTGGACGGTCTCGGGCGTGACCAGCTTGAACTCGCCGTTGTAGCGCGCCGACACGAGCGTCTCGGTGAACTTGCCCTCGGGGTCGATCTTGTCGGTCGCCTGGGCGATGAACTTGCCTTCCTCTTCGAGCGCCGAGTACCAGGCGACGTCCTCGGTCACCCGGCCCTCGATGACGCGCCGGTAGGGCGTCTCGACGAAGCCGTACTCGTTGACGCGCGCGAAGGTCGAGAGGCTGGCGATGAGGCCGATGTTCGGCCCCTCGGGCGTCTCGATCGGGCAGATGCGCCCGTAGTGCGTCGCGTGCACGTCGCGCACCTCGAAGCCGGCGCGCTCGCGCGTCAGGCCGCCGGGCCCGAGGGCCGAGAGCCGCCGCTTGTGCGTCACCTCGCTGAGCGGGTTCGTCTGGTCCATGAACTGCGACAGCTGCGAGCTGCCGAAGTACTCTTTGACCACCGCCGAGACGGGCTTGGCGTTGATGAGGTCGTGCGGCATGAGCGTGTCGATCTCTTGCGACATGCTCATGCGCTCTTTGATCGCGCGCTCCATGCGAACCAGGCCGATGCGGTACTGGTTCTCCATGAGCTCGCCGACGGCGCGCACGCGGCGGTTGCCGAGGTGGTCGATGTCGTCGACCGAGCCGCGGTCGTTCTTCAGCTCGATGAGGTGCCGGACGGTCTCGAGGATGTCCTGCTTGGTCAGCACCTGCTCGTCGAGCGTCGGGCGCTGCTCTTCGGGCAGGTGGCTGTAGAACTTGTAGTTGAGCTTCAGCCGGCCGACCTTCGACAGGTCGTAGCGCTCGGGGTTGAAGAAGAGGTTGTAAAAGAGCTGCTTGGCCGTCTCGAGCGTCGGCGGGTCGCCCGGGCGCAGGCGCCGGTAGATCTCGAGAATGGCGTCTTCGGTCGTCTTGACCTTGTCGGCGAGCAGCGTGTCGCGCAGGTACGAGCCGACGTTCAGGCCGTCGATGAAGAGGACCTTGAAGCCCTCGATGCCGGCCGAGCGCAGCCGCTCGACCTTGGGCTCGGTGACCTCCTCGTTGACCTCGAGCAGGACCTCGCCCGTCTCCGGGTCGATGACGTCTTGCGCGGCGACCTTGCCGACGAGCTCTTCGGGCTCGAGCGGCAGCCGGTCGAGCTTCTTGTCGCGCAGCTTCTTGATCGCGAGCTTGGTGAACTTCGAGTTCTTCTTGACGACGGTCTCGCCGTCGACCTTGACGTCGCGCGTGGCGCGCTGGCCGGGCAGAAGGTCGTACTCGATGCTCTTCGAGAGCTTGCCGCCCTTCTCGAGGTAGACGGTCTCGGTCGAGTAGAAGTAGTTGAGCAGCTCTTGCGTGCTGTAGCCGAGCGCGCGAAGGAGCACCGTGGCGTGCATCTTGCGGCGCCGGTCGATGCGCACGTAGATGACGTCTTTCGGGTCGAACTCGAAGTCGAGCCACGACCCGCGGTAGGGGATGATGCGGGCCGAGTACAGGCGCTTGCCCGACGAGTGGGTCTTGCCCTTGTCGTGGTCGAAGAAGACGCCGGGGCTTCGGTGCAGCTGGCTGACGACGACGCGCTCGGTGCCGTTGATGATGAAGGTGCCGGTGGCCGTCATCAGCGGGATCTCGCCGAAGTAGACCTCCTGCTCCTTGATGTCGTGCACGACGCGCTCGCCGCCCTCGCGCGCGTTGTAGATCATGAGCTGCGTCGTGACCTTGATCGGCGCGGCGTAGGTCATGCCGCGCTGGCGGCACTCGTCGACGTCGTACTTCGGGCGCTCGAGGTTGTACGAGACGAAGACGAGTTCGCTCGAGCCCTGGAAGTCTTTGATGGGGAAGACGCTGCGGAAGACGGCCTGCAGGCCGATGTCGTCGCGCTCGTGCGGGGGGCGGTTCGCCTGCAGAAACTTGTCGTAGGAGCTCTTCTGGATGTCGATGAGGTTGGGCACGTCGATGATGCGGGCGACGCGGCCCAGGTTCTTGCGACAACGAAAGTTCGTTTGGACGACCGATGCCATCAAAAACTCCTTCGGCAAGGCCGCGGGCCGGGGGGGCCCGGGCGCCCGGTGCGCGCGCTCGCGCGGCTCGGGCGGCCGGGGCCTCGGCTCGGGAACCCCCCGCGGGGGGGGCAGCGCCTAGGACGGACAGACGTGGGGCGGGGCGAGGGCGGGGGGCCGGCTGCCGACGCTCGGGCGGGCGCGGGCCGGCTGCGGGGCGGCGGAAAGGCCTCGGGGGCGAGAGACACGAAGAGGGAAGCGCGGCGCGGGATACACTTCCCCGGCCGCCTTCCCTGGGCGTGACGCTTCGCCTGTGGTGAAATCGACGACAAGCAGTCCGTGGCGGAACCTTATCGGCCGGGGGTCAGGAAAGCTTGACCTTGGCGCCGGCCTCTTCGAGCTTCTTCTTGATCTCGTCGGCGTCGGCCTTCGAGATGCCCTCTTTGAGGTTCTTCGGGGCGCCTTCGACCAGGTCCTTGGCCTCTTTGAGGCCGAGGCCGGTGATCTCGCGCACCACCTTGATGACGTTGATCTTGTTGGCGCCGGCCTCGGAGAGCTCGACCGTGAACTCGGTCTGCTCTTCCTTCTTCTCGACGACGGCGGGGCCGCCGCCACCGGCGGGGCCCGCGACCGCGACCGGCGCGGCCTTGACGCCCCACTTGTTCTCGAGCTCCGTGATGAGGCCCGCGAGGTCCATCACGGTCATCTTCGACAGGTGGTCAACGAGCTGATCACGCGTAATTTCGGCCATGACTCTTCTCTCCTGCGACGCAAAGCTGGGGCCCCCGGCGGGGGGCGTAGATTCGGGGGGCTGACGAAACTCGTTCGGGTCGGCTAGCTCGGCGGGGGGCTCTCAGCCGCCCCCGCCCTCGTCCTGACGCTTCTTGGCGTCGAGCAGGTAGGCGAGGTTCTGCAGCGGCGCGTTCAGCTGCATGACGAAGTTCTGCGCCGGCGCCTGCAGCGTGGCGAGCAGCTGGGCGCGCAGCTCGTTCTTGCCCGGCATCTTGGCGAGCTGGTCTTCGACGCCCTTGGCGTCGAGCACCTGGCCCTCGATGAGGCCGGCCTTGATCTGGAGCTTGGCGTTGTCCTTCTTGAAGGCGGTGACGACCTTGGCGGCGGCCGAGGGGTCCTCGTAGCTCCAGGCGATGCCGGTCATGCCGGTCAGCGTCTTGCCGAGCTGCTTGGCCACGGGCGCGTCGCCGAGGGCCTTCTTCGCGAGGGTGTTCTTGACGACGCGGTAGTCGACGCCGCTCTTGCGGAACTCGTCGCGCAGCTTGGTGACGGCCGCGACGTTCATGCCCTCGAACGAGACGAACACCGCCGACGACATGCGGGTGAAGCGGTCTTTCAGGCCGCCGATGAGCTCGGTCTTCTCGGTGCGGTTCATGGCGGGCTACTCAACCTTCTTCGTCGCTCTGGCCCATCAGGACCAGCGGGTCGACGCGCACGCCGGGGCCCATCGTCGAGCTCAGCGTGATGCTGCGCAGGTACACGCCCTTGGCCGTCGAGGGCTTGGCCCGGATGAGGGCGCGCACGAGCGCGAGGGCGTTGTCGCTCAAGGCCTGCTCGGCGAAGGACACCTTGCCGATGCGGGCGTGCACGATGCCCGCCTTCTCGACGCGGTACTCGACCTTGCCGGCCTTCGCCTCGCGCACGGCGCCGTTGACGTCGAAGGTCACGGTGCCGACCTTCGGGTTGGGCATCAGGCCGCGCGGGCCCAGAATGCGGCCGAGCTTGCCGACCGCGCCCATCATGTCGGGCGTGGCGATGACGCGGTCGAAGTCGAGGAAGCCCTCTTGAATCTTCGCCACCAGGTCGTCGGAGCCGACGTGGTCGGCGCCCGCGTTCTTCGCCTCGTTGACCTTCTCGCCCTTGGCGAAGACGAGCACGCGCAAGGTCTGGCCGGTGCCGTGCGGCAGCACGATGGCGCCGCGGACCATCTGGTCGGCGTGCTTGGGGTTGACCCCGAGGCGCACGGCGATGTCGACGGTCTCGTCGAACTTGGCGGTCGAGGTCTTCTTGACGAGGCTGACGGCCTCTTCGACCGTGTACTTCTTGGCCCGGTCGACCTGCGCCCAGACCTCGGTGCGCTTCTTCTGGCGGGCGAAGGCGGCGGGCTTGGGGCCGCCCGGCTTCTTCGCCGCGGGCTTCTTCTCGGCCCGCGGCGCCTCGCCGCCGTCGGCCGCCGCCGCCGGGGCGCCGGCCTTCGCCGGGGCCGCCGGGGCGGCCGCGTCGTCGGCCTGCTTTTTGTCTTTCTTTGCCATTGAACTACGACTCCTTGGGGGTGGCGAGAGCGCCTCCCACGGCGGCAAGTGGGCCGTGGTGGGTAAGGAGGGCCCGGCCCGGCCGGTGCCCTTCGGTGGCGAGGGCACCCGGGGTTCGGGCGGGGGCCCTCGCACTAGTCGCCTTGCGCCCGAGGCGCAAGCACACTTTTGGAAAATGTCAATCTAGCAACCTGTCCGGCCCGCCCCCGCCCCGGGGCGGCGGGCCGCCCGGGCCCGGGCTCAGCCCTCGACGACGTCGAGGCCCATGCTCCGGGCGGTGCCCCGCAGCATGCTCATGCAGGCCTCGAGGTCGGTCGTGTTGGTGTCGACCATCTTCTGCTTGGCGAGCTCGCGCAGCTGCGCGACCGTGATCTTGCCGACCTTCTGGCGGTTCGGCTCCTTCGAGCCCGAGCCCGGCTTCTTCACCGTCGCCAAGCCCGCCGCCTTCTTCAAGAGCACCGCCGCCGGCGGCGTCTTCATGATGAAGGTGAACGAGCGGTCGCTGTAGACGGTGATGACGACCGGGATGATGAGGTCGCCCTGGCCGGCGGTCTTGGCGTTGAAGTCCTTGCAGAACGCCATGATGTTGACGCCGTGCTGGCCGAGGGCGGGGCCGACCGGCGGCGAGGGGTTGGCCTTGCCCGCGGGCAGCTGCAGCTTGACGTAACCGGTGATCTTCTTGGCCATGGTAAACGACTTCCTCTCGTGCTCCCACGGGGCCCCCGCCGGCGGGCGCGGGGTCGTGGTCAACGCCGGCGCGCGCCCCCTGCGGCGGGGGCGGCGTTGCGGCCCGCTCTCTCTTCGCGGTTAGCGCTTCTCGACCTGGCTGAACTCGAGCTCGACCGGCGTGGCGCGGCCGAAGATCGACAGCTTGACCTTGAGCTTCTGCTTCTCGGGTTTGACCTCTTCGACCACCCCGAAGAAGTTGTTGAACGCCCCCTCGACCACCCGCACCTCGTCGCCCTGCTCGAACGAGACCTTGGGCTTGGGCTTGACCGCGCCCTCGACGATGCCCTTGCGCAGCTCGTCGATCTCGGGCGGCTTGACCGGCGTCGGCGTCTGGTTGCCGATGAAGCCCGTCACCTTGGGGGTCTCCTTGACCAGGTGCCAGGCGTTCTCGCTCATCTCCATCTCGACGAAGATGTAGCCCGGCAGGCTGGTCTTCTGCTTGGTGCGCACCTTGCCGCCGGGGATGTTGTCTTGGACGGTCTCGGTGGGGATGAGGATCTCGCCGAACGCGCTCTCCATCTTGTGCTGCTTGATGCGCTCTTGGAGGGCCGCCCGGACCTTGGTCTCGTAATTCGAATAGGTCTGAATGACGTACCACTTCTTCGCCGACGTCGACATGGGCCTGCCCTCTCAGCCCCCGTACACGAGCCTGGTCACGAAGCCCCAGAAGTAGTCGAGCAGCGCCAGGTAGACCGTGGCGAAGGCGCTGGCGACGATGACGATCACGGTCGAGTTGGTCACCTCGGCCTTGTCCGGCCAGGTCACCTTCGACAGCTCGCTCGCCACCTCGTCGGCCCACCGGCGCACGTCGGCCCGGCGGTAGAGGTAGAAGGCGAGCGCGACGGCGACGACGCCGCCGAAGGCCGTCGTGTACTCGGCCCGCTCGTCTTCGCCGACGCGCGCCAGCCCCTCGAAGCGCGTCTGGAACCAGAGCGCCTCGGCCAGGCGCCCCCAGATCGCCCCGAGCATCTTGCCGAGCACGTACGCGACGGCCATGGCCGCGAGGAAGAGGCCCGCCATCACGTAGCGCGTGGCGCCGAGCTGCGCGGCCGCCGGCAGCTGGTCGGCCGGCAGCCCCGCGGGCGCGAGCGCGCCGCCGCCGGCCGCGAGCGCCTCGCCCTCGCCTTCGCCCCCGCCTTCGGGCGTCGGCTCGGGCTCAGACGGCTCGGCCTCGGCGGCCCCCGACCGCTTGTCTTTGTTTTTGTTGTCGTCGCCCATCACCAACGCTCATCGTTCCCGAAGGGCACGGGCGGAGAGGCTCGAACTCCCGACCTGCGGATTTGGAATCCGCTGCTCTACCAACTGAGCTACACCCGTTCAGCGCCTCGCCCCGGGGGCGGCAACCGCCGCCGGGGCCCCGCCCGGCCTCGAGAAACGGCCGCGACGGGCCCGGCCGAGGCCGGGGAGGCAGACAATAGCAACATCTAGACCAACCGCAAGGGCCTTGTCGGCCGCTTCTGGCCGGCCGTCAAGGCCCTTCAGAGCCGCCCCCCGCGCCGGGGCCCGCCCACAGCCCCGCTCGAGGCCACAAAACCCCGCCCCGCCCGACGGGGCAGGGGCCGACCCGCGGGCCGGCCCCTACTTCGTCTCGCGGTGCGGGGTGTGCTGGTTGCAGGTGCGGCAGAACTTCTTGAGCACCAGGGGCGGGGCGCCCGGGCGCTGGGCCCGCGTCGTGCGGTAGTTGCGGCTGCCGCACACGCTGCAGGCGAGCGAGACGTTCACGCGCATGGACCCCGGGCCCCCGGGCGCGACGGCGCGCCCCGCGGCCCCCTCTCTTCAGTGACTACTCGAGGATCTTGGTGACGACGCCGGCGCCGACGGTCTTGCCGCCCTCGCGGATGGCGAAGCGCATCGACTCTTCGAGGGCGATCGGGGTGATGAGCGAGACGACCATGCTCACGGTGTCGCCCGGCATGACCATCTTGGTGCCCTCGGGCAGCTCGCAGGTGCCCGTCACGTCGGTCGTGCGGACGTAGAACTGCGGGCGGTAGTTGGTGAAGAACGGGGTGTGGCGCCCGCCCTCCTCCTTCTTGAGCACGTACACCTCGCAGGTGAACTTCTTGTGCGGGGTGAGCGAGCCGGGCTTGCAGAGCACCTGGCCGCGCTCGATGTCGTTCTTCTCGATGCCGCGCAGCAGGCAGCCGACGTTGTCGCCCGCGATGCCCTCGTCGACGAGCTTGCGGAACATCTCGACGCCCGTGACCACGGTCTTGCGCGTGTCGCGGAAGCCGACGATCTCGACCTCGTCGTTGACCCGGATCTTGCCGCGCTCGATGCGGCCGGTGGCGACGGTGCCGCGGCCCTTGATCGAGAACACGTCTTCGATGGCCATCAGGTAGGGCTTGTCGATCTCGCGCACCGGGTCGGGGATGAACGTGTCGAGCGCGCTCAAGAGCTCGCCGATCTTCTCCTCCCACTGGGCCTCGCCCGAGAGCGCCGGGAACGCGGCGCCGCGGATGACCGGCGCGTTGTCGCCGTCGAAGTTGTTCTTCGACAGCAGCTCGCGCACCTCCATCTCGACCAGGTCGAGCATCTCGGGGTCGTCGACCGCGTCGCACTTGTTGAGGAAGACCACGATGCGCTGCAGGCCGACCTGGCGGGCGAGCAGCACGTGCTCGCGCGTCTGCGGCATCACCGAGTCGAGCGCCGAGACCACCAGGATCGCGCCGTCCATCTGCGCGGCGCCCGTGATCATGTTCTTGATGTAGTCGGCGTGCCCGGGGCAGTCGACGTGCGCGTAGTGGCGCTTGGGGGACTCGTACTCGACGTGGGCGACCGCGATCGTCACGGTCTTGGTGGCGTCGCGCACGGTGCCGCCCTTGGCGATGTCCTTGTACGCGATCTCTTTCGCCAGGCCCTTCTTCGACTGGACCTTCACGATCGCGGCCGTCAGGGTCGTCTTGCCGTGGTCGATGTGACCGATCGTGCCCACGTTCACGTGCGGTTTGGTCCGAACGAATTTTTCTTTGGCC
>DASTPP010000444.1:0-21853 GCA_035762175.1 Polyangiaceae bacterium | reverse complement strand
AAGGTCAACCCGGTGAAGGACGCCAAGTTCCCCGGCGTGGTCATCTTGCAGGTCGACCGCGAGGTGCCGGCGCTGGTCGTCAAGAGCGTGTTCCAGACCGCCGCGTCGGCCGGCTACCCGAACGTCAGCTTCATGGTGGGTAAGCTGCCGAAGGCCGCCTCGATGTGAGGGCGGCCCCGGCCGCGCCCCCGCCCGCGGGCGTAGAAGGCGTCGGGGCCGGCCGGCGAGCGCGCCCGCCGCGGCCCCGGGCGCGAGGCCGCCGGCTAGCGCAAGCGGCCGAAGAGCGCGAGCGTGCGCCGCCAGGCGTCGTTGGCCGACGGGGCGTGGTAGGCCTCGGGCCGCGCGTCGTTGAAGAAGGCGTGCCCGGCCCCGGGGTAGACGACGACCTCGGTCTCGACGCCCTTCTGCCGCTGGCGCTCGGCGAAGGCCTGGGCGTTCGGCACCGAGAAGAAGCCCTCGTGCTCGCCGAAGAAGATGAGCCCCGGTGCCTTGATCGCGTCGACGGGGGCGCCCTCGGGCGGAAACCCATAATACGCGGCGTACCCGTCGACCCCGCCCTGGGCCGCCGCGAGCATGGTCAGCGCGCCGCCCATGCAAAACCCCGTCACGAAGACCTTCTCGCAGCCCTCGGCCTCGCGCAGGTGGCGCACCGCCCCGGCTAGCTCGGCCGTGGCCCGGGCCCAGTCGAGCCCCTTCATCAGGTGCGTCGCCTCGGCCTCTTCGGTCGTGGTCTTGCCGTGGAAGAGGTCGGGCGCCAACGCCACGAAGCCGAGCCCGGCGTAGCGGCGCGCCACGTCTTCGATGTGCGGTACGAGGCCCCACCACTCTTGAATCACGACCACGCCCGCCCGCCCCGCGGGGGGGCGTGCCAGGTAGCCGCTCGCCTCGCCCGAGCCCGTGCCGAAGCTGGTTTTGGTGCCGCCGTCTGCGCCCATGCCGTCTACCCGTCCTTTCTCGAAGGCCCCGATGAGGGGGCCCGGCGGCGCCGGCGTCAAGGGCCAGCGAGGCCCCCGCGGGGCGCCGGCGGCGCGGGCGTCGTCGCCGGCCCCGCCCTCACGCCCCCGCGCCGGCCGCCCTCGGGGTCGAGGCGGGCCCGGCGGCGTCGGGCGCCTCGACCCCGACCCAGAGCGGAAACCCCTGGGCCCGGGCGCGGCGGCGCGCCTCGGCGGCCTTGGCGCGGGCCTCGGGGGCGGCGTAGCGCCCGACCGCCGCGCGGCCCTCGCGGTGAATCTTTAGCATCTGCGCCTCGGCCTCGGCCCGGGGCAGGGCGAAGACCGTCTGCAAGGTCTCGCAGACGAACTCCATCGTCGTAAAGTCGTCGTTGCGCAGCACCACGCAGGCCTCGCCGCCGGCCGGCGCGTCGAGGTCGGGCTCGGCGCCGCCGTGCGCGAGCCGGAACAAGACGGCGACGTGGCTCGGGCCGTCTCGGCCGAGCAGCGCCTCGACCTTCGGGCCGGACAGGTGCCCCCAGAGGCCGGCGCAGGTGACCTTTCGCTTGCCGTAGTAGGCGCTGGCCACGGCGCCCTCGATGGCGCGCTTCGCCTCGGCCTCCGCCCCGGGCGCGGCGCCGGCCCGGGCGGCGGCGTCGAGCGCCGTCAGCACGCGGTCTTCGACGGCGGAGGCCGCGCCGCCCGCCTGCCGGACGGCGTCGGCGACGGCCTCGTCTTGCAAGAGGCCGTAGAGCAGGTGCAGCGTCGAGGGCGCCTGCCCGCGCGAGCGCGCCACGTGCTCGGCGACGTGCAGCGCGACCTCGGCGTCGGGGTCGAACATCGCGTTCCAGGCGCGGGCCCGGGTCGAGCGCGACCGGGCGAAGCGCAGATCGCGCAACCAGAGCGTGCCGAGCCCGACCGCGACGATCGCGTAGTAGACGCCGTCCACGGCCGCCAGTGTGCGGGCGATCGCGGGGCCCGTCCACCCCCCGGCGCCGCGGCGGGCGCGGCTTTGTGCGGCGACGTCTCGGTTCCGGCTGGAGCATGCCGGGGCGATGCGCAAGACTCAGCCCCCGCCGCGGGCGGCGGCCCGGCCGCACCCGCGACGCCCGAGCACCCACCCACCGCCGGAGGTCGCCGCCGTGGCGCAAGCCGAGAGCCCTACCAACGCCCTACCGTCCCACCCCTCCGCGGCCGCCGACGCGGCGAACCCCCTGCTCGAGAAGTGGGCGGGGCCCTACGGCGGCCTGCCCCCCTTCGACCGGGTGAAGGTCGAGCACTTCCGGCCCGCCCTCGAAGACACGATGGCGCGGGCGCGGCGCGAGGTCGCCGCCATCGCCGGCTCGGCCGAGCCGCCCACCTTCGAGAACACCATCGCCGCGCTCGAAGATCTGGGCCGCCCCTACAACGAGGTGCAGACCGTTTATTGGGTCTGGTCGTCGACGATGAGCTCGCCCGACTTCCAGGCGGTCGAGCGCGAGATGGCGCCGAAGCTCGCGGCCTTCTCGGACGAGGTCACCCAGAACGAGGCGCTCTTCAAGCGCATCGAGGCCGTCTACGACGCGCCCGAGAAGGCGCGGCTCACGCCCGAGCAGCGGCGCCTCGTCTGGCTCACCTACACGAACTACGTGCTGGGCGGCGCCAAGCTCGACGCGGTGGGCAAGAAGCGGGTCGCCGAGATCAACCAGCGGCTCGCCTCGCTCTACACCTCGTTCTCGCAGAACGTGCTCGGCGACGAAGAGCAGTACGCGGTCTTCCTCGAGGGCGAGGCCGACCTCGCCGGCCTGCCCGAGCCGGTGCGCAAGGGGGCGGCGGCCGCCGCCGAGGCGCTCGGCAAGAAGGGCGCGTGGGCGGTGCCGAACACGCGCTCGGCGATGGAGCCCTTTCTCACCTACTCGTCGCGGCGCGACCTGCGCGAGAAGGTCTTTCGCAACTACGTGAGCCGGGGCGACAACGGCGACGCGCGCGACAACAAGGCGATCATCACCGAGATCTTGGCGCTGCGGGCCGAGCGGGCCAAGCTCTTGGGGTTTCCGACGCACGCGCACTGGCGGCTCGTCAACTCGATGGCCAAGACGCCCGAGCGGGCGACGCAGCTGATGGAGGCCGTCTGGGAGCCCGCGGTCGCGCGCGTGCGCGAGGAGGTCGCCGACATGCAGGCCATCGCCGACCGCGAGGGCGGGGGCCTGACGATCGCCCCGTGGGATTACCGGTACTACGCCGAGAAGGTGCGCAAGGCGAAGTACGACCTCGACGACAACGAGGTGAAGCCCTACCTCGAGCTCGAGCGGCTGCGCGAGGGCATGTTCTGGGTGGCCGGCGAGCTCTTCGGCTTCGAGTTCCGGCCCCTCGAGGGGCTGCCGGTCTACCACCCCGACGTGCGGGTCTTCGAGGTCAAAGACCGGGCGAGCGGCCGGCACGTGGGGCTCTGGTACTTCGACCCTTACGCCCGGCCCGGCAAGCTCTCCGGCGCCTGGATGAGCGCGTACCGCAGCCAGGAGCGCTTCAAGGGCGAGGTGACGACCATCGTGTCGAACAACGCCAACTTCATCAAGCCGGGCCCCGGCGAGCCCGTGCTCATCAGCTGGGACGACGCCGTCACGCTCTTTCACGAGTTCGGCCACGCGCTGCACGGCCTCTGCTCGAGCGTGACGTACCCGTCGCTCTCGGGCACGAGCGTGCCGCGCGACTACGTCGAGTTCCCCTCGCAGCTCTTGGAGCGCTGGCTGCCGACGCCCGAGGTGCTCAACCGCTTCGCGCGGCACCACCGGACGGGCGAGCCGATGCCCGCGGCGCTCGTGGCGAAGATCAAGCGGGCGGCGACGTTCAACCAGGGCTTTAGCACCGTCGAGTACCTCTCGGCGGCGCTCGTCGACATGAAGCTGCACCTCGCGGGCGGCGAGCCGATCGACCCGGACGCGTTCGAGCGCGAGACGCTCGCGCGGCTCGGCATGCCCGGCGAGGTCGTGATGCGGCACCGCACGCCGCAGTTCAGCCACGTCTTCTCGGGCGACGGCTACTCGGCCGGCTACTACAGCTACCTCTGGGCCGACACGCTGACGGCCGACGCCTTCGAGGCCTTCGTCGAAGCCGAGGGCCCCTACGACAAGGCGGTGGCGGCGAGGCTGCGCGAGCACGTCTTCGCGGCGGGCAACACGGTCGACCCGGCCGAGGGCTACCGGGCCTTCCGGGGCAAAGACCCGGGCATCGACGCGCTGATGCGCAAGCGGGGCTTCCTGCCGCCCCTCGCGGCGGGCGGCGGGGCCTGAGCGGGGCGCGGCCCCGGCGGCGGGCGCGGGCGGGCGGGCCAACGCTACATAATTCGAAGCGATGGCCGGCCGGCCGGCTCAGGGGGCCGCGCCCGGGGCGGGCGGGGGCAGGGCGAAGAGCAGGCCGGTGAGGCACATCTCGTCCTGCGTGCTCCAGCCCGGTCGCAGGGGCGCGCTCATGCCGCGCGTGTCGTAGGTGCAGGTGGCGCGCAGGCGGTCGCCGGGGCCGAAGCGCAGGGGCTCGTCGTAGAAGTAAATGAGCTGCCAGCCGAAGTCCCAGCGGGGCACGTCGAGGGTGCAAGCCTCCGAGCCGTCGGCGCGGCCGAGCGACGACCGGAGCGAGAGGCCGCGCTCGTGCATGTGGGGGAAGACCCCGTACACGTCGAGGTAGGGGATGGGCTCGCCGCCGAGCTGGAAGGCGAGCAGCTGTTCGTAGGGCACCTCCCAGTCGTAGGGGGCGACGGCGAGCCCGGCCGGCACCTCGTCGGGGCGGCCGCGCAGGAGCGAGCCGAGGAAGGGGTCGACGTCGAGGAAGACGCCCTCGCGCTCGACGCGCTCTTCGAGGCGGAGCTTCACCGCGGTGCGGGCGGACTGCCCGCGCAGCGAGGCGTCGGCCATGTTGTAGTGCACCTGCATGACGAGCAGATTGCCCGCGGGGATGCGCACGCCGATGCCGGCGGGGTAGTCGACCGCGCCCTGGCCGGGCGCCCAGGTGACGGGGATGCCGCGGGAGGTGACGCCGTCGCCGGCGCCGCTGAAGCAGGGCCAGCCCGCGCGGTCGGGCGAGTCGGCGTCGTAGGCCGTCATGACGTCGAGGTTCGTGCGCCCGTCGAGCGCGGGCGCGGCCGGGTCGACGGGGATGACGAGCACGTGGTGCACGAGCGCGTCGTTGCCCGGGCTGACGTCGTAGCCGGTCAAGAAGCGGTCGGCCGCGAGGGCGGGGTCGACGAGGAAGCAGCGGTACTCGTCGCTCTCGGCGTAGTCGGTGCCGAGCGGCTCGGGCGTGAACTCGGGCGACGCGATCTCGACGGCCCCGCCGAGGCCCGGGCGCGAGGGCGGCGCGAGGTCGGCGCGCGGCGCGCCCTCGCGCCGCTCGGAGTCGGCCCACGCGCCGATGACGCGGACCTCTTCGTCGCTCAGCCAGGCCGAGTCGCGGAAGGTGTTGCACGAGCCGTCGGCCGTCGCGAGCCAGGGCGGCATGCGGCGCGAGGCCACCGCCTCCTTCGAGGCCGCCGCCCAGGTGCGCGCCGACTCGTAGTCGTCGAGCCGGAAGGGCGCGATGCCCCCCTCGCGGTGGCAGCTGACGCAGCGCTGGTAGAAGACGGGCGCGACGTCTTGCCAGAAGGTCAGCGGCGCGCTCGCGGTGCCGACGGCCTCGTCGCCGTCGCCCGAGCCGCAGGCGCCGAGCGAGAGCGCCGCCGCGGCCAAAGACAGGCTTTGCCAACGTGTCATGGGAGGGTTCCTTTTTCGAAGAGCGACCGTTCGAAGGCCGGGGGCGGGCCCCGCGCCGCCCGCGGGCGGACCTCGGCCGGGTGCGGCGCTCCGCGGGCGGCGCCGGCGGGTGCGCTCCGGCGGTACGATCTGTAAGGCGCCGTCGCGGCGGGGGAGGCCCCGCGCGCGCCAAAGTGCGGGCCTGCGCGCGCCACGGGCGTGGGCGCACCGGTGCCATGGGCGTGGACGCGCGGGCGCCGCGAGCAGGGGTGCGCGGGCGCCACGGGCGTGGACACGCGGGCGCCGCGGGCGTGCACACGCGGGCGCCGCGGGGGTGGCCGCGCCGGTGCGCGCGAGGGAGGCGCCGGCGAGGGGGGGCGAGCGACGAGCGGGCGCGGGGGGGCGTGCGTGTCCGGGGCGTGCGTAACCCCGGGCGCACCTGGCGTTGCCCTTTGCTCAAGCTCGGCAGGGCGTAGTGGCATTAATAGAAGAGCCCGAGTCGGCGCCGCATTTGCTGGGGTCGAGGTCGCCGCACTTCTTGTTTTAGGCTCTGGGCCCGCCTGCCGAACCGTGCGCGCGCGGTCGACCCTTGCCGCGCTCACACGTTATGCTTGAAAGGGGGCCAGGGGTTCTTGGTACAATGCGCGAAGCGTTCTGGGGCTGCGTAAGGGGTTTATTGATGAAACACGACGGGGCCCCGGGGTCGGGTTCGAACGGGGGGTGGGGCGCCGGCGAGGCCGACCCCTTGCTGGGGCGGGTGCTGGGCGGCCGCTTCGTCGTCCGCTCGCCCCTGGCGCGCGGCAGCATGGGGCGGGTGTACGTGGCCGAGCAGCTCCCGCTCGGGCGGGTCTGCGCGCTCAAAGTGCTGGCCCCGCGCTCGAGGAGCGAGCCGGCGTCGGTCTTCGCCAAGCGCTTCTTCCTCGAGGCGAGCGTGGTCGCCCGGCTCAAGCACCCGAACACCGTCACGGTGTTCGACTTCGGCGACTGCGACGGCGTCTGCTACCTCGCGATGGAGCTGCTCGAGGGCCGCACCTTGCGCCGCGCCATCAACGACGGGGCGCCCTTCGCCGAGGCGCGGGCGGCGCACATCGGCCGGCAGATCGCCCGCTCGCTGCGCGAGGCGCACGGCTCGGGCGTCGTGCACCGCGACCTCAAGCCGGCGAACGTGTTCCTGGTCGAGCAAGACGACGAGCCCGACTTCGTCAAGGTGCTCGACTTCGGCCTCGCCAAGCCGATCGAGGGCGAGGGCGAAGACCTGACCACGTCGCACCGCCTGCTCGGCTCGCCGCGGTACATGGCGCCCGAGCAGATTCAAGGGGCCCGCGTCGACGAGCGCACCGACGTCTACGCGCTCGGCGTCGTGCTCTACGAGATGGCCGCGGGGCGGCCGCCCTTCCAGGGGGCGACGCCGATTCAGACCATGACGGCGCACCTGACCGCGCGGCCCCCGCGGCTCGAGGGCGCCAGCGACGCCTTCGGCGCCATCGTCGCGCGCGCGCTCGCCAAAGACCCCGCCCGGCGCTTCCCCTCGATGTTCGAGATGCTCGAGGCGCTCGCGCCCCTCGGTCCGGCGGGCGCCCGCTCCGACGCGCCCGCCGCGCGCACGCCCGAGGGCGGCACGGCGCGCGCCCGGCTCGGCGCGTCGTCGCGGCCCGCGCGCGAGGCGTCGTCGGCGTCCGGCCCGTCCGCCCCCCGGCTCGTGCCCGCCGAGGTGCCTTCGACCCTCTCGGCCCACGGCGCCCTGTTCGCCCCCGCCCCGGCGCCCGCTTCGGTCGCCCCGGCCGCCGCGCCCGCTTCGGTCGCCCCGGCCGTCGCGCCCGCCTCGGCGCCGATGCCCGCTGCGGCGCCGCTCGCGTGGGCGCCGATCCCCGCTTCGGTCGCCCCTCCCGCCTGGGGCCCGGCGCCTGCGGCGCTTGCCGCGCGCGCCCTGGCGCCGGCGCCCGCCTCGGTCGTCGCGCCCGCTGCGGCCTCGACGCCGGCGTCGGTCGCGCCCGCGTCGATCGCCCCGCTCGTCTCGTCCTCGACGCCGGCGTCGACCCCCGCGCTCACCTTCGCCCGGCCGACGGGGCTGTCTTCGCCGCCCCCCTTCGAGCGGCGCGAGAGCGTGCCGAGCGTGATGCCGTCGTTCGCCTCGGCGCCGCCGCCGGCGCCGCCCCGCGCCGGGCGCTGGCGCGTGCTCGCTCCCGTCCGCGCCAGCCTCGCGACGGCCCTCGCGCTCGTCGGGGGCCTGCTCTACGTGCAGGCCCGCTCGTTGCGGCCGCAGCCGCACCTCGTGATGACCTCGCTCGCGACGCCCGCCGCGAGGGCCGGCGCCTCGCCGCCCGGTGCGCCCTCGCCCGCCGCGAGGGCCGGCGCCTCGCCGCCCGGCGCGCCCCCGCCCGCCGAGGCCGCGGCGCGCCCCGCGACGGAGGCGGCCGCGCCCGGCGCCGCCGTCACCGACGTGACCGACAAGATGCTGCACCTCGAGACCGAGCCGCCGGGCGCTTCGGTGCGGCTCGGCTCGCTCGGCGGGCCCGAGCTCTGCCCCTCGACCCCGTGTCAGGTCGACCTGGGGTCCGACGACGGGGGCGCGCTGCTTTACTTCGTGCGCGAGGGGTCCGCCCCGGCCGCGCGCCGCGCGGGCGCCGGCGCGCGCGTCGTCGTCCGCTTGACGTCGCCGCGGCGCCTCCCGGCCCAGGCCGATCGCGGCCAGGCCCCCGACTGAGGCGCGGTCGCGGCGCCGCCGCGCTCGCGCACGGGGGGCAGCTATGCCAAAGTCGGCCCCGTCCCCGGGGCTCGGCGAGGCGGCCGATGGCGGGCCGCGGCGACAGCGACGACGATGGCGCTCCTGCTACATCACGAAGTCGAGGCCCCGCGCGTCTGCAGTTACTTGCCGCAAGCGTCGGCCGAGCTCGAGCACCTGCTCCTGCAAGAGGTCGACGCGCTCGAGCTCGAGGCGATGCTCGTGCGCGGCTGGCGCCGCTTCGGCCCCAACTACTTCCGGCCCGCCTGCCGCGCGTGCGAGTCCTGCGTCTCGCTACGGATTCCGACGGCCACCTTCCGCCCCTCGCGCTCGCAGCGGCGGGCGCAGAACCGCTGCGCCGCCTTCCGGCTCGAGGTGGGCAGGCCCCTCGTCGACGGGGCGCGCCTCTCGCTCTACGCCGCGTGGCACGCGTCGCGCGAGAGCGCGCGCTCGTGGGAGCCCTCGCCGCTCACCGAGCGCGAGTACCGCCTGCAGTTCGCCTTCCCCCACCCCTGCGCGCGCGAGATAACCTGGTGGGACGACGCGGCCCCCGGCGGCCCGCGGCTCGTGGCCGTGGGCTACGCCGACGAGACCCCGCGCGCGTGGAGCGCGGTGTACTTCTTCTACGCCCCCGACATCGCGCACCTGTCGCCGGGCACGGCCAGCGTCGTCTTCCAGATCGGGCTGGCGCGCGCCCGCGGCATCCCGCACGTGTACCTGGGCTACCGCGTGCGCGGCTGCGCCTCGCTGCTTTACAAAGAAGCCTTCCGCCCGCACGAGCTGCTCTCGGGGCGCCCCGGCTTCCGGCAAGCGCCGGTCTGGGCGCCGGCCGAGCCCGGGGGGTGAGCGCTCAGGCCTTCGGCCGCTCGCCGGTGGCCGGCGGGGCGAGGCCCGCGATGCGCAGGCCTCAGCCGGCGGCGGCGGGCGGGGCCTGCCCGGCGCGCGCCTGGCGGTAGGCGCCGGGGGTCGAGCCCGTCCAGCGCTTGAACGCGCGGTGGAAGGCGCTCACCTCCGAGAAGCCGAGCACGAAGGCGATCTCGGCGATCGACTCGCTCGACTCGGCCAGGTGCCGCAGCGACAGCTCGCGGCGCAGGTCGTCGAGCAGCGCCTGCAGCGACGTGCCCTCCTGCGAGAGGCGCCGCTGCAGCGTCCGCTCGCTCATGCGCAGGCGCGCGGCGAGCCGGTCGAGCGTCGGCTCGCCGCGGCGCAGCTCTTCGAGCAGGGCGCCGCGGGCGCGCGTGGCGAAGGCGTCGTCGCGGGGCAGCTGCTCGAGCAGCCGGCGCAGGTGCCGCTCGGCGGCGGACACCATCTGCGGGTCGGGGCCCGCGCTCGGCAGGTCGAGCACCTCGGCGGGGAAGCAGAGCTCGGAGTGCTCGCGGTCGAACGAGGGCTCGACGTCGAAGGCGCGCCGGTAGGCGTCGAGCCCGGCCGGGGCCCCGTGCCGGAACGAGACGGCGAGCGGCCGCAGGGGCCGGCCGGTCGTGCGGCGGCAGGCCGCGAGCAGCACCGCGAGCAGGCACTCGACCGGGTGCTTCAGCGCGCCCGGGGGCCCGTCGTAGTCGGCGAGAAAGCGCAGGCGGGCGACCCCGCCCTCGCTCACGAGGGCCAGCGTGGCGCGCTGGTGCAGCAGGTGGAAGAACGTGCTCAGCCGCCGCAGGCCCTCGCCGAGCGTGGCGCTGCCGTTTACCGCATAGCCGACGCCGCCGTGCGTGTCGGGGCGCAGGTGCTCGACCACCGAGAGCCCGAAGTTCGGGTCGCCGCAGAGCTCGGCGGCCACGTGCCAGGCGCGCAGGGCCTGCTCGGCGGGCACGCGGCCGTCGGGGTCGAGCAGCGACTGCGGGTCAATGCCCGAGCGGGCGCAGAGCGTGCCCGGCGGCACCCCGCGCGTGAGGGCGGCGGCGATGACGAGTCGGACGTTCTGGACGGCGGCGGTAGGCATCCGTTTGGGCGCGTAGCATATCGTACGCGCCGACCTCCGAGGCCGGGGGTTCGCGCGGGGGGGCGGCGCCGGCGCCGGCGCGGGCGCCGGGCGACGCCGACCGGCCCGGGGGCGCCGTCGGCTGGCCCGTCGGGGCGGCGCCGGGGGCGCCGGCCGTCGATCAGGGGTGAGCGCGGGCCGCTACCGGCCGCCGGCCGCCGCGCGGGGCGGCCTCGCCAGCCCCTTGACGTCGCCTCCGGCGCGAGGCGCCCGCGCCGGCCTCTCGACGTCGCCCCCGGCGCGAGGCGCCCGCGCCGGCCTCTCGACGTCGCCCCCGGCGGGGCGCTGGCCGGAGGCGGGGCCGGCGGGGCGGACGGCGGCGGCGCCGACCATGTCCATGAGGCGCAGGGCGTTGAAGGGCGCGCGCACGTTCACGTCGTTGTTGAAGTAGACGTACGCGTCGACCCCCCGGCGGGCGCACCCCCGCAAGAGCTCGGCCCAGGGCTCGAGCTCGCGGTCGGTGTAGTCGTGGGCCGCGCCGCCCTCGAGGCCGTGAAAGCGCAGGTACGCGAAGTCGGCGCTGAGCTCGGTATTGGGGGGCATCGCGAGCGAGCTCAGGGCCACGCTGGCGACGCCCGCGCGGCGCAAGATCGCGGAGGTCTCGGCGTCGAGCCACGAGGGGTCGCGAAACTCGATCGCGTGGCGCAGGTGTCGGGGCAGTGTGGCGACGAAGTCGGCGAGCCGGCGGGCGTCTTTGCCGAAGCCGCCGGGCAACTGCCAGAGCACCGGGCCGAGCTTGGGCCCGAGCCCGGCGGCGCGCTCGAGCAACAGGTCGAACGACTTGGCGCCGGGCGCGAGCTTGTAAAAGTGGGTGACCGTGCGGCTGCCCTTGACCGCGTAAACGAAGCACTCGGGCGCCTGCTCGCGCCAGCCGCGAAAGGTCGACGCCTCGGGCAGGCGATAAAACGAGGCGTTGATCTCGACCGTCGGAAAGTGCTCGGCGTAGAAGGCGAAGTGCCGCTTGGCGGGCACGCGTTTCGGGTAGAAGGTCGCCGCCCAGCTCTTGTAGACCCAGCCGCTCGTTCCGACGTAAATGCGTCCGGCCATGCCTGGCGGCCCATGCAGGCCCCGGGCCAAGGCGAGCCGGTCGTCGCGGCGTCGACGGCAGAGCACGGGCCCGGGCCCGCTCGCCCCGGTGCGTCGCGGGGCGGCCGCTACCCCGACGCGGGGGCGCGTGGCCCGCGCGCCGCGACGGCGGTCGGACGCCCTGCGAGGCCTGCCAATTACGACGGACGCCCGGGCGCCTGCGGCACGATTTCGGATACCAAGACCTTCGCGCCGCCCGCCGCTCAGCCCTTGCGCTTCGCGAGCAACGCCGTGACCTGGGCGTCGAGCGCGCCGGCGACCGCCGGCGGCACGGCCTCGCCGCGCGACCACTGCGCCGCCTTCACCAGCGTCGTCTTCGCGGCCTCGGCGATGCCCGCGCGGCGGTGGCGAGACAGCTTCGCGAATTGGGTCTGGTTCTCGGTGGGGAGTCGCTTAAATGCAGGTTGCAAGAATCCGCGCATGGGGGGGTCATAGCCAAAGCGCCCCCGGTTGTCACGGGGCAGCGCCCCGAAAGCGGCGGCGCCCGGGCGCCCCCCCGCGGGCCGTGTTGACGGGCGCGCGGGGGGGCGTGACCTTAGCGTCGGTCGCCATGGCCCGCGCCCCCGACGCAGACTTCGCCCGCCTCTGGGCCCCCGAGCGGGCGCCGGGCGTCGAGCTCTTTTGCGGCCGGCTGGTGCGCCACGCGTTTTCGAAGCACGCGCACGAGGCGTACACCGTCGGCCTCAACGACGGCGGCGGCGGGGCCTTCTGGTGGGCCGGCGCCGAGCGGGCCGCGGCCCCGGGGGGGCTCAATCTGATCAACCCGGGCGAGGCCCACACCGGGCGCGCCGCGGCGCCCGAGGGGTGGCGCCTGCGCGACCTTTACATCGAGATCGCCGAGCTCGATCGCGTCGCCGCCGGGCTCGGCTGGCGGGGGCCGGTGTCGTTCGCCGCGCCGACGGCGGCCGACCCGCCGCTCTACGCTGCGTGCGGCCGCCTCTTCGACGCCTTGGCCGAGCCGTCGCCCCGGCTGGCGCGCGAGTCGCTGCTCGTCGACGTCGTGGGGCGGTTGCTCGCGGCGCACTGCCAGCGGCCGCTCCGGCCCCGGCCCCCGGGCCGCGAGGCCGGGGCGCTCGCCCGCGCGCGCGACTACCTCGCCGCGCACTTCGCCGACGAGGTCGGCCTCGACGAGCTGGCGCGCCGGGTGGGGCTCAGCCCCGCCTACTTCATCCGCGCCTTTCACCGGCGCTTCGGCCTGCCGCCGCACCAGTACCAGCGGCAGCTGCGGCTCGCGCACGCCAAGCGCGCCCTGCGCTCGGCCGCGCCGCTCGCGGACGTGGCGGCGGCGCACGGCTTCTACGACCAGAGCCACCTGACCCGCGAGTTCCGCCGCGCCTTCGGCGTCACGCCCGGGGCCTACCGCAGGGCAGTTTCGTCCTAGACCCGGCGCGCCGGCGCGCCCAGCTTCGGCCCCGCCGGGCGCCGCGCGCGGGCCCGGCGACGGAGGAATCTGGCCATGGGTCATTCGGTAGAGCGACACCTCGCGGTCGGCCCCGCCGCGTACGACGACGAGATCCGTCGCTTCGTGCCCGGCTACGACGCCATGCTCGACGAGGCGGCCTCCGCCGTCGCCGAGCACGCGCCGGGGGCCGCGCGCGTGCTCGACCTCGGGGCGGGCACCGGCGCGCTGAGCGAGCGCGTCGCCGCCCGCTGCCCCGGCGCCCGCTTCGTGCTGCTCGACGCCGACGCGGCGATGCTCGCCCGCGCCGGGGCGCGCCTCGAGGGCCTGCGCGGCCGCCTCGAGCTGCGGGCGGGGCGCTTCACCGACCCGCTGCCGGCGGCCGACGCGGCCGTCGCCTCGCTCGCCCTGCACCACGTCCCCGATCTCGACGAGAAGGCCCGCGTCTACCGGGGCGTCGCCGCGTCGCTCGCGCCCGGCGCGCCGCTCGTCGTCGCCGACGCCTTCCTGCCCGAGGCGCCCGCGCTCGCCGCGCCCGTCTGGCGGCGCTGGGCCGCGCACCTCGTGGCCGGCGGCGACACCGAGGCCGAGGCCTTCGCCCGCTTCGGCGAGTGGCAGAAAGAAGACCGGTACTTCTCGCTCGCGCAAGAGCTCGCCGCCCTCGCGTCGGCCGGGTTCGCCGCCGACGTGCGCTGGCGCGGCGGCCCCGTCGCCGTGATCGTCGCGCTGCGCGGCGCCGCCCCGCCGGGGGCGCCGTGAGCGCGCCGCCTTCGGTCTGGGTCTTCTTCTACGGCTCGTACATGAACCGCGGCGTGCTCGCCGAGGTCGGCCTCGCGCCGGCGCGCTCCGAGGTCGCGCGCCTCGACGGCTACGCCATTCGCATCGCCCCGCGCGCGAACCTGATCCGCTCCGAGGCCGAGAGCGCCTGGGGCGTCCTCGCCACGGCGACCCACGCCGAGCTCGACCGGCTCTACGCCCACGCCCGCGACGTGCTGGGCGAGCTCTACCTGCCCGAGGCCGTGCTCGCGCGCGCCGCCTCGGGCGACTACCGCCCCGCGCTCTGCTACCTCTGCCCCGCCATGCGGGCGCGCCCCGCCGAGGCCGCCTACGTCGAGCGCATCGTGGCGCCCGCGCGCGCGCTGGGCTTCCCGGCCGAGTACGTCGAGCGGCTCGCGTCGTTCCGGCCGGGCGCGGCCCGGCGCGCGCGCGCCGGGCGGACGCGCCGCCCGTGACGGGCCGAGCCCCGGCGGCGACCGGCGTCTCGAACCCGATCGAGAACCGGGGTAAGGTCGGCGCCATGTCCGACGTGCAACGGTACCTCGCCGAAGAGATCGCCCTCGACTGCCGCGACGGGTTCACCTCGCGCCGCGAGGCGCTCCGACGGCTCACCCTGCTCGGCGTGGGCTCCGCCGCCGCCGCCGCCCTGCTCGCGGGCTGCAAAGACAACCCGTCTGCCCCGGCGGCGGGCGCCGGCGGCGCGGGCGGCGGCGCTTCGCCCGGCCCGGGCGCGACCGCGGCGCTGCCCGCCTCGGCCGTCACCTTCGCCGGGCCCGAGGGGCGCACGCTGCAGGCCGCCTACGCCGGGGCCGCGAAGGCACGGGGCGCGGTCCTGGTGATCCACGAGAACCGGGGGCTCACCGACCACTTCCGCACCCTCGCCGGGCGCTTCGCCGGCGCCGGCTACTCGGCCCTCGCGCTCGACCTGCTCTCGGCCGAGGGCGGCACGGCCTCGCTCGGCGACCCCGCGAACGCCACGGCCGCGCTCGGCAAGGCGCCGCCCGAGCGCTTCGTCGCCGACATGCGCGCCGGGCTCGACGAGCTCGCCCGGCGCGCGCCCGGGCTCAAGCTCGGGGCCATCGGCTTCTGCTTCGGCGGCGGCATGATGTGGCGCCTCGTCGCCGCCAAAGACCCGCGCGTCGCCGCCGCCGCCCCCTTCTACGGCCCGCTGCCCGAGGGCGCCGACTTCGCCGGCTCGAAGGCGGCGGTGCTCGGCGTGTACGCCGAGAACGACGCGCGCGTGAACGCCTCGCGCGACGCGGCCAAGGCCGCGCTCGAGAGGGCCGGCCTCGCGCACGAGATCGTGACCTACCCGGGCGTCGACCACGCCTTCTTCAACGACACCGGGCCGCGCCACAACGGCGAGGCCGCCGCCAAGGCCTGGGCCAAGGTCCTCGAGTGGTTCGGCCGCCACGTCGGCTGAGCGCGCCCGCCCGGGCCCCGGGGCGGCCGGCGCTCAGTCGACCCGCACGGCGAGCGCCGGCGCGACCGCGCCCGCCCGGTACGCCGTCGCCACGACCCGCACCTGCGAGGCGGCCGCCGCGGCCGGCAGCGACCAGGCCTGAAAGCCCGCCCCGGGCCGCAGGCGCCCGCTCGTGCAGGTGAGCGCGCCGCCGCCGATCCGCACGAGGCCGGTCGCCTGCCGCTGCCACCAGTCGGCCCGGGCGGTGTCGCCCGACGAGCAGCTGCCGTAGTCGGTGGGCGAGACCACCGCCCGGCCCGCGGGCACCGCGAAGGCCGCCCCGAGCGCGACCGCCGCCCGGCCCGTGGCCGCGCTGCTCGCGGTCTGGCCGAGGTTCACGACCGTGTCGTTGTTGAACGAGACCACGTAGTTCGCCGCCGCCTCGGCCACCGTCTCGCGCCGCGCCACGTCGTTGCGCAGCGCGAGGCTCTGCTCGAGCTGCAGCCCCTCGCCGAAGTCCGAGAGCTCGTTGACGTAGTTGGTCGCCGCGGCGCCCGCGAGGCCGCCGCACGAGGTGAAGTCCGTCCGGGTCGTGATGGTCTGGCCCCGCGCCGCGGCGTAGAGCGCGATGAAGTTCGCGACGGCCGCGCGGTACGCGAGCGTCGCGCCGCCGCCGACCAGCACGTCCTGCAGCGCCGTGCCGTCGCAGGTGCCCCCGCCGTGCCCGTGGAACGACACGGCCTGCCGGATGGTGGCAACGTTGCTGGTCAGGTGCGAGAGGCCGTCGAAGCTGCGCTCCGAGAGGTCGACCGAGGTGATGTGCCAGCGGTCGTGCTGCTCCGTGCCCCGCCCCTTGACGGCCCAGAACCAGGCGTCGAGGCCCATGCCCGTCGCATCATCGAGGAACTTCACCTGCAGGTCGGTGCCCGTCTCGATGCCCCCGCCGTGCGGCGCCGTGAAGGCCGCCCGGGCGGTGCCCGCCGGCGCCGCGAAGAACTCGCCGATGCCCCCCGCGCTCGTCGGCGTCGCGTCGTAGCCGGCGAGCGCCTCGGCGACCCAGCCGCACGAGTCGACCCGGTCGCTGAGCGTGCCGGCCGTGTCGGCGCTGATCGCGAGCTTCTCGAGCGCCCCCTCGGGGTTGAGCGTGACGATGCCGTCGCCGAGGTTGTGCGTGCCCGTCACGGTGCAGAGCGCGACGCGCGCCGTCGACGTGATGCGGGCCCGCACCTGCTTGCCCACGAGCGCCGCGCGCCCCGCGCCGACGCGGCAGTGCTCGTCGGTCCGGTCGTGGTCGCCCACGTCGTCGTTCGGCATGGTCGCGTCGGGCCGGAAGGTCGCGCTGAAGCTCACCTCGGCCTCCGCCGAGCAGTGCTGCACCGCCGCCGAAGCCCGCTCGCCCGCCTCGCCCTCGCCCGCCTCGCCCTCGCCCGCCTCGAGCGCGCACGCCGAGAGCGCGACGGCCCCGAGCGCCAGCCGCGCGAGCGCGCCGGCGCGCGCCGAACGGACGTTGTTCGCAAGTATGGAAGACCCCCCAACGTAGCGTCGCATGATCGATCTCTCCTCCGTCGCCGCCGCCGACGGCTCGGCGTTCGGCCCCGACGCTAAGCAGGGCGAGTGCCAGCGTTACGTTCGTTCGGCCGCGGGGCCCGGCGACGCACGAAACCTCTCGAACCGCCGCGCCGCGCGGCCCGAAGGGGGTCGAAGCGGGGGCGCCGCGCCCGGCAAGAGCCCCGCCTCCGGGCCGAACCGCCGCCCGCGCTCCCGCGGGCCAATGCGCGCGCATCGTCCGCGCCTCGGCGCGCGAATGCGCGCGCATCGCGAACGTCCACCGCCATGGGGCGCGCCGCGAACGCCCACCGCCATGGGGCGCGCCGCGAGCGCTCACCGCCATGGGGCGCGCCGCGAGCGCCCACCGCCATGGGGCGCGCCGCGAGCGCCCGCGGGCGTGGGGCGCGCCGCGAGCGCCCGCGGGCGTGGGGCGCGCACCGCGAACGCCCCCCGCCGCGGCGCGCTCAGCGCCAGCTGCCCTCGAAGACGATGCTCACCGTGGGGACGCTGTGGGCCATGCCGTCGACCTCGAACGAGGGGGAGGCCAGGAACGAAGGGTCGCGCGCGCCCGCCATCCGCATCAGGTGCGTGGTGTAGGGCTCGCTCATCGACACCTGCCAGGGCGCGAGGGGGCGGGGCACGCCCGCGCGCACGAAGCGCAGCCGTTTGTCGCCCACCACCTCGACCCGCGACGAGCCGAAGTCGAAGCGCTGCGCCACCATCCGCGCGAGGCGGTCGATGACGACGTCGGGCGAGGTCAGGCGCAGCAAGACGCGGTAGAGGCCCGACACGTCGCGCTCGGCCTGCCACTCCGCGCGCTGCCGGGTGAAGGTCGCGTAGGGCAGGCTCGCGGCGCGGGCGCCCGCCCGGGCGAGCTCGCTGAGCGGCAGCGCGTCATACCAGCTCGCCGCCAGAAAGCGCTGCCCGAGAAAGCGCGCGAGCGCCGGGGTGTGCCGACACTGCTCGACGATCGCGGCCCAGCCGCCCGTAATGCGCTCCTCGGCGAACTCTTGCGAGCCGAGGTAGAACGAGCCCTTCGCCCGAAACGGGCTCGCGCCGGGCGGAAAGGGGTGCGTTTCGTCGGCAGGCGTCTGGTTCGACAAGCGCGGGTCCTCCGGTCCGAAGCCGCCCGCCGCGGTCTCGCGGCCTGGCGCTCCGGCCGCGCCCCGGCGACGGCCCGGGCGCGGCCCCCGAGGTATTACCACCGCGACGGCCCGAGATCCGTCGCGCTGTTGCGGCGCCGCGGTATGTCCGTCGCGCCCTCGCGGCGCCGCGGCGCGTCGGCCGGCCCGCCGGTCCGAGCCCGGGCGGCCGCCCCGGCGCCGGCGACCGGGCTCGGCGCCACGCCGGGCGGCCCGCCGCGCGCCGCCTACGCCCGCGCTCGAACCCCGGGCCGACCGCCGAAGCGCCCTAGGCTCTGTCGGGCGAAGGCGGATCGGCCGCCGGGCGACGGGAGCATTCGCCCGACAGAGCCTAAGGCGCCGACGTGCGCCGAGCCCGCGGTAAAGCGGCCGAGCTCGCCCTCGTACGCGGCCCGCAGGTCTTCGACGCCGCTGACGATCTGGGCCGCGGGGATGTGCGACCCGGCCACGAGCTTGGTGACGACGAACTCGGCGCCCTCGCTGACCTTGGCGAAGGTCTTGATCGGGTACGGGTACCTCGACTTCAACTGGATCAGCGAGAGCACGCTGCGGATCGAGGCCGCCACGAACCCCTTGCCCTCGATCACCATGGCGAGCCCCGTGACGCCGCGCCCGTACTCGACGTACGCGCGGTCGATGCGCGCCCGGCCCGCCTCGGTCGGCGGCGGCGCGCTCGCCTGCACGACGACGATGGCCACGCCCTTCTGCGGGTACGCCTCGAGCAGTCGGTCGACCCAGCGCGGCGCCTCGTGCGAGTAGTTGGGGCCGGGCTCGCGGCGGGCGATGAGCGTCAAGCAGGGGCCGACGAGCGCCGCAGCATGGTCTTCGCCGCCGTAGAGCACCTCGACGCGAGACGCGCGCGGAAGGCGCGATTTCAATGCTGCTTGCAACATGGGCCCTTGGAAGCGTGGCTCCCGACGCGTACCCTCGCGTACAGCGCACTCTAGCACCGCGTGACGGTAGCCCACGCTAGAATCTTGCGCCGCGAATGTCTTTCCGCCCGCGCCAAGCCCCTCGGCGAGATCGGCCCGCCGTGGTCGCCTTGGTGTCGGTCTCGGCCGTTGTCTTAAGGGGTATTCTTAGGCCCGGTTCGAGGGGCGGAACCCGACCGTTACCGGAGGTTCGGAGCCCTGACTCTCGGCCGCGTGCCCTCGGCGGCCGAGCCGCGCGGGCCCCGGCGCGCCGGCCCGACGCGCCCCGATCGGGCCTTGCGCCTTGGGGGCCCGACGCGCCCCGATCGGGCCTTGCGCCTTGGGGTCGACCCGGGGCCCGCGCGGCTCGGGTCGACCCCCGCCCCCGGCGGCGATGCTCTCGGGCCGAGCTCGCGCTCGACGCACGCGGTGAACGCATGAGCCAGGGGCCCCGCCCGCGAAGCCTTCGCCCGACAGAGCCTAAAGGCCGTAGCCGGCCGAGAGGCCGAAGAAGAACCCGGTGATCGAAAAGCCGAGGTCGGCGCGCGTCTGCAGGCGGCGCATCGGCTTGTAGCGGAAGCTCAGCTGGGGCAGCGAGATCCAAGGTATGACGATGGGCTTGCCCCCGCCGTCCGTCCAGCTCGGCTCTTTGTAGTTGCCGTAGTGGTCGTTCGAGGTACCGCAGAAGGTGCCGCCGTTCGCGGCGCTGGTGACGGGCGGGTCGCCGGGGGCGGCGCAGTAGCTCCACCGCGAGGGGCGGTCGGGGTCGGCGTCGTTGGGGTCGTTCGGGTAGACCTGCGCGCGGTAGAGGTTGCCGAACACGGGCGCGAGCCCCACCCCCCCGCCGACGAGGAGCGAGAAGCGCCCCTTCTTGTCGAGCGGCACGTCGTAAAGAAGGTCGAACGTGACGTAGACCATCTTCAGCGAGCTGTGCACCATCTCGTACGCGACGTCGTCGTCGGTCTTCGACTTGAACAGAAAGCGCCGCATCGAGTAGTCGGCGTACTGGATCGACAGATCGTACTCGAGGCCGTCGCGCCGAATCGTGAACTCGGGCCCCGCCATCGGCACGTTCACCGTCGAGCCGCCGTCGGCGAAGAGGTTCACCATGAACTTCGGCACGACGACGTCGCGAAACCTCAGCCCGATGAACCGGTAAGCCCTGGTCGGGCTCTCGGTCGGGTCGCTCGGGTCCGGCGGCAGCGTGCCCGGCAGCGCCCCGGGGATGGGCGTGTACGCCCGCTCGGGGTCGACCGGGGGCAGCGCGGGCGCCGGCGGCGGCGCCTCGGGCAGGGGCCGCGGCATGTCGGCCGGCAGCGGCACCTCGGGCGTGGGAGACTCATCGACGGGCTTCGCGCCGGGCGCCGGGGCGCCCGAAGGGGGCGGGGCCTGCCCCCGGGCGGGCGCGGCGGCGAAGGCCGAAGCCGCCCCCCAAAGCGCCGCGCCGACCAAGCGAGCCCGCGGCACCATCGTCGCCCCCATAGATCACCTTTCGCGACAGGCCACGGCCGCCGGGCCGCGCCAACGTCGACACCAAGGATACATGCCAGGGCGCAATCTCGTCTGAAAAGAAACTGGCGCCATGTCCGCCGCCTCCGCTCGAAACGCGCCCCACCGCGCCTGAGCTCGCGCGAACACCGGGCCCCGCCTCCGACCTACAACGGGGCTTCGTCCGCCGTCCGAAGCCGTCGTTCGTATCGCCCGGTGTGCGGCCCGCCCTCACAGCGTCGCGACGTCTTCGCCCGGCGCGCGGGTAGAGCGCACCCGAGAGGCGATCGCGCTCGTCCGGGCTACTTCTCCGGCTTAAAAGAAGCCGTCTGGGCCCAGTCGAAGCACTTCTTCACGCTAAAAGGAGCCGTCTGGGCCCAGTCGGAGCACCTCTTCACGCTAAAAGAAGCCGTCTGGGGCCGCCCCGAGCAGCTCTCCGCATGGAAAGAAGCTCTCCGGACCCATCCGGAGTGCCTCTGGAATTCGAAAGGGGTCGTCCGGACGGGTCCGGAGTGCCCGGGCCGGTCGGAAGAAGATCTCCGGACCCGTCCGGAGTACCTCGGGGGGTCAGAAGGGGTTGTCCGGACCCATCCGGAGTGCCTCGGCGGGTCAGAAGGGGTCGTCCGGACCCGTCCGGAGTGCCTCTGGGGGCCGAAAGAAGGCGTCTGGACGCGTCCGGACCGCTTCGTGGGGCTCAAAGACGTCGTCTGGGCCCGTGCGGGCCGCTTCTCGAGGCCCAACGGGGGCCGTTCTCGCCGGCGCGGACGCCTCCCCGGCGCCTGGCTCGGCCGGCTGCTCGGCCAGGGGCCGTCCACGCCGGCGCGGACGCCCCTGCTTGGCCGTCAGCGTCACCACGCCGGCCGCGGGGCCGCCCACGCCGGCACGGACGCCCCCCTTCGGCCCGCCGCTCAGCCGGCGCCGCCCTCGGGCTTCCGCAGCACGAGCGAGAAGGTGGCGCCCTTGCCGGGGCCGGCGCTCTCGACGGCGAGCTTGCCGCCCATTTCGATCATCGCGGTCGCGCAGAAGTGCAGGCCGAAGCCGTGGCCTTCGGGCTTGGTGGAGAAGCCGTGGGTGAAGATCTTGGTCAGATCTTCGGGGCAGATGCCCACCCCCTCGTCGGAGACCCGCAGGCACGCCGTGCCCTCGCCGTCGACCAGGTCGAGCGTGACGACGCGCCGCTCGGGGGGCAGATCGTTGACCGCCTCGCGCGCGTTCTTGACGAGGTTGATGAGCACGTGCGTGAGCTTCGAGCGCTGCGCCCGCAGGACGCTGCCCTCGGGCACGCGGCTGACGACGCTCACGCCGTGCCGCTCGAGCGACGCCCGCTGCAGCTGCAAGACGTCGTCGACGACGCGCCCGACGTCGACCGGCTCGACGAAGTCGGAGCCGCGCGCGTAGGCCTGCTGCGCGGCGATGGCGTCCTTCATCAGGTGCGCCTTGCGCAGGAGGTCGCGCCCGCCCTCGACCGACTCTCGGGCCTCGCCGGCGAGCGCCTCGCCGAGCCGCAGGTAGTAGCGGGCGAGGGTCTTGGCCTTGGGGTCTTCGGCGAAGAACTCGCCGAGCCGGTCGAGGTTCGCCGCGAGCAGCTCGTTGGCGCGGGCGAGGCCGCCCACGCTCGAGCGCTCGGCGGCGCGCAGCAGGCTCTCGGCGGCGAAGATGACCGAGGTGCAGACGTTGCCGAGGTTGTGCAGCACGTTCGTCGCCACCTCGGCCATGCCCGCGTAGTGCGCCTGCGCCTGGCGGATCTTGAGCTCTTCGATCTCGCGGCGCT
>DASTPP010000443.1:0-7356 GCA_035762175.1 Polyangiaceae bacterium | reverse complement strand
GCGCCCATCTCGCCCACCGACAGGTCGGGCGCGCGCAGCGTGCCCTCGCCCAGCACGTGCCCGACGTCGGTGCCGATCTCGGTCACCGACGGGTCGCTCGCCAGCGGCAGCGGCCCGAGCGCGTGCGGGCCGCCGTGCTTGGGCTGGGCCGGGGCGCAGTAGATGGCCCGCCCCTCGCTCAGCTCGTAGCGGTCGCCCTCGCGCACCTGGTCGACGCGCGTCGGCAGGGGGCCTGCGTCGTGGGGCCAGCGCGGCTGCGTCATGCGCCCGATCGTAGCACGACGGGGCCCGCCCGAGGCTCAGGGCGCGCCGTCGTCGAGCGCCTCGCGCGCCGAGGCGGCGGTCAGGGCGCGGGCGAGCCAGCGGTCGAGGCGGGCGGGGTCGGCACAGGCCTCGATGCGGGCGCGCGCCTCGGCGTCGACCGCGAGCCCGCGCGCCGCGAGCACCGTCAGGAGCGCGGCCGCCTTGCCCTTCACCTCGCCGCGCGCCTCGCCCTCGCGCAGGCCTTCTTCTTTGCCCTCGCGCAGCCCCGACCGAGCCAGAGTTCGACCCTCACCCAGTCTGGGCCCGACCCTGGCGCCGCCTGGGCTCAACCTAGGCGCGAGGTAGGTCGAACCCTGGCGGCAGGTAGGTTCAACCCTGGCGGGAGGTAGGTTCAACCTAGGCGCGAGGTAGGTTCAACCCTGGCGGGAGGTAGGTTCAACCCTGGCGGGAGGTAGGTTGAACCTTGGCGGGAGGTGGGTTCAACCTACCTCTTGCCTAGGTTCGTTAAGCTTTACCCGCCCCCTTGAGCCCTGCCTTGGCAGTACCCCCAGGCGCGCCGCTTCGGAGGCCCAGAGTCGAAGGTAATACCGGCTGTCCTTGACGGAGCCAGGAATCGGCGCGGCGCTTTCCCCCGAGTGAACTCGGGGGCAGCGTTTGCCCCTTCGTGCCGCGCGGCCTCACCGCGATTCGAACCGCAAAGCCCGCCCCCTCGCCGGGGGCCGGGCTCTCCCGGGCTCCGGCCCTCGGCGAGCGTGCGAAGGCACCTCGCTCCGCGGGAGCCCTGCCTCCGGCAGGGCTTGGACAGCCGTTTCCGCGCGCGTTCGCTGCCCCGTACTTCCAGTGCGGGGCAGCCCGCCGCGCTCGGCCGCTTCCTGGCCGATCAGGCAGCGCTGGTATCGGGGCCTCAGACCCGGCCCCGGGCCGGCCTGGGTGCGTGGGGGGCCCCTTCGGCGGCCGCTCAGAAGCGGAAGTTGCCGTCGTCGCGCGTCTGCGCCGAGCCGCAGACGGCCGAGGTGGTGAACTCGCGGTTGCCGCTGCCCGTGGGCTGGTTGCCCTCCCAGACCGTCTGTCCGGTTTGGTCGTTGTGCTTGACGTATTTGTATTGAATCGCCGTGCCCGCCGGCAGCGTCACCGCGCCCGTCCAGGGCGCGTTGGCGCCGGTGCCTTGAATTGCGAGCGCGGCGCCGGCCGCCGGCGACCACGCGCCGAGCGCCGCCGGGGCGCCGACCACGCGCAGCCCCTGGCCGAAGGCCGTGCCCGCGTTCGCAATGCGGAAGGTCACGCTGACCGTACACCCGCCGCCCGTGCCGCCCGTGCCGCCCGTGCCGCCGCTGCCGCCCGTGCCGCCCGAACCCCCGGTGCCGCCCGCGCCGCCCGCGCCGCCGGTGCCGCCGCCCGTGCCCTTCGTCCAGACGGCGTAGCTGGGGCCGCTCGTGGCGAGCGCCCAGCCGGCGCCGGGCGACCAGTCGTTGGGGCCGATCTTGACGGCGACCTGGCCCGTGGCCCCGGTGACGATGGCGGCGTAAAGGTTCTGTTCGGCGCGCTGAATGGCGACCGCCGAGGTCGAGGTGAGGCCGGCGGCGCGCCGCGCGTCGACGAGCGCCTTGATGGGGGCGCGCAAGTTCCAATCGTAGACGTGGGGGTAGTAGATTGAGGGCACGCCCGGGTGGGTCAAGATGTAGGCGTAGCCGGGCATGATCTTGTCGCAGGGCACGGGCCAGTGGTTCTGGCCGCTCGCGCACGACTCGGACGGGCCGGTGTCGTGGTTGTCGACGAAGGTGACCTGCTTCTGCGCCCACCAGCCGATGGCGCCCGCGGGCTTGCCGGTGCCGTCGCGCAGGCGCCAGTACTCGCCGGCGGACAGGGCCCGGTTCAAGAGGCCCTTGGTCGTAAAGTCGAACGAAGCGCAGGCGCCGCTCGTGCCGTCGACCCAGTTGACGAGAATCTGCCGGTGCGCGTCGACGTTGTTGTAGTCGAGGTCGGTCCAGGTCTCGCCGACGCAGAAGTCGGGCGCGAAGGCGTCGTGGTAGATCTTGGCGTAGGCGGGGGCGAAGCCGCGGGCGTAGTCGTAGCGAATGCCCGTGAAGCCCACGGCCTTCAGGCGGCCGGTCAGCCACGCCCGGATGTCGTTCTGCACGAAACCCTGCCCGTGGTCGATGTCGCGCCCCGCCCCGAAGCCGTCGCCCGAGTCGGCGCCGCCGCAGCGGCCCGGCCACTCGTCGTTCGACACGACCGCGGCGCAGCCCCAGGCCGGGTCGCTGAAGTCGGCGAAGTTGAGGTTGCCCACGCGGTGGTTGATGACCACGTCGGCGACGCTCTTGATGCCCCGGGCCGAGAGCGCGCCGATCGCGTCGCGCAGCGCCGTCTCGCTGCCGTAGCGCGAGTCGAGCACGTTCAGGCGCCGCGGCAGGTACCCCTCGACCGCCCCCGAGTCCGACGGCGGGGGGAACCACACGTGCGTGACGCCGAGATCGCGCAGATCGTCGGCGCGCGCGGCGAGCTGGTCGTACCAGGCGCCGTGGCGCCAGGAGTTCCAGTGGAAGCCTTGAAACAGGATGGCCGTGCTCGCCGCGTTCTGCTCGGTCGCGGCGGCCTCGTCGACGCCGAGGTCGTCGGCGCCGGTCGGGGCGGTCTCGCCGGCGCAGGCGGCGCCGAAGCAAGCGAGGGCGATCACGGAAGGGGCACGCAGCAGGCGACGTCGTCGGATCACGGGATACCTCCTTAGGGCGAGGCTGGGGCAAGGTTCGGAGCGTCGGGCTTTGCAGACGACGCGGGCGCCGGGCTCGCCCCGGTCGCAACGCGCACGGGCGCACCGCCGCGCTCGGGCCGCGCGGCGGTACGCCCGTCGTTTCGTCAATTTTACCGAGCGCTCGTGGGCGGCGAGGCCGCCAGCCCGAGCATGACGCGCTGCGTAGCTCAGCGTTCGATGAGGAGCAAGAGCGACCGACCGGCGAGGCCGTAAATGTTGCCGCCGAGGAATTGCTCTTGGCCGGGCTCGACGAAGTTGCCCTGGCCCTCCATCCAGGTCGCGGTGTCGCTGACGCGGTACCAGGCCTTGCCCGGCCGGGGCGCGGGCAGGGTCGCGTTCACCTGGCCCGACCAGCCGTTGTAGGCCACGTAGATGCTGGCGGCGGGGTCGTTGGCGCGGGCGCCGTCGAGGCGGAAGGCCAAGAAGTGGTTGTTCGGGTCGTCCATGTAGGCGCCGTTCGCCTCGAAGCCGCCGGCGGTCAGCCAGGTGATGTCTTTGAGGCCGCTCGTGCCCACCGAGCCGTTGAAGAAGTTCGCCGGGCGCAGGGCGGGGTGCGCGTTGCGGAAGTTCATCAGCCGGCGGGCGAAGGCGAGGAAGGTCGCGTTGGCCTGCGCGTCGCCCCAGTTCAGCCAGTTCTTGTCGGAGTCGAGGTTGTACGTGTTGTTGTTGCCGAACTGCGTGCGGTACATCTCGTCGCCGCCCGTGAGCATCGGTACGCCCGACGAGAGCATGAGCAGGGCGAGGCCGTTGCGGGCCGCCTGCCGCTGCGCGGCGGGGTTGCCGCCCTGGTCCCACGAGTGGTTGGTGTCTTCGCCGCCGTCGCTCGGGCCGAAGGGCCAGGGCTGCAGGTTGTTCTTGCCGTTGTACGCGTAGAGGTCGCGCAGCGTGAAGCCGTCGTGGGCGACGACGAAGTTGACCGAGTGCCAGGGCTTGCGGCCGTCGTCGCCGTAGAGGTCGCTCGAGCCGGCGAAGCGGGCGGCGAGCTGGCCGGGCGTGATCTGGGCGATGCCGAGCTCGTTCTGGTCGCGGCGCACGGTGTCGCGGTAGGCGCCGTTCCACTCGGCCCAGCCCTTGGGGAAGTCGCCGACGCGGTAGGTGCCCGCCCCGATGGCCCAGGGCTCGGCGATGAGGTCGGCGCCCGCGCCGCCGGCCTCGGGGCGCGAGGGCAGCTCGATCACGGCGCGGTTCAGGGCGTTGTTCGGGTCGAACTTGTCGAATTCGAAGCAGCCGGCGAAGCAGCGGTTGCCGAGCACCGACGCGAGGTCGAAGCGGAAGCCGTCGAGGCCGAGGACGTCCTTCCAGTAGCGGAGCGAGTCGATGATGAGGTCGACGGCGATGTCGGTGGTCGCGTTGACGTTCGCGCCGATGCCCGTGTTGTCGTAATAGAACTTGGGGTCGCTCGCGAGCTGGTAGTAGTGCGCGTTGTCGAGGCCGCGCAGCGACAAGAGCGAGGTGACCTGGCCCGTGCCGTCCCAGGTGCCGCCCTCGGCGGTGTGGTTGTAGACGACGTCGGCGTAGACCTTGAGGCCCTGGTCGTGAAACGCCTTGACCATCTGCCGGAACTCGCGCGACGGGCCGCCGGGCGACTTGTCGGCCGCGTAGCGGCGGTCGGGCGCGAAGTACGCGAGGGTCATGTACCCCCAGTAGTTGTCGCCGGCGGTGCTCGCGACCAGATCGTTGGTGTCGTTCTCGGTCTCCTGCACCGGCAAGAGCTCGACCGCCGTCACCCCGATCGACTTCAGGTACGCGGCCTTGCGCGCCGCGCCCGCGTAGGTCCCGCGCTCGGCCGCGGGCACCGAGGGGTCGGCCCGCGTCAGGCCGCGCACGTGCACCTCGTAGATGATGTCGTCCTTGAGGGGGCGCGAGGGCTTGACGCCGAAGTCGCCGCCCACGGTCTCGAGCACGATGCTCTTCGGGGCGAGGCGGCCCGAGTCCTTCAGGCGGTGCGTCGGGCCGGTGCCGTAGACCGTGCCGTCGGTGTTCGAAGGGTTGGTCGGGTCGTGGCTGAGCTCGAAGCCGTAGGGGTCGGAGAGCAGCTTGTTCGGGTTGAAGCGATCGCCCTGGCCGTTGACGTCGCTGATGAAGCCCGCCTGCGAGCCCGGCTGCCAGGCGGGGTCGAAGGCCCAGTTGGGGCCCCAGGCGCGGAAGCCGTAGAAGATCGTGCCGCTGACGCCCTTCTGGCGCAGCTCGGCGACGGGCACGCGCACCGACCAGCGGCCGCCGCCTTCGTTCAGCAGCACGTAGCGGGCGCGCTCGGCCTCGTTGAGGGCGGCGTTGTAGACCCAGACCTCGACGCGCGTGGCGCGGTTCGAGCGCACGCGGAAGGTGACCTCGGTCTTGGCGTCGTTGAAGCGCCCGCCCAGATCGAAGGGCAGGGCCGCGGCGGTGGCGTCGCTGGCCTCTTGCGAGAGGTCGGCGTCGCCCGCGTCGGCCGCGGCACAGGCGGGCAGCAGGCAGGCGAGCAGCAGGTTGAGCGAGAGCGCGCGGGTAGACTTCATGGTGTTAGCTCCATGGGGGCCGGGCGCCGGGGGCGCCCGCGAGGCGGCGCGCGCCCGGCGGCGGGCTCGGTACGAAAGCGGTGGAGGAGGCCGCACGGCGGAACGCCGAGCGCACGGGGCACAGCCCGCCGATCGCTCTACCGCGACCGGGCGGGGCCCGCCACCGTGTCGCCCCTGCGACCTCGGCGGCCGCCTTGGCAATCGCCGTGCCGCGCCCGCGGGCGCGGCACCGTCGCGTCGGCGGCGGGCTCGGCGCGATGACGCGCGAGGGCTTTTCGCTTCGTTTGAGGGCGAACCGCGAAGCCAACCCGCGAGGGGGGCGCGTCCGAACGACACCGGGGGCGGGCGCCCGCTGGCGCAAAATGGGTCGATTGGCCAGTGTCACTGGCGCAAAATCGGACAGCGCGCCCTTCGGCGGATACGAAGGATACGGGCCGCGCCTCGCTTCTTCGCTCGGGGCGTTGTCCTTATATCGCCCCATGGCGGCGGAACCTTCGCCGGTATCGGGCGAAATTTGCAGGCGGGCCCGCCGCCCGGCCGCGGAGGCCTTCCGCCGGGCGCTTCGTCGGGATTCCGCCGTGCCGTATAAAGATACCGTCGTGCCGTCTCGAGGGGGCGCGGCCGCCCGACGATTGCGCGCACGTCGCCTCGGGCCAAACCCGACTCTAGTTTGATTGCAATCTTCCTCGGCCCGGCCGCCCGCGAAGGCCCCGCCGGCCCGCCCGGTGGCCACGGGAGGCGCGGGGGCGCGTTCGGCGACGTCGCGCGGGGGTGCGTTCGGCGACGTCGCGCGGGGGCGGCGGTGCCCTCCCGGCTTCGTTCGCTGCGTTCCCGCGCGCCTTGAGACGCGATGCGCAACGCGGGCCGCCACGTCGGCATCGAAGAAGTGCGCCACTGCGCCCGGGCCGTCCGGCGTGGCGTGACCGATCGGCCCGTGCTGTCTTTGTGCCATGCTGACGTCTGAGCCCCCCGACAGAGGCCGCCCCCTCTGGTCATCAGACAAGGGGCGCGCGCTCTACCGTCGGGCGGCCCCCGGCGTGCTTGTCTTCACGTTCGAGGGCGATCTCAGCTCGGCGTGCGCCGACAGCACCGCCGCCGTGCTCATGCGCGAGGTCGGGCTCGTGGTGCCGTGGCCCGGCCAGTTTCTCGATCTCGAGCAGGTGAACTCATGCTCGCCCGGCTTCCGGCGGCGGCTGGTGCAATGGTACCGAGACAAGGGGCCCTGGCTCGGCGAGCTGCACCTCTTGTTCCGGCCCGAAGCGAGCCTCGTGGCCATGATGGCCTCGATGCTCGATCTCGCGGTGCCGGGGGGCGTGCGCCTCGCCGCCGACCGCCAAGCGTTCGAGGGCGAGCTGCGGCGCGCCTGCGAGGCGGCGACCGACCCGGGCGCGGGCTCCGGGCGCCGGTCGGGGGCGCCGGGGTCGATGTGGCCCGAGCCCTATGCCGACACAGACCTCATCAAGGTGTACTGGCTGCCCGGCGAGCGCGCGGGCTACGGCGTCTGGAGGGGCCTGCCGACCCCGTCGGCCACCCGCGAGGCGCTCGAGCTGGCCGAGGGGCTCTTGCGCGAGCGCGGCTCGGCCCGTTGGGTCTCGAACACCGAAGAGGCCCTCGTCTCGCCGCCCGAGACCCAGGCGGTCATCGTGAGCTGGCTGCAGCAAATGCGCTGGCGGTACGGCCTGCGCGCCTGGGCCGACGTGCCGCCGGCGTCGGCCGTGGCCCGCCTCGTGGTCAAGAACCTCGGCGTCGAGTCGGTCCAGTGCGGGGTGCACTTCGCGCAGTTCGCCTCGCTCGACGAGGCGCGGGCCTGGGTCGCGACGAAGTGAGGGCGCGCGGCCGCCGGTC
>DASTPP010000442.1:0-4454 GCA_035762175.1 Polyangiaceae bacterium | reverse complement strand
GAGGCCGTACCGGACGCCGGGCCAGAGCCCGTCGAAGGGGGGCGCGGGGACGGCGCGATGCAGCTCGGCCATCTGCTCGGGCTTGAGCAGCGAGCCCCGCTCGAGCTCGCGCCAGAACGTCGCGAGGTCGGCGGCCGTCGTCACCAGCGAGCCGGCCGCGTCGGCCCAGGACTGGCTCATGCTGGTGACGGCGCGCGGGTCGGGGACCTCGGCCAGGGCTTCGAGCAGCGTTTTTTCCGGCATGCCCGCCTGGACGGGGCAGGTCAGCAGGCCTCAGCCAAACGAAAAGACCCTGGGGTCATCCCGACCGCGCTCGCTGCGCGTCGTACTCCACCAGACAGAGGCGCCCGTCGGCGACGATGCCCGGCCGCTCGACGCCGACGGGCGCCTGGCCCCCGCCGACGGCACCGAGCGTGGAAATCTCAACGAGGCCACAGTCGAATCGGGCGATTCTGTGGTTTTCGTAGGAACGAATTACGAAGCGGCGGAGCCCGCGGAACCTACCGCGCTTAGAAAGTATCGAACACCCGACCTCTCAGGCTACCAAAGCCGGCGGCCCCTATAGGTCTAACTGAGCGTAATCGCGCCTTGACGTTCGCGGCGCTTTCGCGTCTTTTCTCGCGCCGGGAGGTTCCAATCATCATGAGCGAGATACCCGAGCAGCCGAGCGGTCTATTCGAACGCGCCGGCGTGGCCAAGCCGCCGCCTGCCCCCCGACCCGACGCCGAGTGGCAGATCCCGGGGCCCGGCGGCCAAGGCGGCATCGCCCGCGTCTACCTCGGCCAGGGCAACGCGGCGCTGCAGCGGCCCGTCATTTTGTCCGACGGGTTCAACTCGGGGCCCAGCGACTTCGACGCCTTCTGGCACGGCATCAATGGGCGCGACTTCGCCTTCGCGGACCAGCTGCGCGCGCGCGGCCGCGACCTCATCTTGCTCGGGTACGCCGAGCGCTCCGCCTCGATTTTGCAGAATGCCGAGGTCGCCACCCATTGCATCGTGCGAGCCATCGCCGAACGCCTGGGCCCCTCGCCCCTGCTCGTCGGCGGGTTCAGCATGGGCGGGCTCATCACCCGCTACGCCCTCGCCCGCATGGAGACCGATGGCCTCGACCACCAGACGAGCGTGTACCTCAGCTTCGACAGCCCGCACCGAGGCGCTTCGATCCTCGTGGCGCTGCAGTCGCTCGCGCACTTTTTGACCGGGTTTCCGGCGATGAGCCGGCAGATTAACAGCCCGGCCTCGCGCCAGCTCTTGTGGCGGCACATCGAGTCGGTCGAAGCCATCCCCCGAGAAGACCCGCTGCGCACCGCGTTTCTCGCCGAGCTGCAGCGCGTGGGCGACTGGCCCCGGCGGCCCAGGACGCTCGCCGTGGCCAACGGCCGGGGCGACGGCCAAGGCAACGGCGTGCCCGCCGGCGCGATCGCCCTCGAGTGCACCCAAGGCGCCTTCGAGCCGACCACCTTGCGCACCCAGAGCCCCGACAGCCGCGTCGTGCTCGCCCACCTCAAGGGCCCCCTGCAAGAAAAAGAGGTGCGCTCGCGAGGGCTGCCGGCGATCGACGGCGCGGCCGGCGGCCTGCTCGAGTCGTTCGGCATCGCCGCCGACAACCTGACCGTGCCGCTGCTCGACCTCCAGGCCGTGGCGCACCACCGCTCGATCTGCTTTGTGCCCACCATCAGCGCGGTGTCGAGTCACGACATCAACGAAGAGAACCTGCGCGTGAAGGTCAACGAGCTCGACCCGGAGCAGATCGACGTCGACGACTTCATCTGTTCGTCCGACAACACGTTGCACGCGAAGATGACCGTCGAGCTCGGCAACTGGGTGCTCGAGCGGCTGCCCCACTGAGCATCGGGCTCGCGATTCGAAGCCGGCTCGACCTCGCCGAGGGGTTCGGCGAACCCAACCCCTGCTGGCCCCGGGCCCCCGTGGCGGGGCGCGCGGTGGCCCGGCGAGGCGGGGGGGCGGGGCCGAGCCCCATCCCGTTGTCACGGGAACACGCCGCGAATTACCGAAATCTGGGGGCACCCCACGGGGTCATGATGCGTTTACCTAAGCACGGCATGGCGTTTGGTAGTTGCTTGCCACCCGCGCGGGCCTTACTCGAGCGCTGGGAAGGCGCCACGGTCGTTCTTCTCACCGCAGCCCGCAGCGGGGTTCGGCCGGCCGGCCAGCGCCTCATTAGCTCACAAGTTCAATTTTCAACACCCTGCCAGACAAGAAAGCGAGGCATCCGAATGAAGCCGAAAACCTTCTCCCTGCTCGTCTCGACCGTGGTGACCCTAGGGACCGTGGGTCTGGCATTGGAGGGACACGCGAGCGCGACGTCGGTCGCCGACGCCAGCGCCATCGCCGCCGACCCCACGCCGGAAGAACGAGAGAAGCTCCGCGCGGTAGCGGGGGCGATCTGGACGCCCGAGCTAGCCGCGGGCTGGGACATGAACGCCGACGTCGCGGACGTGCTTTCTCAGGCGACCGAGTCGATTCTGACGTGTTCCGAGGCGTTCTCGCTGGTGCCCAAGCCGGCGGGTTTTTTGCCCGGCTTGGCCTATTTGGTCACCAATGCGCTCAGCCTCGTCAACTACTTTCAAGCCGTGCGGGGAAACCAGACTTACCGTCCGTGTGTGGTGACGGCGGCGGCAAACTACCGAAGCGCCATCGAGATGGCTTCAATGGGAATTTGACTCGACGGCCGGGGCGGTCACGACGCCAGCAGCGCCCCCCGCCCCCGGCGCCCCCCTCTGCCGCCTCGACGAGGCCCCCGGGCCCCCAGGGCGAGCGCATCTTATTCCTCGGCAGTTCCCGTCTTCAGCACATTCTCCAGGTACTTTTCGTTCCACGCCGCTTGAAGCCGCTTGAGGGCGACGCCCCGCTTCACCGACGTCTCGCGCTTGAGCACGTTGAGGGTGAGCGCCCATCGCGTCCACGGTGACGACTGCGCCCTCCAGGTCCAGCATTCCGATCAATTTCGGCAACGCCGGAATCTCGTTGGAGTCGTCGTCGACCGCGAGCTGCCCGAGCACCAGCCGGCTCTCGGCCGCCCACGCGCTCACCACGTGCAAGGCCGGCGTGCCCGTCGCCGTGTCGAACGCGTGGCGCATCGTCGTGCCGCCGAGCGCCACGAGCTCGCCCCCGGTCGAGCCGGCGAGCTGCGCTCGCCCTGCGCCGCGTTCCGCTGTCACTGGGAAATCGCGAATTGCCGAATCAAGCGCGACGAAGAGATTGCGCGCCCAGGGGTCGGGCAGCGAGTCGACGAGCTCGACGTCGGGCTCGCGCCCGCGCACCTCGGCCAGGCGGGCGCGAATGGGTTCGGCGGCCAGGCGCCCGGCCTCGCGCTCGCCCGCGCTCGAGGTGCCGGTGTGCAGCGCCTCGATGCGGCGGAGCTTCTTCGAGCAGATCGGCCTCGGCCAGCGGGCGGCGAGGCTAGCGCGAGGCGTCCCGGCGGGCCCACGCCGCGGCACAAACCGGGGTCCACCGCGAGACGCCCTTCGCGAAGGGGTTACGAAGCACCGCCTTTCGTCGCGGGCGACGCGGGGCTTCGGCCGTCGGCGCCCGCCGGCGGCGTTTTGCAACGGCCCGGGGGGAGCGCGGCGCCGAGCTCAGGCAATCGGCTTGAGCGACGCCATCATGCCGCGCATCTCGTCGAGGCGCTCGCGGCCGAAGCTGAGCATGACGTGGCCGCAGTCGAGGCAGACGCGCGCGCGGTCGACGACGAACGCGTGCATGGTCGGGCCGCCGAAGAGCGATCGCTCGGCCTTCTTGGCCTGAAAGCAAACGGCCGGTGGGCCCTCGCTCGCGTCGAACTTGGTCGGCGGGGTGAGCGCCGAACTGCCGCAGGCGCTGCAGTGCGGGGGCCGGTCGGTGATGCGGTAGGTTGACATCGGGCCACTTTACGCGCTCGGGCCGGCTGCGTTCATCGCAACGAGAGCCAGGGCAGGGTTGATCTCGACCTGTTCTGGCGTGCGTCGGACGGTGGTACCCTGGGCCGATGCCGCCGGCCCCCTGGCTCCGTTGGCTGACCGCTGCGGCGCTGGCGTTCGCCCTGACGACCCTGACGTGGGTGGCGATCGGCGTGCTCACGCCGGGCGATTCTTTCAGCCTCCACGCGGCGCAGTTGGTTGCCCTCATCGCGGCCCCCGCGCTGGGCGGGTGGCTCGGCCGCCGCATCGCGGGCCGCCCGGCCCGGCGGGCGGTGGTCGTCGCCGCGGCGCTCGCGGCCGCCTTCTGGCTGCTGGCGCGCGACGGCTGGTGGGCGAAGGGGCCTCCGTCCGCGCCGCCCGCGGCGAGCCCTTGAGGCGCGGCGGGCGCGCCGTTCGCGCGCGACGTGGCTAACGTCTGGCCGGCGCGTCGCGCCCGGCTTGCGCTCAGCAGCCCGGTCGATCGCCCACCTCGTATTCGCCCGAACCTCCGGTCACGGTCGTCTCGAGCCACTGTCCGGATACACGGCCGAAGCC
>DASTPP010000441.1:0-12052 GCA_035762175.1 Polyangiaceae bacterium | reverse complement strand
GGCGCCGGCGGCGGCGCCGGCGTCCGCCCCCGCGCAGGTGGCGGCCGCCCCGGCGCAGGCGGCGCCCGCGGCGGCGCGCGCCGCGGCCCGGCCCGCCACCGAGGCCGAGGCGAGGGCGCTCGAGGCGCGCAAGGCCGAAGAGGCCCGCCGGCTCGAGCAGGAGCTCAAGGCCGAGGAGGCGCGCCGGGTCGAAGAGGCGCGCCGGATGGTGGAGGCGCGCCGGGCCGAGGAGGCGCGCAAGGTCGAAGAGGCGCGCAAGGCCGAGGAGGCGCGCAAGGCCGAGCTGGCGCGCCGGGCCGAGGAGGCGCGCAAGGCCGAAGAGGCCCGGTGGGCCGAGCGCAAGCGCAAGGAAGAGGAAGAGCAACAGGCCGAGCGGGCGCGCCGGGCCGAGGAGGCGCGCCGGGCCGAGGAGGCGCGCATCGCCAAGGCGCGCCAGGCCGAAGAGGCGCGCAAGGCCGAAGAGGCGCGCAAGGCCGAAGAGGCCCGCCTCGCCGGCATTCGCAAGGCCGAGGAGGCGCGCGCCGCCGAGGAGGCGCGCGCCGCCGAGCAAGCGCGCAAGGCCGAGGAGGCGCGCAAGGCCGAGGAAGAGCGCCGGGCCGAGCTCGCCCGCCAGGAGCGGGCGCGCCAGGCCGAAGAGGCGCGCCGGGCCGAAGAGGCGCGCCAGGCCGAAGAAGCACGTCGGGCCGAAGAAGCACGTCGGGCCGAAGAGGCGCGCCGGGCCGAGGAGGCGCGCGCGGCCGAGCAAGCCCGCGCCGCGCGCGCGCAGGCCGAGCGGGCGCCGCAGGGCGCCGCGGCCGTCCCGCCTGCGGCGCGCGCGGGCGACGGGGCGGGCGAGCGCAAAGAGGCCCCCGCTCCGAAGAAGAAGGGCCGGGCGCTCGTCGTCGTTCTGGTCGCGCTGCTGGCGGCCGGGGCGGCCGCCGGCGGGGTCTGGTTCGCGAAGTACCAGCAGGGGAACAAGCCCCCGCCCGCGCTCAAGCCCCCCCCGGCGCGCCGTTGACGCTGACGCGGGCCGGCCGGCGCGAGCGCCCCGCGCCTCCACCCCGCCGGTGCCCGCCTCCGGGACGCCGCACCGCAGGGCGCCGCGGGCGATTCAGGCGGAGCTTAAGGCCTGAGTGCCGGCCTACTTCAGGCGGGGCTTAAGGGCTGGGTGCCGGCCTACCGCTTCAGGCGGGGCTTAAGGGCTGGGTGCCGGCCTGCCGCGCGTGGTGCTCGAGGCGGCGGGCGAAGGCTTCGTCGCTCAGCCCTCCCGGCCGCAGCGCGCCCCGGGCGGCGAGCTCGGCGACGACCCAGTCGCAGCAGGGGCCGAGCGCGTCGAAGACCCGGGCGCGCGGGCCGCGGGCGACGAGCTGCACGCCCGTGATGATGCTGCGCGCGGCGGCCGCCTGAAAGCCCTCGCCCTCGACGGCGAGGCCCATCGCGAGCGTGTGCTCGCGCAGCGACGCGTGCGTGGCGGCCGCCTCGCGGCGCAGCTCGCCCTCGAGGCGCGCGCCGAGCGCCGAGCGCGTGACGAGCGTGACGATGCCGAGGCCCCCGGGGGCGTTGCGCCCGACGGCCTCCGCGTACGCGCCCCGCAGCGCCCCGAGGTGCCCGCTGTCGACGGGACCGCGCCAGACGCTGATGAAGACGTTGCCGTCGACGAGCGCGACCAGGCTCGGATCGTCGTGCAAACGAGCGGACGCCCCCACCCCCGCGATTCAATCACCCGCGCGCGTGCATAGTCAATGCGACGGGTCCCGCCGGCCGCCCGCCGTCCGTGCGATGGGCCCCGCCGGCCGCCTGCCCGCCGCGCGGCCGGCGAAGTCGGGCCCCGCCGCGCGCCGGCGGGGCCGGCTACCAGAGCCCCCAGCCGCGGCCGAGCCCGTCGATCGCCCGGGCGAGCTTCGTCGCGTCGTGGCGCACCAGCCTGCCCTGGCCGCCGGCGCCGAGAAAGTCGCCCGGCACGAGCAGCCCCGGGCGCAGCGCCTTCGACGGGTCGGTGCGCACGGGCTCGGACCCGGCCGCCGCGTATTCGGGCGAGAGCTCGGCCGGCCAGGAGGTGTTGTACAGCACCGCGTCGAGCCTCGCCTCGCCCAGGTACATGGCCACCGTGCCGACGAAGTCTTCGACGGTGTACTGCGGCGTCTCGTTCGGCTTGGTCATCAGGTTGCAGACGTACACGACCCGCGCGCGGCTGCGCGCGAGCGCCTCGCGCACGCCGTGCACCAGCAGGTTGGGCACCAGGCTGGTGTACAGATCGCCCGGGCCGATCACCACGAGGTCGGCCGACTCGAGGGCGTCGAGCGCGCCGCGGTAGCCCGTCGCCGCCGGGTCGAGGTAGACGCTCAGCACCGGCGCGTCGAGCTGCTCGCCCAGCGTGTCGATCGACGCCTCGCCGCGGATGACCCGATCGTTCTCGAGGTGCACGACGAGCTCGACCGCGTCGAGCGTGACCGGCAGCACCCGGTGCGCGACGGCGAAGAGCTCGTGCAGCCGCTCGACCGTGCGCGCCGAGTCGCCGGTGATCTCCTGCACGGCGGTGAAGATGAGGTTCCGGATCGTGTGGCCCTTCAGGCTGCCGCTCGCGAAGCGGTGGCCGAGCAGCTCTTTCATCGCCGCCGGGTGCGACGAGAGCGCGACGAGGCAGCGGGTGAAGTCGCCCGGGGGCAAGAGCCCGTACTCGTCGCAGAGGCGCCCGGAGCTGCCGCCCGAGTCCATCATGGTGACGACGGCCGTCAGCGTCACGGGCAGCGTGCGCAGCCCGGTCAGCAGCGTGTATTGCCCGGTGCCGCCGCCGAGCGTGACGATGTGCGGGGGGGGCATCGTGGGCCGAGGCACGAAGATAGCGGAGCGGCGGGCCAGAAGATACGGGCTGGGGGCCCCTCCCCGCGCCCCCGGCCGGCCGGGCCCCGAGCTCGTCCGTTCTTCGCCGGCAAGGGGGGCGGGCCCAGCCGCTCGCCCGGGCGAGCCCGGCCGCTCGGACGAGGCGAAGCGCGGGACCCGCGGCGTCGTCGCCCGGGGGCGCGCGGGCCGGGCTCGGCCCGGGCGAGCGCCGCTCGGGGCGCCCGGCCCGCGGGCGCTCCCGTCTTGCCCGGACCCTTCCCTATTTGCAAAGCGCGGTCGTCGAGCGAGCGGGCGCCCTCCGCCCGCCCCGGCCCGGCGCGGCGCGTCGGCGGGCCCCGACCCGCGCTCGGCGGCGGGGGGCTCGTTCGGGCGAAATCGGGGCCGGCCCGTTACCAAAGGAGGGGCCGGCGGCCGGCGAGCATTCTTGACAGAGAAGTGGGCCGCTTGCATAAGCGACTTGCGAGCGAAAGCTCACCGCGCGACGGTGGTGTTTGGGGGCCCCCCGATTGACCAATGTCCCCGCCCCCTGAATCCAGAGTGCGCCCTCCGCGTTCGCCGCACCGCGGCGTCGGCGTGGGCGAGCCGCAGGCCGCGCGGGCGACGCAGGGGGCGGGCCAGCCGCCGGCGCTGGGGCTGCCGGGCGCGCATGAGGCGGCCGCGCACGCGGGCCGAGGTGCCAACGAACCCGCTCCCCGTTCGGGCCCCGCCCGGAGCGAGCCGCCCCCCCAATCCGGTCAGGGCTTCAGCGAACCCCCCCCACGTTCGGGGCGTGGCGTAAGTGAGGCTCCTCGCTCGGGGCGTGATGCTAGTGGGGCGCTGCCCCGTTCGGGCTACGGGGCGAGCGAGCCGCCCCCCGGCTCTGGCCGCGGCACCCATGAGCCCCCCCGGCGCGCCCCGCGCTCGGCTCGCGGCCTCGGCGACGCCCCCCCGACGCGCTCTTCGCCGGGCGTGAGCAACCCGCCCGCGCCGGTCAGCTATCCGCGCCCGCCGATTAGCTATCCGCCCCCGCCCGTGAGCGGGGTGCCGAGTGTGGGCAGCTCGCACCCCGCCCGCCGGGGCGCCGCCGCGAGCGAGCGGCCGCCCCTGAGCGAGCCTCCGGGCGTCAGCGGCGCGCACTCGGTGCGGTCGCCGACGGCGAGCGAGCGGCACCCGACGCGCGTCGAACGCGACGCGGAGCTCGCCGAGGCCGGCCCGGGCGAGGCGGCCTGGGGCCCGCCGGCCGAGTTCGACGACTACGTCGTGCGCAGCTCGCTGGGCCGGGGGGCGATGGGCGCGGTCTACCTCGCCGAGGACAAGCTGCTCGCGCGCCACGTCGCCATCAAGTTCGTCCGCGCCCCGGTCGAAGACGAGGCCGCGCGCGAGTGGTTCTTGAATGAGGCGCGGGCGGTCGCGCGCATTCACCACCCGAACGTCATCGGCATCTACCGCGTCGGCGAGCTCGAGGGGCGGCCCTACCTGGTGACCGAGTTCGCGCGGGGCGAGCCGCTCGACCGGCTGCCGGTGCCCTTGCCCTGGCCGCGGGTGCTCGCCATCGGCATCGACCTCGCGCGCGGGCTCGGGGCGGCGCACCGGCGGGGGCTCTTGCACTGCGACATCAAGCCGCAGAACGCCATCTTGACCGACGAGGGCACCAAGCTCGTCGACTTCGGCCTGGCGCGGCTGGCGCCCGGGCACGCCGACCCGGGGCCCCTGTCGGGCGGGCCGGCGAGCGGCACCGGCGCGGTCGTCTGGGGCACGCCGCACTTCATGGCGCCCGAGCTGTGGCGGCGCGAGGCGCCGACCACGCGCACGGACGTGTACGCCGCCGGCACGCTGCTCTTCTACCTCGCCTCGGGCGTCTGCCCCTTCGAGGCGGTGCCCGCCGACGCGCTCTGGCGCCACCTGCGAAGCCACGACGCGCCGCCGCTGCGCCAGCTCGCGCCCGACTTCGACGGGCGCCTCGCGGCGATCATCGACCGCTGCCTGCGGCGCGACCCGCTCGAGCGCTTCGCCTCGGGCGACGAGCTGCGCGAGGCGCTCGAGCAGCTCGCGCGCCACGCCGCGAGCGGGCCGCCGCCGGCGGGCAACCCCTACCGGGGCCTGCGCCCCTTCGACGCCGAGCACCGCGCGCTCTTCTTCGGCCGCGACGCCGAGGTCGGCGTGGCGCTCGACCGGCTGCGCGCCGAGCCCTGGCTCGTCGTGACGGGCGACTCGGGCGTCGGCAAGTCGTCGGTCTGCCGCGCCGGCGTCCTGCCCGCCGTCGCCCAGGGCGCGCTCGGCGGCGGCCGCGCGTGGTCCGTGCTCACCTTCGCCCCGGGCAAGCGCCCCTACTGGGCGCTCGTCAACGCGCTCTCCTCGCTGCTCGGCGAGAGCGCCGAGGCGCTCGCGCGGGCCGCCTGGGGCAACCCCGCGGTGCTCGGCGACGCCGTCGGCCGAAGGCTCGGCAACGCGGCGGGGCTCCTGCTCTTTCTCGACCAGGCCGAAGAGCTCGTCACCGTCAGCGAGCCGCACGAGCGCGACGCGGCCGAGGCGGCGCTCGCCGTGCTCGCGGCGGGCCGGCCCGGCGTGCGCGTGCTCACCGCGCTGCGCGTCGACTTCCTCACCCGCTTCGCGGCCCTGCCCACCCTCGGCGACGGGCTCTCGCGCGCCATCTACTTTCTGCGCCCGCTGCCGCCCGACCGCATGCGCGAGGTCATCGTCGGCCCGGCCGAGGCCTCGGGGCTGCACTTCGAGCCCCCGTCGATGGTCGACGACCTCGTCGCCGCCAGCGCGCAGGCCGGCGCCGGCGGCCTGCCGCTCTTGCAGTTCGCCCTCGCCGAGCTCTGGGAGGCGCGCGACGGCCGCGCCGGCGTCATCCGCCGCTCGGCCCTCGAGGCGATGGGCGGCGTCGGCGGCGCGCTCGCCAAGCACGCCGACGCGCTCGTGCTGGCGCTGCCCCCCGCCCAGCGCGCCGAGGCCCGCCGGGTGCTCACCCGCCTCGTGACGCTCGACGACACGCGCGTCCGGCGCACCGGCGCCGAGCTCGGCGAGGCCCAGCCCGCCACGCGCGCCGCGCTCGACGCGCTCGTGCGCGGGCGCCTGCTCGTCGCCCTCGAAGACGGCGGCGGCCGCGCCTTCGACCTCGCCCACGAGGTGCTCGTGCGCGAGTGGGGCACGCTGCGCCACTGGCTCGCCGAAGACGTCGAACGGCGCGCCGTGCACGAGCGCCTCGCGGTCGCCGCCGCCGAGTGGCGCCGCACCCGCCAGTCGCGAGAAGCCCTCTGGGGCGCCCGCCAGCTCAAAGAGGCCGCCGCCCTGCGCGCCGCCGAGCTCGGGCCGCACGAGGCCGAGTTCTTGCGCGCCTCCGGGCGCGCGGTGCGGCGCGGCCACTGGCTGCGCGGCGGCCTCGCGCTCGGCCTGCCCCTCGCCCTCGCGGCCGCCTACGGCGGCGCCCTCGTCAAGGCCCGCCGCGAGGCCGGCGGCCGCATCGACGCGCTCGTCGCCGAGGCGCGCGGCTACCTCGCCGAGGCCCGCGCGGCCCGCGCCGAGGCCGAGGCCCTGCGCGCCCAGGCCTTCGGCCGCTTCGACGCCCGCGAGCGCGAGGCCGGCGAGGCCGCCTGGGCCACCGCGCTCGAGCGCGGCGAGGCCGCCGACCTCGCCTTCACCCGCGCCAGCCGCGCCCTCGAGGCCGCCTTCGCCCAAGACTCCAAGCGCGCCGACGTCGGCGCCCTGCTCGGACAGACCCTCTACGACCGCGCCGTCGCCGCCGAGGCCGAAGGCCGCTCCGCCCAGGAGGCCGAGCTCACCGAGCGCTTCGCCCTCTACGACCCCACCGGCGAGCTCGCCCGCCGCTGGAACACCCCCGCCTCGCTCGCCCTCACCACCTCGCCCCCCGACGCCCGCGTCCTGCTCGAGCGCTCCCCCTGGCGCGCCAAGGGGGCCCCCCAGCCCCCGCGCGACCTCGGCCCCGCGCCCGTGCGCGCCCTCGCCCTCGAGCGCGGCTCGTACCTTTTGACCCTCTCCGCCCCGGGCCGCGCCACCCTGCGCTACCCCTTCCTCGCCGGCCGCGGCGAGGCGCTCGAGCTCGCGGTCGACCTGCCCCCCGCCGCCGCCGTGCCCGAGGGCTACGCCTACGTGCCGCCCGGACGCTTTCTTTTCGGTAGCGCCGGCGACGAGCAGACGCGCCGCGGCTTCTTCGACGCCGTGCCGCTGCACCCCGTCCGCACCGAGGGCTACCTCGTCGCCCGCCGCGAGATCACCTACGGCGACTGGCTGCCCTTCCTCGAGAGCTTGCCCCCCGCCGAGCGCGCCCGCCGCACCCCCAACGCCGAGGCCAAGGTCGGCCTGAACGGCGCCCTCCGGCTCGAAGAGCGCGGCGGCGCCTACCACCTCGTCGTTCAGCCCGCCAAGCGCCGCTACGACGTGCGCGCCGGCGAGCCCTTCGTCTACCAAGATCGCCCCGAGCAGGCCCCGCAAGACTGGCTCAAGTTCCCCGTCACCGGCGTCTCCGCCGACGACGTGCTCGCCTACGCCGATTGGCTCGACCGCTCGGGCAAGCTGCGCGGCGCGCGCCTGTGCACCGACTACGAGTGGGAGCGCGCCGCCCGCGGCGCCGACGGCCGCGAGTTCCCCCACGGCGACAAGCTCGCGCCCGACGATGCCAACTTCGACGAGACCTACAAGCGCAAAGAGATGGGCCCGGACGAGGTCGGACGCCGCCCCGCCTCGCAGAGCCCCTTCGGCCTCGACGACATGACCGGCAACGCCTTCGAATGGACGCGCTCGTCCTTCGACGACCAGTTCGTCGCCCGCGGCGGCAGCTACGCCCACGAGCGCAAGGTCGTGCAGCTCGTCAACCGCACCGGCGTGCCCAGCACCCTGCGCGACGCCACCCTCGGCGCCCGCATCTGCGCCCCCCTGCAGACGCCGAAGGCCCCCTGACCAAGCCCCGGGGCCAGGTGAGCGCCGCCCAGTGAGCACCGCCCAGGTGAGCGCCGCCCAGGTTTTAACCTGGGCGGCCCGCCCCCCCGCCGCTTCCCGGCCGCATCACGGAGCAGCGCCCCGCCCGCCGCTTCCCGGCCGCATCACGGATAGACGTTCGAAGCTCCCTGCAAACCTAACGAGGTTTGATGTGAGATGCTTCCCGAAAAGTGCTCCAAGGGCCTTTTCGTCGAAACTCGGCCGTGGTTGCATATGTAGGTTGTTCTCCTGTCCATGCTCAGCCTTCGAAAGCGAGACGGGCAGGGCGACAGCCCTTGAGGCACGGCCGACCCTAACCCCCCCCGAAGAGGTACCTGCCATGAGCTTGCGTCGTTCCGTATTCGCCCTGTGTCTTGCCGCCCTCGCGCTGCCCGCTTGCGGCTCGGTCGACGCCGACGAGCCGGCGTACGAGCAGGGCGATCGGGGGGCGACCGTGCGCAACGGCGTGGTGCTCAACGGCGTGGTGCTCAACGGCGTGGTGCTCAACGGCGTGGTGCTCAACGGCGTGGTGCTCAACGGCGTCGTGCTCAACGGCAGCGCGCTCTCGGGCGCCACGGCCGACGGCAAGAAGTCGTACTTCGGCGACGGCTTCATCGGCGCCGTGTTCCAGGGGCTCTTGGCGGGCGGCGGCACGACGCCGGTTTACATCGACGACGCCCGCGTGGTCGGCGACGTCTGGACGTACACGGCGAGCTTTCTCGACCCCGCGACGAACGCCCGCCTGCCGCTCTGCGGCGTCGACGCCGCGGGCGCCCCGATCGAGGCCATCGGGCTGGTGGGCCGCTGGGACTACCGCGAGGGCGTGCCCGGCGGCGGCTCGCACGTCGACGACCCGAGCGCCTTCACCTTCGCCTGCCGCAACGCCGCGCTCGGCAAGTGCGTCGACCTCGGCTACAAGCCCTGGGCCAGCGTCAACGGCACCTCGCTGAAGAACCACCACCAGGCCTGCACGCGCATGCTGCGCGCCGACTACTGCGGCGACGGCAGATCGTTCACGGTCGACGGCACGCCCATCAATCTTTACGATAACCTCGGTATCCAGAAAGATACCCTGGCCTTCCCCTTCGAGGCCGAGTGGGTGCCCTCGGGCGCGCGCTTCATCGCGTCGGGCGACAATCAGCGCTTCCGGCAGCTGGGGGGCACCCCGCCCGAGTGCTACTCGAAGAAGGTCTCGAGCACCGCGGGCCAGCTCAGCCACTTCTCGGACGGCACGCTGCTCATGAACGAGTACCAGAAGTGAGCGCCCGCGCGGCCCGGGCGACCCCGCCCGGCGCCGCGCTCGCGCGCCCCCTTCCGGCTCAGTGGCGGCCCCGCCCGGTGCCGCGCTCGCCCGCTCCCCCTCTGGCTCAGCGGCGGCCCCGCCCGGCGCCGCGCTCGCCCGCTCCCCCTCTGGCTCAGCGGTTCGCGGTGAGCTGAACCTCGGCGCCCGGCTTGACCTTCTGGCCGGCCTCGGGCTTCTGGCTCAGCACGACGTACGAGGCGGTCTCGGCGAGCGAGAGCCAGCGCACGGGCGCGACCTTGAAGCCGGCCTTCTCGAGCTGCGCCTTGGCGGCCTCGACGCCCACGCCCACCACCTTCGGCACCTCGAGCTCGCCGGGGCCGGCCGAGACCTGCACGATGATCGGCACGTTCTTCTCGAGCGGCGTACCCCCCGCCGGATCTTGCGCCACGATCTTGCCCTCGGGCACGTTCGCGTCGGCCCGGGGCTGCCCGAGCTTCAGCTTGTAGCCGGCCGGCGCGAGCTTCGCCGTCGCCTCGTCGACCGAGAGCCCGCCGAGGTCGGGCACCTTCGGCAGCTCTTCGGCGATCGTCACCGCCACCGCGCCCCCCGCCGGCACCCTCTGCCCGGGCGGCAGCGACTGGTCGAGCACCGTGCCGGGCCGGGCCTCGGCGCTCGGCGCGCGCCCCTTGATCATCAACGACAGGCGCTTGGCCCGCAGGTTCTCGCGGGCGTCGCCCTCGATGAGCCCCTTGAGCTCGGGCACCTCGGTCAGCTCGATTTTCTCGCCCCGGTGCAGGTACGGCTCGAGCACGCCGTAGCGCTCGATCACGTACACGGTGCCGGCCGCCGTTAGCACCGACGTGAAGAACGCGACGACGAAGACCGAAGAGCCGTTCATGACTACGGGACAAACTACCACAGCGCCCGCGCGGCGCCCGACCCCGTGATCACGCGCGCGCCCTCGTCGCATGAACGTCGAGCGCGGGCCCGCCGGGTCGACCCGAGGCCTCGCCGCCCGGCCCGCGTTGCCCCCGACGCATGAGCCCGAACCAACGCCCCCTCGCCGCGCTGGCCTTCGCCGCCACCCTCATCGCGGCCCGCCCCGCCGGCGCCCGCCCCAAAATCAGCGATTGGGTGAAGGCCTTCGTTGCCGAACGCTACGACGTGCCCCAAGGCCACCTCACCATTCAAAAAGACTATTGCCACCTCGGCAGCGCTGGGACCCCGAGCTTTCGCGACCGGCCCTTCACCCAGACGCTGCTAGGTGAAAACGGCGGCGCCGAGTTCGGGCACGACAACCCGGGGCCGGCCCTCGATCGAGCTCTCGCCGCCATCGACGCGAAAGGTACCGACTCGGATTGCGACGGCTACCCCGACCTCCTCGAGCTTTCGCAGAACTCCGACCCGAGCAACCCGCGCCGTCACCCCTCGGGCGACCCGACCGCGGCGCCCTGCGCCCAACCCCCGCCCGCCCCCGCGCCCGGCGACGACGATGACGACGACAGCACGAGCGGCAGCGGCGGGGCGTCGCCCCAGAAGGCACCCGGCGGCGACGCCTGCTCGCTCTCGTCGCCCGCCCGCCCGCTCGACCCCGACGCCTTGACCCTCACGGCGCTCGTCGCCCTCTCGCTCGCGCGGCGGGCGCGGCCGCGGGCCTAACGCCATCGGGCCCGCCCCACCGCGCCCGCGGGCCGAACGCCGTCGGGCCGCCCCACCACGCCCGCGGCGGGCAACGTAGCGAACGAGCCCGGGCGACCCCGCGCCCGCCACGCCCGCGAGGCCCGGGCGCCGCCGGCCTCAGCGCCCGCCGCGCGCCGGCCAGCGCCGCTCGCGCCGTAGCGCCTCGCAGAGCGCCTCGAGCTCGGCCGCCCCCATCGCCTCGAGTCGCGCCCGGCGCGCCGGCGCGAGCGCGATGCCGAGCACGTCGCACAGCGCCACGACCGCCTGCCGCAGCCCCTCGGCCTTTCCCTCGGCCAGCCCTTCGGCCTTTCCCTCGGCCTTTCCCTCGGCCTTTCCCTCGCGGCGCAGGCGCCGCTCCCACTGCTGTACCAAGCGCTCGCTGTTCATGAGCAACTCCCGGTCGGCCTCGGTCGGGTTCGCCTCGCTCTGGGCTTCCGTGCGCCAGCGTAGCACGCGCCGCCAGGTGTCGCCCTGCAGCGGGTGCTCGTCGGGCAGGGCCGCGAGCTCGTCGAGCGCGCGCCGCTGCACCTCGCCGCGCCCGAGCAGGCGCAACCACAGCGTCGCGGGCGTCGGCGGCAGCTCGGAGAGGTCGACCAGCGTCAGCCCCAGCTCGTCGGGCAGGCCGAAACAGCCCGCCGGAAACCCCTCGTGGGGCAGCGCCCGGAAGCCCCGGGCCAGCCCCTCGGAGAGCGTCGACGTCAGCGCCCAGAGGTGCGGCAGCGGCACCTCGGCCACGCTCGCGCCCCGGCGCCGGGCGCGGCGGCGCAGCTCGTCGTGCAGCTCGACCACCTTGACGAGGGCGGCGCGCACTTCGGGCGGGGTGCACGGGTTGCGAAAGGCCTCGAAGGCGGCGAGCCCCCGGCCCATCTGGCCCAGGACGCCGAGCTCGCGCCGCCGCGCCTCGGCCCGCGCCCCGCGCCGTCGGGCGTCGACGACCACGTCGATCTGCCGCTCTTCGCCGTGCACGCGGCGCGGGGCCAGGACGGGGCCGAGCGGCTCGCACCAGAGCGTGAGCAAGTCTTTGCTCATCGAATCGTGGCGGCGGCGGGGCATGCTCGTGGGGCTACGACAGGCGCGCGACAAGGGCCAAGACTTCGCGGCCGCGCCCCCGCCGGCGCGCGCATCGCCGGGGCGAGCGTGGGCCGGCGAGGGGCGGGCCCCGCGGCGGGGCGAACGAGGCGCCGCACGCCGCGGCGGGCGACCGCCGAGCCCGCCTGCCTGCTCAGCCCGCGAAGGGGGGCGGCGGCGGTATGTGCAAAATGGCCCGGAGTCGACATCTTGGTGCTCCCTTCAGCGCCGAACCCGTGGGTTGGGGACCAGGCGCTTGCGCAAGGTACGGATTTGCTCTCGGGTCTCGGGCGTGTCGTCAACGAGATAGACGTTCGTGTCGGG
>DASTPP010000440.1:0-25199 GCA_035762175.1 Polyangiaceae bacterium | reverse complement strand
CGAGGTAGGCGGCGAGCGCGTAGTCTTCGAGCGCGTCGAGCGTCGCGAGCAGAGAGGGCGCGAACTCGGCCGCCAGCGCGTCGCGCAAGGCGAGCATTCTGGGCAAGGCGCCGAGGGCGAGCATCGCGGCGGCGGGCACGTACACGGTGATGGGGCGCACCTCGGCGGCCGGCAGGGCGTCGATTTCGGCCCGCCGGCGCCCGTAGGCGAGCTCGTGCGCGCTGGTGAGGGCGACCGAGCCGCCGCCGCCCGCGGCTGGTTCGCCGTCGCCCTCGTCGCCGCCGCCGCCGCCTTTGGGCGCCGGGCGAGCAGCGCCCTTCTTCGGGGCGCGGCCGGCCTTCGGGCGGGCGCGGGGCTTCGTGGCGGGCGGGGCGGCCGCCTTCGGGGGTTGGCCCGTGGGTCGATTCACGGGCTGCGGAAGGGGACGGTTGGGCTGCAAATGGAGGATGGCTTCGGTATTGGTTCGGCTGGTCATGGGACAGGGTCGGGGCGCGAACGAGGCCCCTGGGCCGCCCAACCCCCCCGCCGGCAATTTGGCCGGGTTCGTGACGACTTATCTTCCTGCTCGGCCAGGCCCGGGGGGCAGTTGCTCGAACTTTTGATTTTTTTTCTTCCGGCCCTCGGGCAGCGGTTTTTCGCGCCTGCCGGGCCCGGGGGTCACCCTCGACCCGCCTGGGGGCTGGGCCCTAAGGTAGAGCTCGCTGGCGGGGGCGGAGCATCCACTCGGTCGTGCGCGGCGACTTTCCAGCGACAGCGGAGCGCGCTACGAGCGGCCCTTGGCGCGGGCCCGCGTGGTCGGGTCTTGAGCCTCTCTCAGGCCCCGGGTGGGGCCGGGGGGGCGTGACGTGAGCGGGCGATGGGCTTTTTGCTGAGACTCCTTGACGTTCGGCCCGCCGAGGCGCGCTCGGTGCTGGCCGCGTTCGGCAGCCTCTTCTTCATCGTCGTGGCGCACACGATGCTCGAGACGGCGCGGGACGCGATGTTCCTCGTGCACGTTGGGCCCGGGGCGCTCGGGTACATGTACATCGTCGCGGCGGCCCTGACGCTGGCCGTGGGGGCGCTGAGCGCGCGGCTGGGCGAGCGGGTAGGCGCGCGGCGGGCCCTCGTCGGGGCGCAGCTCGGCAGCGCGGCGGGGGCGGCGGTCTTCTTCTTTCTGCCGCCGACGGCGCCCGTGCTGACCGCGCTCTACGCCTTCAGCGCCGTCAGCGGGGCGCTGCTCGTGCCGCAGCTCTGGGCGGCGGCGGCGGCGCTCTTTCACGCCGGACAGGGCCGGCGCCTCTTCGGCACCATCGCGACGGCGGGCGTGCTCGGCGGGGTGCTCGGCTCGGCGGCGGGCGCGGGCGCGCTGCTCGTCGTCGATCTGCACTGGCTCTTGCTCGCGTCGGCGGGGGCGTACGTGGCCTCGAGCGGGCTCATCGGGCTGGCGCCGCGGGCGCGCGGGCGGCTGGCGCCGGGGCCCGCGGGGCCGGCCGGCACGTGGTGGGGGGCGTTCCGGGAAGAGCCCGCCCTCGCGCGGGTCGCGCTCGTCGTCGGGCTCGGGGCGGTGACGACCCTCTTGGCCGACTACCTGTTCAAGTCGGTCGCCGCCGCGAACGTCGAGCCCGCGCGGCTCGGCACCTTTCTCGCGCGGTCGTACGCCGCGATGAACGTGCTCGCCCTCGCCGTGCAGGTGCTGGGCGCCCGCCGGGTGCTCGCGCGTGCAGGCGTCATCGGCACCGTCGGGCTCATGCCCTCGCTCATGTTTCTCGGCGGTGTGCTGGGCTTCGTGACCGGGGGGGCGCTCTTCGCCGTGTTCGGCACGAGGGCGGCCGACGGGGCGCTACGCCACTCGGTGCAGCGCACGGGGCTCGAGCTCGTTTACCTGGCCGTGCCCGCCTCGGCGCGCAACCGCGCCCGCCCCGTCATCGAAGGCGCGCTCACCCGCCTCGCGCAGGCCGCCACCGCCGGCCTCGTCTTGCTCTTCGCCGCGCCGGGGCGGGTCTCGGCCCGCGAGCTCGCCTTCATCGTCGCCGCCTCGGCCGCCGCCTGGCTCGCCGCGGTCGCGGCGCTGCGCGGGCCCTACGTCGCGCTCTTCCGGCGGGCGCTGCTCGGTCCTGGTGGCGCCGAGCCGCGCTCGGCCGAAGAGCTCGATCTCGCCAGCGTCGAGATCTTGATCGAGGCGCTCTCGAGCCCGCAGCCGCGCGAGGCCATCGCGGCGCTGCGCGCGCTCGAGCGCCGCGGGCGGGCGGGCCTCGTGCCGGGGCTGGTGCTCTTGCGCGACGAAGACGAGGTGCTCGAATGCGCGCTCGAGCTCTTCGGCTCGTCGACCCGCTCGGATTGGGTCCACCTGGCCGAGCGCCGGCTCGCCGACCAGCGCGAGCGCGTGCGCCGGGCGGCGATGCGGGCGCTCGCGCGGGCCCGGCACGTGGCGGGCGGCGGGGCACGCGAGGGGGGCGGCGCGGTCGCCGAACGCCCGTGGATCCGCGGGTACCTCGCCGTCGACGATCTCTCGGGCGCCCCCGACGGCGCGCCCGCGGGCGCCGAGATCGCGGCGCTCTTGACGCCCGACGCCGACGGACGCGAGGCCCGGCTCGGCATGCTGCGGGCGCTGGCCGACGTCGCGCCCTCGCCGCGGCTCGCCGCCCTCTTGGCCGAGATCGTCGAGGGGGCGGCGCCCGGCCCGCTCGACAAAGAAGCCCTGGGGCTCGCCGCGCGCGCCGCCGAGAACCTGCGGGCGGCCGCGCTCGCGCCTTGGTTCGTCGAGCGCCTCGGCCATCGCGAGGGCCGGGCGGCGGCGCGCTCGGCGCTCGCCGCGCTCGGCGAGCCGGCCTTCGAGCTGCTCGCGGGCGCGCTCGCCCGCCCCGAGAGCCCGCGCCTCTTTCGGGCCCAGCTTCCGCTGGCGATCGCCGAGTTTCGCACGCAGCGGGCCGCCGACCTGCTCTTCGGGTTCGCGGCCCGCGGCGACGACGGCCTCGTGCGCTACCGGTGCCTGCTCGCGCTCGAGCGCATGGCGCTCGACCACGTGGCGCGCTTCCGGGTGCGCGACGTGCGCCCGCTCGTGCGGCGCGAGCTCGGAGAGTACTTCCGCCTGGTCTCGCTGCGCGTGGCCTTGCGGGGGGCCCCTTCGGCCTCGGCCGCGCCCGCCGCCGCGGGCGACGCGCTCGAGCTCTTGCTTCGGGTGCTCGACGACAAGCGCGGGCAGGCCTTCGAGAGGGCCATCCGGTTGTTGCAGCTTTGCTTTCCCGACGAAGACTTTCGGCGGGTCGAGGCGGCGATCGCCTCGGGCGACCCCGTGCAGCGGGCGAACGCGGCCGAGTTTCTCGATGCGTTGCTGGCGCAACGCCGGCGCGGCAACGAAGAGGTTCGCATGCTGCTGCGGCTCTCGATCGAAGAGCTGCCCGACGCCGATCGCGTCGCGCGCGCCGAGGCCGTCGCCCCCCTCGGCGGCCCCGACCTCGGCGCGGGCCCCGGCGCCGCCCTCGCGGCCCTCGGCGCCGGCCGCGACGCCGGGCTCGCGGCCCTCGCCCGCGCGGTCGAAGAAGAGGCGCGCGCGGGCGGGCGCGCCACCGAGTGGGCGCGGTCGGCCCCGCGGCCCGAGGCCCCCCTGTCCGGGTTGCTCCCGCCCGCCGAGGCCCATGGCCGCTGAAACCGCCCGCCAGCGCCTCTCGCGCGAGCTGCTCTTCGCCTCGTTCGCCCGGCCCACGACCGAGACCGACGACCCCCGCAGCTTCGAGCGGCTCGCCGCGTCGGTCGAGGCGCAGACCGTGCGCGCCGGCGACGTGCTCTTCCGCGAGGGCGAGCCCGCCGAGCACGTCTACTTCATGATCGAGGGGCGCCTGCGCCTGTCGCGGCCGGGCCTCGCCGACTGGGTCTACGAAGGCTGGTGGGTCATCGGCACCACCGACGCGCTGGCCGGGCGCCCGCGCCGCCGCACCGCCACGATCGAGACCGACACGCGCCTGTCGCGCCTGCCCGCGGGGCGCTGGTTCGAGGTCATGCGCAGCCGCCCCGAGGTGCTGCTCGACACCCTCGTCGGCTTCGCCCGCGGCGCCGCCGTGCTGCACGCGCAGCTCGCCCCCGACGGCGGCTTCCTGCCGCCCGCCCCGCCCGCCCGGCGCTTCGACGTCGCGACCCCCGCCGGCCGCGCCCGCCTGCTCGCCTCGCTGCCGCTCTTGCGCGGCGCGGCCGCGCAGGTGCTCGTCGAGCTCGCCGCCCTCGCCGACTGCCGCGAGCTCGCGGCGGGCGACGCCCTCTTCTCCGCCGGCGAGCCCTGCGGCCGCGCCTTCGTCGTCGCCGAGGGCGCCGTCGAGATAACCCGGAGCGGGCCCGACGTGCGCGCGACCTTCGGCCCCGGCTCCCTCGTCGGCGACGCCCTCTGCCTCGGCGCCCCCGACGGCGCCTGGGCCGCCCGCGCCGCCGGGCCGGCGCGGGTGCTCTCGTTCTCGATCGACGAGCTCTTCGACCTGCTCGAGGGGCACCACGAGTCGGTGCGCGCGCTCATGGGCACCTTCTCGCTCGAGCAAGAGCGCCTGCGCGAAGAGCTCGGCGCCCGGACGGGCGAGCTCGTCTTGCGCTGAAGCAGGCCGGCGGGCTCGCCGAGACGGCCGGCCGCGACGTGCGCGAGGGCACGGGGGCGTTGGGGGCGTTGGGGGCGGCGGCCGCGCTCGCGCTGGCCCTGCGCCGAGGGCCGCGCTCGCGCTGGCCCTGGGCCGAGGGCGTCGCTCGGGGCGCGGATCGCCGCGGGGCGCCGGTCGGGGGGCCGGCCCCGGTCCCTTGTTCTTTCGGGCGGGGGCGCGCTCGGGCAGAATGCCCGCCTGCCATGGAGGCCCTGGGCTCGGTCGGCTCCTCACTCGTCGGCAGCTCGGGCTGGTGGCGGACGCACCGCGGCCCGCTGCTCGTCGGGGCGCTGGGGGCGGCGGTCTCGTTGCTCGTCGCGTCGGTGGCGCGCGGGCGCGAGGCGCGCCGCGAGCGCGTGGCCTTCGAGCGGCGCTGCGACTCGATCGCGGCGGCGCTCGAGGCGGCCTCGGCGGGGCCGGTCGAGGCGCTGCGCTCGGTGCCGGCGCTCTTCGCGTCGGCCGACCGGGTCGACCGGCCGACCTTCGAGCGCTTCGTGGGGCCGGCGCTGCGCCGGCACCCGGGGCTGACGGCGCTCGAGTGGCTGCCGCGGGTGGGCGAGGGCGAGCGCGCGGCGTTCGAGGCCCTGGCCGCGCTCGAGACGCCGGGCTACGAGCTGCGGGAGCCCGCGCTGAGCGGGGCGATGGTCCGGGCGGCGCCGCGGCCCGAGCACTTCGTCGTCACGTACATGGCGCCCTTCTCGCCGCAGGTGCTGGGGCTCGACATCGCCTTCGACCCGGCGCGGCTCGGGCCCGCGCGGCGGGCGCTCGAGACGGGCGACATCACCGTGTCCGATCGCTACCGCCTGGTCGAAGACCCCGAGGGGGTCTCTTCGGTCGTCGTGTACGCGCCGGTCGAGCCCGTGTGGCGGCCGCCCGGGGCGGGCGAAGGCGCGGGGGCGCGGGGCGGGGTGGCCGTCGCGCTCTTTCGCCTGCGGCCGCTGGTCGAGGCGTCGCTCGCGCACCTCGATCTCTCGGGCCTCGAGCTGTCGCTGTCCGACCCCGGGGCGCCGGAGGCGCTGCGGCTGCTCTACGAGAGCCGCCGCGGGCCCGGCGGGGTGGGCCCCGAGGGCCACCTCGCGCTCCGGCCCCTGCGCTTCGCCGACCGCACCTACGAGCTGCGCCTCGCGGGCCAGCGGGCGGGCGCGGGGGCGGCTCCCTGGGCGATCGGGCTCGGGGGGCTCGCCGCGTCGCTGTCGGCGGCGGCGCTCTTGCTCGAGCGGGGGCGCAGCGGGCGCCTACGCCGGCGGGTCGAGCGGGCCGAGCGGCTCGGCCAGTACGAGCTCGAGGGCAAGATCGGCGAGGGCGGCATGGGCTCGGTCTACCGCGCGCGCCACGCGCTCATGCGGCGCCCGACGGCGCTCAAGCTGCTGACCGGGGCCGAGGGGGCCGAGGCCGTGGCGCGCTTCGAGCGCGAGGTGAAGCTCACGTGCCGGCTGACCCACCCGAACACGATCGCGATTTACGACTACGGCAGCACGCCCGAAGGCATCTTCTACTACGCGATGGAGCTCATCGAGGGCTTCCACCTCGGCCAGCTCGTCGCGCTCGAGGGGCCGCTGCCGCCGGCGCGCGCGCTGCGGGTGCTCATCCAGGCGTGCGGCTCGCTCGCCGAGGCGCACGAGGCGGGGCTCGTGCACCGGGACGTCAAGCCGCAGAACATCATGCTCTGCGTGCGCGGCGGCGTGCACGACTTCGTCAAGGTGCTCGACTTCGGCCTCGTCAAAGAGGTCGGCCCGGGCGCCGGGGGCAGAGATCTCTCGGTCGCGGGCACCGTGACCGGCACCCCGGCCTACCTCGCGCCCGAGACGCTGCTCGGCGAGCCGCCCTCGCCCGCCGTCGACGTCTACGGGCTCGGCTGCGTCGGGTACTTCTTGCTGACCGGCGTCCCGCCCTTCGACGGCGACTCGGTGGCCGAGATCTGCTCGCGCGTGCTCACCGGCGCGCTGCCTCCGCCCTCGGCGCGGCTCGGGCGCCCGGTGCCCGCCGAGCTCGAGCGAATCTTGATGGATTGCCTCGCCAAGAGCCCGGGGGGGCGCCCGGCCTCGGCGCGCGAGCTGGCCGAGAGGCTGCGCCGCTGCCAGGCGTCGGCGGGCGCGTGGGCCCCGGGCGACGCCGAAGCGTGGTGGCGCCGGTACGCCCCGCCGCCCCAGCCCGGGCGGCCTGAGCGGCCCGAGCGGGTCGCGGTCTCGTTCGCGGGCCGCCGCTGAGGGGGCGAAGGCCGGGCCGGCGCCGGGCGGGCGGGGCCCGGGGCTGCGATCAGAAGGGCACCGACCAGGGCGCGTCTTCGGGGGGCGGTTCGGCTTCGGCGCGGGGCAGCAGCACGGTGATGCGCGTGCCGGCGCCGGGGGCGCTGTCGACGTGCAGGGCGCCGCCGGCGCGCCGCGCGACGCCGTAGACCGCCGAGAGCCCGACGCCGCGGCCGGGGCCCTTGGTCGAGAAGTAGGGCTCGAACATGCGCGCCTGGGTCGCCTCGCTCATGCCGCAGCCGTCGTCGGCCACCTCGAGCGCGACCCAGCCGGCGCCCCCGCCCGCGGCGCCCGCCTCCGCGAGCGAGACGCGGATCGTGCCGCCGCGCCCCTCGAGCGCGTCGCGGGCGTTGGCGCAGAGGTTCAAGACGAGCTGCTCGAGCTGCTCGGCGGGGCAGGCGACGAGGGCCTTCGCCGCCGTGATGGACACCCGCAGCTCGACGCCCTTGCCCGCGAGCGACCGGAGCGCGGGCTCGAGCCGCGCGAGCACCTCGGCCGCGTCGGCGCGCGTCCGCTCGGGCGAGGCGCCCGAGAACTCGGAGAGCTGCCGGACGATGCGGGCGCCGCTGCGGACGGCGGCGGCGATCTGGTCGGCGTACGCGGCGACGCGCGGGTCGGGGTGGTGGCCGAGCGCGTCCGCGCTCAGGCCCGCGGCCGTCAGCAGGTTGTTCACGTCGTGCGCGACCGTGCGGGCGAGGCGCTCGAGCGCGTCCATCTTCACTTCCGCGAGGTGCCGCTCGCGCTCGGCCTGCAGCGCCGCCTGCAGCTCGATCTTGTCGGCCTGCTCGAAGAGCATGGCGACCATGTCGGCCACGGTGCCGGCGAAGTCGATCTCTTTTTGGTCCCAGCGCCGCGGGGGCCCGACGTGCTCGTGGCACACGACGCCCACGACGGTACCATCGCGGATGAGCGGCGCGTCGAGCACCGAGGAGATGCCGTGGCGCGCGAAGTAGCCCGAGGCGAGCTCGCGCGTCAGCGGGTGCTCGCGCGCGGCGGCGGCGGCGAGCACCCGCCGCTCGCGCAGCGCCGCCGCGTACACGGGGAAGGGCGAGAGGTCGAGCGCCTCGCCCCGCACGTGCTCGCGGCGCGAGAGCGTGTACTGCGACAGGCACGCGAGCGAGGCGCCGCCGTCGCGGAACACCCAGACCCCGACCCGCTCGACCTGCAGCGCCCGGGCGCTGATCTCGGTCGCCTTGCGGGTCGCGCTGGCGCGCGTCTCGTCGCCATTCAACTGGATGCGGGCGAGCGCGAGCCGCGCCGTCTCGTGGGCAATGCGGAGCGTGACCGGGGGCGCCATTCGGCCGAGGATAACCGAACCTTGGTACGGTGACGACGCGCCCGGGGCGTCAGGCGCTGCGAGACTGCAGCCTGGCCCGCAACGCGTCGGCCCACGCGTGCGAGACCAGCCGCCGGAGCGAGTGCAGGGAGGCGCCCGCCAGCTCTTCGTGCCACGCGATGGCCTCCTCGACGGTGCCGAACGTGGCGCACTCGCGCCCCTCGCGCGGCGGCGCCTGCCAGTGCAGCGAGCCGAAGGACGCCCGGTGCACCACCGACGGGCTCACGATCGACGCGTGCAGGCGCCCGAAGTAGGCGTTCGTGGCGCCCAGCCGATCGCGCCGGCCCGCGTCGGGCAGCTCGGCCCCGGCGTTGACCAGGCCCAGCCAGCGCGCGGGCCGGCCTCGGCCGGGCCTTACCCCCCGCCCCCCAGCGCGCGCGGGGTCGAGCCGCCTACTGGCAGGTGTTGGGCACGCTGCCCCAGTGGCTCTTGGCGACGATGAACCCGCTCGGCCCCGACGTCGAGTGCGAGCCGCAGAGGCCGTCGGCGCTCGCGATCACCGAGTCGAAGTTGATGCCGTACTCCCAGTACGTAACCTCGAGGCTCGAGTCGTGGGTGGTGCCGCTCCGCTCGGGGATGGACTCGAGCAAGATGCCGCTATTTTCGAAGAACTCGAAGCCCACGATCGAGATCGAGAGCGTCACGTTGCGCACCTGGCCGACGCAGGTCGTGCGGCAGGTGGGGTAGCCGACGGCGCTCTCGACCGTGAAGCCCGAGGGACACCCGGCCGAGTAATTGCAGTAGCCGTTGCACGTGACGGGCAGGGGCCCCGGCAGGTCGACGCACTCGTAGTACGGGCTGCCCACGAGCGTCTGGCGCTGCGTCTCGAAGCCCCCCGAGGTCACCGAGGTTCGGCTGCCGAGCTCGCGGTAGAAGTAATAATTGCTCTTGAACGACTCGTCGTTGGTGCAGAGGTCGCCGCTGCAGTGCGCGGCGACGAGCTTCACCCCGGGCGCCGGGTCTTCGAGCACGATGCGCTCGCCCGCGATCGCGATCGTTCGGCGTTCGCCCCCCAGCTCGTCCATCAGGCGCGCCTTCTTCCGGGCGTTCTCTTCGGGCGAGCCGATCGCGACGCCGGCCACCTTGGTGGTCCGGCCGCTCTCGTCCCGCTCGACCCTCGTGGTGCCCAGCTCGAGCTCGCCGGCCCGCCGGGCGACCCACTCGAGGGCGTCGTGCTCGCTGGCGAAGCTCAGCCCGCCCCCGGCCGAGGGCCCGTCGACGGGGGCGGCGTCACCCTCTTCGGTCGGGGCGGCGCTGCAGCCCGCCAGCAGGGCCGCGGCGATGAGCGGCGCGGCTCGGTACGTTCGACGAAGAGTGGTGGCGGTAAGGTGGCGCTTGCGTTCGGTCATGGTTCTCCCCCTCGTGGTTCGATGGGTCTGCGCTCGTCCCTCATCACGACCCGTGCCACGCCCCGGGCCGGGGGCCGAAGGGCCGCCGAGGGCGGCGCGGGCGCGGCGGCGGAGGGTGCGAGCGCGCGCTCGCCTTGCCCAGATTGCGCAAGCGCCCCCCGCAGGTTGGGCAACGCTTCTCAGAGTGAGCAACGCGCCCGGCCCGAGCCGCGCGCCCGATCAGCGGTCGGGGGTCTCGAGGCTGATGCGGCCGAGCGCGCCCGACCGAAAGTCGTGCGCGAGCACGTCGCCCGCCTTGTGCAGGTCGACGACGCCGCCGCGGAGCAAGCCGCCGCGCCGCCGCCCGATCGCCTCGAGCAGCGCGTCGGGCGAGGGCGGCAGCTCGGCGAGCCCGTAGCGCGCCCGCACGAGCTCCGGGTAGCGCTCGAGCAGCCGCCGCGCGCCGAAGGCGCCGACGGTCTCGTAGTCGAACGCCGCGTCGGGCAGCGCCCCGCCGAACGCGAGCTTGAGCGCGGTCTCTTCGTCGTCGACCTTCGGCCACAAGACGCCCGGCTGGTCGCAGAGCGTCATGCCGTCGGGCAGCGTGATGCGCTGCGGCCCCCGGGTGACCCCGGGCTCGTCGCCCACGAGCGCGACCTTGCGCCCCGCGAGCGCGTTGATGAGCGTCGACTTGCCGACGTTCGGTATGCCAACGATCATCGCGCGCGTCTCGCGCCCCGGCCCGGTCTGCCGCCGCGTCAGGCGCCGGCACAGCTCGCGCACCTGCGCCTTCACCTCGCCGGGCCGTTTGGCGTTGATCGCGAGGGCGGCGCCGCCGGCGGCCGACGCCGCGGCGGCCTCGAAGTGCCGCAGCCAGGCGCGCGTGACCTCGGGGTCGGCGAGGTCGGCCCGGCTCAGCACCCGCAGGCAGGGCTTCTGCTCGCAGAGCTCGGCCACGAGCGGGTTCTCGCTCGCGGCCGGCATGCGAGCGTCGAGGACCTCGATGACCAGATCTTGCGAGGGCAGCATCTCGGCCATGATGCGCCGCGCCTTCGCCATGTGGCCGGGGTACCACTGAATCGACATCGGCGTAGGTCTACCAGGGCGCGCCCCCCGTGTCTTACGTTCCACGTGGCCGCGCCTTTGGTACACTCGGCCCGTGCTCCCCCTCGACTTGCCCCCCGGCGCGGCGCGCGCGGGCCTGCGGGCGATGGCCACCGTGGCGCGCGCCGACGGGCGCGTCGACCCGGCCGAACTCGCGCTCGTGCAGGCCGCGGCGCGGGCGCTCGGCGTCTCGATCGAGGGGCCCGAAGCGCTCGCCCCCATCGAGCCGGCGGCGCTCGCCGACGCCCTGCCCGACCCGGCGCACCGGCTGATCGCGCTGCAGGCCATGATCCTCACCGCGCTGATGGACGGCGACGCCTCCGGCCGCGAGGCCGACGCCGTGCGCCGCTTCGCCGAGTCGCTCGGCGTCGACGAGCCCCGCGTCGCCAACCTGCGCCAGCTCGCCGAGGGGCGCACGCGCGCGCTCTGGCTCGACCTCGCCCGGCGCTCGTTCGCCCGGCCCATCTTCGAGCAGACGCTGCGCGCGAAGGGCCTCGGCGGCGTCTGGAAGATCGTCGGCCCGCTGGTCGGCCTCGCGAAGGACCACGATCTCGCCCGCCGCTACAACGATCTCGGCCGCCTGCCCGAGGGCACGCTCGGCCGCGCCTACTGGCGCTTCGTCGTCGACCACGAGCTCGGCTTCCCCGGCGAGGGCGTCGTCGCCGAGGAGGGCGTCTGGCACGACCTTTCGCACGTCCTCGGCGGCTACGGCGTCGACCCGAGCGGCGAGGTCTCGGTCGTGTCGTTCATCGCGGGGTACAAGCGCGACGACCCCTTCTTCTGGCTCTTCACGATCGCGCTGCAGTTTCACCTCGGCGTGAAGGTTTCGCCCTACTCGCCGCGCGGCAAGGGCCACTTCGACCCCGAGCTCGTGCGGCGCGCCTTCGCGCGCGGCCGGCGGGTCAACCGCGACTTGTCGACCGAGTGGGGCTACGCCGCCGACCTGGCCCGCCCGCTCGACGAGGTCCGCCGCGATCTCGGCGTCCCGCCCCCGTGACGCCGCCCTGGGCGATCGCCCTCGATCCGCTCAACGCGCTCGCGCGCGCCCTCGTCGCGATCGGGCCGCTCGCCGTGGTGCCGCTCGGGCTCGCCATCACCCCCGGCGCCCCCCGGCCCCTCGCCCTCGCGGCGCCCCCCGCGGCCGTGCTCTTCGCCGCCGCGCTCGCGCTGCCCGCCGGCCCCCTCGCGGCGGCGCTCACGACGCCTTGGGTCGCCGTCACGCTCGCCGTCGGCCTGACCGCGGCGGCGCGCTTCGCTCGCCGCCCGTCGAAGCTCGACCCGGCCGAGCTCGTCGCCGACGTGGGCTTCGCGTACCTGCCGGTCGGCGGGGCCTGGGCCATGATTCATCGCGCCGATCTCGGCGCCTTCGGGTTCTCGGGTACGGCCGCGCTGCTCACCGCCGCGCACTTTCATTTCGCCGGCTTCGGCCTCTGCGTGCTGCTCGGCGCCCTGCTGCGCGCGCTCGGCCCGCGCCGCGACGCGCTCGATCTCGGCGCCGCGGCGCTCGGCGCGGGCACCGTGGGGCTCGTCGCCGTCGGCATCCTGACGTCGCGCGCCGTCGAGCGCGCGTTCGCGTCGGTGCTCGTCGCCGCGGTCGCCCTCGCGGCGCGCTCGCTCGTGCGGGTCGGCCGGGCCGAAGGCGGCGCGCCGCGGCTGCTCTGCTGGGCCTCCGCCGCCTCGGGCGTCTTCGCCGCCGCCTTCGCCGCGCACTTCGCGGCGTCGGGCTTCGCCGAGCTCGGCGAGCCCGCCCTCCGCCGCATGCTCGTCTGGCACGCGACGCCGAACGCCCTGGGCTTCATCGGCGCCGGCCTGCTCGGCCGCTGGCTGCGCGGCCGCTAGGCAGCCCGCGCTCCGAGCGCGACGGCGGGCCCGCGCCGGGCCGCCCCCGCCGCCCGATCGCCGCCCCGCCTCAGTGCGGCGCCGGGGCGAGCGCCGAGGCCGCCGTGAAGGGCTGCAAGACGCGCTCGTCGGTGATCGAGCGCACGAGCCCCGAGGCGCGCCCGAACTCGTAGCGCGTGAGCACGAGCGCGAGCTCTTGGCCCCGGCCGGCGACCTTGAGGCACTCGGCGCTCCAGGCGTCGATGTCGGCGCCGATCGCGCAGCCCTCGTGGAGCACCCAGAGGTCGGGGTCTTCTCGGAATGCCTTGGCGAAGAGGGCGCCGACGCGCTCGCGCGAGTCGGTGATGAGAAAGAAGCGTAGCTCGCCGTCGAGCTGCCGGCGCAGCGCCGCGACGTCGTGCCGGTTGAAGGCCGCCTCGAAGGCGAGCACCTTGCGCTCGGCCTCGGGCGGGGCGGGGGCGCCCGGCAGCGCGTCGGCGTCGACGGCGAGCGAGCGCGAGCAGCAGGCCTGGCCGGGCCCGGCGAGCGGCTCGGCCGGCGCGGCGACTCGGCGCGCGCCGCAGCCGCCCGCGCCGCCCCGCCGCACCGCGCCCCGGCGCGGCTCGAGCGACGACGTCCAGGTCTCGAGCGGGGCGATCGACGGCGACGCCGCGCAGGCGAGCTGCCACTGCGCCTCGCTGCAGAGCGCGAGGCCCGCCTGGCGGCACGCCCGCGCGGCCGTGACGTAGTCGAGGGGCGCCGCCGCGCCGAGGCCCCGGACGACGAAGCTCCCGGCGCGGGCGCGCGTCTCGCCCGGGCGCAGGGGCAAGAGCCCGCCCTCGATCCGCCGTTCGCGCAGCGCGGGGGCGGGCTCGATGCGGCGCGCGGGGGCGGGGCCTTCGGGGCCCGCGGGCGCGGGGGTGGGCGTCGGGCCCGAGACGTTTCCGGCCGGCGGGGGCCCGGGGGCGTCGGCGCGCGAGGCGCTTCGTTGCACGAGGGCGAACGAGAGCGCCGCCGCGGACGCGAGCGCCGCGAGCCAGGCGAGGGTGGCACGGGGGTGCGCCGTCGGGGCGTCGCGCGAGGCGAGGAGCGCGGGCGGCGGCGCCGAGCCCGTCGGGGTGCGGTCGGGCGGAAGCGCCGAGCCCGTCGGAGCGTGGTGAGGCAGGAGCGGCGGGGGCGTCGGTGCTCGGTCGGGCGGCGGCAGCTCGCCCCTCGGTGCGCCGGTGCCACGGGCGGCGGGCGGCGGCAGCTCGCCCCTTGGTGCGCCGGTGCCACGGGCGGCGGGCGCCGTGGCGGGGGCGCTCGCGGGCGCGTCGTGAGCGGCCTCGGCGAGGGCCCGCCAGAAGTCGGACACCGTGGCGAAGCGCGCCGCCGGATCGACGGCGAGGGCGCGGGCCACGACCTGGTCGACGGCCGCGGGGCAGGGCACGCCCTGCGCCCGCAGCGAGGGGCGGCGGTCGCGGTTGGTCGAGGCGACGAAGAGCTCGGCGAGGCTCTCGCCTGCGAGCGCGGGGCGGCCCGAGGCGACCTCGAGGAGCACGAGCGCGAGCGAGAAGACGTCGGTCGCGGGGCCCGTGCGGCCGTAGGCGCGGTCGAACTGCTCGGGCGCCGCGTAGAGGGGCGAGAAGGCCTGCCACATGCTCGTGCCGCCGCTCGCGGTCAGATCGTGCACGGGGCCCTCGGCGAAGACCTTGGCGATGCCGAAGTCGAGCACCTTGACCGTGGGGCGGCCGCCGACGAGGGCGAGAAAGAGGTTCGCCGGCTTGACGTCGCGGTGGGCGACGCCCTGCTCGTGCGCCGACGCGAGCGCGAGCGCGGCGGGCTCGAGCAGCGACGCCGCGGCGACGAAGCCCCGGCCGCCTTGGCCGCGCCGGGCGCGCTGCTCGAGATCGTCGGCGAGCGAGCGGCCCTCGAGCCACTCGAGCACGAGGTAGGGCGCCCAGAGGCCGCGGGGCGAGGTGGCCGCGCCGAGATCGAGCGCCTGCACGATGCCGGTGCTCGAGCGCGACAGTCGGTTCAAGATGCGCCCTTCGGCGAGGAAGCGGCGAAAGAACTCGTCGCGGTCGGGCCCGCGCAGCCCGGGCGGTAGCTTCAAGCACTTGAGGGCCACGGGCTCGTCGAAGCCGAGGTGGTGGGCCCGGTAGACGACGCCGAAGGCGCCCTCGCCCACGGCACGCTCGACGCGGTATTTGCCGTCGATCGTGTGCCCAGCCCAGCCGAAGTGGTCGTTCGCGTTCATGCCCGCCGTGGGTGGTCTTAAGCTCTAGTTCTTCTTTGGTTGCCCGGCCCGGCCGGGTGCCCTTGGACGCAAGCAGCCTTCGTGCCGAGGGGGGCGCGAGTTCGGCGCTCTTGGGGTCGCGGCCGACGGCGGTCGAACGGGCGCCGCGACCGGACGCTGACCGCCCCCCAAAGACCTACCCTGCCCACCGTGGGCCCCGAGGTGGCCAGAGCGAGGTAGTCGAGTACCGCCCCGGGGGCCGAGGCCGGGCCCCGGCGAGAAGTCGTGATTCTTACGAAGGGCGGCCGGGCTCGGGGTGTTAGTTTTCGTTCTACGTGGGTTAGAGAGAGCGGCTAGGGGCCGGGGCCACACCGTCGGGGTGCTCTGCCAGGGTAGTGCGCATCGGGGGGGTTATTGGCGTTCGTGTGTGCATGACCGCGCCAACGCTCAATACCTAATATGGTTCGCACGGGCGTCCGTAGGGCTTGACGACGATCGCCTTGGCGGGCTCTAGTTAAGCACCTTGTACGAGTTGGTGCTGCGCTCAGCCAGTTCCGTTCCCAGGTGGCCGCTTCGGCGCGCGTACCTTGCCGCCGATGGTCGAACAGCGATGAGGCGATGGCGTTCGTTGCGAACGCGGTCGGTGGCGCCATGACGGCAGAGCAACCCGGGTCGCGCCGGGCGAGCGCGCCCGAAAGCGAGGCGCGCACCGCCCTCGCGTCGATGCGCGCCGACATCGTCCGGCTCGTGCGGCAGCGGCGCTACGAAGAGGCGCTGACGCTGCTCTACGAGGCGCTCTCGTTGGCGCCGGGCGAGCGCGAGCTCTTGGCGAGCATCGCGCAGATCAAAGAGTTTCTGACGGCCGCCTGCGCGAGGCGCCTCGGGGGCCTCGACCGGGTGGCGGGGCCCATCCCGCTGTCGGCCGCCACGTCGCCCGACGCGATGCTGGTCGCCCGCTACGTCGACGGCGTCTCGACCTTCGGCGACATCGCCCAGGCGTGCCCCCTCGGCCGGCTGCGCACGCTGCAGGTGCTCGTCGCCCTCTACTCGAAGGCCGGCGCCCTGCCCCCGCCGCCGCCGCCGTCGGGCGAACAGCCGCCGCCGTCGGGCGACGGCCGTCCGAGCGGGGCGTGGCCGCCAGACGCGCCCCCGAGCCGGGTCCAGCCCGCCGCCGCCCCTTCGCGCGAGGCCTGGTCGTCCGAGCCGCCCGGGCGCGAGACCTGGTCGTCGGGCCCGCCCTCGTCGCGCCGGTCGCTGCCGTCCGACCCCTTTGCGTACGACACGAGCCCCTCGGGGCCGCCCTCTTATGGCGGGGGTGCCTCGGGCCCGCCCTCCTATCGCGCGGGCGCCTCGGGGCCGCCCTCGTACGGCGCGGGTGCCTCGGGGCCGCCCTCCTACCGCACGGATACCTCAGGGCCGCCTTCGTACGGCGCGGGTGCCTCGGGGCCGCCCTCGTACGGCGCGAGCCCGCCGGCCTCTTGGCGGCCGTCGCAGCCCTCGCCGTACGCGGGGCCGCCCGAGGGGGGCGAGGCCGAGCGGCCGCGCTGGGGGCTGTCGCCGCCGCCGCCGGGGCCCGAAGACGAGGCCTTCCGGGCGGCGCTCGCGCGCGGCACGGCCGCCTTCGTGCAGCGGCGCTACGCCGACGCGGTCGAGTCGTTCCGCGAGTGTGCCCGCCTGCGGCCCGACGACCCATCGGTCGCGGGGATGCTGGCGCGAGCGCTCCGCGGCCTCGACGTCGGAACCCCATGAGGCTGGTCGTCATTGCCGACGTCGACGTGAGGGAACGTATGCGCTGCGCGCGCGGCATCGCCAGCCGGTCGGCGGTCAGCGCCATCGGGGCCGCGAGCTGGGCCGAGCTCGAGGCGGTGATCGAGGGGGCCGAGCGCGCCACGCTGGTCGTGGTGTACGCGCACCCGCTGCCGGGCGCGCCCGACGACGCGCTGGCGCGGCTGCGCGAGCGGGCGCACCGCGTGGTCGTCGCGTCCGACGACGGGACGCCGTCGGGGCCGGGGGCGGACGGGGTCGAGCACACGGGGTGGCCGGTCGCCGAAGAGAAGCTGGCGCTGCTCGCGCACGCGACCGGGCGCGACGGCGAGGCGGGCGGGCTGTGCTTCGCGCCGGTGGACTTGCTGCAGGTGCTCTGCCCCTCGGGCGGCGCCTACACCCTCATCGTCGAGCACGAGGGGGCCGACAGCGGGGTCATCGAGGTGCAAGCCGGCTGCGTGTGGTCGGCCTTCGACGGCCTGGGGGTGGGCGAAGACGCGTTCGCCCGGCTCATCGGGCCGGGGGCGCGGGCGCGCGTGCGGCCGGCGTCGCCGGGGCCGCGCGAGCGAACGATCTACAAAGAGCTGGCCGAGCTCTTGCTCGACTCGCTGCGCCGCCTCGACGAGGGGGGGGTGACGCCTGCGCCGCCGCCGCTCTCGGCGCGCCGCATCGAGGCGGCGCTGCTGCCGCCGGCCGAGCTCGCGGCGCGGGTCAAGCACCTGAGCGCCGAGGCGAAGCGCCTCCTGCTCGAGCGCAGCTACCGCGACGCGGTCGAGGTGCTGCAGCGCCTCGCCGACCTCGACCCGGGGTCGCCCCTGGTCCGTGCCAACCTCGAACAACTCCGCAGGCTCGGGTACACGTCATGACCGAATCGATCGCCTTCGCCAGCCTCAAGGGCGGCGTCGGAAAGACCACCGTCGCGCTCAACAGCGCGTACGCCTTCGCCCGCCGCGGCGCGCGCACGCTGCTCGTCGACGTCGACCCCCAAGGGGCGGTCGGGCACTCGCTCGACGGCGTCGGCGAGCGCCCCGGCCTCGCGTCGTACCTCGAGGGCGGCGCGCCGCTCGAGGGCGTGGTCAAGACGCGGCTCGCCGAGCTCGACCTGCTGCCGGCCGGGCCGGTCCCGGGCTTCGACGTGGACCGCTTCGTCGAGGCCGTCCGCGAGCGCGACCTGGTGCGGGCGCTCGTCAGCGAGAGCGAGCGCGCGTACGACGTGCTCATCTTGGACACGCCGGCCGGGCTCGGCGGTATGACGCGCCTGGCGCTCGAGGCGGCCGCCCACGTCGTCGCCGTCGCGCAGTGCGAGCCGCTCGCGCTGCGCGCGATGCCCGCCCTGCTCGAGCTGCTCGCCCGCCTGCGCGAGGGCGGCTCGGGCGCCTCGCTGCTCGGCGTCGTCGGCACGATGTCGTCGTTCCGCGACCCGGTCGTGCTCGCCTCGCTCGAAGAGGTGTGGGCGCTCTACCGCGACGAGGTCTTCGACACGGCCATCCCGCGGGACCCGGCCTTCTTGCAGGCCAGCCGGGCGGGCGTGCCGCTCGGCCTCTTGAGCCGGCGGCCGCCCGCGGTCGCGGCGGTGTTCGACAAGCTGGTGGCCGAGATCGAAGAGCGGCTCGGCGGCGCGGAGGGGGGCGAAGGCGATGGGCCGATCCGTCTCGTGGACTGACGCCGGGCGCGTCGGCGAGCTCTTGGCTCGGGTCTCGCCCGCGAAGCGCGCCCGGCCGGCGGTCGCCGTGCGCCCCATGGGGGCCGCCGCCCCGGCCGCGCCCGCGGGCCCGGCGGCCCCGGCCGCCGCCGCGCCCGCGCGGCCCGCGCGGCGCGCCGACGAGGCCGCCCGCGCCCCCGCGCCGAAGCTCGAGCACACCTCCGACGGCCCCGTCGAGCGGCTCGACGCCCTGCTCGCCTGGGCGCTCGACCACTTCCCCTGCGCGGGAGCGTTCGTCGCCGACGACAACGGGCTGACACTCGCGGCGCATGGCATCCCCGAGGCCCACGTCGCCATCGTCGGGCCCCTGCTCTCGGCCCTGGCCGCCGCCCGCACCATCCCCGGCATCGACGCGACCGCGGGGGCCCTCTGGCTGGGCGCGAACATGATGTCTTGGGTCGAGGTGTCGACCGAGCGCGGCGGCTTCTGCCTCGGGGTCATCGGCGACGCGGCGCTCTCGCCCGCCGCCCTCGCCGAGCTCAAAGACGCCCTGTCGACCACCGTGCGCCCGCTCTGACCGCGCCGCGGCCGGCCCCGCACCCCAAGACCCGATCACCCCAGGGAGACGACGATGACCGAACCGAGGCTCCTCGAAGCCGCCGTGCAAGACCTCCGGAACGTGCTGCGCGACGGCCTGCTCGCGACCGACATCTGGGACCGCACCGCCGGCCTCTCGCTCGCCGGCTTCAACCAGCAGCCCGTCGCGGCCGCGCTCTTCACGCGCATCACCGAAGAGCTCGAAAGCTCGCTGCGCGACTCGAACTTCCCCTCGCTCTCGCGCTACTACCTGCTCGACCTCGAGGGCAACCACACCGTCATCGTGATCAACCACGGCACGCTGCTGCAGGGCATACTCATCGACAACAAGCGGGCGAACCTGGGCATTTTGATCTCGGTCGCCATCCCGCGCATGATCGAGGCGATCGCGCGCGCCGGCCGGCGCGCGCCCTGAGCGGGGCGCGGCGCTAGGAGCCGAGCTTCTTCGGCCGCGGGGCGGGCGCGGCGTCGCGCTCGGCCGCCCCGCCGCCCGGCAGCAGCGCGGGGGCCGCGCGGAAGGTGCCCGAGCCGGCGCCGGTGCCACGCAGCCCGTGCGTCATCGCGTAGCGCAGGAGCTCGTGCGTCCACGCCTCGAAGAGCGTGAACACCTCGTTGACGAGCGCGCGGCAGCGCTCGCGCTGCGCCGGCGTGAGCGCGATGCGCGCGAGCTCGGCGTGGTCGGCGCCCACGGTGTGGCCCGACTCGCGCTCGAAGTGAAAGCTGCCGCAGTACCGCAGCTGGCGCCCGAGCCGCCGCTCGAGCACCTCGGCGAGCGGCAGCATCGCCCCGAACAGGACGTTGCCGGTCTCTTCGATGGCCTCGATGATGACGAGCCGCTCGACGCCCGTCGCCCCCCTGGCGAGCGCCGTCAGGCCGGCCATCAGCCGGCGGTTCTGCTCCGTCTCGTCGCCCCAGAGAAAGCGCATCCACTCGGTGGGGGGCAGCCAGACGTCGAAGCCGAGCTCGGCGAAGTCTTCGAGGTACCAGGGCCAGTGGTGGTCGTCCTCGCGCGTGTGGGCGTTGACCATCTCTTGGTAGACGTCGGCCGGGGGCTCTTCGCGCAGTACGAACTTGTTCAGGTCGCCGAAGCTCAAGATGAAGTGCGCCATGCACGGGTAGAAGGCGAGGCGCTCGCGCGGGTCGAGCCGCTCGTCGCGCAGCCACTCGAAGAGCGGCAAGGTGGCGTAAGCACGCTTCTTCTCGAAAATGTACCGCAGTACCTCTTTCATGAAACCTCCCTCACGTTCGGCCGCGAAGCCTTCGCAGATAACCTGCCCCCGCCCGAAGTGTAGCCGGAGCCCCGACCGGCGCGGGGCCGGCCGGGGTGGCCTCGCCTCGTGGCCCGGGCTCACTACCCGCGGCCACGCGACCGCGGGCGGGGGGGTTGAAGGTCGTGCCGGCATCACCCGGAGTTTGTACTTAAGCATAACTTCGACCCGCCGTAAATGAAATGACGACGCCGCCGACAATCGAATGCGCGCCGGGGGGAAACCACCACCCTCTATCGCACCGTGGTGACGTGGGCGCCCGGCCGCGCCCCCCGAAGGGCGAATTCCGCCCGCCCGAGGCCTTCTACCCGCCCCCCGCTCGAAGCGGTCGGCCGCCGCCGACGGAACGACCACCAATTTAGTAAGTAGGGCGGACGATTGCAGCCACAGGCGGGGTCCGCCCGCGCGAATCTCCCGGCGCAACGCCCCGGCTTCATTTATCGACAAGGCGCCGCGCTTCCGTGCGCCCACGCTCGCGGAGGGCAGCGCAACACACCCTCGCACCGAAACGTCTCCCGCCCGCCTCGGCCCCCGCCGCGGCGACGTCGGCGCAGGGCCGAGCCCCGCCGCCGCAATGCGCCCGGGCGCCGCGCGGCCCGGGTGCGGCCCCCGGGGTGGGAAGGAGTACGTATTCCAGTCACCTCGGGGGGGCACCAAGGGCTATGCCGCATGGGCACTTCGCCGAGCCCCCGCGGTGCGCCCCGCGCGCCAGCTCGACCGGCCGGCGTGCCCAAGTCGGTAAGATAGGTTTACTACACCCCGCGCGCCGCCGCGCCCGAGGCCCGCCCCGAGCCCGGCGCCACCGGGCCGGGCCCCGTCGGGTGCCCCCGGGCGGTCTCGCACCTCGACGCTCTGCCGATCGGGCGGCGCGCCGGCGACGGGCGCCCGCACCGAGGCGCCCAAGCACCTCGTCGCCCAACGCGCCCCTGACGGCGCGGGCCGCGGCCGCCGGGGCGCGCCACCTCGCCCCCCAGCGTCGCGGCGCCCGGAGCGCCAGGCACGAGGGCCGCATGGCCCGCGGCGCAGATCTCGGAGCAGGCGGAGCGGCGGCTCAAGGCCGCAGCGCCGGCAAAGGTCGTCGCCGTAGCAAACGGGGGGCTCGAGCGCTCTGCGCCGTAGCAAACGGGGGGCTCGAGCGCTCTGGGGCGGGCCCGCAGGCGCCCCCCGGACGCGTCGCGGGCAAGGGGGGAGGCGGGCGCCCCGCGGCGGCGAATGCGACAACTGGTCGCACCTGCTCGGCGCCCGGCGCTTGGTAAGGTCTCGGGCGGGGGCGTTCCGACGGAGACGACGAGCAGGCATGACGGACCGAATCGCTCGGGGGATGGTCGCTTTCATCGCGTTCTTCGGCGGCATCGGCCCCTGGGTCGCCGACTACAACGAAACCCACATCTTTAACCCCCGTTGGCCGCCGCACGCGGTCTTTCATGACGGCCAGGTGATCGCCTTCGCCAGCGCCTCGGGCCTGCTGGCGCTCGCGTTCCTCGTGCGGCGGCGGGGCGACGCCTGGACCAACTTTCTCGCCGCCTGGGGCGCCGCCTCTCTTTATTGGCTCAGCCTCTCGCTGGCGGCGCTGTTCCCCCGGGGCGCGTGGCTCGACCCCGAGCTCCGAGACGACCCGTCGCAGTACGTTCTTACGATTCCGGGGAACGCGTTCGGGTGCATCGTCTTCGGCGCGCTGCTCGCCGTCGCGGGCGGCCTCGGGTGGCGGGCGCACCTCGGGGGCGCGCGGGCCGGCGGCGCGAAGGGTGCGTCAACCTGACGCAGTGCCGGGCGCGCCGAGAGGGCGTAGAGCGTCGGGCATGACGTTCGTATTCGAATGGCTCGTCGTGCTGCATTCGTGGGGGCGGTGGGCGGTGTTCTTGGCGGGCGCGTTCGTCGCCGCGCGCGCCCTGCACGGCCGGGCGTCCGGCCGCGCCTGGGGGGCGGCCGACGCCGCGGCCGCCCGCGTCTGGGTGGGCTCGACCGACGTGCAGGCCCTGATCGGCATGGCGCTCTACTTCGTCGTCAGCCCCGTCGCGGCCGCGGCGCGCCTCGCCCCGGCGGCCGCGTGGGGCAACGCGACGCTCCGCTTCTTCGGCGCCCTGCACCCGCTGGCGATGGTCGGCGCCTTCGCCGCGACGCACGCCGCCTGGGTGGCCGTGCGCCGCGTCGACGGGGGGCCCGCGCGCTTCCGGCGCCTCGCGCTCGGCGCGCTCGCCGCGCTCGGGCTCGCGGCCCTCGCCACGCCTTGGCCGTCGCTCGCCTACGGGAGGCCCTGGCTCCGTGTCCCGTGAGCCGGCCGCCCCCTGCGCGGCGCCGCGCCCGGGCCCCCCGGCCTTCAGGGCGCGTGGATCGCGAAGATCACCGCCTTGAAGAGGCTGGGGTCTTGCGCGCCCGTGATGCTCCACTGCCAGCTCACGGTCTGCGGGGCCGTGCTCGGCGCGGTGCGCCAGCAGGCCTCGCCGGCGATGTTGTTCTTCGACTGGTTCTGCACGCCGAGGCTCGACCAGCCCGCGCTGGGCCTTCAGCGAGCGAAGCGCCTCGGCGTGGGCGCTGGGCCCTCAGCGGGCGGGGCGCCTCGGCGTGGGCCCCCTGCCCTCGGGGGTGGCGGCGGGCGCGCCCGCCCGGCCGTCGGGGACAGCAGCCGGCGCGCCTGCCCGGCCCTCGGGAGCGTGCACCGCCGCACCCGCCCGGGCCTCGAGGGGGGGCACCGCCCCGGCCGCCCGGCCGTCGGGGGCGGTCGGCCCGGCGCCGAGCCGGCGGGCGATGCCGGCCACGTCGACGCCCGTCACCGCGCGGAGCTGCTCGCTGGCGGCGATCGCCTTGCGGGCGAACGAGTCGTCGCCCCCCGGCGGCAAGACACTAAGCTTGCGGATCTTGACGACCCGGCTCGCCCCCGCGATCTCGCCGGCGAGCGGCAAGATCTGCTGCAGCGCGAGCACCTCGCGGGCGTTGGGGCCCGCCTTGCGGAACTCTTCGACCAGGCGCTTCAGGCCCTCGGCCTCGGCGCGGCCCATCTCGACGATGCGGGCGGCGCTGCCGCGCGCCTGCTCTTCCATGCTGCGGCGCTCGGCGTCGTGGGGGTTGATGACGTCGGCCTCGAGCTGCCGCTCGACCTGCAGGGCGCGCGCCTTCTGCCGCGCCATCTCGGCCTTGACCTGCGCCACCTGCGCCAGCACCTGCCCGCGCGCCTCTTGGATCATGGCCTCGCGGCGCGACTCGGCGTCCTTGATGCGGCGCTCGGTCTCTTGCCGGAAGATGGCGAGGTCGGCCTCGATCTTGGCCACCTCGCTCTTGGCGAGGTTGTCGGCCTTCTGCTCGGCGGCCTCCGCCGTCATCTTGGCCTCGACGATGCTCGCGTCCATTCGGACGCGCGCGCCCTGGATGCGCCCGATCGAGTTCAGGTAGTTGACGTCGTCGGTGACGTTCTGAATCTTGAGCGTGTCGAGCACGAGCCCCATGCGGCTCATGTCGTGCTCGGCCTCTTCGAGCAGCTTGTGGGCGAACTCGGCCTTGTCCTGGTTGACCTGCTCGGGGGTGAGCTGCGCGAGCACCCCGCGCACGTTGCCCTCGAGCGTCTCGCGCGCCACCGCGGCGATCTCGTCGCGCGAGCGCCCGAGAAAGCGCTCGACCGCGCTCGAGAGGCGGGGCTCTTCGCCGGGCAGCTTGATCTGCGCCACCCCGTGAATGTTCAGGGGTATGCCGCCCTTCGAGTAGGCGCTCTTGACGCTGATCTCGACCGGCACGTTCGAGAGGTCCATCCGGTCGACGCGCTCGAACAGGGGGATGCGCACGGCCCGCCCGCCGCGGACCGAGCGGTAGCCCACCGCCCTGTCGCCGAGCGGGTGCGTGCCGCCCGAGAGCACGAGCACCTCGTTCGGCGAGCTGACGAGCAGCAGGTTCTTCAGCGTGTAGACGACGAAGCCGACGACGACGAGCGCCGTCAGCAGCAGCACCAAGACGATCGCCATCACGGCTCACCCCCCCCGGCGCCGCCCGCGGGGCGGCCGTCGCCGCGGCCCGCGGCGAGCAGCGCCGCGACGTCGACGCCCACGGCCCGCCCCGTCTCGAGCAGCACGCTGGCGACGGCGGCGGGGTAGGCCGCGAGCGCCGAGCCGAGCGCCCGCCCGTCGCCCCCGTCGACCACCTCGAGCTCGTCGATCTGCGTCTGCGCGACGCGGCCGGCGGCGATGGCGGCGAGCGCGCGCAGCTGCTGCAGCACGTACACGTCGCGGCCGTCGTCGCCCGCGGCGGCCCACTGCTCGGCCACCGCGCGCAGCGCCTCGGCGCGCGCCCGGCCGTTCTCGACCGTCGGCGCCGCCTCGGCCCGGGCCTTGAGCTCGGCCGCCTTGCGCTGCGCCTCGGCCGGCAGCACGACGTCGCAGTGCAGCCGCAGCTTCTCGAGCTCGGCCCGCAGCGACTGCAGCTCTTGCTCGGCGATGGCCCGCTCGGTCTGGGCGGCGATCTCGGCCTCGTTCTCGACCTGCTTGGCCGCGGCCTCGAGCTTCGCGACCTCGGCCCGGAAGCCGTTCTTCGCCTGCGCGATGCGCGTCTCGGCCCGCTTGGCCGTCGTCTCGGCGCGCATGCGCGCGGCCGCCTGCGCCTCGGCGACCGACTGGTTCGCGGCGTTCTCGGCGTTCGCCGCGTCGCGCAGCATCGTCGCGATGCGGCCGCGGCCCAGGTTCGCCAGGTACTCTTGGTCGTCGGAGACGTGCTGCACCTTGAGCACGTCGAGCTCGAGGCCCAGCTTGTCGAGGTCGTCGCGGGCGTTCTCGACCAGCGTCTCGGCGAACTTCAGCCGGTCCTCGTTCACCTCCTCGGGGGTGAGCTGCGCCACGACCTCGCGCAGCACGCCCTCGAGGGTCTGCTGCGCCGTCAGCGCGATCGCCCGCAGGTCGGCGCCCAAGAAGCGCTCGACCGCGTTGCGCACGCCGACGTCGCTGCTCGCGATCTTCACGTTGGCGATCGCGTGCACGTTGAGCGGTATACCCCCCTTCGAGTACGCGTTCTGGACGACCACCTCGACCGGGAAGAGTCGCATGTCCATGCGGCTCACGGTCTCGAGGAAGGGCACCCGGAAGCCCCGCCCCCCGTGCAAGATCTTGTACCCGCTCGTGCTCCCGTCGGGGAGCCGGTGCCGGCGCCCGCTGAACACGAGGATCTCGTTCGGCCGGCAGATGAAGAGGAACGCCCGGAAGACGAGCAGCGCCACGACGAACGCCAGCACCGCCGCCGCGGCGACGATCGACGCCCCCACCACGCCCTCGAGCTCGTCGCCCCTCATGTCACCCCCCCCCTCGACGG
>DASTPP010000439.1:0-8954 GCA_035762175.1 Polyangiaceae bacterium | reverse complement strand
GCCTACCGGTCCGAGCTCGAGGCCCTGCTCGCCGTCATGGAGAGCCACCCCGGGCTCGGGCGCGAGCTGCTCGCCGTGCTCTCGCGCTTCTTGCTCGAGGGCTGAACGGCGCGCTCGGGCGCGGCCCCGGCCGGCGCGCGGGGCGGGCGCGGCGCGGGGTCAGTGCCCGTGGCCGTAGGCCCAGGCGGTGAGCAGCGCGAGCAAGAGCCCGGTGCCGATGAAGATGCCGAGCGTCAGCGAGTCGGGGTCGAGGCGCGCCCGCAGATCGCGCGCGGCGCGGGCCACCTCGGGGTCGCCGCCGCGCTCGGCGAGGGCGGGCGCCTCGCGCCGGACGCGGCCGTAGTCGCCTGCCTGAAAGGCCCGCACGAGCTCGACGAGCGCGGGGTCGTCGGGGTAGTCGGCCGCGAAGGGGGGCCAGGAAGGGTCGGCCGCGCTCGCGCTCGCGCCCCGGCGAACGCGCTTGCGGCGGGCGGGCTCGCCGGCGCTCTCTTCGGTCGCGCTCGGCTCGTCGGCGGCCGGCTCGACGGCGTCGGCCTCGCCCACGCCCGCCTCGCCCACGCCCGCCTCGCCCACGCCCGGCCCGTCCGCGCGTTTCTTGCCCGACCGCTTCTTGCTCGGGCCCTTCTTTCGCGCGCCTTTTTGGCCCTCGCCGGGCTCGTTCGCGCGCTCTTCGCCCGCGCCCCCTTCGCCCGCGGCCCGAGGGCTCGGGGGCGGGGCCTCGGGGGCGTCGCGTTCGTCTCGGCTCATGGCGCGTTTCTTGTCGCACGGCGTGCCCCGGCCGACTAGGCTGCCCGCTCACTGTGGCTTCCGAAACGCGCGACGATACGACTCAGGCGGGCCGAGGCCCAGACCGCGACGAGAGCGAAACGGGGGCCCCGCCGGTCGCGGCGAGCGAACCGGGCGCCGCGGCGGGCGCCGGGGGCGAAGCATCCCCCGCCCCGCGCGCCGAGGCGGCCCCGGCGTCGAGCCCGCCCGTCGAGGCGGCAGCTTCGAGCCCGCCCGTCGAGGCGGCGGCGGCCTCGAGCCCCCGCGTCGAGGCGGCGGCGGCCGAGCCCGCCCCGACGGCGGGCGGGGCGGCGCCTTCGTCGCCGGGCCTCGACGAGGCTCCCCGGTCGAAGCCCGTGGTCGACGCGCTCTCTCCCTTGTCGTTGAGCCCGCCGGTGCCCTCGCCCAAGTCGCCGGCCAAGAAGAAGGCGGCGGCTGCGGCGCCGAAGGCCCCGGTCGACGACGAGGGCGACGACGACGACGACGACGACGAGGGCGACGACGACGACGAGGGCGACGAGGGCGACGAGCGCGCGTCGAAGCGGGCGGCCGAGGCGCGCCCGGTGCGCCGCGGGGGGGGGCCGCCGTCGCGCCCGGCGCGGGCGTCCGCGGCGCGGCCGGCGCCGGCCGAGAGGGGCGGGGCGGGCCGGGGCGGCGTCTGGCTGCTCGCCGTGCTCGCGCTGGTGGCGGTGGGCTTCGGCGTGAAGCGCTACCTCGACTGGCGCGAGGAGGCCTCGCTCGACGAGCGCTGCAAGCACGACGACCGCGCCGCCTGCGCGATCCGCTGCGAGCGCGAGCCGGCCGACGCGGCCGCGTGCCTGCGGCTCGGCCTCGCGCTCTCCAAGAGCGAGCTGCCGGCCGACGAGCAGAAGGCGGTGTCGAACTTCCGGCGCGCGTGCGCGGCGAACGACATGGAGGGCTGCGCGCGGCTCGCGCGGGCGCAGTACAACGGCAAGGGCACGGCGCGCGACGCGAGCGCGGCGGCGGCGAACTTCAAGAAGGCCTGCGACGCGGGCAACGCCTTCGCGTGCGCGGGCTACGGGCACCTGCACGCGCGCGGCGAGGGGGGCGTGCCGCACGACGAGGCGAAGGCGATCGACTACTTCAAGCGCTCCTGCGAGCAGAAAGAGCCCCGCGGCTGCGCGCACCTCGGGGTCGCCTACCTGAACGGCACGGTGGTGCCGAAAGACGAGGCGAAGGCCTTCGAGCTCTTCAAAGACTCGTGCGCCAAAGACGACGAGCGCGGCTGTCTCGGCCAGGCCGTCATGGTCTTCAACGGCCAGGGCGCGCCGCGCGACGAGGCGCAAGGGGTCGAGCTCTTCCGCAAGGCCTGCGAGGGCGACACGAAAGAGGGGTGCGCCTACCTCGCGACGGCGTACGCCACGGGCCAGGGCGTCAAGCAGGACTTCAACCGGGCGGTGGCGTGGTTCCGCGACGCGTGCGAGGGGGCGCCGCCGGCGGGCTGCGCGCAGCTCGGCGAGTTTTACCTGAGCGGCCGCGGCGTCGAGCCCGACCTCGGCCAGGCGATGGGCTACTTCAAGCGCGCGTGCGACAACGGCCTGGCCGACGGCTGCGTGCCGATCGCGCGCCTGCTGCTCTCGGGCGCCCCCGGCATGCCGCCCGACGAGGCGAAGGCCGTGCAGATGACGCAGAAGGCCTGCGCGGACGGCAGCCCCGCGGGCTGCACGCAGCTCGCGCTCTTCGAGCTGCAGGGCCTCGGCCCGATCAAGCCCGACCCCGCCTCGGCCGAGCGGCGCGTGCGCAAGGCCTGCGACGAGGGCCACCCGCCGGCGTGCACGACGCTCGGGTCGATTCTCGCCGAGGGCATGAACGGCAAGCGCGACGTGCCCGCGGCGCTCAAGCTCTTCCAGGGCTCGTGCGAGCGCGGCGACGGCAACGCGTGCGCCTTCTACGGCCAGGCGCTCGTCGCGGGGCAGGGCGTCAAGCGCGAGCTGGTCGAAGGCCTCAACATGCTCGAGACCTCGTGCCAGAAGCTCGGCTCGATCCAAGGGTGCCTGCTGTTCGCGCGCGCGCTCGTGCTCGGCGCCGACGGCGAGCGCGGGGCGGGCAAGGGCGTGCAGCTGGCCGAGCGGATTTGCATGGAGGGCGTGCCCCAGGCGTGCATGCTCGCGGCGGCCGGCTACGGCGAGGGGCGCGGGGTCAAGCGCGACCTGAAGAAGGCCGCCGAGATCGCCATCGCCACGTGCCGCGCGGGCTTCCCGCCGGCGTGCCAGATGCAGAAGCAGCTCCCGCCGGACCTGGTGAGCGAGGTCGAGAAGGCGATGCCGAAGGGGCCGCCGGGCGGGGGCGCTCACCCGGGGGGGGCGCCGCCCCCCGCGCCTGACGGGTCGGCCGTCATTCCGGGGCTGTTGGGGCCGCCGCCTTGAGGCTCGCCGCTCGCCTGGCGCTCGCCGCCGCCCTCGCCGCCTGCGGCGAAGCGGGGGGGCCGCCGCCGCAGGGGCCGCCCCCGCCCGAGGGCCCGGTCTCCGAGGTCGCGCGCTACCTGCCCTTCACCGACAATCACGTCTACGCGTATCGCACGCAAGACCGGGTCAAGGGCACCTCGGGGGCGCTGATGCTGCGGGTGCGCCGGCGCGCCATCGGCGGCGTCGAGCTGCTCGGCGGCGCGCGCACGCAGCGGGTCGTCGCCGACGAGGACGGCATCAAGCGCGACCCCGAGGGCACGTACATGCTGCGCACGCCGGTCGCCGTCGGCACGAGCTGGCGCACCGGCCTGACGAGCACCGCGCGCATCGCCGCCGTCGACCGCCCGGTCAAGGTGCCGGCCGGCTCGTTCGACCGCTGCGTCGTCGTGGTCGAAGAGCGCGGGGGGCCCGCGGTGCGGGGCAAGATCACCACGACCTTCTGCCTCGACGTCGGCATCGTCTCGATCGAGACCGAGGGCGAGGGCGGCGAGAACGCCGAGCCGATCAGCGAGCGGGTCGAGCTCAAGAGCTTCGGGCCCGCGGTCGATCTGAACGCGCCGCCGCCGCGCTGAGGCGGGGGGGCCCGCCGCGGGGGCCTCAGAGCGAGGGGGCGGGGCGCAGCGGGCGCGAGGCGCGCTCGCGCCAGAGGTGGCGCGCGAGCCGGGCGCCGAGGGCGGCGAGCGCCGCGGGGGCGATGGGCAGGCCGCCGAAGTACGCGAAGGCGAGCTCGGCGAGGCCCCGCACGTCGCAGAGGGCGCGCTCGTAGGCGGGGCGGGCGGGGCCGAAGAGGCGCCGCGCGATGGCGTGGCGCACGTAGAGATCGCGCCCGAGCGAGGTGCGAACGAGGTACGAGGCCCAGTCGCCGAAGGCGGGCGAGGCTCGCGCGAGCCGCCCGGCCAGGTACGAGGCGGCCGCCTGCCCGTAGAGAATGGCCTGCGCGATGCCCTCACCCGACACGGGGTCGATGCCCGCCGCCTCGCCGACGAGCAAGACGCGCCCGCGCGCGACGGGCTCGTGCGGGTGGAACCCCCGCTCGGCGAAGCGCTTGTGCGGGTGCGCGGCGGGGTCGAGCCCGCGGGCTTCGAGCAGCGCGTCGAGCCGCGCGCCGACGTCGCCCTCGCCCGCGCGCTCGCCCGGCAGGAGCAGGCGGTAGACGCCCCGGCAGACGAGGGGGCGGTCGCCCACGACGGTCGGAAAGTGCCACGCGTAGCCGCTCAGGGTCGGGTCGCTCAGATCGAAGTGCAGGGTCGCGCGGCCCGGGTCGCGCGGGGCGGCCTCGGTGTCGACCTCGACCGCCTGCGCCCGCCAGCGGGCGGGGCGCAGCCCGAGGGCGCGCCGCACGACGCTGCCGACGCCGTCGGCGCCGACGGCCGCCCGCGCCCGCAAGGCGCCCCGGCTGGTGTGGAGCGTGACGCCCTCGCCCCCGGCCTCGAGCCCGGTGACGGACGCGCCCTCGGCGATCGCGACGCCCCGCGCCCGCGCGATCGCGGCGAGGCCGGCGTCGTACTCGGCGCGCCGCACGACGCGCCCGGCGCGGCCGACGCGCACCTCGACGTCGCCGGCGCCGGTCGTCACGCGCACGCCCTCGAAGCCCGCCGAGGGCACCTCGACCCGGACGCCGATCGCCGCGAGCGCCCGCTCGGCCCGCGCCCCGATGGCGCCGGCGCAGACCTTCTCGCGCGGGTAGCGCGCCCGCTCGACCACGAGGGTGCGCGCCGCGAGCGAGGGCGCCCGCGCCGCCAGAAAGAGCGCCGTCGAGAGCCCCGCGGGCCCGCCGCCGACGATGACGAGTTCGTAGTCGTGCCCCACGCGCCCCCCATAGTCGCGCCGCCGCGCGGCGGCCACCGCGCTGGCGCGCCCCGAAAGGTGGGGGCGGCGCTTGTCGCGATGGGCGGGGAGGCCTACAACCGGTGGGCGAGGGGGCGGCGGGGCGACCATGCACGTTGCGATCATCGGCGCCGGCATTGCCGGCATGGCCACCGCCCTGCGCCTGCAGGCGCGCGGGGTGAAGACCACGCTCTTCGAGGCGCACGGGCAGCCGGGCGGCTGTGCCGGCTTCTTCCGGCGCCGGGGCTTCTCGTTCGACGTCGGCGCGACCACGCTGGTCGACTTCGAGGCGGGGGGCGTCGGCGGCGAGCTGCTCGAGAGCGTCGGGCTCGGCCCGATCGAGGGCGAGCCGCTGCCGGGCTACGTCGCCTGGCTGCCCGACCGCCGCGTCGTGCTGCACCGAGACCAGGCGGCGTGGGGCAGAGAGCGCCTGCGGGCGTTCGGCGACGACGCCGCCCACCGCGCCTTCTGGGCCCTGCTCGACCGGCTCGCCGACGTCTTCTGGCGCGCGAGCCGCGCGGGCGTCTGCCTGCCGCTGCGGGGCGCGGCCGACCTCGCCCGGGCCGCCTCGCTCTTGTCGCCCCGCGACTGGCCGCTCGCCCGCCACCTCGGCCGCACCATGGGCGACGCCCTGCGCGCCGCGGGCCTCGCCGGCGATCGCGCCCTCCGGGGCTTGCTCGGCATGCTGATCGAAGACACCGTGCACAGCTCGGTCGAGCGGGCGCCGCTCATCAACGCCGCGCTCGGCGTCACCATCCGGGGCGCGGGCCTGACGCGCGCCGCCGGGGGCATGCGCGGCTTCTTCCGCGCGCTCGCCGCCCGCTACCGCGCCCTCGGCGGCGCCCTGCGCGTCGGCTGCCGCGTCGACCGGGTCGAGGGGCGCGAGGGCGCCTTCACGCTGGTGACGCAGCGGGGCCGCTTCGAGGCCGACCAGATCGTCAGCGGCCTGCCCGCCGAGCTCTCGGCCGCGGTCGGGCCCCCGGGCGTCGCCGAGGCGCTCGCCCCGCACCTCGCCCACAACCGCGGGGCCGAGGGCGGCGCCCTCGTGGTCTTTCTCGGCGTGCCCGAGCGCGAGATCGCGGGGCAGGGCTTCACCCACCACCAGCTCTTGCACGACTACGAGGCGCCGCTCGGGTCGGGCAACAACATGTTCCTCTCGCTCTCGGCGCCCGGCGACACCGAGAGCGCCCCCGAGGGCTACCGCGCCCTCATGATCTCGACGCACTGCGAGCTCGGGCCCTGGCAGGGCCTCGCGCCGGCCGACTACGCCGCCGCCCGCGACGCCGCCGGCGCCCGCCTGGTCGAGCTCGCCCGCCGCGTCTACCCCGAGCTCGCCGCGCGCCCGCTCGTGTACGAAGTCGCGACCCCCCGCACCTACGAGCGCTTCACGCGGCGCCCGCGCGGCGCGGTCGGGGGCTTCCGGCTCGGCCTCGACAACGCCAACCAGCGTGCCATTCCGCATGACGTCGGGGTGCCGGGCTTCTGGCTCGTCGGCGACACGACTTGGCCCGGGCTGGGCACCGTCGCCTGCGTGCTCGGCAGCCGCGCGGTCGCCGACCGGGTCTGCGCTCGCGCGCGCCGGGCGCTGCCCGCGGCCGGCGCCCGCCTGCGTCGCGAAGCGCCCCGCGGGGCCTGAGCCACGGCGCTCGGCCCCGGCGCGTGCCCCGAACGCCCCGCCCGGAGAGCGCCGGGCGCCGGCGACGCCCTACGCGCAGAGCGCCGCCGCGTGGTGGCGGAGGTGGTCGTCGACGAAGGTCGCGATGAAGTAGTAGCTGTGGTCGTAGCCCTCGTGGCGGCGCAGCGTGAGGCGCTGGCCGGCCTCGCGGCAGGCCTCTTCGAAGAGCTCGGGCTTGAGCTGCGTCGCGAGAAACTTATCGCTCGTGCCCTGGTCGATGAAGATGGCGTCGGGGCGCGGGGCGCGCTTGACCAGCTCGGCGGCGTCGTAGGCGCGCCAGGCCTCGCGGTCTTCGCCGAGGTAGCCGCCGAAGGCCTTCTCGCCCCAGGGGCAGCGCGAGGGGGCGCAGATGGGGGCGAAGGCCGAGACCGAGCGGTAGGTCTGGGGGTTCTTCAGGGCGCAGACGAGCGCGCCGTGGCCGCCCATCGAGTGGCCGAAGATGCCCTGGCGGTCCACCCTGGCGGGGAAGTTGCCGGCGACCAAGGCCGGCAGCTCGTCGGTCACGTACGAGTACATGCGGTAGTGCTTCGACCAGGGGGCCTCGGTCGCGTCGACGTAGAAGCCGGCGCCGGTGCCAAAGTCCCAGTCGGCGTCTTCGCCGGGGGCGCCGGCGCCGCGCGGGCTGGTGTCGGGGGCGACGAGCATCAGGCCGAGCTCGGCGGCGAGGCGCTGGGCGCCCGCCTTGATCATGAAGGTCTCTTCGGTGCAGGTCAGGCCCGCGAGGTAGTAGAGCACGGGCACCGGGCCCCGCGCGGCCTGCGGCGGCGTGAAGACCGCGAGGCGCATGGGCAGGCCGACGGCGCGCGAGTCGTGCCGGTAGAAGCCCACCCGGCCGCCGAAGCAGGGCTGTTCGCTCAGCGTCTCGATCGGCATGGCGCTCACGCGAAGTCGATGACGCTGCGAATGCTCTTGCCTTCGTGCATCAGGTGGAAGGCATCGTTGATCTTCTCGAGCGGCATCGTGTGGGTGACGAGCTCGTCGATGACGATCTTCTTCTCCATGTACCAGTCGACGATCTTGGGCACGTCGGTGCGGCCGCGGGCGCCGCCGAAGGCCGAGCCCTTCCAGACGCGGCCGGTGACGAGCTGGAAGGGGCGGGTCTTGATCTCTTGCCCCGCGCCCGCGACGCCGATGATGACGCTGACGCCCCAGCCCTTGTGGCAGCACTCGAGCGCCTGGCGCATCACCTCGACGCTGCCGATGCACTCGAAGCTGTAGTCGGCCCCGCCGCCCGTGAGCTCGACGAGGTGGGGCACGAGCTCGCCGCCGACCTCCTTCGGGTTGACGAAGTGGGTCATGCCGAGCCGCTCGGCGAGGGCCCGGCGGGCGGGGTTGAGGTCGACGCCGACGATCTTGTCGGCGCCGGCGATGCGCGCGCCCTGAATGACGTTCAGCCCGATGCCGCCGAGGCCGAAGACGACGACGTTGGCGCCCGGCTCGACCTTGGCCGTGTTGATGACCGCGCCGACGCCCGTGGTCACGCCGCAGCCGATGAGGCACACCTTGTCGAAGGGGGCGTCTTCGCGAATCTTCGCCAGCGCGATCTCGGGCAACACCGTGTGGTTCGAGAAGGTCGAGGTGCCCATGTAGTGCAGCACCTGCTTGCCCCGCGAGGCGAAGCGGCTCGTGCCGTCGGGCATCAGGCCCTTGCCCTGCGTCGCGCGAATCGCCTGGCAGAGGTTCGTCTTCTGCGAGAGGCAGAACTTGCACTGCCGGCACTCGGGCGTATAGAGCGGTATGACGTGGTCGCCCTTCTTGAGCGACTTCACGCCGGGGCCGACGTCGACGACGACGCCCGCGCCCTCGTGGCCCAACACCGCCGGAAAGAGCCCCTCGGGGTCGGCGCCCGAGAGCGTGAAGGCGTCGGTGTGGCAGACGCCCGTCGCCTTGATCTCGACCAGCACCTCGCCCTCGCGCGGCCCCTCGAGCTGAATCGTCTCGATGACCAGGGGCTTGCCCGCCTCGTACGCGACCGCGGCCTTCGTGTCCATGGGTTCGTCTCCTCTTCGGGTGGTGCGAACGAACCCTTCTAGCCCCCCCCCCGCCGCCCCCGCAAGCCGGCCCCGCCTGACGCGCCGCGCCCGCGCCGAAACGCGCCCCTCATCCACGCGGCGAATGGGTTCGCCGGCGTCCCCGGTGAAAGTCCGGGGCACGGCGTCCCCCGTTCGTGCCGCGCGGAAGCGGACCGGTCCGCAGAGCAAAGCCCGGCCCTCGCTGGGGCCGGGCTCCCGCGGGCTCTGGCTGCCGGGCGAGCCTGCGGA
>DASTPP010000438.1:0-93697 GCA_035762175.1 Polyangiaceae bacterium | reverse complement strand
CGAGGTAGGCGGCGAGCGCGTAGTCTTCGAGCGCGTCGAGCGTCGCGAGCAGAGAGGGCGCGAACTCGGCCGCCAGCGCGTCGCGCAAGGCGAGCATTCTGGGCAAGGCGCCGAGGGCGAGCATCGCGGCGGCGGGCACGTTCACGGAGATGGGGCGCACCTCGGCAGCCGGCAGGGCGTCGATTTCGGCCCGCCGGCGCCCGTAGGCGAGCTCGTGCGCGCTGGTGAGGGCGATCGAGCCGCCGCCGCCCGGGGCTGGTTCGCCGTCGCCGCCGTCGCTGCCCTTGGGGGCGCGGCGGGCGGCGCCGGCGCCCCTCTTGGGGGCGCGGCCGGCGTTCGGGCGGTCGCGGGCCTTCGTGGCGGGCCGGGCGGGCGCCTTCGGGGCACGGTTGGAGGGGTTGGGTTGGGTCAGGGGTCGAGGGATGGGACGGTTGGGCTGGTGATGGAGGATGGCTTCGGTATTCGTTCGGTTGGTCACGGCAGAGGTCCAGGCGGCCACCCTGCCCCCCGGCCGAAATTGGCCAGGCTCGTGGTGGTTACCTACCCGCTCGGCCAGGCCCCGAGGCCAGTTGCTGATTTTTTTTCGACGCCCTCACGTTTCGGGGGTCGAGGGGCCCTAACGACGAGCGCGAGGGGGACGGCGCCGCCAGCCGGGGCCTCAACCAGTAGCTCGTGGCGAGCGAGGCGCCGAGCAGGGCGAAGCCGAGCGCGACGATCGTTCCGCCCCAGGCTTGCGTCGAATGCGGCCGCGGGACGAGCCCCGCCTGCCAAATGAGATGCCCCCACAGCGTCGCCGCCGGCACCATGACCGCCCGCGTTCGGAAGAGCCACCCGCCCGCGCCCAGGCCCGCCGTGAGCAGCAGATCGAGCGAGACGACATGGGCGGGCCAGGCGCCGCCGGTCCAGCCCATCGTCCAGATTGAAAGGTGGGCCAGCATCGCGGCGCCCAAGAGCCATCGGCTCGCCCCCTCGCCGCCGGGGTCGTTCGATGCCGTCTCGCCGTCTTCGCCGCTCGCTCGGTAGGGGCCCTCGGCGACGGGCGACCGGGCGTCGTCGGCCCAGCGGCGCAGGGCGCCGGCGCCGCGCACCGCGCAGACGGCCGCGGCCACGAGCGAGGCCGCCGAGAGCGAGGAGGGCATCGTCCAGCCGACGAAGGCCAAGGTCGCCAGCACGGCGGCCCACGCTTGCCGCTCGGTCCGCGCCCGGTGCGCGGCGACGAGCGCCCCCACGGGCACGACCGTCATGAGATCGAGGCGCCCCTGGACCGACCAGAAGACGACGTGAAAGACGGCGAGCGCCCCGAGCAGGCACCACGCGACGCGCACGGCGCGGCGGAGCACGGTGCGGCCCCACGCGTCGAGGGCCTCGGCGCTCGTGATCACGGCCGAGCCCCGAAGGGCGACCAGCGCGAACAGCCAGAGCATGACGACGGCGCCCGCGCCGCGGCGGCCCAGCGCCTCGAGGCAGAAGGGCAAGGCCGAGAGGCCCAGCGCGCCGAGGGCGGCGGCCGCGACGGCGGCCCGCGAGAGCCGTATTCTCATTGCCCACGCGAGGGCTGACAGTTTGGCGACGAAGAGCACGAACCAGGCGCCGGCGGCCACCGCCCCGGCCGCCCCGAGGCCGGGGCTCGTGTCGGTGTGGAGCGTCAAATCGCCCTGGTAAACGATCGCGAGGGTGGCCAGCATCACCGCCGAGCGGCGCTGCCGGATGCGCATCAGCAGCGCGGCGCCCCCGATCAGCGCGGCCGAGTAGAGCTCGGCGACGGCCGTGACGCCGAACCGGCCGTGGAGGCTCGCGTCACCGGCGAGCCCTCGCGACAAGAGGGTCATGCCCGCGAGGACGAGCGCGGCGCTGAGCAGGTAGCACGGGTTGTACTCGATGAACCATCGGTGGAGCAGCCGCCGCCACGGGTCGGCGGGGCGGCTTGCCGCGTCGTCAGAGAGAGCATTCGTCATGCCCGCGCCTTCAGCAACCGGCGTGCCGCTCGGCCGAGCTCGGCGTTTCCGCCGCGAAGGCCGGGGCGCGCGGCGGGCGCCGTCGGGAGGCTGCGCCAACCTGGCAGCGGGCCGCGCCCCGGCTTGCTCAAGTTGTCGCCGCGAGCGCGGGCCGGGCCCCTTCGGCGCCCGCCCGCCGAGCGCGCGAGGGCCGCCGCCGCTCGTGTCAGTCGGCACACATGAGATCGTCGAGCAGCCGGAGGGTCGTCTCGATCGAGGTGGGCGCGGTGTCGCCGCGCTGGGTCGACAGCGAGATGACGACGACGCGAGAGCCGCCTTCGCTCGTAGCGTTTCGGGTCGCGAAGCCGAGGGTGTCGCCGCCGTGGCTCCAGTAGCCGCCGCCGCAGGTGGTCGGCACCCACATGATGCCGAGGCCGTAGCGGATGCCGGGCCAGAGCGCTTCGAAGGGGGGCGCCGGGACGGTGCGGTGGAGCTCGGCCATCTGCTCGGGCCCGAGCAGCGCGCCCCCCTCGAGCTCCCGCCAGAACGTCGAGAGGTCGGCGGCGGTCGTCACCAGCGAGCCGGCCGCGTCGGCCCAAGACTGGCTCATGTCGGTGACGTCGAGCAGCTCGGCGCCCTGCCCGAACAGCTCGTAGCCCCGGGCGTGCGGCTCGGGCAGGCCGGGCTCGTCGCCCGGGTCGAAGGTGCGCTCGAGGCCGAGCGGCGCGGTGATACGAGCGCGGACCTCGGACCGCCAGTCGTTGCCGGTGGCGCGCTCGATGGCCATGCCGGCGAGCACGTAGTTGGTGTTCGAGTACTCCCAGCCCGCGCCGGGGGCGAAGGACGGCTCGTGCCGCAGCGCGATCGCCACCAGCTCTTCGGGCGTGGTGCGGTCGAAGCGGCGCGCGAGAAATTCTTCGGCGGTGAAGAGCGCGGGCAGGTCGTTGGTAAAGTTGTAGAGGCCGCTCGTGTGCTGCAAGAGCTGGCGAAGGGTGATCTGCTTGCCGTCGTTGCCGTTGCCCGACACGACGCCGGGCAGCCACCGGTCGACCGCGTCGTCGAGCGCCAGCACCCCCTCGCCGGCGAGCTGCAAGAGCACGACGGCGACGAAGGTCTTGGTGTTGCTGCCCATTCGAAAGTAGCCGTCTTGGTCGATCGGCCGCTCGTCGTCGAGCCGCGCCACGCCGCTGCGGGCGGTGGCCCGCCGGCCGCCGTCGTTCAGCTCGGCCAGCGCGCCCGAGATGCCCTGCGCGCGCAGCTCGTCGAGCCCCGCCTGGAGGGCCGAGGCCATCTCGTCGTACGACGCGGCGTCTTCGCCGCCCTTCGCGGGCGAGGCGTCGTCGTGGAGGTCTTCGTCGCAGCCGAGCGCGAGGGACAATGCAGAAACGAGCGCGATGGAGAGTCGGTCGAGTTTCATGCCCGTACGCGCCCGCCCGGCCCGACACCGTTCAAAGGTTTCTCGTTTTTCTTCGAAACGCCCGCCCCCGCTCGCCCGGTATGAACGCGCGTACCCACCGGCGTGAACGGGCGTTGCCACCGGCGCCCGCGCGCTCGGCATTTCGCGGGTCGGCGGCTTCGGCTCGCTTCGTGCTTGGGTATCGAAAATGAACCGGCCACGCGCGAGCGGGCCGGCCGGCGCCCGCCTTCAAGGAAGGCGAATCGTCGTATAGTGCTCGGGGCCGCTCGCCCACCCGTTGGCGTCCGAGAAGGCGGCCGACCAGAGGGTCGCCGGGCCGAAGCCCGCGCCCGTGCTCAGCGCGCAGAAGACGCCCTGCGCCCCCCGACCGCACGCGTCGGCGCGGCCGTCGCCGTTCGCGTCGCGAAGGCGCAGCGTCGAGTAATACTCGGGGCCGGCGGCCCAGCCGTTCGCGTCCGAGAAGGCCGCCGACCAGGTGCCGACGGCGCCGAAGGCAGAGCCCGTGCTGAGCGCGCAGAAGATGCCCTGCTCGCCCCGACCGCACAGGTCGGCGCGCCCGTCGTTGTTGAGGTCGTCGAAGGCGATGGTCGAGTAGAACTGCGGCCCCGCGAACCACCCGTTGACGTCGGAGAAGTTGCCCGACCACAGGGTCGCCGGGCCGAAGCCCGTACCCGTGCTCAGCGCGCAGAGCACGCCCAGCCCGCCGCGGCCGCACAGGTCGGCGCGACCGTCGCCGTTCACGTCGGGGAAGCGCAGGGTCGAGTAGTAGGCAGGGTTGGCGCCCCAGCCGTTATCGTCCGAGAAGGCGGCCGACCAGAGGGTCGCCGGGCCGAAGCCCGCGCCCGTGCTGAGCGCGCAGAAGACGCCCTGTTCGCCCCGGCCGCACAGATCGGCGCGCCCGTCGGCGTTCAGATCGGGGAAGCGCAGGGTCGAGTAATACTCGGGGCCGGCGGCCCAGCCGTTCGCGTCCGAGAAGGCCGCCGACCAGATGCCGGCGGCGCCGAAGCCCGTGCCCGTGTTGAGCGCGCAGAAGACGCCCTGCTCGCCCCGGCCGCACAGGTCGGCGCGCCCGTCGGCGTTCAGATCGGGGAAGCGCAGGGTCGAGTAATACTCGGGGCCGGCCGCCCACCCGTTGGCGTCCGAGAAGGCGGCCGCCATCAGGGCCACGTTGCCGAAGCCCGCGCCCCCGTTGAACGCGCAGAAGACGCCCTGCGCGCCCCGGCCGCACAGGTCGGCGCGCCCGTCGTTGTTCAAATCGGGCAGGCGGATGGTCGAATAGTATTCGGGGCCCACGGCCCACCCGTTGGCGTCGGAGAAGTTGCCCGACCACAGGCTCGAGGCGCCGAAGCCTACGCCCGTGCTGAGCGCGCAGAAGACGCCCTGCGCGCCCCGGCCGCACAGGTCGGCGCGCCCGTCGTTGTTCAAATCGGCCGTCTCGTCGAGATCGCGCACGATGCTCAGGTTCGTGGGGTAGAGCAGCCTCGCCCCCCGCTCGTCGAGGGGGGTGATCGACAAGTCTGAGGTTTGCACGCCGTTGCACCAGGGGTAGTGCATCACCGACGGCCGGTCGTAGGCCGTGACCGCCCGCCAGCTCGAGATCTCTGCGCAGACGCCGGTGTCGGGCCGCGTGTGCTCGTGCCGCAGCCCGAGAATGTGGCCGAGCTCGTGCCGAAGGACGCCGACGGTGCGCATGTTGGGCGCGTTGGCGGCGAAGAACGGGTTCGTGTCGAGATCGGCGAGGTCGATGACCAGGGTGCGGGCGACGCAACCGCCGCCCGACGGAAAGAAGGCACAGGCCCCGCCGCCCGACCACGGCCGGACGGCGAACGTGACGCCCCCGTTCGCGTTGCTGCACGCGCCGTCTTGCGCCGGCAGATAACGAAAGTTGACGTTGGCGGAGCGCTCCCAGTCGGAGGCCGCCTGCGCCATTTCGCTCACCACGCGCCCCTTGTTGCCGCCGAAGTCGTTGCTCACGCAGTACGTGAGGCGAAGCTGGCCGTCCGCCGTCCAGACGTCGTCGACGCCGTTGGCGCGGTTCACCGTGCTCTTCTGGCGCGAGCGGCCGAGCCCCCCGTCCGGGGCCACGTGCTCGTCGTAATAGTCGCGAAGCTCGTCGAGGGGGAGGGCGATGTCCCACTCGACGACGTAAACCGTCTTGCCGTCGACGACCCGCTCGGCGCGGGCGCGGAACTCTTCCCAGGTGGGGCCCGCCGGGGCCGCCTGCTCTGCTTCCGCCGTCGCGCACGACGCGAGGCCCCCCGAGGCCGCGATCAACGCGACCAGAGTCAACTTCGAAACCATGCTACCGCGTCGCATACAATCGTTTCTCATTTGATTTTCTTTCGTCCACCACGTTCGAGCCCCGGCCCCGGCGAGCGACGCCGAAGCCGCCCGGCCGCCGCGCGAAGGCGCCCCCGTTCGCCGGGGGCCCTCGCGCGGGCCGGGCCCATGACGGCGCGCCGCGGCCGCCGCGATGTCGGCGACCGTGACGACCCCCGAGGCGCTCTCGGCGACCTCGTACGATGAGCTTGCCCGACGCGGCGGCGGCGGTCGATTGGCGATCGCCGCCCAGGCCTTGTGCGCCAGCGCACAGGGGGGGCGTCGGCCGGCGGCGGGGCCCGGCCGGCGACTCGAGAGCCCGCGGAGCCTAGCCCCGGGGCTTCTTGTCGTGCACCCGCAACATCTCGCTCAAGAACTCGACGACCGCCCTCACCGGCTCGGCCCGCAGTGACTCTTTGCGGTAGACCATCCAGAATTGGTTGCTGCACAGCGGCTCGGGGGTGAGCCGATCGAGCGCGGGCTCGGCGTCCGCGAGCAGGCAGGGCAGCAACGCGATGCCCACGCCCGCGACGCAGGCGGCGAGCAGATCGCTCACCTCGCGGCAGTGCATGACCATGTTCGCGCCCTTGGTGTGCCGCTCGAGCCACTCGGCGGCCGCGACGCCCTTCAGGTCGGCCGCGGCGCCGATCACGTCGTGGCCGCTCAGATCGCGGGGGTCGGCCGGGGCGCCCCGCCGCGCGAGGTACGACGCCGAGGCGTAGAGCGACCAGGTGATGTCGCAGAGCCTCTTCGCCACCAGATCGTCGTCGATCGGCCCCGAGCGGAGCGCCACGTCGGCCTCGCCCCGCTTCAGATCGACCGGGCGGCCGCCGCTCAAGATCTCGACGCTCAGGAGCGGGCGCGACGCCCGGAAGGCGGTGAGGTGCGGCGCCAGCAGGCGGCCGAAGACCGAAGGCACGGCGACCCGCACGCGCGCCCGGCCGTCCGAGGCCAGGTCGCGCAGGGCGAGCGCGGCTCGCTCCATCTCTTCGAGCAGGGGCAGGGCCTTCTCGCCGGCCGGCGTCAGCGCGAGCCCCGCCGGGCTGCGCACGAAGAGCGGCGTGCCGAGCGCGTCTTCGAGCGCGGCCAGGCGCCGGCCGACGGTCGAGTGCTCGACGCTCAGCGCCCGCGACGCCCCCGCCAGCGTCTTGGCCCGGGCCGCGGCGAGCGCGAAGCGGAGGTCGTTCCAGTCGAAGTCGGCCGGTTTGCTCACGCCGGCCATCGTATGCCCTCGCCGGGCGGCCTAGCGCAAGATCGCAGGCGCGGCACGGGCCTGACGACCTGGCCCGAGCGCGAGCAGCGGCCGAGGTCAGACTGTCACGGCTGGTCGGTCACCCCCGCCATCGAGTACCTGCAGACCGTGCTCGGCGTCGAGCCGGCGCCGGGGGTCGAGGGGTTCTCGGCGCTGACGCTGCGGCCAGCGCTCGGGGCGCTCGCTTCGGCCGAGGGCGCGGTGCCGACGCCGCGCGCAGCCCCGAGGCGAGCCGGCGGCGGAGATCGGGCAGGCGGCTAACTTCGTCGGCCCGAACTCGGTGAACCCGACGACCTCGTAGCTGCCCTTGCGCAGGCGAATCGAAAGCGGGCGCCCGCCGCAGCGGGCGCTCACCACGATCTCGTCGGCCTTCGAGCCCATCACCTCGGCGCGACACCCCTCGATCGAGAGCCCCTTGGTCGGCAAGAAGGCGCGCAGCGACGCTTCGATCTTGGCGTCGTCGATGTCGTCGGGCCAGGGCGGCACGCCCTTCGATTCGCCGGGGCGCAGGCCGCCGACATGCCGCAGAACGGATGCGTACTCGGGGTGCGTCGGCGCGTAGGTCACTCGCACCCAGGCGGGGTGGCGGAGGTCGAGCACGATGGTGCCGTCGTCGAGCATCTTCGCGTCGCCGATGAGGGTAGGCGTTGGGCTCATGATGGGGGGCGCGGCCCGCGCGGACGCGGGCGACGAGGGCGCGGCGGGCGGGCCGCTGTCGAGCGTCTCGGGCGCGCCAGCGCCCTGGCGCTCGTCGGCGCGCCCCCCCGAACAGGCGGCGAGGGCGCCCAGCAGGGCGCCGAGCGCGGCGCGGGGCGGCGAGGGGGCGGCGAAGCGGCGCATGCGGCCTGTAAAACCGACCGTACCAATTGCAGGGACGAGTGCAACGCGCTCTACGCGTGCCTCGTCGCTTGCCCCTGACGCCTGCGCCCGCCGGGCGCCGGGTCGGGGCCCCGCCGGGGTCGACGTCGGGGGGTTGATCGTAGACGGACTTCGACCCGGCCGGGGCGGCGCTTCGGCGTTCGTGTACACTCGGGCGATGTCTTCCGACCTGGTCTTGGTGACCCAGTACGGCGGCGCGGCGCTGCTGACGCTGAACCTGCCCGAGCGCCGCAACGTCCTGTCGGCCCCGCTCGTCCGGGCCATCGGCGCCGCGTTCGACGCGCTCGAGGCCGACGGCGCCGTGCGGGCCGTCGTGCTCACGGGCGCCGGCCCGGCCTTCTGCGCGGGCGCCGAGCTGTCGACCCTGCGCGCCGCGGCCGACGGCGAGTTCGACTCGGTGCGCGAGGTGTACGACGGGTTTTTGCGCGTCCTCGGCTCGCCGCTCGTGACGATCGCCGCGGTGAACGGCCCCGCCGTGGGCGCCGGCTTCAACCTCGCGCTCGCCTGCGACGTCCGCCTCGCCTCGCGCCGCGCGGTCTTCGACACGCGGTTCGCCCGCCTGCGCCTGCACCCCGGCGGCGGGCACACCTGGCTGCTCGCGCGGGCGGTGGGCGAGCAGCAGGCCAAGCTCGCGTGCCTGCTCGGCGAGGTCTGGGACGGCGAGCGCGCCAAGGAGGTCGGGCTCGTCGCCGAGGTGCTCGACGATGACGCCCTCGTCGACCGCGCGATCGCCCTCGGCCGCCGGCTCGACGACCAGGAGCCGGCCTTCGCCCGGCGCCTGACCGATACCCTGCGCCGCGCCCGCGTCACGCCGACCCACGCCGAGGCGCTCGCGCACGAGACCGAGGCCCAGCAGTGGTCGACGACGCGGCCCGCGTTCAAAGAGGGGGTCGCCGCGATCGAGGCGCAGGTCTCGCGCGCGAAGGCGAAGCCGGCGTCAGGCGGAGGGTGAGTCGAACAGGCAGCAGCGCCCGGCGCCCCGCTGAGGCTTGCGGGCAGCAGGGCGCGGCGCGCAGGCGGTGCGAGCCGCACGCCTCGCACCGGGGCGTCACGAGCCGAAAAAAGCGCCCCGGGCCCGGACGGCGCATGGCCGAGGCGTCGGGCGGGGCTTGGCACCCTTCGTGAACATGGACTCTAGGACGGCGCCTGCCCCGAGCGCAGACGCCGCAACGACGAGAGATACCATGTCGGCCTCGAGAACCCGTTTCCTGCTGATGATGGGGGCACTTTCGCTGGTGCTCGCTGCCAGCACGCCCGCGCGTGCCGAGCGCCGCGCGCTGGCCTGGCAGGGCGCGCCCCTCGGGCAGCTGAACGCCTCGCGCGAAGCGCTCGGCCCGGGCTCGTCGCGCACCTGGGGCGCGCCATTCTCCCCCGACGAGGCGTACGCGGGCCCCTGGGCCTACTCGCCGCTCGCGGCGCCGCCCCGGGGGCCCGCGCGCGCCGCCGCGCCCTTCGAGCGCGCCCCCGCCTCGTCGCCCTCGGGCGGCGGCAGCCCCTCGGCCGACGCCGCCCGCAGCGCCGACGCCTTGCTCAGCCGCCTCGGCCCCATCGGCCTGCTCGCCAGCATCGTCGTGCCCGCCGCCGCCGTGGTCTCGTCGGGCGCCTCGGGCGCCTCACGCGGCACCAGCAAGGGCGTCACGGCTCGCGTCGGCGTCGCGAAGATGGCCGGCGGCTACGGCATCGTGGTGGCGGGGCGCTTCTAGCCGGCGCACCTGCTCGGCCGAGGGCACCGGGGGGCCCGCCAGCGAGCGGCGTTCGCCCGACGGCGCTCGGCGCGAACGGGCAAGGCTCGACGATCGGCTCTTGGTCGTCGCGGTTGAGAAAGGGCACGTCGGTAGAGCGCGTGTTCGAGTACCCCACCGAGGTCGTCGACCCTTCGATAAGGGGCACTCGAGTGCCCCTTCAAGGTCGTTGACCCTTCCCTAAAGGGCACTCGAGTGCCCCGCGCGGGCCCGCCTCGGAGAAAACTACGGACCGAGGGGCAGGACCGATGATTTTCGGGCGGGGGGCCGGTCCAACGAGGTGAACAGCTCTCGCGGGCTCGCCTTCCGCCGGGCGGGCCCGCCCACGGCGCGTCGCGCGCCCCCGTCGGGCGGCAAGGAGGCACAAGCTCATGGCTTCGAAGCGAACCTCGAAGATCTTTCCCCACCTTTGGTACGCCAAGGAGGCCGAGGAGGCGGCGACGTTCTACGCGGCCATCTTCCCCGACTCGCGGGTCGAGCGGGTGACGCCCTTGCTCAGCGAATCGCCCAGCGGCCCGCCGGGCACCGTGAAGGTGGTCGACTTTACGCTCTTCGGCCAGCGGTTCCAGGCGATTAGCGCCGGGCCGCTCGACCCGTTCAACCACGCGATCTCGATGGTGGTCGTTTGTGACGACCAGGCCGAGCTCGACCGCTACTGGCACGCGCTGCTCGAAGGCGGCCAGGCCGAGGCGTGCGGGTGGCTGCGCGACAAGTATGGCGTAAGCTGGCAGATCGTGCCGGCCGTGCTCGACGAGATGATGAGCGACCAAGACCCCGCGCGCTCGAAGCGGGTCACCGACGCGATGCTGAAGATGGTCAAGCTGGACATCGCGACGCTGCGGGCCGCGTACGACGGCGAGCGCTGAGCGCGCCTTGCGGTGCGGGGGCCCCTGCGGCTTGGCGGCCCCCGCCGCCCGCGCCGACCGGCGCCGGCGTCAGCGCCCGGGCGGGCGCAGCTCGACGCCGCCGCCCGCGGCCTCGATCGCCGCCTTGACGCGCTCGGCCTGGGGCCTCGGCAGCCCGCGGCGCAGCGGCTTGGGCACGCCCTCGACGAGATCTTTGGCCTCCTTGAGGCCCAGGCCCGTCGCCTCGCGGACGGCCTTGATGAGCATGATCTTCGCGTCGGGCTTGGCGCGAACCAGGACGACGTCGACCGTGGCGCCCGTGGGGGCGGCCGGCACCGGAGGAGCCTCGGCGGCGCTCGGGCCGGGCGGGGGCGCGCCCTTCGCGCCGACCGCCTCGCGCTCGTAGGGCCCCTGGGCGACGAGCTCGACGGCCGGCGCCGGGGCGAGCAAGAGGTGCCGGAGCGCGCGGTCGACGTCGAGCTTGCGCGCCGCGAAGGCGGCCCGCGCGTCGGCCACCGTGCCCTCGAGCGCGGCCAGCGGCGCGAGCAGGTCGTTGACGGCCGCGGGCGCGTAGAGGTGCGCGAGGTGCGGCCCGTCGAGGGGGTGTTTCCACGGGGCGTCGAGCTTCACGAGCGCGGCGGCGGGGAACATCGCGAGGTGCGCCGCCAGCGCGCGGCGCTCGGCGGCCTCGGGCTCGCCGGTCAGCACGAGCAGCGGGACGTCGCGCGAGGGGGCCGCCCCGTCGAGCACCTGCCGGCGGTACAGGTGGTGGCGCAGCGCCTGGACGTAGCCGTCGGCGCCGAGGGGCGAGGTCGCGCGGCGCTTCGCGGCCTCGGGGAAGGTGCCCCGCACGAGGTCGTAGAACGGGCGGTGCGGCCGGTCGGGCCCGAGCCCCCAGCGCGCCGCCCCCGGCAACACGCCCGCGCCGTAGGGCCAGAGGGGGCTCGGCGGCGCGAGCAGGCGCGGCAGCCCCGGGCGCACGAGGTAGAGCGCGGCGTCGCCCCAGGCGCCGTAGAGCAGGTACGCCACGACCAGCGCCGCGCGGAACGCCCGCGCCTCGAGCGTCTCGGGCACGACGATCGGGGCGAAGCCCCACTCGACCCCCCCCGCGAGCGGCGCGCCTCGCGCCCCGAGCCGGGCGTCGACCACGTCTTCGACCACGCCGCAGAGGGTCGGGCTGGCGAGGTAGGGGTAGACCTTGCACCACTCTTCGAGCGCGACCCCTGGCATCGCCGCGAGCCGCCCGCGCAAGTACCCCGCGAGCTCGACCACGTCTTCGGGCGCCTTCTTGTGCGTCGCGGTCTTGAGCCGGGCGTCGAAGGCCTTGAGCGAGCGGCGCAGCTCGAGGTCGGTCATGCCGGGCGCCATGGCCGCCAGGTAGGCGAGCGTGCGGGGCAGCTTGGCCGAGGTGCGCACGCCCTCGACGACCGACCAGATGCCGAGCTTCGCCGCCGCCCGCGCGAAGTGCGCGGCGTGCTGCTCGGCCGACACCGGGCGGTCTTGCTTGCCCTTGGGCCGCGTGCTCGCGGCCTTGTGGCAGGCGAGGTACGCCTCGAAGACCTCGGACGGGTACGCCTCTTTGTCGTAGCCGCGGTAGGCGCCGAACGCGATCGCCGCCTGCGCCTTCTCGCGCGGGGTCTCGCAGCGGAAGCGCAGCTTGCGCAAGATCTTGCGCAGCCACCGCCGGTACTTCACCGCGTGGTAGTCGCTCAGGGCGGCGAGCTGCGCGCGAAAGATCTTCTCGCCCGCGTGCGAGTGCCGCGTGCAAAACAGCGTGTACCAGAAGCGGAAGAACGAGGGCGGCGCGCGGTCGAGCATCCGGGCGGTGAGCTCGGCGACGAACGCCACGTCGCGCTGCTCGAAGGCGCGCATCGAGAGCTCGACCAGGTGCGCGTTGAGAATGCGCCCCTCGTCGAAGGCCGCGCGCGCCCAGCCCTTGACCGCCTCCCAGCCGGCGACCCGCACGGCGAGCTCGTACACGCGCAGCGCCTCTTCGATCGCCGCGGCCTCTTCGAAGCGCTCGGCCCGCCAGAGCCTCGCGAGGTCGCGCTCGGGGTCGGTCGCGCGCCACTGGCGCCGGACGTCGGTGTAGCGGCTGGGCATGGCTCTTCTCGCGGCCCCCGACAAAAGAAGTGCCCCGATTCGAACGTCCCGAAAAGGTGTATCAGACCTTACTGAAGGGACGCCCTGGCGGGGCGAGCACGAAGGTACCCGCGCCCGAAGCTGCCCGTCAAGCCGCCGCCCGGCCGGGGGGCGCGCGGGCCGGCGCCCGATCGGCCGGCGCGCGGGCCGGCGCCCGATCGGCCTGCGCACCGGCTTCGGCCTGCCCCTCGGCAGCGTCTCCAAGGGCTCGAAGATGGGCGACGCGAGCGGCGGCCGCATCCCCATTTGGGGGGACGTCGGGGACCGCTTCGCGGGCCGCCTGGACGTCGGCGCCGACGGCGAGATCGCGCCCCTCGTCGTCGACGAGAAACTCGCCGGCGCAGTGGCACGCATCTTGAGGTCGAGAAACGATCGGACCACCGCTCTTCTCGAAGGGGGTTCAGGCGGCCCGTCTACGTAAAGGTAGGTTGCATCGCGCTCGCCAGAGCGGGCAACCCACCCCCATGAAGACCCCTCTCCCTTCGATCTGTCTCTTTGCCGCGGCCGCGCCCTTGCTGGCCGCCTGCACGTTCGAGCAGCGACCGTACCCCCAGACCGCCTACGTTCAGGCCGAGCCCCAACCGTACGCGACAACCTATTACGCTCAGCCGGCCCCCCCGCCCGAGCCGTACGAAGTACCGCCCCCTCCGCCGAGCGCCGACTCCACCTGGGTCAAGGGCAACTGGCGCTGGACGGGGCGCGCGTACACCTGGGTCGGCGGCCACTGGAGCGCCCGCCCGCGCGCCAACGCCAGCTGGTACCCGGGCCGCTGGGAGCACCGCGACCGAGGGTGGCTCTGGATCGACGGCGGCTGGCGGCTTTAGTTCGCCCCTCGTCGAGGCCGCCTGGTGCGTGGGCCCGATCTCGGGTGTCCGCCCCGCCCGCCGATGTGAGCTCGCCGCCCGCGCCGCCCCTGAGCCCCTTGTACGGCCGCGACCGCGCGCCTACCCCCGGCCAGCAAGCTCTCGCCGCGCCGCCTCGTCGGGCGGCCCGAGCGTGCGCGACCCCATCATCGCCGACGACGTCGACGCCTGCCTGCGCGACGCCGGGGCCTGGGCCGCCGCGACGAGGCTCGCTCTCCGCTCGCAGCGCGATCGTTGAACCGGGCGCCGCCCTGCCCGACCATGGGCCCATGGCCGTTGCCGATCACCCGGCGTCGCCCGCGCGCATCGATCGCACGACGCGCCGCGTTTCTCTCGACGCGACCGACCCCGCCTTCTATCAAAACCCGTACGCCGCCTACGAGGCCATCCGCCAGGTCGCGCCCGTCTTCTTCTGGGAAGAGCTCGGCCGGTGGTGCCTCACCGGCTACGAGGCCGTCAACGGGCTCTTCCGCGACCGGCGCTTCGGCCGCGAAGTCCTCCACGTCGCGACGCGCGAGGAGGTCGGCCTCCCGGAGCCGCCGGAGCACGTGCGGCCCTTCTACGCGGTGGACGATCTCTCCATGCTCGCGCGCGAGCCCCCGGCCCACACGCGCCTGCGCGCGCTCGCCAACCGCGCCTTCGTCTCGCGGCACATCGAGAAGCTTCGGCCGCGCGTCGCCGCGCTCGCGAACGAGCTGATCGACGGGCTCGGCGCCCCCCGGCCGGGCTCGCTCGGCGCCGCGCCCCCGCCCGGGGCAGGGGCGACGGGGGGGGCTCGGGCGCAGGCCGACCTCGTCACGGCCTTCGCCACGCCAATCCCGGTGATTATCGTCGCCGAGCTGCTCGGCGTGCCGGTCGAGGCCGCGCCGCGCCTGCTCGACTGGTCGCATCGAATGGTCGCGATGTACACGCCCCGCCGCGACCGCGCGATCGAAGACGACGCGGTCGCGGCGACGGGCGAGTTCGTCGCCTTCTTGCGCGGGTATGTCACCGAGCGGCGGAAGGCGCCGCGCGACGATCTCATTAGCCACCTCATCGCGGCCGAGCAAGCCGGCGACCGCCTGTCGGAGGACGAGCTCATCGCCGGCTGTATCTTGCTCCTCAACGCGGGGCACGAGGCGACGGTCCATGCGATCGGCAATGCGGTGAAGGCGATCCTCGAGTCGGGGCGAGACCCCGCGGCGCTCTTCTCGAGCCCCGAGGCGGCGGCGGCGACCGTCGAGGAGGCCCTCCGCTTCGACCCGCCGCTGCATTTCTTCGACCGCTTCGCGTTGGAGCCGGTCGAGATCGCCGGCGTGCGGCTCGGCAAGGGCGAGAAGATCGGCCTGCTGCTCGGCGCCGCCAACCGCGACCCGGCCCGCTGGTCGGACGCCGACCGCTTCGACCCGGGCCGGCCCCCCCTGCCCCACATCGCCTTCGGCGCCGGCATTCACTTCTGCCTCGGTGCGCCGCTCGCGCGGCTCGAGATGCAGGTGGCGCTGCCCATCCTCTTCGAGCGGCTGCCCGGGCTGCGCCTCATGGGCCCGCCGCGCTACAGCAATTCGTGGCACTTTCGAGGGATCGAGGCGCTGCCGATCACCTGGCGATTAGGTTATCGTCGGGTCACCACCCGGCCATAGTCACTTTTCTCTGCCGAGCCTCCCGGCGCTGCGCCCGCAGGCCGCCCGCCCGCGCGCGGGGCCGACGCGCCCCTCAAACGCGCGGCGCGTCGGCCCCGCGCGCGAGGCGCACCAGGGCGAGCACGAGCAGCAGGTCGACGGCCGCGCGGAGGAGCGCGAACGTGCCCGTGGTGGCGGCCGAGACGACAAAGAACGAGTCGGGCGAGCCCGAGCCCCCTACCATCAAGGGCATCACCATAGTCATGGCCGTGTGCATGAGCATCAGCGCGATCGAGGCGCCGGCCCAGGCGGCGACGAGCCCCCAAGCGTCGGGGCGGTGGCGACGCACGATGCCAAAGGCGACCACGAGGAACACGACGTGGACGATCAGGCTGAGCAGCGTCGACGCGCCGCTCGCCGCCCCCAGCAGCCACGAAGAAGAGGCAGGGCTCATCGGGCGAGCATACACCCCCGGCCCGGCGCCGGCCCACGCCCCGAGCGCCCTCGCGGCGGGCTGCCCCGGGGCGACGGCGGCGCCGCGCCTCAGCCTTCGCCGCCCGCCCGCGCGCCCGACAGCTCGAGGCAGCGCAGCCACAGCCGCTCGAAGAAGGCCGCCTCGAACGCCTCGCGCTCGCGCCCCGTCGGCGCGCGGCCGGCGAGCGCCTGCACGGCGTGAGCGAGCTCGCGTTCGTCGCCCTCGTCGGGCAGGCCCGCGCCCCGCAGGCCGTCACGCCACGGAAGAAACGCGGTGACGCCCGGCTCGACGCCCCAGCCCTCGCGGCCCCCGCCGCGCTCGACGTGGCCGCCAGCGCACGCCGCCGCGCGCTCGACGTGGCCGCCAGCGCGCGCCACTGCGCGCTCGACGTGGCCGCCAGCGCACGCCGCCGCCGCGCGCGCGACGGCCGCCTCGGTCGCCTCGTGCACGACGAGCTCGACCCCGCCCTCGTCGGTCTCGAACGTGACCAGGCCGAACTCGGCGTCGTAGTCGCCCCACGCGCTCTCGCCGGCCCCGGGCGCGCCGGCGGCCGCCTGCCCGCGCTCGGGCCAGACCGTCACGACCAGCGCGCCGCCCGCCGGCCCGCCGCGCACGCCCCAGAACGTGACGCACCCTGCCTCGAGGGCCTCGATCTGGTCGTCGGGCAGACGGCTCGAAGCCCGGCCCCCCTCGCCCGACCGCTCGGCCCGCAGGCCCCGGACGCCCTCGCCCGACCAGCTTTGCCTCGCCGCCATGGCCCGCTCGCCTCGCCGACCCGAAACGCTACCATGCGCGAACGTTGGCCGTCGATCGCCGGGCCTGACGAACAATGTCTGTGCTCGATGTCTGTGCTCGGCTCGCCCGGCCGGTCGACCCCTCGGGGCGCGCTGGGGGCGACGGGGGCCCGACGGGCGGCCCGCCGGCGGCATGTAGTTTCAAGCACTTGGCGGATTCGTAAAAAAAATCGCCCCCCGTGTCGATCGCGTGGGCGCTCGTTCGTCGTGCAGGTAGAGGCGAGGCGGGGCCAGGCCGAGAGCGGCCGGCGCCGCCCCCCGAGCCAACCAGGAGACCGAACGATGCGCTTCATGATGATCATGTACCCGGGCCCCAAGGCCGAGGCCGGCGTGCTACCCGACGAAACGATTCTCGAGGCGATGGGCAAGTACAACGAAGAGCTCGTCAAGGCCGGCGTGCTGCTCGCGGGCGAGGGGCTGCACCCGACCTCGCGCGGGGCGCGCGTGCGCTTTCCGGGCGGCAAGGCCCGCGTGAGCGACGGGCCCTTCACCGAGGCGAAAGAGATCATCGGCGGCTACTGGCTCATCCAGACGAAGTCGAAACAGGAGGCCATCGAGTGGGCGTCGCGCTGCCCCGCCTCGGGCGAAGAGATGATCGAGATCCGGCAGGTGTACGAGACCGAAGACTTCGCCGAGGTCGACCCGACGGGCGAGCACCGCAAGAAAGAGCATGAGCTGCGCGAGGCCGTGGCGTCGCGGACGCGCGAGTAGGCGCCCCCCCGCCCCGCAGGGCGCCGGCGCGCGGCCCGCGGCGGGGCAGGCGGGGCCCGGCGCGGGCGGGCGGAGGGGGGGGTGGGGCTTGCGCGCGGCGGGCGGGGTGCGCTAGTCCGACGCCGTGGCGGGCTCCGACGTGCGGCGTGCGACCGAGGCGGTCTTCCGCATCGAGTCGGCGCGGCTCATCGCGGGCCTGGCGCGGCTCGTGCGCGACGTCGGCCTCGCCGAAGAGCTCGCGCAGGACGCGCTCGTCGCCGCGCTCGAGGCCTGGCCCGCCTCGGGCGTGCCCGACAACCCCGGCGCCTGGCTGATGGCGACGGCCAAGCGGCGCGCCATCGACCAGCTTCGCCGGTCGAGGCGGCTCGAGCGCAAGCGCGAAGCGCTCGGCCGCGAGGCTGACGCCCGGCGCGAGCTCTGGGCCCCCGACGCCGAGGCCGCGCGGGGCGACGACCTCGGCGACGACCTCTTGCGCCTCGTCTTCACGGCCTGCCACCCCGTGCTCTCGACCGAGGCGCGCGTCGCGCTCACCCTGCGCCTGCTCGGCGGGCTGACGACCGACGAGATTGCGCGCGCCCTGCTCGCGCCCGAGCCCACGATCGCCCAGCGCATCGTGCGGGCCAAGCGCGCGCTCGCCGAGGCCCGCGTGCCCTTCGAGGTGCCGCGCGGCGCCGAGCTCGAGGCGCGCCTCTCGTCGGTGCTCGAGGTGCTCTACCTGATCTTCAACGAGGGCTACGCGGCGACCGCGGGCGAAGACTGGGTGCGGCCCGCGCTCTGCGAAGACGCGCTGCGCATGGGGCGCGTCGTGGCCGAGCTCGTGCCGAACGAGGCCGAGGTGCACGGGCTCGTCGCGCTCATGGAGATCCAGGCGTCGCGGCTGCGGGCGAGGGTCGGCCCGGGGGGCGAGCCCGTTCTTTTGCCCGATCAGAACCGCGCCCGCTGGGACTACGTCCTCATTCGCCGCGGCCTCGCCGCCCTCGAGCGGGCCGAGCGGCTCGGCGGCGAGCGCGGCCCCTACACCTTGCAAGCCGCCATCGCCGCCTGCCACGCGCGCGCCCCGAGCGCCGAGGCGACCGAGTGGCCGCGCATCGCCGCCCTCTACGAGCTACTCGCCCGGGTCGAGCCCTCGCCCGTCGTCGAGCTCAACCGCGCGGTCGCGGTCGCCATGGCGTTCGGCCCCGCGGCGGGGCTCGCGCTGGTCGACGCGCTCGCGGGCGAGCCCTCGCTCAAGGGCTACCACCTCTTGCCGAGCGTGCGGGGCGATCTGCTGGCCAAGCTCGGGCGCGTGGGCGAGGCCCGCGCCGAGTTCGAGCGGGCGGCGTCGCTGACGCGCAACGAGCGCGAGCGCGCGCTCTTGCTCGGGCGCGCCGGGGCCTGCGCGAAGGCCGCGACGTGACCGCCGGTTCGCGCCCCGGACGTGGCGATTTCTAGCGCCCGCGGGGCCCTCGACTCGCGGAGCCCGCGACGGCGAACGGCGGGCCGCGCCGCAGTCGAACGGACGCGCGTAGCGCGCCCGCCCCGGGCTCAGGCGAGCCCGTACGCCGCTCGCGTCTCGGCCGCCGTCGCGGGCTCGCGGCCCGTCTCGCGCACCACCTTCACCAGCGCCTCGACCAGCGCCCCGTTCGACGAGGCCTTGCCCCCGTCGGGCAGGTAGAACGTGTCTTCGAGGCCCGTGCGAACGTGGCCGCCCAGCTCGGCCGCCCGGCGGTGCAGGGCCCAGACCTCTTGGCGGCCGATGCCGATGGTCTGCCAGTGCGCCCCCGCGGGCAGCTCTTCGACCAAGAGCTCGAGCCAGCGCGGGTCGGCCGGCATGCCGGACGCCACGCCCATCACGAACGAGACGTGAATGGGCGCGCCGAGCAGGCCCACCTTCTCGAACATGGCGATGGACCGCACGATGCCCGTGTCGAAGCACTCGCACTCGGGGACGATGCCCAGCGCGCGCATCGCCTTGACGTAGGCCTCGACCTTCTCGACGGGGTTGTCGAAGAGCATCGGCGGCCAGGCCCACCGGCCGTCGGCGCGGGCCTTGAGGTAGTTGAGCGAGCCGGCGTTGAGCGCCGCGATCTCGGGCTTGACCCGCTCGAGCACGGCCAGCGGGCCGCTGATGTCGGGGCCCACGGTGCCCGTGGTGCTGTTGATCAAGATGCCGGGGCACTCGGCCCGGATGGCCTCGACGATGGCGTGGGCCACGTCGGGCTCCCACGAGGGCAGGCGGCCCATGCCGGCCTCTTGGCGGCGGTAGTGCAGGTGCACGACCGTGGCGCCGGCGTCCCAGGCCGCCTTCGCCTCCTTCGCCATCTGCTCGGGCGTGACGGGGACCTGATGCTGGGCGGGATCGGTCAGCACGCCGGTGAGCGCGCAGGTGACGATCGCGGGGCCGCCATGCTCTCGGCGAAGGGTACGCTCCATCGGACCTCCGGGGGCCTCTTGTACCGCCGTCGCCCGGCGGGCGCTAGCGCGCGCCCCGGCGGCGGGCGCCGAACAAGGCGAGCCCGAGCGCGAGCGCAGCGAGGGCGGAGGGGCCCCGCCCCTGCCCCGCCGGCCGGAGCGAGCACGAGCCGCCCGAGATCGCGAGCGACGACTCGTCCTCGCCCTCGCCCTCGGCCGCGACGCGCGTCGTCCAGAGCGGCCGGCGGTACGCGCTGAGCCGCGCGGCCGAGAGCGCCTCCTCGCGCAGCCAGTGGCGCCAGGCGAAGACCGAGGCGTAGATGGGCCCCGCGCAGTCGTCGGCGTTGCTGCGCGAGGCGATGCCGACCACGTGCCCCTCTTCGTCGAGCGCGGGGCCGCCCGAGTCGCCGCCGCACACGCCCGCCTCGCCCTCCCACTCGTGCGGCAGGGCGCCCTCCGACGCCGCGCAGTTGACGCCGAGGCACGAGACCGTCAGGCCGTCGCGCCGCCGCAGCACGCCGCTGCCGTTGCCCTCCGCGTCGGCGTCGCCGAAGCCGACCGCCGTGTAGGGCTCGCCGGGCCTGAGCGCGCGGTCGAGCCGGGGGCTGGCGGCCTGCACCCAGCCCCCGTCGCGGAAGCGCAGCATGTCGGGCACGCGCAGCAGGGCGATGTCGGCGCCGCAGTTGTCCTCGCCCCCGGGCACGCGCACCCCGTCGGGCGAGACCGGGAGCTTGTGCTTGGCGCCGCCCGGCTCCCGCAGCGTGACGGCGAGCTCGCCGCCCGCGTCCCGCCCGGCCTTCGACGACGCGCACGCGCCGACCGGCTCGCGGAACCGGTCGACGCAGTGGCGGGCCGTCAGCACGAGGTCGGGGGCGATGACGACGCCCGTGCAGGAGCTCCCCTCGCCGTCGCGCGTCCGGCGGACCCGGACGACCTCGAAGTGGCCCTCCTCGTCGACGCCGCCGGCGATGGCCTGCCCGACCCGGCCCGGGGCGGCCTCGGGCTCGCCCCCCGCCTCCGCGCAGCCCGCGGCGAGCGACGCCAGGGCCGAAAGGCAAAGCGCGCGCACGCGCGGGCCGCGAAGCCCCGGCCGTCGGGCCGAGGCGCTTTGAACACACATGCCCATCTCCTACAGAATAAGGTCAACCGCACTGCGGGCTTTCGGGCCGAACCGGCCTTCCCACAGAAGCCCGGGGCGCGCCCCGCGTCTTCACCGACGGGCCTTATTTGCAAAACGGCGGCCGCGGCCTCGCGCGGCGGCCGGCCGCCGCGGCCCCGCGCCGCCGGCGCCAGACCAAAGGCCGATCGCGTGCCCGCCGCCCGCACGCCCCCGGGCGGCGGCGGGGCGCGCGGGTGGGCAATCTGTTCAAGATTGCACAAGAGGCTCAACGGTTCGCGTAACGTCCCGCGGTGCAGCCAGGCGGTTCGCGTAACGTCCCGCGGTGCAGCCAGGCGGTTCGCGTCACGTCCCGCGGTGAGGCCCGACGGCTCGCGTCCCGTCCCGCGGTGAGGCCCGATTCGCGTCCCGTCCCGCGGTAGGGCGTCGAGCCCGGGCGCGCCTACCCGGCCGAATCGGGCGCCGCGCCGCCTTTCTGCGCCGCGCGGCGCCCGCGGCGGCCGCCCCCTTCGCCCCCGTCGGGCGCGGCCTCGTCGGCCGGCACCCAGCCCCGCCGGCGCAGGAAGAGTCGAATGCGGCTGAACCACTCGATCGTGTCGGTGTACGAGAGGTACTCTTCGGTCAGCGGTATCATGCGCCCCTGCACGATGAGCACGATGCGCGCGTTGTCGACCTCGGGGCCGACGGTGGTTTGAACGAAGCGCAGATCGGGCACGGGCCCCCCGCCCTCTTGGACCCGCTGGATCGTCTTGGTGTCGAGCTCGACGTAGGCGAGGTCGCCCATCCGGAAGCGGGCCCGCTCGCGCTTGCCGTTGCGCGACAGCAGCGTGACCTCGCCGCCCGCCACGCGGAAGATGGCCCCGCCCTGGTGCGGCGCCGTGCGCCACCACCACGCCGAGAGCGCCCCCGCGCCCACCAGCCCGGCGAAGCCCGCCTCGGGCGACAGCAGGGTGGCGAGCGCGATGCCGACGACGCCGGGCAGCGAGACGAGCTGGAAGACCGCCGCCGCCGAGCCCCGATTGCGCCCGCGGTCGACGGCGGCGTAGACCAGCTCGTCCGGGGGGTCGACGTTCGGCGCGGGCGGCGTGGGGTGCCGGTACATCGTGGCGTCTTCGAACGCGGCGTGCCGGGCGCGCTCCGGGGCCCGGGGCGCTAAGGCGCCGACCAGGGCCAGACGACCTTCGTGGGGCCCACGTCGGGCACGGGCAGGCTCGAGAAGGAGCCGTCGCCCCGCTGTCCGTATTGGTTGTTGCCCCAGCACCAGACCGCCGCGTCTTCGAGCAGCGCGCAGCTATGCGCGATGCCCGCGACGACGTCGAGCGCGCGCCCCGAGAACAGGGGCGCCCGCGCCAGCGAAGGCAGACAGATCGTGGCGCCGCCGAAGGTCCCGCAGCCCGGCGGGAGGGCCCCGCCCGGCAGGGCCACGACCTGGCCATCGACGGCGGAGCCCCAGCAGAACGCGGCGCCGTCGGTGGCGAGCCCGCACGCGTGCTGCCCGTCGCCGAAGGCCGCCGTGGCCGCGTACGTCAGGTCGTCGCTCTCGCCCGCGCCGTCGAAGGTCTGCATCGGGGCGGGCGCGTTCTTGACGACGAAGGCGGAGGGCGTGAGGCCGAGCTCGCCGTACCCGTTCCTCCCCCAGCATAGGGCCCGTCCGGCCGAGGTCAGGGCGCAGGTGGCCGACGGGCCCGCCGCGACGCGCACGACCCGCTCGTCGACCTGCAAGGGCAGCGGCCCCACTTCGACCGGCCCGAACGACCGGTCTTGGGTACACTCGGGCCCCTGCGGCGGCTCGCACCCGCCGGGGCAGGGGCAGAACGGGCCGCTGAGCTGGCCGGCCAGGTTGCTCCCCCAACAGAAGACGCGGCCGTCGCTGAGCGCGATGCACGCGTGCTGCTGGCCGGCGGCGAGCGAGACGACGTCGTCGTTCGGGGCCATGAGCGGCATGGCCACGGGCTGGGGTTGGCCGTACGAACCGCTCAGCACCGTGCCCGTGCCGAGCTGCCCTTGGCCGGCCTCGCCCCAGCAATCGATCGAGCGACGATCGCCCGACAAGACGCAGGCGAAGCCCTGGCCGGTGGCGAGCGAGACGGGCACGCGGTCGGCGGGCAGGTTGATCTTGGTGAAATTGTTCTGGCCGGCCGCCGCCCCGCCCCAGCAGTACACGGCGGGCGGGGCGGTGGGTCGCCCGCTGCTGACCGGCTCGGCGAGCGCGCACGCGAAGCGCGTCGAGGCGACGAGGGTGTGGTCGTCGCCCTCGCCGACGGGCACCCGCAGGCCGTTGCCGCCCTGCAGGCCGAAGTTCGGCACGCGCACCGGCCGGGCGCTGTTGGCCCCCGGCGGGTCGCCGGCCGGGCTGCTACCGAGCTGGCCGGCGTCGTTGGCGCCCCAGCACCAGACGGCCCCGTCGCTCATCAAGGCGCAGGTGAAGTCGCCCCTCGAGGCGAGCCGCCGGACCGTCTGGCAGCGGCCCCCGCCGTCGCAGCGGCCCTCGCCCCCGCGGCAGCGCGCGCCGTCGGGCGCGAAGCCCCGCACGATCTCGGACAACGCCTCGGCGCAGCGCTCGGTCGTGCACTCGTTGCCGTCGTCGGGCCCGTCGGACGCGTCGGGCATGCCGAAGGGCTCGGCGGTGCCGTTGCAAAAGAGCGCCACGCAGTCGCCCGGCATCGGGTCGGGCGCCTTGCGCCGCGCCTCGGCCTCGACGGGGCGCGCCGCGCAGCGCCCGCCCTCGCACGCCGCCTCGACGCAGGCCTCGCCGATCACGCTGCAGTCGCCCGGCCCGAGGCACTCGACGCAGGCGCCCGCGAGGCAGTACGGGGTGTCGGCCGGGCAGGGCTCGGCCGGCGCGGAGGGGCCGTTCGCGCAGACGAAGCGGGCGGAGGGCCCGTCGCAGCGATCGATGCAGGGCAGGCACTCGCCGTCGCGGCACGACGAGCCCTCGCCGCAGGTCACCGCCCGCACCCTGCCGTCGGCCTCGCATTCGAGCCGAACGAGCCCATCGACGCTACAGCCCGGGGCGCACCCGACGTCGCCGATGCCCGCGAGCTGGCGGCAGCCGCCCGCGCCCGCCAGCGCCACAAGGGCCCCGAGCGCCGCGCCGCGACCGAACCCCCGCCCGCGCCGCCCTGCCCCCAAAGCCCCCCGCGTCGCTCGGCCCATCGCCCCCGTTCTCGTACGGGCGCGCCGAAAGAGCGTCAAGCGCGGCCCCCCCCGCGCCCGGGCGCCCCGACGCGGCCGAGTTCGGGGCGCACGCCCGAGGCCCACCCCGGCCGCGGGCCGCCGGGCTCGGGCCCAAGGGGGCGGGCCGCGAGCCACCCCGTTGACCCCTCGACGGAAGCGAGAAACCCTGACACGAACCGAGCCTGCGCGCCGCGCCCACCGCCCCCCCCATGCCCCCGACGAGCTTGCCCCCCTGCCTCGCAGGACGCTACCGCCCGATCCGACACCTGGGCTCGGGCGGCATGGGCGCGGTCTTCCTCGTCGAGCACGTTCACACGGGCGAGCGCCTCGCGCTGAAGCTCTTGCGCGCCCAGTCGCGGCTCGACCTGGCGACGGTCGAGCGCTTCCGGCGCGAGGCGCGCATCGCGGTGCGGCTCAAGAGCGAGCACGTCGTGCACGTCGTCGACGCCGACGTCGCCCCCGAGCTCGAGGGCGCGCCCTTTCTGGTGATGGAGCTCCTCAAGGGCCGCGACCTCGGCGCCCTCGCCGCCGCCGGCCCCCTGCCCCCCGGCGACGTCGTCGAGTGGCTCGGCCAGGCCGCGCGCGCCCTCGATCGCGCCCACGCGCTCGGCGTCGTGCACCGCGATCTGAAGCCGGAGAACCTCTTCCTCACGAAGCGCGACGACGGCTCGCCGCTCGTCAAGGTGCTCGACTTCGGGCTCGCCAAGTTCCTCGACCACGACGAGACCGACCGCGCCCCCACCGCGAGCGGCGTGGTCTTCGGCACGCCCATCTACATGAGCCCCGAGCAGGCGATGGGCCTCTCGAGCGCGCTCGGCCCGCCCGCCGACCTGTGGTCGCTCGCCATGGTCGCCTACCGCCTGCTGAGCGGCCGCCCCTACTGGGACGGCGGGACGCCGGCCCACGTCCTCGCGCAGATCGTCTACGAGCGCGTGGCGGCCCCCTCGACGCGCGGCTGCGACCTCGGCGAGGCCTTCGACCAGTGGTTCTTGCGCTCGTGCCGCCCCGACCCCGCCTCGCGCTGGCCCTCGGCCGGGGTGCAAATCGGGGCGCTCGCCGAGGCCCTCGGGCAACCCGCCCCCCGCGCCGCCCTCACCAGCGTCCTGCCCGACGAGCCCGGCGAGGCCGGGCCCTCCGCCCTCGCCGAGCCCACCCTCGACCCCACCCTCGACGGGCCCTCGAGCCTCGCGCCCGCGACGAACGACCCCCGAAAGGCCGAGCCCCCCGCGAAGCCGGCCGCCCCCGCCGCGCCCGCCCCCGACGAGACGCCCTCGCCGACCCTCGGGTCGCTCGCCGCGCGCACGTCCACCCCGTCGCCGCGCGACGCCGCCCCGCGCCGACGCATCACCTGGCCGACCCTCGCGTTCGCGGCCCTCGTCCTGTTCTCGGCTGCGCTCACCTTCCGCTGGGTCGACGACAGCGCGAGCGCTTCGCGCACGTCGTCTCTGCGCCCCCCCGCGCCGCCCGCCGGCACGAGCTCGGCGACCTCGGTCGAAGCCACGCCCCCGCCGCCGCCCCCGGCCTCGGCCCCGGCCCCGACCCCGGCCTCGGCCTCGGCCTCGGCCCCTGACCCGCCCCGCGCCTCTGCGCCCCCCGGCCCCGAGGCCGCCGCTCTGGCGAGCGCCCTCAAGCCCCCCGCGCCCAAGCCGCCCCCGGCCCCGGCGCGCCCCAAGCCCCTCGCGTCGCCCTCGGCCTCCGCCGCGCCGCCGCCGCCGAAACCCGCCGCCTCGCTCGACCCCTGGGACCGCGACTGATCGTCAGAACCTCGCGACCAGCCCGACGCCCCGCGGCCCCACGACGATCGCCGACGCCGGGGGCCGGGCCGGCGCGCCGGGCGCGGCCCCCCGCGGGTGGCTGAGCACGAGGTAGATGCCCGCCCCGGCGAGGGCGAGGCCGAACGCGGCGCTCAAGGTCGAGGCGTCGGCGAACGACTTGGCCCGCTCGTTCGCGCGCACGCCGCGCCGATCGAGGCACCGCTCGGGGTCGCCGTCGCCGCCGCAGCGGTCGTCGGCCTCGCGGCCCTCGGCGATCGCGAGCCCCCCGAACAGGGCCGAGACCCCGAGGCCGGCCGCCCCGACGCCGAGGGCCGCCCAGCCGATCGACCGCCAGGGCGGCGGCGCGGCCGGCCCGGGGGCCTCGCGCCCGGCGGCCGGGTCGCTCGGCGCCTCGCGCAAGGGGGGCAAGGTCACGCTCTGCCGATCGCCCTCGGGCCCCACCCGCACGCTCGCGCGAAAGGGCAGCCTGCCCGGCGCCGAGGCCTCGACGACGTGCGGCCCCGGGTCGACCGGCACCGCCCCGCCCCAGACGGCCCGCTTGAACTCGGTGCCGTCGCACCGCACCACCAGGCCCGGGAGGTCGGCCGCGGGCGGCACCACCACCGTCAGGCGCGAGAGCCGGGCCTCGAGGGCGCCGAGGTGCTCGCGCGCGATCTGCTCGCGGTCGGGCCGCCCCTCGCGCTTCGCTTGGCGTAGCGCGGCGCCGAACTCGGCCCACGCGCTGGCCGTCTTGCCCTCGAGCTCATGGCAGCGGGCGAGGTTGAGCAGGGTGCCGCCCCGCGGCGAGAGCCGCTGGCTCTCGGCGAACTTCGCGCACGCGGCGCCGTAGTCGCGGGCCTCGAGCGCGGCGCGCCCCTGCCGGAAGAGCTCATCGGCCACCGCCTCGTCTTCGGGCCTGGGCGCCGCCCTCGCCGCGGGCGCCTCGTCGGCCGGCGGCCCCGCCTGCGCGAGCGCGGCCCGCGGCCCGAACAGCGCCGCCCCCAGCACGAGCACGATCGCCGCGCGCGCCCGCGGGGGCCCAACCTTCGCCATCGCCATGGTCGTTCGGAGCCCGGAGACTACCCCACTTCGGCCCTCCGCGGGGCTGCCCCGTAACGGCAACGCGCGCCGCCCGGACGCCCCCGCGCCCCGGGGCGTTCGACGGCCGGCCCCCGCCGCCGCGCCCGGAAGGCGCCCCGTTCGACGCGGGCGCGCGTCAGAACGCTTCGCCCGAGCGCGCCGGACGACGCCGCGCTCAGCCGTCGCTGTCGGCCCGCCACAGACGCCCGTCGACGTCTCGGAACCAACCATCGTGCAAGGCATTCGGCGCCGCTTCATCGGCCGGGTGCGATGCGCCGCCCTCGGGGCGGAGCGCGCGGAGCTTCCCGTTGGCGCCGGCCGGCGCGGCCGAAGGCGCGGAAGCTTTGACGATCTGGGGGGTCGATTGCTCGCTCATGCGCACGTGGTTAAAGATCCGGCCGCCCCCGGGCCAAGATTCTTGCGCCCCGCCCGTCGGCGCGCGCCTCCGCGGGGGCGCCCCCCAGGGCCATGAGGTCTCTAAAGTAGAGAGGCCTCGCTCGCCCCCCGCTCGACCAGCAGGCCGCGCACCTCGTCGCGCGAGGGCAGCGCCGGCGCCGCGCCCGGCCGCGTCGCGGTGAGGGCGCCGGCGGCGTTGCCGACCACGGCCGCGTGCTCGGGCAGCGCGCCGCGCACCGTGGCCAGCAGGAACCCCGCCACGAACGCGTCGCCGCACGCCGTCGTGTCGCGCGCCTCGACCGCGAACGCGGGCACGCCCACCCCCTGCCCCGACCGGCAGACCCGCGCCCCGCGCGCCCCGAGCTTCTCGACCAGCACGCGCGCCGCGCCGAGCGCGACCCCCGCCGCCTCGGCCGCCTCGCTCTCTCGCTCGTTGGCGAACGCCACCGCCGCGCGCGCCACGATCGCGCGCGCCTCGGCCGGCGCCCCGCGCACGAGCGGCAGGCAGAGGTCGACCGACACGCCCAGCGCGCGCCGCTCCGCCTCGTCGATCAGGGCGAGCGCGGTCGCGCGCTGCGGGCCCTCGATCAGCGCGTGGGCGCCGAGGTGCAGCCACGCGGCGTCGCGAAAGGCGGCCGGCGCGTCGACGCCCGCGAGCGCCACGTTGGCGCCGCGGTAGCTGAAGAAGGTGCGCTCGCCGCCGGGCGAGACCGCCGCGAAGCAGAGGCCGGTCGCCAGCGAGGGGTCGCGCTGCACGAGCTCGAGCGCCACGCCCGCCCGGCGCGGCGCGTCGAGCGCCACCTCCGCGGCGGGGTCGACGCCGACCCGAGCCGCGAGGCGCGCGCGGCCGCCCAGGCGCGCGAGCGCCGTCGCCACGTTCAGGGCCGAGCCCCCGCTCTGCCAGTCGAGGCCGGCGAGCGGGCTATCGTCGCCCTCGCGCGGGAAGCGCGCGAGGCGCGCGCAGAGGTCCGCGTTGGCGTCGCCGACGACGAGGACGAACATCGCGCCTGCGTGGTAGCGCTGGCGGGGCCGGGCGTCCATCGACGAACGCCCGACGGTGGGGTACCCGCGGGGCGCCGGCCTCGGCCCGGGGCGGCGAGCCTCTGGCGCCGCGGGGTCGCCGATGCAACCATGCGGGGTATGCCGCAAGCGAGCTACCTGAAAGCGTGCAAGACGATCGTCGCCGGCACCGAGGCCTTTCAGGACGAGGTCGTCGGCCTGCTCGAGACGATCGGCGGCACGGGCCTCGGGGCCACCATGCTGCGGTACTTCGGCGCCGCCGCGCCGAGCAAGCTGGTCAAGTCGCCCAACGAAGACGTGGCCCTCGTCGTGCTGCAGTTCGGCCTGAAGAAGGGCGACGCGAACGCGCCCATCTGCACCAAGACCTGCATCGACTGGGAGGGCCAGGCCGCGCACCGGCCCAAGGGGCTCAGCGACGCGCAATTCAACCAGCAGCTCAAGATACCCCTGGTTCGCATACCGGCCTCGGGCTGGAAGCAACCAGGCGGCAAGCTCGAGGTGCAAAAGGGGGTATTGCTCGGCCACGACGATTTTGCCAAAACCGGCGCCGATCTGGACGTCGTGCTCTTTCACGAGCTGTGCCACGCCTACCTCATCGCGGCCGGCATCTCGCCCCGCTGGGACGGCCGCAAGTTCGTTCGCGCCAAGGGCATTCTGGCCGTCGACAAGGTCGGCGTCGACGTCGCCGTCGAAGAGCAGATCGTCTGCGGCCTGCTGCACGGCCGGGGCCTCGACTGCTGCGAGAACGCTTACCGCCGGCAGCGCAAGCTGCCCCCGCGGCTCAGCTACAAGGCCGTGGGGCTCGCCCTCGACCAGCAGCTCGAGGCGAAGTTCGACGACGCCTGGTCGGCCGGCGCGACGTCGCTCGCCGAGGGGGCGAAGCTCTGGGGCAGCAAGATCGCCTACGTCGTCAGCCAGAACGGCTACCCGGGCGACGCGAAGAAAGACTTCGGCGGCGCCAAGCAGGTGACCGAGCTCGACCTGCCCGCCCCGAAGCAAGACGAGGCCCCGAAGCTCGAGAAGAAGGGCTCGTCGCTCGGGCTCGTCGCCCACGACGTCGAAGAAAAGGGCGACGTGACCCTGTCGTAGCGCGGCCCCGGTGGGCCGCCTCTTGCTGGCCCCGAGCGGAATTGATAAGTAGTCACCCCCACCGCTCGCCCTCGAACGGAAGGCCCCACCGCCATGATGCAAGCCCCCACCCCCGGGCCCGATTCGAACACAGGCGAAGGCTCTGGCCGCTCGGCCCGTCGGGCGATTTTCTATGCCGATTACAACCACGAGTCGGACGCCCCCATCAAAGGCCTGCTGCAGCGCCTGCCGTCGCTGAAGGAGCAGGGGTACAACACGATCTTTTTCGAGTTTCTCTTCGTCGACCCGAGGGGGGCGTACGAAAGGCTCGGGTTCGACCCCGGGGCCCAGTACTTGGAGTTTTCGAACCGCATCAAGAACCAGGTCAGCTACGTGGACCTCGTCCAGAAAGCCTTCAATGCCGGCTTCAACGTGTGGGGCCTGAGCGTGCTCGCGTACGGGCCCAACATCAATAAAAATGGCAGCGAATACCGCCCGCTGGCGCAAGGCAAGTCGCCGCTGAACCAGGTGTTCCGCCGCACGGGGCCCTTCGACGTCGTCGTCGCCGAGATCGTTCGGTCGTACGCGACCGGCCCCGACAACTATGTCGTCTTTCTCGGGTCGGAGCACTGGCCCCTGCTCTCGCCGATGCTCGACCTCGAGCTCGTGACCGACGAAGATGCCACGTCGACCGCCGAGGGCGAAGACGAAACGTACCGGCAGGTCATCGCGGCGCTAACCAAAGAGCACGGCGGAAAGGCGCACGAGCTGCAGATCGAGCTCGCCGCGAACGTCATCAAGATGAACAAGTCGAAGAGCGCGAGCAACGGCTTCGACATCAGGACCCTAGGCCAGACAGTCACGTTGAGGGCCTTGCCCGAACTCTGCAAGCCGGACGACGTCCTGAGGGCGTGGCGGGAGACGCCGCACCTTTCGGCAACGCTCGACCATGCTCGCGCCGAGATCATCGCGGCCAAGCTCGACAGGCTCCGAGGGAGGAAGTAGAGGCCCGCGACGAGGGCGGTCCGCCCTGCGCCCCGAGGCGGGTGCGACGCGGCGGCGGGCCCGCGAGCCGCTCGAAGCGCCGGGCGCTCCGCCCGAGGCGGGCTCAGCCCTCGTCTTCTTTCGTCTCGAGGCGGATGGTGCCCTCGGAGATGACGATGGTCTGCCGATCTTTGTCGGACGTTCGCTCGATGGTGAGCGAGGGCTTGCCGTCGGCGTAGGTGTGGCGCAGCGAGGTCTGGCTGGTGCCCTTCTTGCCGAGCAAAAGGTGGTTGCCCTGCGACTCGAGGGGCAGGCGGGCGCCGGGGCGCCAGTCGAGGTGGCCGGCGACGGAGGCGCGGTCGAAGTCGAGCGCGACGAGCACGCGCTCGCCCTTGTAGAGCGGAAAGTAAAATTGCCCCGAGAGGGCGGTGGGCTCGTAGGGCGCGATGACCTTCTTGCCCTCGAAGAGGGGCACCGCGATCTTGTAGAAGTCGAGCGAGGTCGCCTCGTCGCGGTAGGCCTGGTAGGTGAGCTCGTCGTCTTGGCCGATCTCGCTGACGACGTTGCCCTCGACGAAGAAGGGCCACGGGGGCGGGGCGAAGGGCGGGGCGTGAAAGCTCGGGTCGCTCGCGAGCTCGAGATCGAGCTCGTAGTCGAGGGCGTAGCGCCGCCCGAGGTCGGCCTCGGTGCCGCCGCCTTGGCCGGCGATGTCGCCGCCAGGCGCATCGGCGCCGGCGCCTTGCCCCGCCAGGTCGCTGCCGGGCGCCTCCGGGCCTGCCTCGGCGGGGGGCACGCCGCGCAGGCGTAGGGTCACGATGCGGTAGGTCTTGCCGTGGGCGAAGAGCTTGTCGCTGAAGCCCTCGCCGAGCGTGAGGGCGAGGTTGGGGGCGAGGGCGGCGGCGGGGGTGCGCCGCAGGGTGACGCGGGCGCCTTCGCGGGGTTGGCGGGCGCGGGCGGTCTCGCGCTTGACGCGGGCGTCGAACTCGGAAGCGACGGGGGTGCGGGCGAGGGCGTCGGCGCGCACGCCCTCGAGGGCGACGGCGTTGGCGATCTCGCGGCGGGCCTCGGCCGCGTCGGCGTAGGCGTTGAGCACGACGACCTTCGCGCGCCGCAGGCGGGGCAGCGCGATCTCGATCGCCTCGACCTCGTCGGGCTCGAGCGCGCGCGGCGACGAGGCGTTGGGCTTCTCGTCGGCGACGCGGTAGGACGACGACGCGTAGTCGTAAAAGAGCCCGGCGGCCTCGCGGTCGAGCAGCCAGAAGGTGAAGTCGTAGAAGCTCGCGGGCGCGACCCCGGGCGCGGGGGCCTCGTCGGCGGCGCCGAGGCCGAGCGAGAGCACGGGGCGCCGGGCCGACGAGGCCGCCCAGGCGTGGGCGAGCGAGACGCCGCGGGGCAGGTTGTCGGCGAAGAGATCGCGGTAGGTGGCGTCGACGTAGAGCGAGTCCGGGCGGTGGTGTGGCCAGAGCGCGCGGGCGCGGTCGACGAAGCGCAGCCGGTAGCGCCGCGAGAGCACGGGGGCGCCCGCGACGTCGCCGGCGGGCAGCTCGCGGGCCGAGCGCTCGACGGCGAGGCCCTTCAGCACGAGCGCTTCGGCGTCTTCGCCCACCTCGTCGAACGAGCGGCCGAGCGTGAGCGTGGCCTCGAGCTGGGCGGGGCCGACGAAGGCGTCGAAGAGCGTGTCTTCGGACGGGTCGGCCTCGCAGACCACCCAGAAGGCCAGCTCGGCCTCGAAGCCCCAGGGGTCGAGGCGCAGGTCGAAGCGCTCGACGTGGCGCGAGGGCACGGCGACGGGGGCGCCCTCGCCGGCGGCGATCGAGAGCTCGGCGCGCAGGCGGTCGAGGTACAAGGCGGGCCCCCCGGGCGCCTCAGCCCGGGCCCCCGTCGGCCGCCAGGGCGACGATGTCGAACGAGCGCGACGACAGGTCGACGACGAGGCGCAGGCGCTCTCCGTGCGAGCGCAGGCGCAGGGCGACGACCAGGCGGGCGCGCGCGCCGTCGTCGTCGTAGTCTTCGTCGATGTCGACGAGCTCGACGCGCGGCTCGTAAAGCCGAATGGTCTCGCGCAGCTCGGCCGTTAGCGCCGTGACGCTCTCTTCGGGCGTGCGAAAGCCGGCGTCGCTGAGCCCGAAGCTCTTCAAGAAGTAGCCGGCGCCCCGGCGGGTGCCGAGCACGTGCGCGAGGTTGCGGGCGACGTCGTCGAGCTCGCCGCCGCCGTCGCCGCCGCCGAAGTGCTTGTGCAAGAACATGGCGCCCTCCTTGGCTCGTCTCTCAGCCGGCCCCTTCGCCCGCGTCGGCGAAGAGCATGCCACCTTCTTCGCCGGCGACGCCGCGGTAGAGCACGACGGTGTGCCCCGACTCTTCGTCGGCCCGCAGCCGATCGTAGCCCAGGTAGCCCTTGGGGTCGTCGGGCGACTCGACGCGGGCCCAGCTCGCGTGCACGAGCACCCGCAGGCGCACCGTGAGCGGCAGCCGGAAGGGCGCGAGCAAGGGCAGCAGCTTCTGGCGCAGCCGCCCGACGACGACGCCGGCCCAGCCCCGGCCCCGGGCGTCGGTCTCTTCTTCGGCCACCAGCTCGAGGGCGAGGCCCTCGGCGTGCGACTCGTACGAGCGGCCGAGCACGCCGCTGCCGTCGAGGGGCGTCTGGCCCGTGCGCAGGGCGTGCGCGCTCGAGAGCCGGGCGAAGGGCCAGCGCCCGACGCGCACCCCGAGCTCGGGGAAGTAGAGCCGCGCGAGCCACTGCAGCGTGGCGGGCGAGCCGATGCCGTGCATCTTGAAGAGCGAGCGGCGCGCGCCGCCCCAGTCGCGCAGCGCCCGGCCCCCCTCCTCGGGGTAGAGCGCGCGCACGAACTCGTCGATCAGGCGGTGCTCGAAGAAGCCGAGAAACTCGTAGAAGCGCTCGGGGTCGCGCGAGCCCTCGACGGTGCGAAAGAAGTAGCTCGGCAAGAGGGTGCCGTCGGCGAGCAGGCCGAGGTTCAGCGCGACGCGCACGAGCGGGCGGGGCGAGCGCTCGAAGCGCACGCTCTCGACGATCGAGGGCGACGAGCGGGCCGAGGTGGCGCTCTGAAAGAGAATTTCGCGGTAGCCCCGCGCGCGCAAAAGGTCGAGCAGCGGCCGCAGGTCGAAGCGCGACGCCTCGCGCTCGACGCGGCGCTCGAAGGCGTCATCGGGGGCGCCGGCCCCGCCGCCCGACCGAGCCGGCCCCTCGCCCACGGCGCTAGCCCCCGACGAAGCCCTTCAGGTCGACGCGGTAGAACTGGGCGAGGGCCTTCCAGGTGATGGTGTCGCGGTCGCCCCAGTGGGGCGCGAGCTGGTCGACGTGCTCGCTGAAGAGGGCGCTGAAGCCGGCGAAGAGCTCGGGGAAGTAGGCCCGCGGGTCGAAGTCGTCGAGCGTCTGCAGGAGGTCGTCGCCGACGAGGGCGGCCTTCTGGTAGTTCTTGCGCTCGACGAGCGCCTCGAAGGCCCTGAGCTTGCAGAGCAGCTCGACGAACTTGTCGGACGCGACGAGCTCGACGCGGTGGCGCGAGGGCTCGAGCGTCGCGTGGGCCGCGGGTGAGGCGACGGCGGCGGCGGGGGCCTGGGCCGCGGCCGGCGGGGGGGCGGGCGCGGGGGGCGGCGCGAGCACGGGGGCGAGGGGTTGCAGGCGGGTCAGCAGGCGGCCGAGGCCCGCCTCGCCGGCCTTGAAGCCGCCCGCGCGCAGGCGCCCGCCGAGCGCCTCGCCCCGCGCGAGCGCCTCGGCGAAGGCGTCGGGGCCGACCCCCTCGCGCCAGCGGGCCCAGTCGGGGGTGTTCTTGAGCACGTGGTACTCGAGCGCGTCGTTGACGGTGTCGAAGAGCCAGCCGAGGCGGCGGTCGAGGCGCTCTTCGCGGCGGCGGGCGGGCGAGAGGGCGCCGAGGTTGTCGCCGGCGAGCGCCTCGGCGGTGGCGAAGAGCTCGCCGAGCGCGCCGAGGCCGCCCTCGGCGAAGGCCTGGTAGAGGTAGATCGAGACCGCCTGCACGTCGTACACGCCCTCGGCGAAGAGGGCCTCGGCGCGGTCGGCGGCCTCGCGAAACTGGCGCCGCTCGGCCGCGTCGACGACGGCCGCGAGGCGGGGGTCGAGCGGGTCGAGCTCGGGGCCGGGCGAGAGCGGCCTGCGCAGCGGCTCGAGGGCGCGTGCCATCGGGGCGCCCTCAGCCCCCCGTGGCCACGGCCTGGCCCGGGCTGAGCACCTGAATGACGCCCCCGAAGGCGCAGAGCAGCTTGCAGGTCTGATCAATCGCCGGCACGTTGCCGACCAGCACCGTGGGCACGCCCGGCACCCAGGGCCCGGCCGGCACCGGCGTGCAGGGCATGGGGGTGAGCGCGCCGAGGGCCGCCGCCGTGGCGGCGGCGACGGCGGGGTTGGCGAGGCTCGAGCAGGTCGCGAAGGGCAAGACGTTCACGAAGGGTATGGTGTCGGCGATGGTGGCGACGGGGGCGGGCGCGAGCGGGCGGCCCACCGGCAAGACCATCAGCGACGAGGGCGCGGAGCCGAACGAGCACTGCAAGACGGCGCCCGCGCTGACGAGCAAGCCCATGGGCTACCTCTCTGGCGAAGGCTCGACTCTACCCCTCCGCCGCCCCGCCGGCAAAGTAGGGCGCCGCGCAGCGGCCGGGGCTCAGCCGGGGTCGAAGAGGTAGCCGAGCCGGCCGAGCAGCACGAAGGGGCGCGAGCGCGCCTTGCGCGAGAGCGAGCCGCTCAGGTACTGCGCGCGGCACCAGGCGCGATCGAGCTCGCCTTTTTGCAGCCGCGGCCGCAGGGCGAAGATCTCGACGCGGTCGGGGGCGAAGCGCTCGCCGAGCTCGGCGACGACGGCGGCGGCGACGTGTCCTGGGTCGGGCGGGGGCGCGGGGCCCCCGTCTTCGACGAAGGCGAGCAGCACGGTCTTCGCCTCGTTCAGGCGGCGCCCGGGCGCCTCGAACGAGGCGGCATAGCGCACGCCGGGCACGCGCCGCGCCGCGTCTTCGACGTCGGCGGCCGGGTGGCGCTGGGCGTCCGGCCCGAGGTCGAGCGAGCCGGCGTAGGTGTAGCCCTCGCCCACGCGCCCGATGACGGCGCGCGCGAACGAGCCGTCAATCTCGCCGCCGCGCAGCACACAGAAGACGCCCGCGTCGTCGAGCGCCTCGAGCCCCTCGGCGGCCGGCGCCTCGAGGCGGTAGGCGAGCCCGGGCGCCGGCCAGATGCGTAGGCCGGGCGCGTCCCGCGAGGGGGGCGAGAAGAGGCAAGCGCCGCCCGAGGCGGCGTTGGCGAGGACGCCGAAGTTGAGCCGCCGCGCCTCGGGCAGCGCGCGGTAGAAGGTGTCCCAGGCCTCGGCGTCGATGGTCTCGCTCACGCTGCGGAACCACGCGCGCACCCCCTCGGGCGGGCCCCCGCGCCCGGCGAGCGCGTCGCGGGCGCGCCGCCCGAGCCCGAGCACCGAGACGCCGAGGCGGCGAATGAGCTCGGGCTCGGCCTCGAGATCGCCGTCGGACAGCTCGGCGTACGAGGCGCCCGCGGCGAGCGCGGCCGAGAGCAGGGCGGGCCCGTGCTGCAGGGGGTCGAGGCCCGGCGCGGCCAGCACGTCGTGCGGGGCGAGGCCGTAGACGAAGGCCGCGTCGCGGGCGGCGCCCCCGAGCAGCACCTCGGCGGGCAGGTCGACGGCGACGGGGGCATCGGGCCCGAAGGGCGTGACGAGGCGCGCGGCGGGCGCGCCCGCGGGGTAGAAGAACGAGCCGAAGGGCTCGCCCGAGCGCGACCCCGCCGCGGCCGGCAGCGCCCCCGCGGCGACCGCCGCCGGCACCCCGCGCCGTCCCGAGGTCGCCACCCGGTCGGCCCCGACGCGCGCGAGCGTCTTCTGCACGAAGCCGGGCCCGAAGGGCGGCACGAACGAGGGCACGAGCCCCATGCGCAGGGCGGTCAGCCAGGCCACCGCGAACTCGAGCCCCGGCGCGATGACCAGCGCGACCGACTCGCCCGCCTTCACGCCCGCCTCGGCCCAGGCGGCGCCGAGCGCGTTCGAGCGGGCGTGCAGCGCCTCGTACGAGACGCCCACCCAGGCCCCGCCCTCGCGCCCGGCGAGCGCCCGGCGGCGCCGGCCGAGGTGGGCGGCGACCAGATCGTGGTAGAGGTCACAGCCGTCGGCCGGGCGGCTCTTGAAGACCGCGCCGCGGCGCTCGCCGAGCAGCGCGAGCGTCGCCTCGCCGAAGGCCTCGGGGTCGGCGCCCGAGGCCGGCAGCCACGAGCCGAGCCAGGCGTCGCCCGCGCGCCCCTCGCGCAGCCGGTCGGCCGCCGCGCCGAGATCGATCGGCGGGGGGCCCGGCGCGCGGGCGACGGCGCTCACGGGGCCGCCCCCCGCCGTCGCCGGGCGGTCGCGCCCCGGCCGCCGCGCCCGGCCCGCCTTCGCCCGACAGGGCCCGGCCGGCGCGCGCTCAGCGGCGCTCGACCTTCTCGATCTGCAGCGCGCCGAGATCGACGTAGACCGCCTTGGGCAGCGGCCGGCGCAGCGGCAGGCGCCAGCGCGGGCCCGGCTCGGTGAAGAAGAAGTAGACGACGAGATCTTTCTTGCCCTCGCCCTCGAGCGGCAGCTCGGCCGCCGCGCCGGGGAAGATCGGCCGGCTCGCGAGCACGGCCGGGTCGGGCGGGTCGGCGAAGAGCTTCGCCGCGGCGTCGTCGTAGCCGAGGGTGATCGACTTGGCGTCGGCCTCGCGCACCATCACGTAGAGCGTTCGGCCGCCGTTGGTCTGGGGCGTCGAGCGCACGTGCAAGACGGCCGTCGCCGCCGCGGGCGCGCGCGGCGCCGGGGACGACGACGACGAGCAGGCCGACGAGGCCGCGCCGAGGGCGAGGGCGAGCGCTGGGGTGCGGGCGAACGCGCGGGCGAGGGCGAAGGCCAGCGTGCGGGCGAGCACGAAGGCGAAGGCGCGGGCGAGGGCCGGAGCGCGGGCGGGGGCCGGGGGCGACAAGGGGCCTCACCTGCCGGCCCGCTTGGGCGCGGCCGTGACCTTCGAGCGCACCAGGTTGCCGATGGCGAAGGCGGACGTCGGATCGTCGAACACGACGAAGCGCACGGGCAGCTCGCTGCCGGCGTCGCCGATCTTGAAGCGGAAGGTGTACGTCTGGGCGCCGGGCTCGAGCCGCGAGGGCTCGGCCTTGGCCTGGCGCAGCAGGCGGAAGAAGCTCCAGGGGGATTTCTCGGCGGCGAAGGGGTCGGCGAAGCTGCGCTCGCCGGTCGCGACGTCGGTGAGCTCGAGGCCGGCCTGCGAGGCGTACTCGGCGTTCCACTCGAGGCGGAGGGTGACGGGAGCGGGCTTCTGGTTGAAGTAGACGAGCGTGGCGGCGCCCGCGCTCAGGTGCGCGAGCGAGGGGGCGAGCTTCGGGTCGCGGCCGCGCTCGAAGGGCAGCGCCGAGACGCGCACGGGCGTGGGCACCGGGGCGCCCTTGTCGTCCCAGAGGCGGGCGGCGAGGGCGGCGGCGGCGTTGACGGTCTCGGTCAGGTGCGGGGGCAGCTTGACCTTGCCGCTGGCGGCGCGCTTGACGGCGAAGGGGCCGCCGTCGCCGAAGTCGTAGAGCGGCTCGAAGTGGCGGCGGAAGGCGTCGAAGAAGCGTCCCTTCTGCGGGTGGAAGACGGCCTCGACGTCGGCCGCGGAGGCGTCTTCTTTGGCGTCGGCGCGGAAGGGGAAGCGGTCGGCGAGGCGGCGCAGGTCGGGCAGCATCTCGGCCCGGAAGGCGCGGTCGAGCTCGCGCCCGATCTCGTCGCCGCCGAGGCGCGAGAGCGCGGCGACCGGGCCGGCGAAGACGCGCCGCTGGTAGTCGGGCAGGTCGAGCGCGGCGGCCCACTCGCCCACCAGGCGGGCGTACGAGCCCTTTTCGCCCTTGATCTCGGCGAGCGCGAGCTTGCCCGCGGGCGAGAGCGAGCGCTCGAGCGTCTCGGGCCCGGCCGCCGGGGCCGCGGCGGCGCCGCCCTCGGCGGGCCCCAGGTCGGCGAGCAACTGCGCGAGGATGGCGCGGTACTTGACGACCTCGGGCGCGCCGCCCTCGACGCCGACGACCGCGTGCCAGCCGGCGAACTCGGCCATCGCGTCGCAGGCGGGCTCGAGCATCGTCGACTCGCAGCCGAGGCGCGTGTTCTCGTCGACCGACTTCAAAAGATCGTCGAAGGCCGAGCCCTCGGGCTTGACCATCTGCGCGAGCAGCGCGCGCAGCCCCTCGACCGAGCCGGCGTCGGCCGCGAAGCCGTGCACGAGCGCGCGCGATTGCGCGGCGTAGGCGGCGGCGTAGTCGCGCACCGCATCGCGCACGAAGGCGGAGAGCGGCTGCTTCTGCGCGTCCGACAGGCCGGTCTTGCCGAGCACCTCGTCGAGCCGCAAGACGGGCCGCCGCACGTGCTCGTCGTAGGCCTGCCGGGTGTAGCGGGGCGCGAGCGCGGGGCGGGCCTTGGCCGCGCCGGCCTTGGGGGCGCGCGCCGCCGCGGGCGCCTCGGCGCGGAAGAAGATCGCCGAGCCCGCCGACTCGAGGAAGTCGTCGATCTGCTCGCGCGCGTCGACCGAGCGCAGCGCCTCGCGCCAGCGGTCGACGTCGAGCACGTACGCGCGGCCCGCGACCGAGAACGAGGCGACGTGGCCCGCGGGCCCCTCGGCCTCGACCAGGCCCTCGAGGCCCTCGACCAGCGCCTCGATCGACGAGGCGCCCCGGGCGATGGCCTCGCGCCGCGCGAGCACGACCGAGAGCAGCTCGGAGAGCTCGCGCGCCTGCTCGTCGACGCGGTACTCGCGCACGAAGCGCAGGTACTCGAGGAACTTGGGCTCGTACGAGGGCTCGAGCCCGAGCAGGCCCGCGGCCGTCGGCGCCGGCGTGGCCCCGGCCGCGCCCGAGCGCGCCGGCGCCCCGACCGCGGGCCCCGCCGACCCGAGCAGGGCCTCGGTCTCGCGGTCGTGCTCGGCGCGCCGCAGGAGCGCGCCGAGCTTCTCGGCGCGGGCGCGCATGCCGCGCAGGTGCGCGAACGTGACGCCCTCGGGCCGCTCGAGCGCCTCTTTGAACTCGTCGAGGAAGCGCAGGAGCGCGGGCCCCTCGTCGGCCGGCCCCTCTTCGCCCCGCCCGAGCTCGAACGCGACGGGCTCGGTGCGCCGCTCGTCGACGCTCTCGACGTAGTCGCGCACGAACGCCTCGGGCAGCTCGGTCATCGCCGCCGCGAGCTCGAGGCGCCCCGGCACGCTCAGCAGGCCGAGCGGGTCGGTCTTGTCGCTGTGGATGAGGGCGAGGTAGTAGGCGCTGCGGCGCACCGGCATGGCGGGCGCCTCGGCCGTCGCGGCGCCCTGGCGCGCCACCTTCTGCAGCCTCGGCTCGAGAAAGCGGTCGCGCACGCGCTCGGCGAAGGCCTTGCGCATCGCCGCCCGGGCAGCCGAAAAGTAGTGCAGCTGGCCGAAGAAGCCGCCCTCGCGCCGCAGGAACGCCACGACCGCCCCGCGCCGCCGCGCTTCGTCGTCGCCCCCGGCGGCGGCCGGGTTGTAGCCCGCGAAGGCCTGCTCGGCCCGGTCGTAGCGGGCGCGCTGCTCGGCGTAGGCGAGGCCGAGGTACGCGACCGCCGCCGCCGCCAGCGCCGCGGCGAGGGCCAGGTGCGGCCGGCGCGGGTCGACCGCCGCGCCGCGCTCGGCCGCGGGCTCGAAGGGGTTCGAGCGCCCCGGCGGGTCGCTCGTCAGGTAGACGGCGCCCGGGCGCGGGGCGTTCGAGAGCGCCTCGGGCGCGAAGAGCGCGCCGAGGAAGGCGCCGAGCGGCGGCCCGAGCTCGGGCGCGCGGCGCACGAACGCGACCGCCCGCAGGTAGTCGGCCGAGGGCAGGTGCACGAGCGCCCGCGGCAGTTGCTCGCGCAGCGAGGCGAGCCAGGCCGCCGCCTGCTCGGCCGGCGCCTTCGCCCCCTCGCCCGACGCGAACGGGAGCTGCGTCGTCAGGCCCTGCTCGCGGCAGAAGCGGGCGAACTCGGCGTAGCCCTCGGCCGCGTCGAGGCGCGTGAGCGCCACGCGCACCTCGACCGGGCGCCGCCGCGCCGACGCGATCAGGTTGACCCGCGCCCGCACGCTCTCGGCGAGCTCGACGATGGCCCCCGGCGCGCTCGCCCGCAGCCACGCCGCGTCGAGCGCCACCACCACCGTCGGCGCCCGCTGCCGGTAGACCGACCGGAAGAGCCGCTCGAGCGCCCGCCGCCCGCGCACGCCGACCTCGCCGAGAAAGCGCGCCGGCAGCTCGACGACGATCGCCCCCGAGGCGACGTATACGGGCAGGTCGGGGTCGTGCGGCCGGCTGACCGCGAGCTGCTTCGACTGCCGCCGCCAGTCGGTGTAGGCGTCGACGAGGCGCGTCTTGCCGCCCGCCGCCGCGCCGAGCACGACGAAGTGCTCGAAGTTCACGAGCGAGCGGCGGTAGGCGGGGGGCAGGTCGGCGACGAAGCGCCGCCAGGCCTTGAGCAAGAGGTCGGACGGCAGCGCCTGGGCCGAGGCCGAGGCCGGGGCCGCCGCGGCCGCGGGCCGCTTGCGCCGGCGCCACCACCACCAGCCGAGCGCGGCGAGCGCGGCCGCGAGCCCGATCGGCACGAGCCAGACGAGCACCGAAGACCAGGGCACGCCCTGCGCCGCGCGCTCGACCTCGGAGGCGAAGGAGCCCGCCGCCGAGCCCGCGGCCGCCGCCGCCGAGCCCGCGCCCGCCGCCGCCGAGCCCGCGGCCGCGGCGGCCGAGCCGGCAGCCGACGCCGCCGAGCCGACGCCGGCAACCGCCGAGGAGGCGCCCTTGAGGGCGGGCAGGCCCTTGAGCGCCGAGCCGGCGGCCGCGGCGAGGGGGCCGGCGCCGGGCGGCGACGGGGCGACCGAGCCGGGGGCCTGCGCCAGCAGGACGGTCGCGATGGGCTTCGCAGCAGGGTTCATGGCCGACGGCCGCCCGCGCCGGCAGGGGCCCCTCGCGCGCCCTCACGCCGGGGGCGCGGGGCGCGCGCTTCGCTCGTAGACCAAGCGGGCCGCCCGGGCCAAGCGAAGCGCGGCCGCCCGGCGGCGCTCATTCGGAGCGCCAGTACAAAAAGAAGCGCAGGCTCCGCAGCTGCGGATCGTCGAAGAGGGCGACGCTGCCTTCGCGCACGGCGTGGTCCCACTCTTCGCCCGGCGAGGCGGCGTAGAACTCGACGGTCGAGGCGAGGCCGTGCTGAAAGGGCGGCTCTTCGAGGCGGCGCAGGGGGATGCCCCGCAGCGAGCGCTCGTAGACCGTGTGCAGGCGCGACGCGGCCGCGAGCTTGGCCCGCCCGAGGTCGGCCTTGGCCGAGGTCTGGGGCTTCTGCACGAGCAGAAAGACGTCTTTGGCGCGGCGCGCCTCGCGCCCGAGCTCGCAGACGAGCAGCCCGTCGCGGCGCACGAACTCGACGTAGGGCACGGCCGCGCGCCCGGGCTGCGCCTGGTCTTCGAGCCGCTCGACGAGGGCCGAGAGGCAGCCGGCGAGGTCTTCGTGGTCGTAGGCGCGCTCGGCCTCGGACGGCGAGACGTCGCGGTGCAAGCACAGGTCGACGTGGAGCGAGCGCAGGGCCGAGAAGAGCTCGTAGGGGTGGGGCAGGACGCCGGCGCGCAGGTCGGCGAGCAGCCCCTGCAGCGCGAAGAGCCCGCGCAGGGCCATGCGCCCGGTGGCGTTGCCCTCGGCGGCGAGGTACCGCTCGTGAATCTCGTCGACGAGCGCCTGGCGCAGGGCGCGCGCCACGCCCTCGACGCGCCGCAGGTGCGACTCGAAGAAGGGCGAGGCGCCGACCTGCACGTGCGGCGGCACGTAGCCGTCGAGCAGCGCCCAGGCCCCGTCGGGGCCGCTCTCGAACTCGGCGAGCTTGAACGACTGCGCGCTCGTCTCGGAGAAGGGGCTGGTCGACAGCTCGATCTTCTGCACGATGCGCTCGATGCCCTCCTCGGCCGGCTCGCCCCGGGCGCCGAGCGAGACGGTGTCGAAGCCACCCTGCAGGTGCACGTAGACCTCGGCGCGCCGCCCCGCGGCCTTGAGGTTGACGAAGGCGGGGGCGGTGTTGCCGGGCACGTCGACGAGCGTGCCCGAGGGCAAGACGAGCGTCAGCTCTTGCACGCTGACGATGCCGCGCAACAGCTGAAAGCCGTCCCAGGCGAGCGAGCCGACCCCCCAGAAGGGCGCGCGCAGGAGGCGCGCCCGCAGGTTCAGCTCTTCGCGCAGCGACTGCTCTTGGGCGTAGAAGTGCTCGGGCAAGAGGGCCTGGCCCATCTGCCAGAGCACGCGCGAGGTCTGGTGGGCGACCTTCTTCACGCGCCGCGCCCGCCGCCCGACCGGCCCATCGCCCTCAGGAGCCGGTCGGCGGCAGCGCCTCGGCCGCCTTGGTGCCGACCTTCAGGCCCCAGTTGCGCACGAACTTCGTCTTGACCGAGGTGGCGAAGTTGATCGTGTAGGTCGAGTTCGCGGCCGGCACGACCTCGAAGTAGATGTTGTAGACGTTCACGTCGATGGTGGGCGCGATCTTGGTCGCCTCGTCGGCCACCATCAGGCGAATGTCTTTGCCGCCCGGGGCGTTGAGCTGGCCGGTCATGGTCGCCGGCTCCAGGGGGAAGGACTCTTCGAACCAGACCTTGTTCTCCTCGTCGAAGTTCACGATCCACCAGGCGAACTTGGTCACCTTGGTCGTCTTGAGCGTGGTCTGCATCTTCGCCTTGATGGTCTCGCCGTTCTCGGCCGAGATGTAGGCGCTGACGCAGATGGGGTCGCCGACGCCGCCCGCGTACGTCACGCTCTCGATGACCCCCGTCGCCTTCATCTTCCCGTTCTGCCAGAGGCCGTTGACCCCGCTGTACGACGCCTGGTCGCTCGCGTAGGGCGAGAAGACTTCGACGTCTTGCTTCAGGAAGTCCCCCATGTCGAGCCCCTGGAACCACACGAGGTAGCCGACGCGCTGCTTCTTCGACGGGTCCATCACGAACCCGCTCCGCCAGTCGCACGAATAGTTATGCACGGTGACGCCTCCTCGTTAACGCCCGCGCGCCCGCGCGGCCATCAGCCCAGCCTCGCGTCGACGCGCAGGTCGACGTCGAGGCCCTCGAACTGGATGTGCGGCAAGATCGACAGGTTGCAGTGGTACCAGCCGACCTTGCCCGGCACCTCGCTCACCTCGAGCGAGTACGCCTTGAAGGGGTAGTAGCGCAGGGTCAGGTCGTCGGGGTTGACGAGGGTGGTGACGTAGTTCGACACCCAGCGGTCGATCTGGCCGAAGATGTACTCGGCGTTGGCCGTGCTGCCGATGTTGTCGCGCATGATGCACTTGAGGTAGTGCGCGATGCGCGAGACCGAGAAAGTGTAGGCGAGGTTGGTGACGAGCTGCGAGTTCTCGGAGTCTTTCGGGTCCTTGAACTTGTGCGCCTTCTTGATCGACTGGGCGCTGAAGAAGACCGCCTCGGCCGTGCCCTTCTTGTGCACCAGGGGGATGAACCCCGCCTGCGCCAGCTCGAACTCGCGGAAGTCGGGCATCGAGACCTCGACCGGCGCCTTCAGCTCGCGCTCGCCCCGCAGGTTGTAGGTGTGGGTCGCGAGCCCCTTGACCAGGCCGCCGCCCTTGACCCCGCGCAGGTGCTGGCACCAGCCCGAGGTCTCGAACGACTTGACCAGGTTGCGCGCGAAGAGCATCGCCGAGCTGCCCCAGACGTACTCGGCGTCGTCGTCGCCCCGCACCTTCTCGTTGAAGCGCACGCCCTCGGCCGGGTACGTCTCGTCGTTGTAGGGCGGGCGCACCATGTACCTCGGCATCGTCAGCCCCACGTAGGCCGCCGCGTCCGAGTCGCGCAGCTCGTTCCACGCGGCGTAGCGCGGCGTGGCGAAGAGCCCGCCGAGGTCGCGCAGCTGGTTGACCTCGGCCATCGTCTCGCAGCCGAAGAAGCGCGGCGAGGCCGAGGCGACGAAGGGCGAGTGCGAGGCCGAGGCCACCTTGCCCATGGCCTTGAGCCACGTCAGGTCGGCCGGCGTGTTCGCGAACTCGTAGAGGCCCACGATCGCCCCGTACGGCGCCCCGCCGAACTGGTCGTACTCGTGCACGTACACCTTCTTGAAGAGCTCGGACCCGGCGATGTCGGCCAGGTTCAGCTCGAGGTCTTCGAAGGCCTCTTCTTTGCTGACGTCGAGCAGGCTCAGCGTCACGTTCGCCCGGAAGTTGGTGTTCTTGACCAGGTCGTCGATCGAGCGCCACGTCGCCTCGAGCGCCTGGAACTCGGGCGCGTGCACGATCTCGTTGAGCTGCTCGTCGACCAGCCGGTCGATGGCGCCCACCAGGTCTTGGATGCTCTGCTTGTCGAAGCGCCCGTCGTCGGGGTTCATGTTGTAGGCGACGGCCGCCATCGTCGAGACGAAGCGCTCTTCGGGCGTCACGTCCTCGACGACCTCGTCGAGGTTCGCCCGGATCATCGGGCGCGGCGAGGCCACCTCGTCGCCGAGGCGCACGCTGGCGAGGAAGCTCTTCAGGTCGGGGGGGGTCGCGGTCGGTTCGGCCATGGCGCGTTTCTCTCTCCCTGCTCGTGCCTTCGCGTCGCCGGGCCCTCAGCCCGCCGACCCCGCGCCGCCCGCCGGCGCCCCACCGGCGCCGCCCGCCGGCGCCTCGCCCGCCCCGCCCGCGCCGCCCGGCGCCGGGAGCTTGAACGTCTCGTAGCCCTCGAGCTGCTTGAGCAGCGCCCCGATCGCCGCCTTGTCCGTCGCCAGCGCCCGCACCAGCTTGCGGAAGTCCTTGCGGTTGTCGAGGTTCGCCTGCGCCTCCAAGAGCAGCTTCTTCAGCAGCAAGAGCGCCCGGATGCGCGGCACGTTCCGCGCAATTTCGGCCGGCGAGAGCGACTTGATGCCCCGCACCGGCAGCTCGACCGGCAAATCATCGCCCGCCGCCTGGGGGTTGATTTTGTTCGGGACGGTCAGCCGCAGCACCATGTTCATGTCGGCCATGACCGCGTCGAGGTTCTTGCCGTCGAGGCCCCGGATCTGCCGCTGATCGAGGTCGACCTTGCGGTCGCGCGACGTGCCGCCCGACAGGTCGCCCATGATGAGCACCCGGAAGGGCAACGACACCTCTTCGGGCTGGCCCCGCACTTCCGTGCGGTAGGTAAGGGTGATTCTCGACTTCGGAATTTCGTCGGTAATTGCCATGTGCGCTCCGCGCGGGGGCCGCTGTCGTGCGTGGGCCGGGCCGCCGGCGGCGACCGCCGCGCGCCCCTACTCCCTCTACCGCGCACGCTATCATCGATAGAAGCGCAACGCCGCGCAACTAGTTTGCAACGCCCCCCCCCGCCGCACGTCCCGACGATTGCAACGCCCCCCCCGCCGCACGCCCCGACGAACGCTCGGGCCCCCCCGGCCCCCGCCGCCCGCCGGGCCGGCCGCCGCCCAGCCGCCGTGCCCCGCCGCCCGACCCCTGGCCGCCCGCGGCGCCGTAAGCCCCCCGCGCCCCAGCGCTTGACCAGCCGCTGCGAGGGCCCCGTCGCGAACTCGAGATCGGCCTGCGACCCGGGCGAAGGCACGATCTGAAACTCGAAACGGTAGACCTTCAAGTCGAGCCCGTCGGCCACGCGCGTCGCGTCGTTCGCGATGAACATCTGCACCCGCCCCTGGCTGGTGTCGAGGTTGGCCGAGGCCTTGGCGCCGCCCTTGATGAGCGCCGCCTCGTACCAACTCTTCGCGTCGTCGTCGTAGGCGACGATGTACCACTGCACCTTCAGCTTGGTGCTCTGCAGCGGGCTCGCCAGCTTCGCCCGCACGTTGGCCGCGATGTCCTTGCTCACGTACGCCGCCAGCCGGATGGGGTCCTCGTCGCCCCCCTCGAAGCGGAACGACTCGAGCAACCCGATGCAACGCACCGTCGGGCCCGACAGCTGGGTCTGACCTTGGGTGTCGCTGAAGGGGTTCCAAACCTCGACGTCTTTTGTGAGGTTCAGGCCGCCGCACCCGCTCCAAAAAAGGAGATAACCGACGGTGCCCTTGCCCCGCGCGCTCAGGTTGAACCCGAAGCGCCAATCGCAGTCGAAATCGAGACTGTTGCTCGCCCGCACCGCACCGAGCCCCCGCGTCGGCCCTCGACCTCAGCGCCGGCCCACGCCTCGGACCCCGCCTAAAACGTGGTGCCCTCGGCCCGCCGGCGGCGCCCCTCGACCCCGACGCGCCCGGTGGGCGAGAAGCGCAAGCCCAGCCAAGCACGGGGCGCCCCCCCCGTCAGCACCAAACTTGGCGTGCTCTCTGCAGGGCACGTACAAACGCCTTACCTCGCTCGACGGAGCCCCCATGCCTACCTGGATGACGGCCGCCCAAATCTCCGAGCGCTACGCCGTCGGCGAAGACCGGCTGATGGCGTACGGCCGCCGCGGCAACCTGCCCTTTTGCCGCACCCCCGAGGGCACCACCCTCTACGATGAACGCGCCGTCGCCCGCTTCTTCCGGCCGCGCGGCCCCGCGCTCGTCGTCGCCCGGGCCGCACGCGGGCCCCACCTGGGGCTGCTCGGCGTCATGAGGCTCGGCGATAAGCCCTCGCAGGGTGTCCCCTCCCCGGCCACCCCGGCCCCAAACGTGCGTGCATTTCGTCCGGCGCACGTCGAGCCCCCGAAGGCCCTCGCCAATACCGGCACCGACGAAGGCTGAGCCGAGGCGTCCGCGCGCCCCCCGAGGCGTCCGCGCGCCCCCCGAGGCGACCGGCGCGCCCTCCGTCGCGTCAGAGCGCGGCGACCTCGGCCTCGAGCGCCTCGAGGGGCGCGAGCAACCGGGCGCTCAACGTCGCGTACGAGGAGGCCGAAGGCAGCCTGGCGCGGAGCGCGGCAAGGGCGCGAGCCTGCCCGGCGCGCAGCGCGTCGAGCGGCGCACCGAGCCCGGCCTCGGCGCTCGCCCCGCGCGCGCGCAGGCCCTCGAGCGGGGCCCGCGCTGCCTCCGCGGCCGCGCCCACCCGGGCCGCAAACTCGGCCTCGAGCGCGTCGAGCCGGCGCCCGATCTCGGCCGCCCCGCGCCCGATCGCTGCCTCGACCTCGCCCGCGCGGCGTGAAAGCGGGGCCGCGAGCTCGTCGGCCTGGCGGGCGAGCGACGCCTCGGCCTGCGCCAGGGCGTCGCCGACCGCCCGCAGCCTCTCGGCGAGCTGCGTCCGGCCCTGCTCGAGCTGACCCGCGAGCTGCGCGAGTGTCGCCTCGGCCTGCGCTTCGACCCCGCGCTTGGTCGTTTCGATGGCGTCGAGGGCCGAGCGCTCGGCCGCCTGAAGCTGCGCGACGATCTGGGCGACGAGGGCGTCGGCCTGCGCGCGGGCGGCGCCCACCTGAGCGGCGACGGGGGGCAAGAGGGCCTCGGCCTGCGCCGAGAGCGCCCGGGCGAAGGCGTCGAGTTGCTGGCGCGCTTGCCCCTTCGTCGCCGCGACGCGCGAACCGATCTGCGCCGCCGCCCCCTCGATCTGCGCCGACGCCTGCTTCGAGAGCCGCCCGAGCACCGCGAGCGCCCCGTCGAGCGCGCCTTGGACCGCCGCGAGCGCCGGCGCGACCAGCGGCTTCGGCAGCCCGCTCGCGGCGACGGCCTCGATGGCCGCGCGGCCCCGGAGGTTCGCGGCGTTGAGCGCCTGTGCCCCCGCCGTGAGGGGCGCGCTCAGCGCGTCGACGGAGGCCGCGAGCGCCCGCAGCGGCCCCACGATCGGGGCGCCGAGGCCCTCGATCTGCGCGCGCATCGCGCCGAGCGCCTCGAGCGCCGCGTCGAGGGCGGCGCGCGCCTGGGCGAGCAGGGCGTCGATCTGGGCGAGGCCCTGCTTCGCCACGGCGTCGAGCCCCTGCTCGGCCCGCACGACGTAGTCGCGCAGCTGCCGCTCGGCGACGTCGAGCGCAGCCCGGGCCGCGCCGATCGGCGCGAGCACGGCGCGCTCGAGCTCGCCCGCGGCCGCGCGGGCCGAAGCGAGCGGCTCGAGCAGCCCCCGCCGGGCCGCCCCGGCCGCCGCGCCGAGCTCGGCCCGCGCCCGCTCGATCGCCGCCCCGAGATCGCGCAGTTGCCCCCGCGCGCCGCCTTCGAGCGCATCGAGCTGGGCGAGCACGGCCCGCGCCGCCCCGTCGAGCTCACGCCCGAGCGCCTCGCGCTGCGCGTCGAGCGCGGCGCCGGGCGCGCTCGCCTCGCCCGCGAGCGCCGCCGCGCCCGCCTCGAACGACGCGCGCAGGGCCCCGAGCGCGCCCTTCGCCTCGCCCTCCTGCGCCTCGAGGCCGCGGTCGAGATCGCCGAGCGTGCCTTCGAGCTCGGCCCGCGCCGCCCCCAGCGCGCTCTCGGCGCCGCGCGCCTCGGCCTCGACGCGCGCGCGCAGCGCCTCGCCCGCCCCGCCCTTCTTCGCCAGCGCGCCCAGCAGCGCCCGCGCCGTCGCCCGGGCCTCGGCCTCGGCCCGCGTGAGCTCGGCGCGCGCCCCCCCCGCTGCCGCGCCGAGCTCACGGCGAAGGCCTTCGACGTCGGCCGCGAGCCCGGCGCCCGCCGCCTCGACGCGCGCGAGCCCGCCGCGGCGCGCCGCTTCGAGCTCGGCCGCGAGCGCCTCGATCTGCGCGCGCGCTTGGTCGAGCGGGGCCCACACCGCGCGCCCCCTTCAGGGCCCCGGGCGCCGCAGCGACGACGCCCGCTGCCGCAGCGGCGCGATCGCCGACCCGAGCGCCGCCTCGGCCCGGCCGAGCGCCGCCTTCGCCCGCTCGAGGGGCGCGGCGGCCTCTCGCCCGAGCGCCTGCGCCGAGGCCTCGAGCCGCCCCGCCTCGGCCCCCACCCCCGCGAGCGCCGCCCGCACCTCGCCCTCGAGGGCCGAGAGCTTCGCCTTGATCGCGTCGAACATGCGCACCCCCTTTTACTCGAGCGCCGCCCGCAGCGCCGCCTTCGCCGCGGCGAGCGCGTCGGCGGCGGGCTGGGTCGCCGACGCGAGCCCGGACGAGAGCTCGCCGAGCTCGCCCTCGACCCGCCCGAGGGCGCCGCGCAAGCCGGCTTGCGCCTCGCCAACCGCCGCGTCGAGCTCGCCGAGCGCCGCGTCGAGCTCGGCCTGCGCCTCGCCCGAGGCGCGCTCGAAGGCGCCGTTCAGCTCGTCGACCGCCGCCCTCACTTCGCCCCCGAGGCGCTCTTTCGCCGCGGAGACGGCCGGGCTCACGTCGTAGCGGGGCTCGATCGTAGACGCCGTCGGATCTTCGTTCACCTCGAGAAAGACCACGCCCTCGCGCACCTCGAGCGCCCCGCGGTCGTCGCCGAAGGCGCGGCGCGCGGCGAGCGCGGGCTTGCCGTCGCGGTAGGCGTGCTCGATCGCGGTGCCGTCGACGCCGCGCCGGCCCAGCACGAGGCGGTCGCCCCGCCCCTCGGCCGGCGCGCGGGCGCCCGCGGCCCAGTCGAGCGCCCGGCGAATCGACGCGCGATCGAAGCCGAGCTCGACCAGCACCCGCTGCCCCTTGTACCCGGGAAAGAACCAGTGCCCCGGGCCCCCGCTCGGCACGAAGGGCGCCGGCACCCGCTTGCCCCAGAGCGGCACGTCGACCGCGTACTGCGGCCCCTCGTCGCCCGGCAGAAAGGCCCAGGTGCGCTCGTCGTCGCCCCCGCTTTCGCTCACGATCTTGCCCTCGACGAGCACGGGGTAGCGCGGGGGCGCGTAGGGCGGCAGGCGCGGGGTCGGGTCGGCGGCGTGCTCGAGCGAGAGCGAGAGCGAGGCGGCGTAGGCCTTCGTGGGGTCGTCGGGCTCGGCCCCCTCGCCGACGTCGGCCGGCCCCGCCTCGAGCCGCAGGCGCGTGACGCGGTAGGTCGCCCCGGCCGCGTCGAGCGCCCCGCCGAAGCCCTCGCCGAGCGCGACGAAGGCGCCGGGGGCGTCGAGCCGCGCGGGCAGGCGGGCGAAGTCGATCTCGAGGCCGTGCCGGGGCGGGCGCAGGCGCGCGGCCTCGGCGCCCTTGCGGCGTTCGACGCGCGCCGCCAGCGGCGTGCGCACGAGCGCGTCGGCCCGCACCCCGTCGGCCGCGAGCGCGTTGTCGACCGCGAGCGCCCGCGCCGCGCCCGCGTCGGCGTTGAGCACCCGGCCCGCGTGCCGCGCGGGCTCGGGCGCGACGATCTCGAGCCGTGCGACGTCGGCCCGGGCGATCGGCGCGGCCTCGGACGCGGGGCGGCGCTTCTCGGCGGCGACGCGGTAGGCGCCCGCGCCGAACTCGAGCACCGCCCCCTCGCGGTCGAGGAACCACGCGACGAAGTCGTAAAAGCTCGCCGGCCCGTCGAGCCCCGCGGCGACGCAGAGCAGGGGGTGCCGCTCGTCGAGGCGCGGCATCGCGTAGTCGAGCGCGACGCCGGGCGCCTTGTGCCGCTCGAACACCTCGCGCATCGACGCGTCGGCGAACAGCTCGATCGGCCGGTGCCGCCGCCAGAGCGCCGCGGCCGGGTCGGCGAAGCGCGCCCGGTAGCGCCGGTCCGACACCGGCCGCCCCGCGACGCCGGGCGCCGCCGCTTCGCGCACCGCCCGCTCGAGCGCGGGGCCCGACACGACGATCGGCACCGCCTCGACCCCCGTGCCGTCGAGCACGCAGCTCGCCACCGAGAGCGACAGCTCGAGCGGGTCGTCGCCCACGAAGGCCTCGAAGAGCCCCTCGATCTCGAACTCGGCCGGCACGGCGAAGGCGATCTCGGCCTCGAAGCCGTAGGCCCAGTGGTCGAGGGCGACCCGCTCGATCGAGCCCGCGGTAAGCTCGAACGCGCGCCCGCCCGCCCGCAAGCTCAGCGAGAGCCGGAGCCGGTCGACGAACGCGCCCGGCGCCCGGCCGCCCCGATCGATCACGGCCCCACGCTACGCCGCGCCCGGGCGGGCCGCCAAGGGCGGGGCGAGAAAAGTTGTCGGCCGCCGCGGCGCCCGGGCATACTCGGCTCACCTCGTCGGGCGACGGGCGAGGGCCGCCCTCCCCCCCGGCGAGCGAGGCGGCCCGGTGAAGCGAGGGCGGGGGCGATGGCCGACACGTTGGTTTGCTCGATCGAGCTGAGCAAGACGGCCGGCGTCACCGTCACGGTCAAGAAGGGCGACCAGATCACCCAGACCATCACGATGAACGGCACGACCACGGTCGTCGCGGTCGAGCAAGATCAGAAGAAGACCACCATCACGCAAGACGCCGAGGGCATCGAGCTCAAGGTGGTGGGCCCCTCCGACACGAGCACCGTCACGCAGAAGGCCGACAAGGTCGAGATCACGTGCAAGTCGTTCAAGGTCACGGCCGAGACGGTCGAGGTCTCGTCGTCGGCCGACACGACGCACCGGGCGCAGGGCACGTTCGGCGTCGCGAGCACGGGCGACCTGTCGCTGAGCACGCAGGGCGCGCTCGCCGCCTCGAGCGCGCGCGCGACGACGCTCTCGGCCGACGGCGCCTTCGAGGCGAGCGCCCTCGGCGACGCCAAGCTCAAGGGCCAGAACGCCCTCGTCGAGGGCCTGGTCGGCACCACGGTCAAGGGGGCCACCACGCTCGATCTGAAGGCGCTGCAGATCGCCGCCGCGGCCGACGCCAAGCTCGAGGCCGGCGGGCCCATGACCGTCATCGGCAAGAACCTGACCACCATTTCGGGCCAGCTCGTCAAGGTCGAGGGGGGGCTCGTCAAGCTCGGCTGAGGGCGCCGCGCGGGGTCGACGTGCCATGAACGAAGACGAGCTCGAAGAAGCGTTTCTCGTCGAGCTCGAGGCGCTCGAGAAGTTCCGCGCCTCGTACGCGGGGCTGCACCCGAAGGTGCCGCTGGCCCGCGAAGACCCCGACGTGCGCCGGCTCATCGAGGCGCTGGCCTTCTTCTCGGCCCGCACCCGCCTCGCCGCCGAGCGCGCTGTCGACCAGAGCCTGCTGCGCCTCTTGCGCCAGCACTTCCCCTACGTGCTGAGCCCCCTGCCCGCCGCCGCCGTGGTGCGCGCCGACGTCACCGCGCGCTTCTCCGACGCGGCCGAGCTGCCGCGCGGCTCCGAGCTGCTCGTCGCTCCCGCCGCCGACTGGGGCCGCCGGCCCGCCTACCGCTTCCGCACCGCCGCCCCCTTGCGCGTGCTGCCCGTCGCCCTCGAGTCGGTCGACCTCGTGCCCGGGCGCGACAAGGGCCGCCGCATCTTCCTGCGCTTCGCGAGCGACTTCGCCCGCAACGACGAGATCGGCGAGCTCTCGCTCTACCTCGACCACCTGAGCGACCCCGCCGCCTCGATGGCCCTGCGCTTCGCGCTCAAGTCCCACGTCAAGCGCGCGAGCGTCATCTACGGCAAGGTCGCCCGCGGCGACGAGGTCGGCGCCCCCTGCGAGCTCGCCTTCGGCGCCCCGGCGGCCGGCGCCCACGAGCCCGAGGCCTTCGAGCACCCGGTCGACCGCTTCCGATCGTTCGTGCACTTTCCCGAGGCCGAGCTCTTCGTGCGCGCCCGCGGCGTCGCGCGCGGCCGCCACTGGCAGGCCTTCTCGCTCTGCCTCGACGTCGACAAAGACTGGCCGGCCGACCTGCACCTTACCCCCGACAGCTTCGTGCTCCATGCCGCGCCCGCCTACAACCTCAAGCGCGATCTCGCCGACCCCGTCGAGCACGACGGCACCCGCGAGCGGCACCTCATCCGCCACCCCGAGGTCGACGCCGGCTACGCCCCGCACTCGGTGCTCGGCGCCTACCTGCTGACGGCCGAGGGCATGGCGCCGCTCGAGCCCGGCGTGCTCGGCCCCACCGACCTCGGCTACGAAGTCGTCTTCGAGGGCAAGGGGCCGCAGCGCCGGGCCTGGCTCGAGCTCGCCCTGCCCGGCGCCTTCGACCGGCCGCGCCGCGTCGCCGTCGAGGCCTTGTGGACGCAACCCGGCCTCGGCGCCGCCCGCTCGCTCGACCTGCGCGTGCGCCCCGCCGACCGGCACTTCGAGGGGCTCACCTGGTCGTGTGCCGGGCCCCTCGCGGCCGAGGCGGCGAGCGATCTCGCCGACGACCGCGACGGGCTGCTCTCGCTGATGGCCATCAAGAACCAGCGCTTCCTCGGCCTCGACGAGCTCACCTTCTTGCTGCGCGCCCTGGGCGCCGCGCGCCGGCGCGAGTTCGAGCGGCTCGTCGCCGGGCTCTCGTCGGTCGCCGTCCGCTCGAAGCCCGCGGGCCACAAGGCCGGCGGCGTCAGCCACGTCTACGAGCTCGAGTTCGAGGGCGCGGGCGCCGCCGACCTGCCCGCGCTCGACCTGTTCTGCTCGAAGCTGCTCGACCTGCTCGAAGCCTGGAGCGCCGAGCGCGTCGTCGAGATCACCGCGCGCCTGCCGCGCCTCGGCCGGGAGCTACGCTATGAGCACTGACGCGGCCGCCCGGGCCGCCGCCCGCGGCGCCGGCTCGACGACGGCGCTCTGGTTCCCCCTTGAGGCCGCCCTGCGCGAGGTGCAAGACCTCTGCGTCGGCGCCCGCGCCGCCCAGATCGCCGTCGAGCGCGCCCGCGCCCGCGCCCCGGTCGCCGCCGCCGGCGCCCCCGGCGAGGCCCCGCTCGACGCCGAGGCCGACCCGCGCCTCGCCCGCGCCCCCGAGCTCGCCCGCGAGCTGGCCCGGCGCGGCGAGCCCCCCGCCGGCCCCGACCTCGTCGCCCTGCGCGCGATCGTGCGCCAGCGGCTCGTCGAGCTGCGCGCCGCCTTCGCCGAGGTCTTGAGCGAGCACGACGTCTACTACGCGCTCTTCCCCGTCGTCGTGTACGTCGACGAGCTCGTGCAGATCAGCACCCGGGGCGAGGCCGCGCGCTGGGAGCCACTGCAAGGCGAGCTCTACGAGATCGACAACGGCGGCGAGCTCTTCTTCACCGTCGCCGAAGACAAGCTGCGCCAGCAAGAGACGCACCCCTTCGTCTTCGAGGTCTTCTACTTCTGCCTCGCCGACGGGTTCGCGGGCATGCACCAGGGCCACCGCAAGAAGCTCGACGAGTACGCCGCGCGGCTCGCCGAGCGCATCCCCCTGCGGCCGGCGCCCGCGGCCGCCCCGCCCCGCCCCGCGCGGGGCGTCGAGCTCGTGGCCTTCCCCTGGCCTTATTACGCCGTCGCCTCGGGCGTGGTCGTCGCGACCTACCTCGCCCTCTCGTGGTTCGGCACGCCCTGAGCGCGCGACGAAGGGGCCTAGACCGGTGGCAAACGAGCCCTTCGATCTCGAGCGCTTGCGGCGCCGTTGGGCCCTCGCGGCCTCGACCCCGACGACCGCCCGCGCCCCCGCGCCCCGCGAGCCCGCCGCGCCCCCCGAGGGCGGGCCCCTCGCCGCGCGCGACGTCGCCTCGCCCCGGCGGCCCGCCGTCCCGAAGCCCGCCCCCGCCGACGCCCGCCCGAGAGCGGCCCCCGCCCCCCTCGACCCCTTCGACCGGGCGCGCGCCGATCTGACCGAGCTACGCGCGGCCCTCGCGACGAGCCTCGGCCCCGAAGCCCGGGCCGCCGTCGAACCGTTCTTGCGCCGCGTCGAGCAAGCCGTCGCCCGCTTCGAGAGCGCCCACCTGACCACGGCCGCCCCCGCCGCCGCCCCGGCCGCCCCCTCGCCCGCACCTTCCGACCCGAAGGGCGCCCCCGCGTCGGCGCCGGCCGCCCCGAAGGGCGCCCCCGCGTCGACGCCGGCCGACCCGAAGGCCCTGCGCGCCGAGCTCGACGACGCCCTCTTCGATCTCGAAGATTTGCTCGAAGTCTTCACCATCGTCCCCCAATAGCGCCCGCGCCCCGAGCCCCCGATGCGACGAACGACGAAACACGCGACCCTGCTCGCCTCGCTCTGGCTCGCGTGCAACGCCGTGACCGAGCGCCGGGCGGCGGCCGAGGTGTTTCGGTACACCGACCGTTCGGGCCGGGCGCACCTCGTGAGCACCGGCCCCGCCCGAGCCCCGGCGCCGCCCACAGACAGGCCCGCCGACCCGCCCGCCGCCGACGCCTCGCCCCCCACCCGGCCCGCCGCGGTCGGCCTCGCGAAGCCCTACGACGCGCTCGCCCGCGAGGCGGCCGAAGCGAACGCCCTGGCGCCCGAGCTGGTCCTGGCGGTCATCGAGGCCGAGTCGGGCTTCAACCCGCGCGCGATCTCGCCGAAGGGCGCCCTCGGCCTGATGCAGCTCATGCCCGAGACCGCCTCGCTGCTCGGCGTCACCGACCCCTTCGAGCCCCGGCAGAACGTCGCCGGGGGCGCGAAGCTGCTCCGCTCGCTGCTCGACGAGTTCGACGGCCAGCTCGTCCTCGCGCTCGCGGCGTACAACGCCGGCGCCGCCGTCGTGCGCCGCCACGGGGCCATTCCGCCTATCGCCGAGACGCAGGGCTACGTCGCCTCGGTGCTCCGGGCCTACCAGCGCCTGCTCGACGCGGGCCGCGACGAGGGCGGCGCCGTCGGCCCGCGCCCGCCCGCCCGCGCGCCCTCGAGCTTGCGCGCGGCGCGTCCGCCCGCCGCCCCCTCGGCCCGGCGCCCCCCCGCCTCACGCTCGCCTCGCCCGCGCGGCCCCAGCGCCCCCGCCCCGCGGCGCCCCGGCCCCCCGCCGGCGCGGCCGCGCTAGCCGCGCCGCCCCTGAACGCGACGGGGCCCACCCGGCCCCCCCTCCAACCTCGGCGGGGCCCAGGGCGCGCTGCGATGCGCGGCCCATGGCCGACGCTATGAACCGCCCCTCATGGCGTGAGGGGCGAATGCCCAAGCGCTGAAGGTTCAACCCTCACGCCGTGAGGGTCGAATGCCCAGGCGCGGAGGGTTCAACCCTCACGGCGTGAGGGTCCGATGTCCAGGCACTGAGGGTCGAATGCCCAGGCGCGGAGGGTTCGACCCTCACGGCGTGAGGGTCGAATGCCCAGGCGTTGGGCATTCGACCCTCACGCGTTGGGCATTCGACCCTCACGCGTTGGGCATCGCGCCTCCGGGCGCTGGGCATCGCCCCGCCCAGGCGCTGGGCGTCGACCCCTTGGCGCCGAGGGTTCGCGATGGCTCACGCCGCGTGTCCGCCTCGCACCTCGTCGAGCAAATGCCGGACACCATGCTCGCGGGCCGGCTTCCTGCTGGGCGCGGCCGCCCAGCGAGGGGAGACCGAGGTGCCTCGCGGCTGGGATCAGGTAGGCTAATGCTTACCGATGGACTCGACCGACGACGAAGCTTTCCCCCTCGAGGGGGGCTTTCCTGCGGCCGAGCGCCTGCGCGCCGAGGCCGGGCGGCGCGGCCCGGCGTGCGTGGCTCGCCTCGAAGAGGTCGCGAGGCTCGGCACGCCGCTGCTCCGCGGCGCCGCCCTCGAGGCCCTCTTCGAGCTCGACGCCGCGGCGGGGCGGGCGCTCGCCCTTGCCGCGCTCGAGGGCGACGCCGACAACGAGGTGCGCGGGACGGCGGCGGCCCTGCTCGGCGGCTGCGACGACGGCCCCTCGCTCGACGTGCTCGTGAGGGCGCTCGGCGACGGTTCGACCTTCGTCCGCGACGGCGCCACCCGCGGCCTCGCCCGCCGGGCCGACGCCGCCGGCACGCGCGCCCTCTTCGACGCCTGGCGGGAGAGCCACGGCCCGGGCGCCCCGGTGCCGCCGGGCCGAGACCGCGATCGGGTCGAGCGCCTGCTCGGGTTGCTCTCCGAGAGGCTCTCCGACCCGATCGTCGGCGCCTACTTTCTGAGCCCCCTCGACGCCCACTCCCCGGCGGCCCTCGACGACGCGGTGGCGCTGCTCGGCCGCAGCGGCGACCCCCTGGCGAAGGGCCCGCTCCTCGACATGCTCGAGCGGGGGCCGGGCGCGCTGCGGGCGCGGGCGGCGGAGGCGCTCTGCGCAGGGTCGCTCGAACGCGCCGCCGCCGGACGGTTGGCCGCCGCGCTCGGCCGAGGCTTCTGGCCGGGCGACGAGGTCGACCCGTCCATCTTGCAAGAAATCGCCTCGGCGCTGCTCCGCCACGACCCCCGCTGGGCGTTCGAGGCGCTCGCCCCGACCCTCGACGCGCGCGAGTGCTCGGACCGCTCCGGGTGCGGTCGGGCCGTGGCCCTCCTCTCGGCCCTCGAGCGCGCGCTCGCCGACGCGTCCCGCGAGGGCGACGGGGGCGAGACGTCGCTCTTGCCCGACCCGCGCTGGCGCGCCCGCTGCGAGGCGCTACGCGACGCGTGCGGCGGGGGCGCGCCGCCGGAAGACGGGCGAACGCCCGGGGCGAGCGGCGAGGGCCCCGGGCCGATCGCGGGGCGCGTGGCCGCGGGGCTACGCTGGTTCGAAGAGGGGCGCCCTCCGGTGCCGCCCCTCGACGTCGAGCTGGGCCAAGACGACGGCGGGCCCATGCCCCTCTTCATCGCCGGCTTTCTCGTCGAGGGCGAGTCCGACCTCGTCGCGCCCCTGCGGACGCAACGAGAGGGCGCGCCCGAAGGGCTCTGCGTGTTCCGCCACCAGTTCGGCGGCTACGCCTGCGCGCACGCGACCCTGCTCGGCTACGCCCTCGCCCCCGGGGCCGCGTTCGTCGAGGGCGAGGCCTTCGCCTCGCTGCGCGCCGCCCTGACGGGCTCGTCCGGCGAGCCCCTGCCCTTCGCGGCCCTGAGCGAGTGGGGCGAACGCCTCGGGCTGGGCCCTGCTCTGCTCCTCGCCCAGGGCTGGGAGGCCCTCCTGGTCGGCGTGCCCGGGCAGTTGCTCGACCCCCTCGACGGCCTGAGCGTGCTCGGGTTTCGCCCCCGCCTCTCGCCCTGGGACGAGCGCGCCGACTTCTGGTGCCCGCCGTACCCCGAGGTCTACCCCCTCGGGCCCTTCGGGCGGGCGCACGAGAGGGCGCTCTACGAGGCGGGCGCGGCGCTCGGCCTCGGCGCGCCCCGCCTCGGGATCGTGTGGGTGAACTCGGACTGAGGGCCGACGCCAGGCGGCCTCGGCGGCCGATCGCTACTGCTGGCTCGCGTTGACGACCTTGAACGAGCCGTTCACGGTCGACGTCCCGCTCTCGGGGGGGTCGAAGTGCAGGCCCTGCAGCACGCGCCGGATGCAGGCGACCACGCCGTCGTCGACCGTGCCCGAGCGGGTCAGCGTGGCCTGCGACACCGAGCCGTTGCCGCCGACGGTGAGGGCGAACTGGACGCGCCCGGCCATGCTGGGCTTGCGATACACGCCGTCTTCGGTACACGCCCGGATGCGGCCGCGGGCCGAGGCCAGGACGCGCTCGTTACTCAGCGCCTTGGCCTTGCTGACGCCCGGGCCCTCTTCGCCGGCGATGCCCGGCTTCGGGCCCGCGGCCTCGGCCGGGTCAGGGCCCGTCACGCCCTTGGCCTCGGCCGGTTCGCCGCCGCCTCTCGCGGCCTCGGGCCCGCCCGGGCTGCTGCCTCTCGCGGCCTCGGGCCCGCCCGGACTGCCGCCTCTCGCGGCCTCGGGCCCGCTCGGGCCGCCGCCCACCGGGCCTTCGGGCGCCGCCGGAACGCCCTTGCCATTCACGCCTTGCTCGCCGCCCCGCGCGCCCCCGGCCTCGCCGGGGCCGCTGCCCTCGGGGCCCGCCGGCCCGCCCCGAGCCGCCTCGGCCCCGCCATGCTTCGGCGGCGGGCTGGCCGAGCCGCAGCCGACGACGGGCAGGGCCGACGTCAGGAGCAGTGCGGCGAGGGCGGCGCGGACGGCAGAGGGAGGCGGGAGTAGGCGGTGGGCGCGTTCGGGCGGGGGGACAACCATTGCCGAAACCGTTGTGCGACTGCCTGGGCACATTCGATCCGACTTTTACTCTCCTTGCGCGTCACCCGAAACCTTGCCTTTTGCGAACACCTCTTGGTGATGAAAGGTGACCGCGGGGGGTGCGAACGACGACGGTCGTTGAGCCGTATCTATTCCCTATGCGCACGCCGGCATAGCGTGTCCTACCTCGGCGGCAATTGAAGCTGGGCGCCCCCCCCTTAAGTGCGTTTTTTACCGTGTATTGAATCGGGAACCCGAGCCCGTACCGATCACGAGAGGGATGACGCTTTTGGTAGAATCGTTCCCCTCGTTGCTCGTATCGTAAGGTTTGGAGCGAAAGGAGTTTATTCATGCCGACCTTCTGGGGGGAGCCCTCTCGGGCCCGCTATGTCGTAGCAGGCGGGGGCGCGACGGGGCGCCGAAGTGCTTTCGGGGGTGGGGGCGCGGCGGGGCGCCCACGTGCGTTGGGGGGCGAGCGCGCCCGCGCGGCCTCGGCGCTCGCGGCGCTGGCCTTGTTCGCGACGCTCGGCGCGGCGTGTGCGCCGGGCGAGGTGGGGCCCGAGGGCGAGGGCGCGGTCGCCTCGACGTCGCAGTCCGAGCTGCGCGTGGTCGTGGGGCCGAAGGCGGTGGCTTACGACTACGCCGAGGTGGAGGGGCTGACCTCCGGCGTCGCGGGCGACCGCCGCCTGGTGTTCGTGACCCAGGCGCTCGACGGGCGCGTCGTCGCGCTCGACCGCTTCACGGGCGAGCAGGTCGCCGAGCTGCCGCCGCCGCCGGGCGGCTTCCGCCTGCCCTTCAAGCTGCGCGTGCCCGAAGAGGGCAGGCTCGTCGTGCTCGATCCGGGCGGCTTTCCGAGCCCGGTGACGCCCTCGGTCGCGCGCGTCTTCGACTACCGCTACCAATACCGATACGGTCACTTCGAGGCCTCGCTCGAGCGGACGGTGAGCTTCGAGGGGCTGCCGCTCGTCTTCGCCCAAGACATCGAAACCCTGCCGGACGGCCGCTACGTCGTCTCCGAGTCGATCGTGGGCGGCCTCTGGGTCGTGCGCCCCGACGGCGCCGTCGAGCCGGGCATCTTGCCCGAGCAGCCCTTCGTCGACGTCATCCCCGAGCTCGGGCCCTGCGTCTTCCCGGGGGCCGTGGTCGACGGCATTCCCTACCAGCTGCCGGCCGAAGTGGCGCCGGGGGTGGCGGCGCTGGCGACGCGCGGCGGCGTGCTTTACTTCACGAGCTCTTGCCGGGGCGGCATTCGGAAGGTGCCCGTGGCGACGCTGGGCGACCCGACGCGCACGCCGGCCCAGCGGGCGGCGGACATCGCGCCGGTCTCGCTGCGGCCCGCCGGGGTCGAGGCCGAGGTGATCGAGGGGCTAGCCTTCAACCCGGCCAAGCCGGGCGAGCGCTTCGTCTACGCGACCGATTCGTTGCAACTACGGATCATTCGGGTGAACATCGATACGGGCGCCCGTCAAGAGCTCGTTGAAGACTCGGTCCTCTTCGACTTCCCCTCGTCGGTCGCCTTTCTGCCCCCCGTTCTGGGCCTAACGCCCCTGGTCGCCGTTTCGACCCAGGAGCACCGCCTGGCGGCCATCAACGTCGCGCTCGAGGCCGACCTGTTGCGTCCACCCTGGAAGGTGACCAAGGTTTACATCGGGGGTCCGGGGGGGCCTTGACGTCTGGGCCCCCAGGGGCGCTATACGAGACGGTGGCAGCCTTGGCATCTCGCCCCCCTGACCCCCCCTTCCATGAGCCGTTCGTCACCGAACGCTATCGGCGGGTCTACATCGGGCGGGTGCTCATCGTGCGTTGGCTCGGGGCGGTCGCCCCGGGGGACTTCACCGACATCGTGCACGAGAGCGGGCGCTACTTCGCCCAGACGGGGGCAAAGATCTTGCACCTGTCGATCCAGTCGGCGTCGCACCCGCCGCTCACCTCCGAGGTGCGCGCCGAGGCGGTCCGGGTGATGTCGACGGCCTTCAAGTATTACGAGTCGATCCACAACGTGATCGAGAGCCAGGGCTTTACCGCGAGCGTCATCCGCAGCGTGGTGCTCGCCATTTCGATGGCGACGGGCCTGCGCGGCAAGGTGTTCACCTATACCTCGATCGACGACGCCCTCGACGACGTGTCCGCGCGGGCCTCGGTGGGCAAGCTCGAGCTCCTGAACAAGGCGCGCGACGCCGGCGTCACCTTATCCAGGCGGCGGGTGGCCTGGCGCGCGCGGCGGCCCCGGACTCGACGAGGGTGGTTCAAAATGCTCGGTCGAGCACCGCCCGAACCGCCCGGGGCGATTCGCCCAGGCTACTGACCTTTGTGAACCTGTTCGGGTGGTCCCCCCGGGCAAGGCCCGGGCAGACGAGCCGGGCACCCCCCGAACAGGTTCGCAAAGGTCAGTAGCCTGGGCGGTCTGGGGGGTCTGGGCGGTCTGGGCGGTCCGCCGGGCGTTCCGAAACACCCTCGTCGAGTCCGGGGCCGCCGGACGCGCCAGGCCACCCGCCGCCTGGATAAGCTCTGTCGGACGAAAGCGGGCCGAGTCTCGGCGCCCGCGCGAAAGCCCCCGGGCGACAAGCAGTTGCCGCCCGGGGGCGCGCGCTCACTCGGCCGCGGCGCCCTCGGCGCCGTCGGCCGTGCGGGCGGCGGTCACGAAGGCGTCACGGGGGCCGCGGGCATCGCGGAGGACGAGGGGGCCTTGGGCGCCGCGGGCATGGCAGAAGACGAAGGGGCCTTGGGCGCCGCGGGCATGGCGGAGGCCGAGGGGGCCTTGGGGGCCGCGCGCATCGCGGAGGTCGCGCGCGTCGTCGAAGCCGACGAGGTGCTAGGCGCCGCGGGGGCCGCAGACGTCGAGGGGGCCCGCGGGGCCGCGGGCATGGCAGAGGACGCTCGGGCCCTGGAGGCCGCAAGGATCGCGGAGGTCGAGGGGGCCTTGGACGCCGCCGCGATCGCCGAGGTCGAAGGGGCCCTGAAGGCCGCAAGGATCGCGGAGGAAGAAGGAGTTCTGGAGGCCGCGGGGATGGCGGAGGTCGAGGGCGCCCTGGATGCGGCGGGGATGGCAGAGGTGGAGGGGGCCCTGGACGCGGCGGGGATGACAGAGGTCGAGGGGGCCCTGGACGCGGCGGGGGTGGCGGAGGTCGAGGGGGCCCGCGGGGCCGCGGGGAACGCGGAGGAGGAGCGGGCGCTCGCGGCGGCGGGGATGGCGGAGGTCGAGGGGGCCTTGGGGGCGGCGCGCATCGCCGACGACGATCGGGTCATGGCGGCCGCGGCGGGGATGGCGGACGTCGAGGAGAGGGCGGAGGCGACGGCGGCGACGGCGGCCGCGGGGGACGCGGCGGCGGCGATGGCGGCGGGGGCGATGCGGGCGGCGGCGCGGGGGGCCTCGAGGCTGGCGACGTTGGCGACCAGGTCGCGCAGCACGGCGGCGTTGAAGTGGTCGCGGGCCTGCACGTAGACGCAGCACCGCACCGGGGTCGAGCCGTAGCGCGACTTCTCGAAGTCGGCGTCCATGCCGAGGTGCAGCACGCTGGCGCCGCACTCGCGGGCCCGGCGGACCATCTGGTAGAGGGTCTGGCGGTAGACGCCGTGCTCGGTCACGTAGCGGTAGTCGAGGCCACAGAGGAAGGGCATGTAGTGGCCGCCCGAGACGTGGGCGGCGTACCAGGCGACGGGGGCGCCGTCGGCCGGGCCGCCGCACTCCGGGCGCAGGCGCAGCGTGACGACCTCCCAGGAGGGCGAGGTGAGGAAGCCCTCGACGACGCGCTCGGGCAGGGGGAAGACGTTGATGCGCCGCTTGCGCGAGGCGACGTTGAGGTAGAGCGCGTGCAGGTGCCGCGCCTCGGCGGGGTCGAGGGTGCGGCCCGCGCCGTGGCCGAAGCGCTCGACGACGAAGTGGCCCGCGCGCGCGGCCTGCTCGCGCAGGTACTGGCGCTTGCGCTTCGAGAGCGAGGCGGCGAGCTCGTCGTCGCTGGCGAAGGTCAGCTCGAGGCGGTGCGAGTCGGGCATCGGCACCTTCGAGAAGCCGTGCTCGGCCAGGGCCGCGCCGAGCTCGGTGTCGGCCTCGGGCAGGTCGCGGAAGATGAGCGCGTTCGAGCGGGCCGCGTCGTGGATGGCGAGGCCCGCGCGCACGATCTCGGCGAGCGCCTCGCGCCAGGGCCCCGCGCGGTCGAGATAAAGGTGGTCGCCCTCGGACAGGAGCGAGCCGGCCATGGTGACGAGGCTGGTGAGGAAGTAGGGGTCCGACTCGCGCCGCCGCTCGACCGCGAGCGAGACCTCCTCGCGCATCAGCATGTCGTCCTTGTTGAGGGCGGTGGTGAAGAAGGTGGCGCCGACGACGCGCCCCTCGTGCCGGGCGAGCACGTAGTGGAAGTCCCAGTCGTGCTCGCGGCGGCCGTGGCCGCGGAAGACGTCCTCCGCGGTCGCGAGCGCGTCCCAGCTGCAGGCGCCCGCGGCGCCGAGCAGCCCGTCCCAGAGCGCGCGGTCGACGTCGCGGATGCTGCGATGGACCTCGACCGCGATCGGCACCGCGGGCCGGGCCGCGGGGGCCTGGGGGGCGGGGGCGTGGGGGCCGGGCGCGGCGACGGCGAGCGGGGGGGCGGCGTGCCGGATGGCGCCGCGGAAGCGGCCGCGCACGCGCTCGCGCGTCGCGCCGTGGCGCTCGAAGACGGCGGGGGCCTCGGCCTCGAGGGCGCCGACGAGGCGGCGGATGTCGGCCTCGGAGTGCGCGGCGGTGATGGCCAGGCGCAGCCCCGAGCGGCGCACGGGCACGCCGGGGAAGAGCGCGACGGTGGCGTGGATGTCGTGCGCCTCGCGCAGCGCGCCGGCGAGGTCGTAGGTGAGCTGGGGGGCGCCGAGGGGCAGGAAGAAGATGGGCGTCTCGTTCTCGACCAGCGGGTCGAGCTGCGCCTCGCGCAGCAGGCGGTTGGCGAGGGTGACGCGCTCGCGCAAGACGGCCTGGCGGCGGTAGATCTCGTCGCTCAAGTGCACCTTGGCCGAGGCGACGGCCGCCCCCAGCATGGGCGGCTGCAGGGGGCCCGAGAAGGCGAGCGCGCCGATGCAATTGCGGACCCACTCGCGCTCCTCGCGGGTGGCGAACACGAGGCAGCCGCCGCCGGCGGCGTAGGCCTTGTTGAGCGAGGTGGCGACGACGACGCGGTCGCTCAGGCCGAAGCGCGAGAGGAAGCTGCCGCGGCCGTGCTCGCCCGCCCAGCTCATGCCGTGCGCGTCGTCGACGTAGAGCCGGACGTTGGGCGCCGCGTCGAGCAGGCCCCGCACCAGCTCGGCCGAGAGGGTGTCGCCGTACATGCTGTAGACGCCGTCGCAGGCGAACCAGACCGTCCGGTGGCGCCGGGCGAGCTCGGCCGCGCGCTCGATGGCGCCGCCGAAGTCGGCGTGGTGCACGAGCTCGACGTGGGCGCCGGCGCTGCGCACGAGGTTGACCGCGCACTGCACGCTGAAGTGCGCCTGGTGGTCGTAGAGGATCGCATCTTTCTCGGTCGCGAGGGCCGAGAGCGCGGCCTGGTGCCCGAGGCTGGTCGAGGGCGAGACGAGGGCGTAGCCGCCGAACACGCGGGAGAGCAGGGACTCGAGCTCTTCGTAGAGGGGCACCGACAGGAACCCCCGCGAGGCCGAGAACTGCGTGCCGTAGCGGTCGACGGCGTCGTGCACCCCGGCGACGAGCGCCGGGTGGAACTCGAGCCCCAGGTAGGAACACGACGAGAAGGAGAGCAGGCCCTTTCCGCCCACCGTGACGCGGCGCCCCGAGAGGCGCTCGTCGCCGATGAATTGAAAATACAAGCCGCGCTCCCGCGCCTCGCTCGTGATCGCCGTGACGACCGACAACTGTTCGGATGCTTCCATCGCGGGCCTTTCCTATGGACGCTGGACGCTGGACGCACGCCGGCCCCCCGCGGGCGCGCTGCGGACGCGCCCGTGCTCCGCCGCCGCGGCGTGGCGTTTCGACGGTTCGACGCCCCCCGGGGGGCGGGGGGCCTGGGCTCGAGCTTTTAAGACAGTGGCGTAACCAAGGTAGCCGCCGACCGGTTCGACCTTCGCAATGACGCCCGCCGCGGAGGGGATACGCGCCGCGTCAGCGGCGCGCCCCTCGGCGGAGGGCGCCGCCGGCGCGCGCCGCCGCCCACGCCGGGCCGGCCGCCGCACGACGCCGACCCGCAGGACCCCAAAGGCGCGCGGCCGCGGAAGCACGATCGCCCCGCAGGGCGACAGGCCGCACGAAGGTGAGACGCATGAGCACGATCACCATAGCGCACGTGCTGACGTAGTACGAGAGGAGATGCGCATGGAGAGTGAAAAATTCTGCCGGTCAGAAGTTCCGGGGGGGTGTGGGAGTCCCATAGGGGGCTTGCCGCTCTTCGGTTTGGCGTCGGCCGGCGCGCTATGCCGGCCCCCCCCTGGGCCCCCCGATCGCGTCGGAGGTGCGTCGAACGGGGGCGGCCACCTATTTGCATGCCCGGCGCCCGGCGGGCGGGGGCCCTCGAATGAAGACGGGCGCGGCGCCCCCGCGGCCCCGCCGCCGCCGCTCCGACATGACGTCTGGCGTCAAGTTCGGCCCCGAGCGCGCCATTGCCACCTCGTTCACCGGGGCGAGCGTGGGTACCCGCCGCGTGCCCCGAGGGGGGGGCTTAACCGCCAAGGAGCAACCCCCGGCGCCGAGCGAAGAAACGGCTGAACGGCTTTACCGCTCGAAGAGTGATGGGAATGGCCGGAGGCCCGGAACAGCAACGGGGGGCCGTCACGGCCCCTTTCGGGCGCTCGGCGCGCCGGCCCGAAGTCCTGGGGCGGCCCGCGCCCCGGCCTCGCCGGAATCGGGATCCCACAGGCTGCCCCCAACCGCCCCAGGTCACGATCATCGGCGTCATGCCGGCCGGGCTCTGGTTCCCGGGCGACGACGTCGAGGCCTGGGCCCCGCTGGGGCTCGACGGCGGCGACCTGTCCCAGCCGACGCGCCGTCGCGGCCTTGGTCGCCGCCGTCGCGGGCGTGGCCTGCTGGCTGCCGGGGCGGCGAGCGATGCGCGTGCAGCCGACCGCGGCGCTGTGGGCCGACGGAGCACCGTGCGCCCACGCCGCCTCGACTGGCCCCAGCCTCGGATGGCGCGACGGGCCGCAGGCCCGGGCGAGCGGGCGCGCCCGCCGCGCGACGTCCGGCCTCGCACGCCCCGGGGGTAAGGTACGCTGCGCCAGGGCGCACGTCAGGACGCGCCCGACGCCACCACCCGCCGCACCGCACGCCCGAGCGACCGGGGCGCCGAACCGAGGCCTGCTCGGGGGTTATCTGCCCCGCGAGCATGCCGCTCACTTTTTTCCAAAAGTTCGCGCCCCTGCCTCCATGTGTACGGGCGACGCCTCAGGACGCTTCGCTTTGCTTCAGCCAACCTTCGGCCGCTTCGCTTACGACCTATCCACCGCCCGCCCCGGGGCCGCTTCGCTTCCGACCTGTCCACCGCCCACCCCGGGGCCGCTTCGCTTAGGCCGCGTCGGCCGCCCGCCCGTCGGCCGCACCTCGCGTCGCGGTCGAGGCGCGGGCACCCTTGCACAAAGTAAACCTTCTTGACCGAAAGGTTGACGACCATGCGCATGCTACAATTTGCCGGGAGCTTGGGGTGTGCCGCCCTGGCTGCGGCCTGCTTTGTCGAGAACGTCCGGGTGGGCGATGACATCATCGCGGGCAGCGGCGGCGCGGGGGGGGCCGGCACGGCGGGGGCCGCCGGCACGGGGGGTGGCGGCACCGCGGGTGACGGCGCCGGGGGTGGCGGCACGGGGGGTGCGGCGGGCATGGGCGGCGGCGCGGGCGGCGCGGCGGGCGCGGGTGGGGGGCCGATCGACGTGACGTGGGGCTGCCTCGACCTCCCGCCGCTCGAGCCGACGAGCCAGATCGTCAACCTGGAGCTGGAGGTCGTGAGCGGCATCACCCGCCAGCCGGCGGTCGGCGCCCTGGTGCGGGCCTGCGGCCGGCTCGACGTCAGCTGCGAGCTGCCGGTGGCAAACGACACGTCGGTCGACGAGGGCGGCCACGTCACCCTGCCGGTGCCCGAGAACTTCAGCGGCTACTTCGAAATCCGCAGCCCGCCCGAGACCCCCGACCCGTACGTGCCAGAGCTCCTCTACTTGCCGGCGCGTGAGATCCTGCGCGGCCAAAGCCGCCGGGCGGTACTCTTCAAGGAGGCGGACGCGGCATCGCTCGCCGCCCTCATCGGCGGCTCGTTCGCCGTGGGCGAGCCCCCGAACGCGTTCGCCATCGCGACGGCGCTCACCTGCACGGGGGCCCTCGCCGCCCAGGTCTCGTTCGCCCTCACGTCGCCGTCCTCGGCGAGCGCCTCGACGAAGCAGTTCTACACCGACCCAAACAACCTGCCGCGAACGGACGCGACGGAGACGAGCGCGTCGGGCACCTTCGGGCTGACCAACCTCAACGCGGGCATCGTGTCGCTCTCCGCGACCGTCAACCCGCGGCAGCGGCCGATGGGCGACGACGCCCTGTTCATGACGCGCGACGACTGGCTGACCCTCGTTTACGTCGCGCCCGATTGAGCCCGCGCGGCGGCCGACAGGTTCGGCCGCTCGAGCCCCCGGCGACCGGCGGCCCGCCTCGACGCAGATGAGCCGGCGGCCGGCGGGCGGCCCCCCTGTCGCATATTGCCACGCGGGGAGCGGTCTGTGGCGGGCTTGCGTGCGTAGAAGGTGGGTGCCAAGAGGTGAACGAGTAGAGCGCCTGCGGCGCGCGGCTTTCGGTACATGGCGGCTTGCTTCTTGCATCCGGGCGCTCCTCGCGCCGGCGATGGTCGGCCCGCCGGAGGCCTCCATGTCGGACACGACCTCGTCCTCGCTCGCCCAGCTCAACTCGTTCTTGCGCGGCGAGCTCTCGGCCGTCGAGACGTACTATGACGCCTTGCGTTCGGTGAGCGGCCCCGACACGCGCGCGGCGCTCGAAGACTGCGCCCGGTCGCACGAATTGCGCGTGCAATGCCTGCGCGACGCCATCGCGCGCATGGGCGGTACGCCCGCCAGGGGCTCGGGCGCCTGGGGCACCTTCGCCGGGCTCGTCGAGGCCGGCGCGCGCGCCTTCGGCGGCAGGGCCGCGGTCTCGGCGCTCGCGCGGGGCGAAGACCGGGGGCTCGACGACTACCGCGGCAACCTGCGGCGCCTCGACGGGCAGGGCAAGGAGCTCGTCGAGCGCCTCCTCCTGCCCGCGCAGGAGCGGACCCGGCGCGCCATTCACGACGTGCGAAGGCTGCTGAGCTGAGCGGCTCGGAGGTGGCCTTCCCGGAAGGCGTTGCGACATCAACCACTACCCGACTTACCTTCACGCGGCGTCCAGCCTGAGCGAAGGGGGGCGACCGCGCGATCGGAAGAGGGAATGACCATGCCTACACACACGTTGGTGCTTCTCGTCGCGTCGTGGTCGCTCGGGCTCCTCGCGCTCGCGCTGGTGGCGTCGGCGCTCTGGGTTTCGATCCAGGGCGGCGGCCGCGGCACAGCCCCGCGGGGCCGGGGCCTCGGCCGCCGCCGGCAGGCTCCCGCGGGCGCGCGCCGGCCCGCGGCCCAATCCGGCGCGCGGGCCGAGAGCCCCGGGGGCGCCTGGGGCAGAAGACGCGCGTTCGAGGCCGCCGAGGTCGAGCGCGGGCGCGCACCGGCCTCGGCGGGGGGCGAGAGAGAGGACGCCTGGCGCCTCCCCCCGCTGCCTTCGGGCTATACCGCCCGGCTCGCGTGGGGCTTCGCCGACCGGGCGGGCCGCTTCTCGTATGAGTTCTATCGCGTCTACGGGCCGACCTGCCGGCTCGTTCCGGACCTCAGCTACTGGGTATTGCATTCGTGCGTACCGGCGGGCGCCGCGGGCGAGTATCGGTCCGATTGGTGGATGAATTACGAGCGCGCCCGCGAGCTGCGGGGCTCGGAGCTGACCTTCGAACGCTTCGCCTCCCCGGTCGGCCTGCCGGAGGAGCTCGCGCTGGTGCCGCGGCCGGCCCGGCCGACCGGAACGCGGCCCTGATCGGGCCGGGGCCCGCACGGCCCCGGCGGCCACCGGCGTACGCGAGCCGACCGAGCAGCGCTCTAGGCTCTGTCGGACGAATGCTCCCGTCGCCCGACGGCCGGTCGGCGGCGCCGCCGGGCCGCTCGGAGGGCCTCCAAATCCAGTCAGATTCCTTCGCCCGGCCGGCGCGGCGGGTGGCGGGGCGTTCACGAGAGGCAGTGTCATCCCGGGAGGCCCGCAGGGCATTCGGGATTTCGATCTCTCGCCGTATGCAAAAACACGCATGGTCTGACAGGAAACGGCCGAATCATCAGCATTTCTTTTTCACGCGGGCCGCGACGGCGGCGCGGCCCCCCGCGAGCGCAGGCCCGGCCGTTCTCGCCCGACCCGCGTCGCATTTCGCCACAATGGGGCGCGGCGGCGGCGCGCTCGACGATTCGCGAAGCGGAGCGTCCGGCGGTTCGGCGCCGCGCCGCCCAAGTGGGAATGGCCCTTGCACGTCCGCCGCGGCTCGCGAGGGAGCCTCGCGCGTTCGGGTTTTCGTGATTGATTCGTAAAGCCCGGCGCCCCCTCGCGGAGCCGTCGCGCGAACCTCCGGGGCGCCCCGAGGCTCGGCGCCCCCAGAGCCGGGCGGAGGGTACCATGAAGATCAGCGAACTCATGACGCGCGACGTCCGCACCTGTGGGCTGGGCGATTCGCTCGAGGCGGCGGCCCGAATCGTGTGGGCGGCCGAGCGCGGCGGCGTCCCCGGCCCGAGCGGCGAAAGCGTGGTCGGCACGCCCGCGGCCACCGTCGAGCCCGGCGTCCGCGCTGGCGCCGAGCCCCGCGGCGCGAGGGCGGCGCCATGACGGGCTTCAAGCACCTGCTCGTGCCGACCGACTTCAGCGAGGCGGCCAGCCGCGCGCTCGACGTGGCGATGACGCTCGGCACGAAGTTCGGGTCGGGCTTGACGCTACTGCACGCCTACGCGCTGCCCGCGGCGGGCTACGGCGAGGGGCTCTTCTGGCCGCTCGACGACCTGCGCCGGGCCGCGCAGGAGACGCTCGACGTCGTGCTGTCCGACGCCCGCAGGCGCTACCCGCGGACCGACGGCATGCTGGTCGAGGGCGACGCGTGGCGGCAGATCCTCGTGACCGCCGAGGCGCAGGGCATCGACCTCATCGTCATGGGCACGCACGGCCGGCGCTGGCTGTCGCGCACCTTGCTCGGCAGCTCGGCCGAGCGGGTCGTGCGCGCCTCGGCCGTGCCCGTGCTGACCGTGTCGGCGGGCGAGCGGCGATGACGGGCCGGGCCCCCGCGCGGCCCCGCCGTCACGGCCGACCTCGAGGACGGCCGGGTCGCGGCCCGGCCGCCGTCGCCGCCGTGGCGCCGTGGTGGTGGCCGAGCTCGAGCGGCGCCGCGCGATAAAGCGAATGTCCGTCGGGTATCAAAATGGGGCACGGCGTACCCATTCGGGACATCGTCTCAAAACTCACTCCGCGGGGCCGCCGCGGCGTCGGCGTGCCCGCGGGCGTCCGCGGCCGGGCGGGCCGGCCCCGAACCCGCCCTCGCCGCGAGGGGGCGGCACACGCCTTGCGATCGCCGGGGCCGGGGGCGCCGCCTGAGAACGTCGATGCCGTATTCATTGCAGGAGAAGAAAAATCATGCCACTTAATCGCAGAGGCGCGTGGCTGCCTCGAGAGCCAGCGTGGGGCGAGCCGCCGCAATCGTTCGTGACCGGTTCGCTCGGGCTCGCCGAACAACTCCTTAAATATGCCGAAATGTTCGCGAACGAAGGCGACCTCTCGGCCGCTTGCTCGCGGGCGCGCTGCGCGCTCGAAGGGCTCGAGGCGCTGCCGGCTCGGCCCTTCGCCGACGGCGCCCTGGGGGCGCTGCTCGAGCGGGCGAGGCGCGAGCTCGATCTCTACGAGGCGCGCTGGGCGAAGTGGCGGCAAGAGCACCGCGAGGGCCGGCAGTCCGGGGTCATCGTCCGCGAGCGGCTCGCGCTCGAAGACGCCGAATTACGGGCAAACGACCTTACGACCGCCTCCCGAACGGGCGCCCCTCGGGGCGCGCCGCGCGGGGGGCGCCCGGCCGCGCGGCGCCCGGTGAGGTCGCTCGCGCGGCCGCGAGGGCGGCCCTCACTCGGCGAGCCGGATGTCGACGCGCTGCTCGTACGACCAGCCCCGCCCGTCGATGCCGAAGGTCTTCTCGTCGCCGTGCGAGCCCGTTCTTAGTTTCGAGCGCTCCAAACCCATGTTCGTCAGGTAGTCGGCGATCGAGTCGGTGCGCACCTTGTCGGCCCGCTTGCCCGGGGCGTTGAGCTCGCGCTGGCCGGCGTGCCCGACGAGGCGCAGCGCGCGGCCCTTGAGCGGGCCCGAGCTCAGGCACGCGGCGATCGCGTCCATCACCCGCTGCCGTTCGGGGTCCCGGGCGTCCGAATCGAAGTCGAAAAAGGCTTGTTGCGGTTTGAGGCCGCACGCCGACACGATCGCGGGGTCGACCCACACGCTGGTGGCGTCGGCCCGGGGCGCGCTCGCCTCCGGCCGCGGCTCGGGCGTGGGGGCCGCGGGGGCCGGCGCGGCGGGCGCGGCGGGCGGGCGCCGCTCGTGGGGGCCGCACGCGGCGGGCGCCAAGAGGGTAACGAGCGCGGCGTGGCGGAGAACGTTCTGCATGGCGGGCCTCCTGTCTGTCAACTTCGGCCTGGAGGCCTCCGGAGCGCGGAGCGCGGACGTTCGAGCTCACGGCGCAGGGGCAATCCGCGCAAGTTTTGTACCCCGCGAGAGCGGGGCAAAAGATTCGCGTTAGGCGCGGCCTTCGCTCTTGGGCTTCAGTACCAAAACGCTACACCGGGGGTGCGGCCGGCGGGGCGCACCGGCGCCCGAGGACGAGCCCCGGCGCGCCCCCGCGGGGCGTGCGACCCCGGGGGCGCGTCGCGCGCGGGTTCGAGGCGCCGCCGGGGCCCCGGTCCGCGCGGCGGGCCGGCGCGACGCCCGTTCAGCGCCGCAGCGGCAGCTGGACCGGCGGCCAGACCAGGCTGGGCGGCGCCGGGCGCTCGGAGGAGCGGTGGGCCGGGCTTTCGACTTCGGGGGCCGGGCCCCGGTCGACGACGGGCGCGGGCGCGGCCTCTGGGGGCACCAGGGGCAGCGTGAAGAAGAAGGTGGTGCCGCGGCCGACCTCGCTGTGGACGTCGATGCGGCCGCCGTGCGCCTCGACGATGCCCTTGCAGATGTACAGGCCGAGGCCCGTACCTTTCGTCGCGGTCTCGTTCGCCTGCCAGTAGCGCTCGAACACGCGCGGCAGGCGGTCGGCGTCGATGCCGGGGCCGCTGTCGGTGACGAAGAAGCGCACGTCGCGCCCGACCCGCTCGGTCCGAAGGACGATGGAGCCGCCCTCCGGGGTGAACTTGATGGCGTTGCCGACGAGGTTGGACAGGACCTGCACGATGCGCCAGCGGTCGCAGACGAGCGAGACGTCTTCGTCGGACGCCCGCGCCTCGAGCTGCACCGACTTGCGCGCCGCGAGGGGGCGCAGCGTCTCGAGGGTGTCCTCGATGAGCGAGTCGACCGAGTGCGGCGCGCGGTCGAGGGCGAGGTGGCCGGCGTCGATGCTCGACATGTCGAGCAGGTCCTTGATGAGCCGGTCCATCTGGGCGACCGACCGGGTGATCATGTCGAGCGTCCGGCGCCGCGCCGGCCCCTGGTCGGGGTCCTCGCATTGGTCCGGCAGGAGGGTGGCGCCCATGAGGACGGTGCCGAGCGGGGTGCGCAGGTCGTGCGAGACCACGGCGAGCACGTCCTGGCGCTGGCGCACGGCCCGCTGCATCGCCTGGTACGAGCGGGCGTTGTCGAGGGCGAGCGCGGCGCGGTGCGCGAGCTCTTCGGCGAAGGCGAGGTCGGCCGCGGCGTAGCGCCGCCCCGACTCGAGCGACCCGAGCGAGAGCAGCCCCATCAGCCGGCCGCGCGCGCGCAGCGGCACGACCATCAGCGAGGCGAGGCGGGTGGCGTGCGGGAGCCGGGGGCGCGCGGCGCCCCAGGTGGTGCCCCAGGTGGCGGGGGCCTGCAGGTCCGGCAGGAGCAGGGGCCGGCCCGTCTTGCGCACGACCGCCCGGGCGTCGTGCCAGCGCGGCTCGAGCGCGAAGTGGCGCGAGCCGCCGGGGCCGATCTCGTCGTCGGCGCCGGCGGCGCGCGGGGCGGCCCCGCCCTCGCCGAACACCTCGAGGTGGCACGCGTCGGCCAGGAAGGGGACCGACAGGTGGGCGGCGGTCTCGAACGTCTGCTCGTAGTCGAGCGACGTCGCGAGGGCCGCGCTCACCTCGGCGAGGAAATGCTGGGCGTTCTCGGAGCGCTTGAGCTCGATCACGTCGCGGAAGACGAGCACCGCGCCCGTGACGCGCCCGCCGCGCCGGATGGGCGCCGAGGTGTAGCTCACCGGCAGGGGGGCGCCGTCGCGCCGCAGGAACAGGACGTCGTCGCCGCGGGCCGCCTCGCCGTTGTGCAGCACGACCAAGAGGGGGCACTCTTCGGGGCCGAGGAAGGCGCCCTCGGGCAGCTGCAGCCGGAGCAGCTCTTGCACCGGCGCGCCGAGCGCGTCGCCCGCCGTCCAGCCGAGCAGCCGCTCGGCCGCCGGGTTGATGAACGCGACGCGCGCGGCGGCGTCGACGGCCACGACGCCCTCGCCCAGGCTGTCGGTCACGGCGCGGCTGAAGTCGAACTGCGACTCGTACGCGTCGCAGAGCCTCTCGGCCAGCGCGCGCGCCTGCTCGGCCCGCACCCGCGCCGTCTCCGAGACCATGCTCCGCCGCTCGACCTGCCGCCGCTGCTCCTCGGCGCGCCCCCGCTCGGCCCGCAGGGTCGACTCCCGGTCCAGCGCGAGGGCCAGCTGGTTGGCGACGGCGCTGATGAAGAAGAGGCTCGGCTCGTCGAGGCGGCCGCCCACCGTGAGCTGCAGGGTGCCGAAGACGCGGCCCCGGCCCACGACCAGCGGCAGGGCCACCGTGCTCTCGGCCTCGGCCTCGCCCGCCCAGGCGCGCGCCGCGGGCGACGGGGCCGGCAGCAGCGCCACCGACGCGAACGGCGCGACGCCCCGGGCGCCCGGCGCCGGGCCCGCGCCGCCGCCCGCCAGGTAGGCGTAGCAGCGGCGCGCGTGCATCTCGGCGAGCCGGAGCCCGACGAGGTTCATGCCTTCGGACCTCCAGGTGTGGCTCCGCAGCTGGCCGCCGTCGTCGTAGAGCAGCACGGCGCCGCGCAGCGCCAGGGTCTCGACCATGAGGGCGAAGATCGACGAGGTTGTCCGCTCCGCGCCCTCGAAGCGGAGCAGGAGCTTGCTCACCTCGCAGAGCTCCCGGAGCAGCCGGCGCTCGCGGCCCGAGCCGCCGCCCTTCCCGGCCAACCGCCCCCGGGGGGGGCCCTCCGGGCCGGCCGCGCCGCGCGAGCGGCCCGGCCGCGCGGGCGGCGGCATGAAGACGAGCAGGCTCTGTGGCCTCGGGCTCTCCGTCCGGCGGTCGATGTTCATCGCTCGGCCCTCCATTCGCGCCCGCGCGCCACGCGCCGGGCTCGCCTCGGAAAACGCAATCGGCGGCGACGGGGCGTCGCCCGCGCCGCGCCGCCCCGTCACCGCGGGGGCCGGGCCGCGCGGCGGCCGGCCCGGGGGCGGCGCGCCGGCCTCGGCGCGACCGGCGTCGGCCTTCGCCGTCATGGCTTCGCCCGCCTCTTGCCGCGGTCGCGCCCCGGCCCGCGCCCCGCGCCCGGCGCCGCCGCGCCGAGCGTCACGCCCGCGAGCGTCGCGTGCAGCGCGGGCGTCAGCGCCTCGGCGGTCAGGTGTCCGAGCACGGTCAGAAAGTCGGCCAGCACGGAGCGGGCCGCCGACGCCACCTCGTCGGCGCGCAGCTCGCCCCCCTGCGCGCGCGGCCCCTCGAAGCGGACCCCCGTCAGCCCGACCTCGATCGACGCGAGGACCGGAAACCGCTCGGCCGCGTCGTGAAAGACGCGCTCGGCGATGGCCGCCAGGGTCACCTCGCCGAGCGTCGGGCAGACGCGCGCCCACAGCGCCGCGCACGCGAGTTCGAGCAGGTCGAGCAGGCGCTCGGCGGGCAGGCCCCGGGCGGCGCGCTCGAACCAGGCCGCTACGAAAGCGGCGTGACCACCGGTCTCGTCAATCATCACATCCCCTTGACCGACACCACTCGTTGTTTGAAAAAGCGGTCGCAGGCCCCGAGTGAGCGCGCACCCTCACCCGCCGCCCCGCCCGTCGAACACGAGCGTACCCCAATCGGGGCCTTGGGCGCGGGGGAAAAGCGGGAAAAAAAGACGGACGGTCGGCGCGGATCGCGCCGGGGCGCGCGGGTGTACGAACTTTTACTGACTTAAAGGCGTAAGGCACGGTCTACGTTTCAACGAGGCAGGAACTTTGGGGGCGGGGTCGCACCAGGCGATAATGTGTTCTTCCAGGCCCCCTTCGCGCTTCTCCGTCATGTCCGAGCCCGGGCCGAAAAACCTCACAAAGAGGCGACGAGCGAGGCCCGAAGCGCCGGGCGGGGGCCGCGGCTCGTTCGGGCGCGGGAACCATCTCGTGTGCATACGCTCTCCCGAATTGAAGCCCCCGGTCGAATCCATCCGATCATTACCGTTCACGCTCCGCCCCGGGGCCCCATTCGCGCTTGGCGCCGCGGGGGCGCCGCCCGCCGCCGGGCCCTGCGCCACGTCAGCGCGGGGCATCGGGCTCGCCGCCGGGGGGCCCGGGCGTCGCCGGGTGCTCGCCGCGACCGGGCGCGGGCGCCGCCGCGCCGGGGCCGGGCGGGCGGTCGGGCAGGCGGACGACGAAGGCCGCCCCCTTGCCGTCGCCGGCGCTCTCGGCGCGCACCACGCCGCCGTGCAGCTCGACGAAGCACTTGACGATCGACAGGCCCAGGCCGAGGCCGCCGTACGAGCGGGTCATGGCCGAGTCCGCCTGGCGGAAGCGCTCGAAGGCGTGCGGCAGGAAGGCCGCGTCGATGCCCCGGCCCGTGTCCTCGACGCGCAGCGCCCAGCGCGCGCCCTCGCGCGCCAGCCGCACCTGCACCCGGCCGCCCCGGGGGGTGAACTTGATGGCGTTCGAGAGGAGGTTCCAGACGACCTGCTGCAGCCGCTGCGGGTCGCCGACCGCGGGCGCCGCGCCCGGCCCGAGGTCGACCCCCAGCCCGACGCCCTTGGCCTCGGCGGCGTGGCGGACGGTGTCGACGGCGGCCTCGACGATGGCCGCGAGGTCGACCGGGACGGCGTCGAGCTCGAGCTTGCCCGCGACGACGCGCGAGACGTCGAGCAGGTCTTCGATGAGCCGGGCGAGCGCGCGCGCGTTGCGCTCGATGCTCGCGAAGGCGCGCGCCTGGTCGGCCTCGCCGAGCTCGCCCGCGCGGAGCATCGTCCCCCAGCCGAGGATGGCGTTGAGGGGCGTGCGCAGCTCGTGGCTGACCACCGCGAGGAACTCGTCCTTCGCCCGGCCCGCTTCCTCCGCCCGGCGCCGCTCGCGCTGCGCCTCGGCCAGCAGCCGCGCGTTGTCGAGGGCGACGGCGACGCGCGCGCCCAGGTCGTTCGCCCACGTGAGGTCGTCCTCGGTGAAGGGGCGCCGGCGGGCCGAGCCCCCGACGCCCAGGGCCCCGAACACCCGCCCGCGCGCGACGAGCGGCACCACGATCAGGGTCGCCGGCGCCACCTGCCGCAGCAGCGCGAGGTGCCCCTCGTCGTGCGCGAGGCCGAGGAGCGCGTCGTCGGTCAGGACCGGGAGCAACACCGGCGCCTCCGAGCGCATCGCCCGCATGCTCGGGTGCCGCCGCTCGTCCGGCGGGTAGCGCGCGCGCAGCTCGCGCAGCAGCCGGTCCTTCGCCGGGTCGGCGTGCGCCACCGCGCTCGCCGGCCGCCCGTCGCCGCCGTCGAGCAGGTCGACGTTGGCCGACGAGGCGAACTCGCCCGAGACGAGCGCGCGCGCCACCGCCTCGGCCATCTCGCGCGGGCGCGCCGACGAGGCGAGCGCGCGGCCCACCTCGTTGAGCGCCCGGCTGCGCTCCTCGTCCAGGCGCCGCTCGGTCACGTCGGTCACCATCGCGAGCACGCCGACCCGGCGCCCCGCGCCGTCGTTGAGCGCGCTGCTCGCCACCATCGTCCAGACGTCGCGCCCCTCGCGGTGCGCCAGCCGCGCGTCGAACCGCTTCGGCGCCCCGCCCGCCGCCCCGCCCGCCGTCCACTCGCCCCGCCGCGCGACCTCCGCCCGCGCCGCGGCGTCCATGAACTCGGAGAAGTGCCGCCCGCGCAGCGCCTCCGGCTCGTAGCCGAGCATCTCGGCCATGCGCCGGTTCGCGTAGGTCGTCACGCCCCGGCCGTCGGACAGCCACACCCCCTCCTGCGCCGTCTCGACGATCTCGCGGTACTTGGCCTCGCTCTCGCGCAGCCGCGCCTCGCTCTCGGCCGCGGCCTCCGGCTCGCGGCGCGCCCCCCGCTCGGAGACGGGCCCCTCGCCCCGGCGCGACGCCCGCCGGCGCAGCTGCCAGAGCTCGACCGAGCCCGCCACCTTCGCCCGCAGCACGTCGACGTCGACCGGCTCGGTCAGGAACTCGAGCCCCCCCTTCGTGTACGCCTCGACCCGGCCCGGCGCGTGGCGGCCGGCCGGCCGCAGGAAGAGCACCGCCGCCGACCTCGCGCCCTCGTGCGCCCGCAGGGCCGCCGCCGCCCCGCTCATGCCGCGCCAGGGCGCGCCGAGCACGAGCACGGCGAACTCCTCCCGGCCCGCCGCGGCGAGCGCCTCGCGGCCCGAGCCCGCGCACACGACGCGGCAGCCGATCCGGCCGAGCGCCTCGGCGAGCGCGCCCCGCCGGTCGGGCCGATCATCGACGAGCAACACGGCCGCGGCCGGCGGGCCGGACGCGGGCGTTATCGACGTTACGTGTTCCATCATGCAAACCCCCTCGCTCTCGCTCCCGAGCTCGGCCGGTGCCCCGGCACTGCGCCCGCCCTCGGGCCGACGGGCTCGGGGCGGACGTCGCACTGGTTTCGTCAACGAACCTAGTGCTTTTACCGCCTCGACCCCCGTCGCGCCGAGTCCGCAAAAATACGTTCATATCGCGTTCGGTAAGGGCAAAGCGGCCGGCCCGATCCGGGCGATGTCGGCGACGAACCCGGGCCCGAGGGCGTCGCGCGGGCCATCCGACAAACGAGGCGCGCGCCCGTGGCATTCGGAGCAGAAAACCTTTAGTGACGCTACCTTAGCCCACAGACCTCGCTGCGCCAGAGAATATCCGCCCCGCTCGAGCTCGCCCCCCCGAACGTCGTTACCGCGGCCCCAAAGCGCGGGGCCCGGCGCGAGCGAGTCGGCCCTCACGGCCGCCCTGAACGTATCGTAGCAGGCCAGAGCAGTTATCCCGAACGGTACGCCAGAGCTCGCGCCCGAGGCGCGCGGCCCATGGGAATCGTCGGGTTACCGTCGTGACCAAATCTCAAAGCCCGACTCAGGCGCGCTCGTAGGTGCCCACGAGCTCGCCCATCGCGAGCACGCGCCACCGCATCGCCCCGACGAGGGCGTCGCGGTCGGCGCGCGGCCCGAGGTCGAGCGGCGCCCCGAGCGCGAAGAGCTGAAAGTGGTAGTGGTGCCGGCCGCGGCCGCGCGGCGGCGCCGGGCCGACGTACCCGTCCTTGTGCAGCGAGTTCGTGCCCTGGACCGCGCCGGCCGGGCCGCCGCCGAGCGCGGCCGCCTCGGGCAGCGCGCGCAGCGAGGGCGAAATGCGGTACATCGTCCAGTGCACGAAGGGGCAGAGCGAGAGCGGCGCGTCCGCGTCCTCGCAGATGAGCGCCAGCTCGCGCGTCGCGGCGGGCACCCCCGACCAGGCCAGCGGCGGTGAGACATTTTGCCCCCCGGCCGACGCGTACTTCGACGGCAGGGGCCGACCCTCGCCGAAGGCCGGGCTCGTCACCCGCAGGGCCGAGGGGGTGACGAGCGCCGCCTCGGCGAGCAGGCTCTCGCTGGCGCGCCAGGGCTGAAAGGCCTGGAGCGCGAGCACGGGCAGTGCGCGGTCGATGATGATCATGGGGCACCTTCCGGCCGAAGCGCGCCTGCAAGCCGCGAACCGCGCGCGCCCCGGCCGGCGGCGCCGACGCGGCCCCCGTCGCGCCCGCGCCGCCCGCCGGAGGGCGCCCGGCCCCGGCGACGACCAGACCGCCGACCCGCTCAGCTGAGCAACAGCCTCTTCAATTCATGAATGTCGTGCCTCGTTTGTTGTTGCGCGGGCAAGAGCACCTGCTCGACGAGCTCCTTGGCGCGCTCGTCGAGCTTCCCGAAGCCGTGGCGGTACGCGTCGAGCCCCCGGTCTTCGCCCCGCGCGAGCGCCGAGACCGCGGCCCAGTCGCCGGGGGCGCGCGCGCCCTGATCGAGCCCCGCGAAGGCGCCCCAGGCGCCGGGGCTGTCGTCGGGCGTGCCGCCCAGGCGGACGATGGCGTCGCGCAGGCAGCGCACGCGCCGCTCGTGCGAAAGGGCGCAATCTCGCAGCGTCGCGCGCGCGTCGTGCCCCCTCACCCCCGGCAGCACGTCGTGGTACGTCGCGACGGCGGACAGCTCGCCGCGCAGGAACGCGTTGAGCTGAGCGACGGCCGTCGAGGCGGGGTCGGGCCCTTTGATGGTCATGACGGCGCGCCGCCGGCCCGCGGCGCGGGCGCGTCCGCCTCGGGCTCGTCCGGGATGCCGGCCGGGGAAGCAAAGCGCTCGAAGGTCAGCCCGGGGCCCGCGAGCGCGCGGGCGCGCGCGTAGCTCATTCGCCAGCCCGACCAGCGCTGGCTCGCCGCGCCGGTCGCCGTGCGCGAACGCACGACCCAATAGCTTAGGTCTGGATTGAGCCGGCCGGCGGGCCCGTAGACGCGATAAAACTCATACGAGAAGCGGCCCGCCTGGTCGGCGAACCCCCACGCGAGCCGGGCGGTGTGCCCCGCGGGCAGCGCCACCGCGCTCGCGTCGCCGCCGCGCCCGCCCGCCTCGGGGGCCCGCGGGCGGGCGCTGCCGCCCTCGCCCTCCCAGGCGTTCAAGGCGTCCTGGACGTCGGGCTCGCTCACCACGCCCAGCGCCGGCATCCCCGGCGCGCCCCCGTGGAACTCGCCCGCGGGCGTGGCGAAGGCGGGCGGCCGGCCGGAGAAGCGCCGGCGTCGCTCGGCCTTGCGGAGGGCGCGGCGCCGGCGCCCTCGGGCCAATGCGAAGACGGCGAGCGCCAGCTGCGAGAGCACGAGGAACCCGAGCAGCCACGTCGCGAAGACGAGCACCAGAGTATGGGCCGGCATGATGGGTGCCTTTCTCGAATTGCACGTTCGCGCGCCCGAGCCGCGGTCGTGCGTCATCGCCGGAGCGCCGCCGAGCTCCACCTGGGGGGTTCGGAAGCGAAATGCCGAAACCTCTCTTTCGGAAGCAGGTTTCGAGCCGCCCGGGAGGCGCAAGCCGATTCGCGCAACGGCCCCCTCCGAGGGCGCGCCCGCGCGTGCTGGGATAGGGCCTTCGTCCGGGCTCAGGGCCGGCGTCGACCTGAGGCCGGGCCGGTCGCCCCGGGCGCCGCCGGCGGAGCGGCGAACGTGGCGAAAGTGACGAATCGGGGCATGGTGCCCCGCAAGCGTCTTTCGAGAAAGGGCGCCCCAAGGTCTGCCCCCGGGGGCCACGCCGCCCGCGGCCTCGTTCGAGCCCGCGCTGACGAATCGAAGCTCCCTCCGCTTCGGAGAACGGGCTCCGCCCGGGCGGGCCCGCTACCGAAACCACCTCGACGGCGCGCCGGGCGCTCCATTTCGAACTGCGCGACGAATGAAACCTTGCGCTAGCGAGGGAAAAGAGCGAGCAGGCCGCTGCCCGTCGGCGACGCTACCGTCGTCCGACGAGAGCCCCGAAGCCCTCTTCGCCACGGCGCGTAGGTCGCCGCAAGCTTCGGCCGTAACGAAGGAGCATCATGTATCCCCGCCCATCCTCGGCGCTTCGACTTCGGCGTCGCCTCGGCCGAGACCGAGGCCGAGAGCTTGCTCGAGACGATGCCCGACCTGCTCAGCCTCACCTTCGCGCTCCGCGAGGCCTGGCCGGGCGACGGGTCGGCCAGCACGGGGTACACCGGCATATCGCCTTGAAGCGCGCCCCGGCGCGCGTCGCGCTGCCTTGCTTGGGCGGCCTTGGCCGCGGCCACCTGCCGGCTCGCCCCCGCCCCGGGGCGGCTCTCCGCCTTCGACCCCTGGGCCGGCGAGGCGAAGGCCCGGCCCGAGTCGGTGCCGTTCGCGGCGGGGGGGCGTCCGTGGCTGACGACACGCAGCGGCTGACCGAGGCGGTCGAGCGGGCCCGGGCCTCGGTCATGAACGCGCGGGCCAAGCTCGACGGGGTCATGAGCGACGTCCGCGCCTTGCCGCTCGCGTACAAGACGAGCGTTTGCCAGATCATCGAGCACGTCTTCGACGAGCTCTTGGTGGCCGAGCGCGAGCTCGCTCAGGCCCTCGACGCCCGCTCGGACGCGGCCACGCACGAGGGCGCCCCCGAGGCGCCTCGCCCCGACCGGCCCTGAGGCGGGCCCGCGGCCCCGGGCGGCCGGCCCTGACGGTCACGACCGACCCCCCGGACGGCCGGCGGGTGGCCGCTTCCCTTTCTGGTGCGTGCGTCTATAAGATGCGCGCCGGATGCGCCAGACCCCACGACCAGAGGGCCGAGAGGCTTTCTACTGCGAAGGCCCCCGCCGTGCGAACGCGGCGCCCCCTGCGCCGAGGCCCGCCTTCGCGCGCAGCGCACTGGCGCGAGGCGTCATCGCGGCGGTCGCGTCGCTCGGCGCGCTCTGGCCCCTCGAGCCCGCGGCGTACGCCCAGGCGGGCGCCGAGAAGGCGGGCGCGGGCGGCGCGCCTTCGGCGGGCGCCCAGAAGACAGCCTCTGGCGGCGGGCAAGAAGGGGGCGAGAAGTCGGGCGCGGGCGGCGACGCCGCGGCCGCCGGCAAGCAAGCCCCGACCGGCGCCGAGATCAAGGTCGTCATCTTCGTCGAAGGGGCGACGTCGGCCGAGGTCTGGGCCGAGATCGAGAAGGCGCTGCCGCCCGGCTCGACCACGCTCCCCAACGGCCCTTTCGTCGAATCGCTCAAGAAGCAGGGCCTCTTGCCCCTCGCCCGGAGCATCAAGGGCCCGAAAGAGCGGCTCGCGGCCACGGCCAAGGTGCACGCCGCCACCCAGAGCGCCGGCGCCCAGGCGGCCATCGTCGCCAGCGCCCCCGCGCCGCGGGGGGGCAAGTACGACGTCTCGATCCTCATCGTGCCCTCCGACAGCCCCGAGCCCCTGAGCTCGGCGAACGCGACCGGCGCCATCAACGGCGGCAACCAATCGCGCGCCGAGGCCCTCGCCGGCATCGTCAGCGCGTCCATCTCGGGCATCATCCCCCCTCCCCCCGCGGACCCCGAGACCAAGACCGAAGACATCGCCGTCGAGCAGAAAGACCCCGAGAAGCCGAAAGAAGAGCCGAAGCCGCCCCCGCCGCTGCCGGCGAGCCGATTCGTGCGGGGCAAGTTCCTGTTCGAGGGCGGCATCGGCACCCAGGGTCGCTCGTTCTTTTACATCTTTCCGGTCGGCCTCGAGCGCGGCACCAACGTCCCGTCCTACAAGCTCCTCGCCAGCCCGCACGCCTTCCTGCGGGCCGAGGTCTACCCCTTCGCCGGCCGGGTCGACTCGTTCCTCGGCAACATCGGCCTGGTCGCCCTCGGCGGCGCCTCGGCCGCGCGATCGTCCTCCGCCGGCGGCGACCGGGGCGATCTCGACACGACCTTCTTTCACTTCCGCGTCGGGCCCAAGGTGCGCATCCCGCTCGGCACCGACGCCCAGGCGGTGACGCTCACCGGCGAGATCACGTACGCGCACCTCGACTTCACCTTCACCGACCCGAGCGGCGCCTCGCCCTCGTTCATCTATCAGTCCGTCCGGCCGGGCGTCGGCGCGCGCGTGCCGGTCGGCCCCGTCGCCCTGCTCTTCGAAGGCGGCTTTCACTTCGTCACCGCCGCGGGCGAGCTCAACCGGCGGTTCCCCAACGCCAGCGTGTTCGGCCTCGACGCCCTGCTCGGCGTCGCCGTCCCCATCACCGCCGCCCTCGAAGGGCGCTTCAACCTCAACTACACCCGCTACCGCGGCAACCTCAAGGCCGACCTCAACTCGGACACCGGCTACATCGCCGCCGGCTCGGTCGACCAGTTCTTCGGCGCGCACCTCGGCGTCGCCGTCGCGCCCTGAGCGCCGACGGCGCTAGCGCGCACGCTGCGCCGCGCCTCCGGCGAGCAGGTGCCCACGGTGGCCAACCCGATCCGCTTCTCGCGTACGCCCGTCGAGTACCGCGCCGCGCCGCCGCGCCTCGGCGAGCACACCGACGAGATTTTGCGGGAGCTCGAGGGCCCCGAAGGGCCCGGCTAAAGAGCAACTAAATGGTTGCCCTTGCCCGGGGGCGGGGCTATACGCGCACCCCGGAGGTTGCTCCATGTCTCCCGTCCCCGATCGCATCGAGAAGAAGGTCGTGCTGCGCGCGCCGCGGGCGCGCGTCTGGCGCGCCATCAGCGACAGCCGAGAGTTCGGCGCCTGGTTCGGCATGAGGCTCGAGGGCCCCTTCGTCGCCGGGGCGACGCTGCGCGGCGCCATCGTCCCGACGACCGTCGACGCGGCGGTGGCGGCGCAGCAGAAGCCGCACGAAGGCCTCGCCTTCGACATCTTCGTCGAGCGCGTCGAGCCCGAGCGGCTGCTCTCCTTCCGCTGGCACCCTTACGCGATCGAGCCCGGCACCGATTACTCGGCCGAGCCGACCACCTTGGTCGAGTTCGAGCTGGCCGACCACGAGGGCGGCGTGCTGCTCACGGTCACCGAGTCGGGCTTCGACGAGGTGCCGCTGGCCCGCCGCGCCGAGGCGTTCACCTCGAACGAGGGCGGCTGGGCCATGCAGGTGACGTTGATCGCGAAGTACCTCGCCCGGGCCGCCTGACCCCGACGCCCCGGGCCCGCGGGCCCGCGCTTCGCTTCACAGGGCGTCCATCGTCGGAAAGCGCGCGCGCCCGCGAAGACACTCCCACAGAAAGCAGGCGAGGCCGAGATCGCCCGTCCAGAGCGAATGGCGGCGGCGGCCGAGCTCGGCGGCCTCGGCGTCGCCCTGGGCGATCGCGTGCATGGCGAAGGCGCGGGCCCGCGCGAGCCACGACTCGTCGCCGGTGCGCTCGAAGAGCTTGAGGAAGGCGAACCCGTTACCGGCGGTGCCGTGGCAGAGGTTCGCGCCCTTGGCGAGCGGGCCGGCCGCCCAGGTGAGCTCGCCGGCGGCGAGGAGCAGCTCGTCGATCGGCTCGGGCAGCCCCGCGAGCGCCGTCACCATGCCCGGGGCGCCGTGGCAGTGCTGCACGAGCAGGGGCTTGTCGGGGCGCTGGCCGAAGTCCGCGGGCCAGTTGGCGCCCGAGGCGTCGCGCCGCGCGGTGGCCTCGAAGGTCCGGGCGAGGCGGGGCGAGAGTGACGCCCAGGCGCCTTCGCCCAGGAGGTCGCGGCCGGCGACGAGCGCGAAGGCGTTGCCGGCGAAGCCGTGGACGGCGCCCAGATAGCGCGCGAGGCGGCCGTAGAGGTCCTGCGTCCAGAGGTCGGCGCCGGCGTCCGGGTCGTGGGCGTACGACGCCGCGAGCGCGTTCGCGCCGGCGCGATAGAGCTCGGCCCAGCTCGGGCGGCCGGTCGAGCGGTAGAGCGCCAGCGCCGGCAGCATCGTGCCCGCCGCGCCCCACATGAGCTCGCGCGAGGGGTCGTCGGCGTTCGCCGCGATGACGCCGGCCAGCTCGGCCAGCGCCGGCTCGGACGCGGCCGCCTTCCACGCGGTGAAGAGGATGCCCGCGTCCCCGAGCAGCCACGAGCGGGTCTGCCAGCCGCGGCCGAGGGCCTGGCGCCACGAGTCGGACGCCAGCAGCGCGCGGTTGCGCGCCAGGATGGCGGGCAGGTGCTCGGCGAAGGTCGGCCCCGGGGGCGCCGCGCCCTCGCGCGCGAGGTGGTCGAGCGCCCAGACGACCCCCGCGGCGCCGAAGTAGAGGGGGGCGTGCGGCCCGACGTCGCCCGCTTCGGCGTCGCCCGGGTGCAGCGGCCACAGGCCCTCGCGCGTGAACGCCGCGCGGGCGTCGGCGACGATGCGCGCGACGGCCGCGCGCGCCGCGTCGGCCGACCACGGGGCGGCGGCCAGCGCCTGGTGACGGGCGGGCTCGAAGAGCGCGGCCATGGGCTCGGGGGGGCGGCGCCGGGCGCGCGCGCTAGGTCCACACGCGCGAGATGGCGGCGCCGTTGACCCGCCCCGTGCGCGCGTCGACGCCCGCCTGAAGGAAGAGCCCGCTGATGCTGTCGGCGTGGGGGTACTCGTAGAAGCGCATCCCCGTGCTCTGCGTCCAGAAGATCGGCTCGACGCGCAGGAGCTGGTGGCCCTTGATCTCGAGCGGGTAGTCGCCCTCGCCGCGCTGCGCGCTGACGCGGCCCCACGCGTCGGCGGCCCAGGCGTAGTACCAGGTGACCCCGGCGCCGGGCACCTCGAAGGGGGTATACTCGGCTTCGCGCTGGTCGATCGGAAAGTGCTGCTTGCGGGCGAACTCGCGGATGAAGGGCGAGCTGCCGAGGTAGTGCAGCAGCGTCGCGTGCAGCGACCCCTCGGCCGGGGGCAGATCGAAGAAGTCGAACTCGGCGTCGCCCTCGTCGCTCAAGTTGCGCACCGTGAAGCCGTGGCGCTCGAGCGCCCGCACGTACTCGGCGAACGAGGGCACCTCTTGATGAAAGAGCGGCAGCACCGCGCCCGCGCGCACGAACTCGCCGGCGGGGTACTTCGCGCGCGCCTTCGCCGGCGCCGCGTCGCCGCCGTACACGATGAGGTCGACGTCGGCCATCATCTTGTTGGCGACGCCCTTGGCGCCCAGCGCGTAGAGCATCGACCGGTACAGCTCGTAGTCGTCGACCTCGGCGACGTAGGCGCTCTTGCCCGCCGCGAAGTTGGCGGCCTTCGCCGGGGCGCCGGCGGCCTTGAAGTGCAGTCGGTCGGGGTGTTGTTTGAGGGGCAGCATCGGTCCGCGGGCCCCATCCTAGCGCCGGCCTCGCGCCGAGCCGAGGGCGAACTCGGCCCGCGCCGCCCGGCCGGCGCCGCGCCGCGGGCGCGGCCGGCTCAGCGCGCGCCGTCGGCCCCGGCGAGCCAGGCGCCCACGTTCGCCGGCGCGGCGGCGTAGGCCTTGCCCCCGGCGCCTTCGCCGTCGCGCGCCCGCCCGGCGAGGTCGAGCGCGCGCGGGGCCTTCGTCGCCGCCCAGCGGGCCCGCGCCATCCGGCGAAAGGGCACGCGCCCGAGCTCGCCTGCGCGCCTGCCCGCCCTAAGCCAATAGGTTGCGGTCCACCTCGAGCTCGGGCGTGCCGGCGGGCGACCCCCCGCGCGCGGGTCGCGGCGCGCGTTGACGGGAAAGAGCTCTCTTTGTCCCGATCGAAGAAATTATCGACACTGGGCCCGAAGGTTCGGGTCGTCTCGAACCACCCAAGCAGATGGCCAAGATCGCCGCGGCGGGCTCGAACCTCGCTCCCGACGACCAAGGGTGGCACGCGCTTTGCGGTCGACGAGCTCAAGACGCCGCCCGAGGGCACCGGCCTATCGTCCATCTGCGGAAAACGACTCTACACCCCGAACGTAAGGCCACTTCGTCGCCGCTCATCGAAATGCTGAGCCCATGCTCTCTGGACGCGCCCCGCCCCGCCTCCTCGGGGGCCGCCCGGCAGCTCGCCGCCGCGACGTTCTACGAAGCGGCGCTCGAGCGCGCGTGGGACGAGTCGCCCCAGTCGCTCCTGAGCGATTCGCTCGAGCTCGCCGAGCAACTGCTGCACAACGCCGAACGGTCCGCGGACGAGGGCGACCTGTCGGCCGCGTGCCTGCGGGCGCGTCGCGCCCTCGAAGGCCTCACGGTGATGCCCGAGGGGGGTGCCTCGACCGACGGCGCCTTGCGGGCGCTGCGCGCGCGGGCGAAGCATGATCTCGACCGCTACGAGGCGCGGCGAAACAAGGCGTCGTCCACCGGGCGAAACTAGAGTGCCGGTCGGGTAACGCGAAAGCCCGGCCAATTCGGGGCTGTAGGCTTCTGTCGCAGGGGGCGATTTTTCGAGTTTTTGGGCTGGTGTTAGGCTTAATCCGACCGGCATTCTAGAGCGCTTGCGCGGTGGGCCTGGTCCGGCCGCCGGCGAGGCTTTGGGAGCGAGGCCGACCGAGGTAGGCCGCCGCGAAACAACGCCGCATGCGGCCGTACCAGGCCCACCGCGCAAGCGCTCGAAAGCGTACTCCGGGCGGGTTTCGTACGCCGCGCGGGCTTGCGCCGAGGCGGCTGGGCCTCCGTCCGAACCCCGCCCGGTGCGCTCTCGCGCGGCCCGTTCGGGTTGTCGATGCCCGGCGGGCCCGCCCCGTGGCGCGCCTCGCCCCCGGGCGCCCGCGACGGCGAGAAGCCCCCCGGGCCGCCCGGGCCGGGCGAGCGCTTTCGCGGGCGCCGGCCGGCGGCCCGCTGCGACGTTCGGCCCATGCACTGGCCCGAGCGGCTCTCTTATCTCGATGCCACGTTCCTGCATTTTGAAGAGCGCACCGCTCACCTGCGCGTGGGCAGCGTGGCCGTCTTCGACGGCCCGCCCCCGCTCGACAGGGGCCTTTGTACCGCCCGTCGCCGCGCTCGAGCTCAGCTGTGCCATTGCCGACAGCGCTCGAGCTCGGCGTTGCCTTCGCCCGTCAGGACGCCCGAACTCAGCCGGGGGGGGTTAGCCGCCCGCGCGCCCCTGGCCCCGAACCTCGAAAGGCCGGGGGCAAATGGCTTTGCATATTTCAAACCAGTTCGAATACTCGGCGACCCCCGCCCGACATTGACTTTACGCACACCGCGGGCTAGCACACGCCACATGGGTTCGAGGGGGCTTGACGACTCACCACCGCCGTCCGCGGGCCTGCCTGCCCTCGGCGACAGGTACCGGCTCTGTTCCCGGCTCGCCGGCGGGGGGCAGGCCGATATCTTTCTCGCCCTCGCCCCCAGCCCGCGCGGCATCAACCGGCTCGTCGTCATCAAGCGGCTGCGGCCCGAGATGCTCGACCAGCCCGAGCTCGTGGCGATGTTCCTCGACGAGGCGCGGCTCGCGGCCCGGCTCAACCACCCGAACGTGGTGCAGACCTACGAGGTGGGCGGGGGCGAGGCCTACTTCATCGCGATGGAGTTTCTCGAGGGCCAATCGTTCGGCAAGATCCGCCAGTCGCCCGCGGCCGCCTCGCTCGGCGACGCGGCCCGGGTGCGCATCGTCGCCGACGCGCTGGCGGGGCTGCACTACGCGCACGAGCTCTGCGACTTCGACGGCACCCCGCTCGACGTCGTGCACCGCGACGTCAGCCCCCACAACATTTTCATCACTTACGACGGGCAGATCAAGCTCGTCGACTTCGGCGTGGCGAAGGGGGCGCTCAACAGCGTGCGCACCGACACCGGCGTCATCAAAGGCAAGGCGAGCTACATGGCGCCCGAGCAGGTGCGCGGCCGGGCCGACCGCCGCGCCGATATCTTCGCCATGGGCATCGTCTTGTGGGAGGCGCTCGCCGGTCGCAAGGTCTTCACGGGCGACAACATGGTCCGCGTCCTTCACAAGGTGCTCCACGAGCCGGTGCCGCCCCTGGCGAGCGTGGTGCCCGAGATCGACCCGCGGCTCGACGCCATCGTCGCGCGCGCGGTCGAGAAAGACCCCGCCGCGCGCTACCAGACGGCGCACGAGATGCGCGACGCGCTCGAGGCCTACCTCGCCGAGGCGGGCACGCCCGTACACTCCGAGTGGGTCGGCCGCTGGCTGCAGGCCGCCTTCGCCGAAGACTACGAGCGGTCGCGCCGGCAGGTGCAGCGCGCGATCGAGGTGGCCTCGAGCGCCCCCGGCCGCCCGCCCGCCACGCCGCCCCCGCCGGCGTACGAGGGGCGCGGCCCCGCGAGCGGCCCCGAGTTCGGCGTGCACATTCACCCCTCGATGCCCGGGCTGCGCCGCCCCGACGCCCGCGGCCAGCGCGTCCGGTCCGCCGCTTTTGCCCTCTCGATGATCGCCGCGGGCGCGGCGATCGCCGCGGCGACGCGCCCCGCCCCGGGCCCCGAGGGTCGGGCCCGCTCGGCGCCGGCGGCGAACGACCCGCCCATGCCCGCACCGCCCGCCGCCGCGCTCGAAGTGCACAGCGAGCCGACCGGCGCCGCCGTCTCGTGGGACGGCCAACCCCTCGGCACGACGCCGCTCAAGCTCGAGCTGCCGCTCGGGCTCTACACGCTACTCTTTTCGAAGAACGGGCATCAGACCGAGGCCCTCGTCATCGCTCTGCCCGCCCCCGGCGCCTTCGTCTCGCGCAAGGTGTCGCTTCGCCCTTCGGCCGCCGCCCAGCCGCCCCCCGCCCGGCCGACGCGCACGCCCCCCCTCCTCGCCCGCCCCGCCCGGCGTGGCGGCCCCCAGGCGCCGCCCGCGCCGAAGCCCCTGGTGAGCGACGGCGCGCCCAAGAAGGGCAACGCCGAGTAGGCCTGATCGCAAAGGCGCCCGTCCCCCGGGGCGTGGCGCGGGCGGCGGCCTGCCCCGCTGGTGCCGCCGACGCGCCCTCAGGGCGGGCAGGGCGAGCCGAGGGCGTCTTCGGCCTTGTCGATCGCGCCCTTGTACTTGCCGCAGGCCCCTTTGTAGTCGCCCGTCGAGCGCCGCTTGTCGCCCTCGGCCCGCAGCAGCTTCGCCTTGGTCAGCTCGGACGGCTTCTTGGCGCCGCACGCGTTCGCGTCGATGGTGGCCGTCGCCTGAAAGCGCGCGACGCCGGTGATGCGGTTCGCGAGGCCGTTGCCGTAGCCGGGCGGCAGCGTGCCCGCGTTGATCGTGGCCTTGAGGTCGCCCACGGCGTCCTCGAGCTTGCCGACCGCCGCGAGCCGGTCGGGGGGCGACTCGGCGAGCTCGGCGAAGGCGCCTTCGAGCTCGGCGAGCGCGTCTTCGACCTTGTCGGCGAGCTTGGCGTCGGGGCTGCCGTTGACGATGTCGCGCACGAGCTCGATGAGGCCGGCGCTATTGTACTCACTCTGCAAGAGCACGCCGCCCGCGAAGCCGCCCGCGGCGCAGGTGCCGGTGAGCTTGGCGAGGGCGCAGTCGGGCACGGGGCCGCTGGCGACCAGCTCGAGCAGGCGGTACTCGTCGACGCAGACCGCGCCCGCCGGGCCCCACTTGCCCTCGAAGACCCACGCGGCCCCGCTCTCGGTGTCCGCCTGGATGCCGAGGGCGTCGTAGAGGTTGATCTGCCAGCCGTCGAGGGTGCCGGGCTGGCCGTTGCCGCAGTAGTCGGCGCGAATCAGGCGGGTGCAGGCCTGGTGGTGGCTCCTGAGCGAGATGCCGCCGGCCGAGGCCCAGGGCTTGTAGCCGAGCTCGACGCACTTGGCGAGCGCGGCGTCCCGGCAACCGAAGGTGAACATGGCCGGGTCGTCGATCCAAGAGCCGCCGCCGGGCACGCCTTCGGCCAAATTCCAGCGGCCGGCGAGGGCGATGGCTTCGATCGGGGCGCCGGCTGCGTCGAGCCCGCAGAGCGGCTTCGGGCCCGACGCCGTGGGGTAGCTGACCTCGTACAACCACAGATCGCCGGACGAGCGCGCCCCGTCGATGCGCAACGTCAGCGTGCTGGCGTCCGACAGCAGGGCTTGGGCCTCGACGCCCGCGAAGCTCGCCCCGCCGATCGGCGAACCGTCGGGGGCCACCCCGCGCAGCTCACCGCCCACGAGGTTCACGCCGCTCAGGCTCGCGCCGTTGATGCGCAGGCCGTTGAGGCTGGCGCCGTTGACCCGCAGGCCGTTGAGGCTGGTGCCGTTGACCCGCAGGCCGTTGAGGCTGGTGCCGTTGATTCTCAGGCCGTTCACCGCGACGCCGGCGCTCGCCCGCCGAGCGACCTCTTCTCGTTGGGCCCCCTCGTCGGCCGGAGAGCATGCCCAAGTGGCCGTGATGAAGCCAAACGCCAATCGACGAGCCCGAGGGGTCATGACACGACCTCCAATTGTTTCGGGGTTTTGGCACGAAGGTCGGCGCGGTTTTTCCCGGACCGACCGGGGCGAGGGTCGCCGACGGGTAAGGCAAAGTTCATGCGAATGCCTGGTGCCGGCTTCGACCACGCCCGCGGGCGGGGCGAGGAATTGCCCACGCGGGGCGGCGGGCGGCCCTTCGCCGGTCGGCCCCGCGCGGGCCGTTCGCGCGCCGATGCGGCGGTGCGTTTCGCCCCAAGGGGAGAAATGTCCCGTCGCAGCGGAGCCGTCCGGGGGGAGACGTTCCGTCGCGGGGGCGCCGTTCGGGAGCGCTTCAAGGCACGGGCGGGCGGGCGGCGGGCGGGAGAGAAGCGCAGAGGCGCAAGCCCACCGCGGGGTCACGCAGGCCGGCCGGCGCCACGTTTCGGTTGACCGACTGGCAGGTCTTCTGGTCGTGAAAGTAGCTGCCGCCGCGGACGACGAACTGGCCCTCGTCGAGCGACGAGCGCGTCCACTCGAAGGCGTTGCCGACCAGATCCTCGACCCCGAAGGGGCTCGCCCCGCGCGGGTGGCGGCCGACCTCGTCCGGGCCCATGGCCGCGCGGCCGTAGGTCTCGTCGTAGTTGGCGTCGGCGGGCGCGAGCTCGTCGCCGTGGGGGTACTCGCGGCCGTCGGCGCCGCGGGCGGCGCGCTCCCACTCGTACTCGGTGCAGAGGCGCGCGCCGGGCAGGCGCCCGGTCTGGTCGAGCCAGGCGGCGTAGGCGAGCCCGTCTTCGGCGGAGATGCCGGTGACCGGAAACTTGAGCCAGTCTTGCGCGGCGTGGTCGCCGCGGCCTTCGTAGGCGATCTTCTCGCCGACGCGCGCGCGGTACATCTTCTCGAGGGGCTGAATGACGAGCTGCCAGCCCCCTGCCTGAAGCTCGAGCCGAACCGAGCCGCCGAGCCCGCCGTGGGCGCCGGTGCTGGGGGTGCGGCGCGCGCGCTCGGCGGGGGCCAGGCGGTCGAGGTAATCGACCCACTCGGCGTACGTCACCTCGTGCCGGGCGATGAAGAAGCCCTGGGTGCGGACGCGGTGCCGCGGCGCCGTGCCGAAGAACGTGCGCCGCTCTTTGTCGTCGCCCGCGCTGCCGAACAGAAACCAGCCCGGGGGCACGTACAGGTAGCCGGGCGGCACGGCGCCGGCGGCCGGCAGGTCGATCTCGAGCGCCACGCGCTCGCCGCGCTCGAGCGCGAGCGGGTAGCGCAGAGCGGCGCGGCCCGGCGCCGCGAGCACGACCAGGTACGAGCCCCGCGCGAGCGGCGTCGGCGCCACGGGCGCCGGCCCGAGGGCGCGGGCCTCGGTCGCGCGCGACGCCGGCGGCGCCCCGGGCGCGGGCTCGAGCGAGAGGCGGGCGCCGGGCGTCGCGCTCTGGATGCTGAGGAGGGCGGGCGCGCTCCAGCGGCGGGCGAGCTCGCCGCTCGGGTCGTAGAGGGCGAAACGCTGCGCGAACTCGGCCGCCTGGTCGGTCGCGCCCGCCGCCTCGGCGAGCAGGGCGCGCTCGTACAGCGTCTGGCCGAGCAGCGCGCGCACGTCGGCGCGGCCCGGGTCTTGCGTGTACGCGGCCTCGAAGGCGCGGCTCGCCTCGGCCAGCTCGCGCCCCGCCGCCGCGGCGCGGGCGAGGGCCTGCGCCCAGACCTCTTCGCCGCGGGCGCGCTCGCCGGCGTCGAAGAGGCCGAAGGCCCCGGCGCGCAGGCGCTCGGCCTCGGCGTTCGCGGCGCGGGCGGCCCACAGCCGGTCGCGGTCGTCGGCGACGAGGGCGTCGACGCGCCGGACGACGTCGCGGCGGGCCTTGGCGAGGGCGCCGGCGTAGGCGGCGGCGACGGCGAGGGGCACGCCGATGGCGACCGTGCCGCGCAGCCAGAGCCCGCGGCGCACCGCCTGGGCCGAGGCGCGCAGGAACTCGGCGCCGCGCTCGCCGAGCTCGTCGGGGCCGAGGGCCTGGGCCTCGCGCAGCTGCCGCGCGCTCCAGAGCGCGTCCGAGGGACGGCCGGCGCGCGCCCACTCGACCGCCGCGATCATGAGCCGCTCGAGCACCGCGCGCTTGCCGGCGTCCTCGTGCAGCCAGCGGCGCAGCGCGCCCCACTCGCGGATCAGCACCTCGTGCGCCAGCTCGAACGCCCCGCCCGCCTCGTCTTCGTGGGCGACGACGAGCCGGCCCCGCACCAGCGCGTCGAGCGCGGCGCGCGCCGGGGCCCGGTCCGCGCCGAGCTCGGCGCCGGTGCGCCGCACGCGCGTGTCGCCGAGGGCCACCAACCGCACGAGCAGCCGCCGCGCCTCCGCCCCGAGGGCGGGCCCGAGCGTGGCGAGCAGCGCGTCGGCGTGCTTGGCGAGGGCGCCGCCGACGCCGCCCATCGACTCGAGGGCCGAGCGGCGGATGAGCCCGGCCGCCTCGTCGCGCGCCTCCCACAGCTCGGCGAGCGCAAACTGCAGGAGCGGCAGCCCCCCGGGCTGCGCCGCCGCGGCCGCCAGCGCGTCGACCATCGCCTCCGACTCGAAGCGCAGCCCCGTCGCCCCCGCCGGGCCCACCACCGCCTCGCGCACGCGCTCCGGCGAGAGCGGCGGCAAGAGGTAGAGGGCGCGCGAGAGGTCTTCGCCGAGCGCCGGCAGGGCGGCGAAGCGGGTCAAGAAGTCGGCCCGCAGCGTCGCGAGCAGCCGCAGCCCCGGCCGCCCAGACGCGAGCTCGGCCAGCGCCGCCTGGGCCGCGTCGCGCTCCTGCGGATCGCTGACCGTGAGCAGCTCTTCGACCTGGTCGAGGAAGAGCAAGAGCCCGCCCGCCTCGCCGAGGTGGCGCCCGAGCTCGTCGGCGAGCGCGGCGGGGTCGGACCGGGCGGCCTGCGCCAGCTTGGCCGCGTCGCCCCGCAAGAGCGTCGCCACGGCCGTCGCGAGCGCCGCGAGCGGACGCTTGCCCGGGGCGAAGGCGAGCACCGACCAGGCCCGGCCGCCGCCGAGCGCCCCCTCGCGCACCGCCGGCAGCACGCCCGCGCGGCAGAGCGACGACTTGCCCACGCCCGAGTCGCCCGTCACCACCACGAAGGGCTCCGACCGGAGCCGGTCGAGCACGACCCCGGCCTCGGCGTTGCGGCCGAAGAAGAGCGCGCGGTGGTCGGCGTCGAAGGGGCGCAGGCCCCGGTAGGGGTTGCCCGCCGGCGGGGGCGCGCCCGCGGTGCGCCGCCCGAGCTGCTCGAGCGCCTCGCGCAGCTCGTCGCCCGAGGCGAAGCG
>DASTPP010000437.1:0-54815 GCA_035762175.1 Polyangiaceae bacterium | reverse complement strand
TACGATGAACGACTCATTTCATTACGTCGGCGTCGGGGTCGGGCCCGCGAACCTGAGCCTCGCCGCGCTCGCCGCCAAGGCCTCGCGGCGGCCCGCCCGCTTCTACGAGGCGGCGCCCGAGTTCGCCTGGCACCCGGGCCTGCTCTTCGCCGAGTCGCTCTTGCAGACGTCGTACCTGAAAGACCTGGTCACGCCCGTCGACCCGACCAACCCCCACTCGTTTCTGGCCTACCTGGTCGCGCACAAGCAGTTCTATTCGTTCCTGACGGCCGACCTGCCGCGCGTCAGCCGGGCCGAGTTCAGCCGCTACCTGGCCTGGGTGGCGCGCTCGCTGCCCGCGCTGCGCTTCGGCTGTCCGGTGCTCGGCGTCGAGCTCGAGGGCGAGGGCTTCCGCGTCGAGACGGCGCGCGAGACCGTCCGCGCCCGCCACCTCGTGCTCGGCACCGGGCGGCGGCCGAAGGTGCCGCCCTGCGCCCGGCCGCACCTCGGCGAGCGCGTCCTGCACGCGAGCCGCTACCGGCTGCTCGAGCCCGACCTGCGGGGCCAGCGCGTCGCCGTCGTCGGCGGCGGCCAGAGCGGCGCCGAGATCGTGCACCACGCCCTGCTCGACTCGGGCGCGCTGCCCGAGCGCCTGCTCTGGGTGGGCCGGCGCGACACCTTCTACCCGCTCGACGACTCGCCCTTCGCCAACGAGTGGTTCACGCCCGAATACTCGGAGCACTTTCGCCGCCTCGAGCCCGCGCGCAAGGCCGAGCTGGTGGCCAGGCAGACCCTCGCGAGCGACGGCGTCAGCATGGGCCTCTTGCAGGACATCTACCGGCGCCTCTACGCCCTGCGCTTCGTCGAGGGCCGCGATCCGCGCGCCGTGCGCCTGCTCGCCGACCACGCCCTCGACGGCCTGCGCCCCTCGCCGCGCGGCGGCTTCACGCTCGAGCTGCACTCGGCCGCGGGCCGCCGGCGCGCCGAGGAGGTCGATCTCGTCGTGCTCGCCACCGGCTACCGCTGGGAGCTGCCCGCCTGCCTCGAGCCGTTGCGCCCCCGCCTGCGCTTCGTCGACGGCGAGCCCGAGCTCGGCGACGACTTCTCGCTCGCGTGGGACGGGCCGCCGGGCGCGCGCATCTTCGCCCAGAACGCCGCCCGCACGCAGCGCGGCGTCGCCGACCCGAACCTCAGCCTGCTCGCCTGGCGCAGCGCGCGCATCCTCAACGCGCTCGAAGAGCGGCTGGTTTACGACTGCGCCCCCGCCGAGTCGATCGTCGACTGGGACGATCAGGCCGAAGTGCCCTCGACCCTGCGCCAGGGCTCGCCCCTCGAAGCCCCCGCGAGCGCGCGCCGGGCCGCGCCCCTCGAGGCCTTCGCCGGCGCCGAGTGAGCGGGCCCAGCCCCGCCGGCGCTACTACGCGTCGCCCAGGCTCATCGAGCCCGCCGGGCGCTCGGCGGGCGAGCGGCGCAGCGGCCAGGGGCGGGCGACGTAGGCGAGGGCGAGCGCCGCGATCGCGGCCACCACGAGCAGGCCCGACTCGCCCGTCCAGAGCGAGGGGCGCGGGGGCGCGAGGCCGCCGCGGGTGAAGGCCTCGAAGGTGCCTTGGAGCTGCGCCGCCCACGAGGCGCGGTAAATGATGGCGGGCCACACGCTGCCCGAGCCGAGCCGGAGCTTGGCGAGCGCGTACGCGTGGGCCACGGTGCCCGCGACGAAGAGCAGGGCCGAGAGCGCGAGCGAGGGGCCCGGTGCGTAGCGGCCGCTCAGCACGAGCGGAAGCTGCCAGAGCGCCCAGGCGAGGCCGCTCACGAGCACCGGGCGCTTGACGCCCGCGTCGACGAGGCGCGTCAGCAGGTAGCCCCGCCAGCCGAGCTCTTCGGCCGCCGCGCCGAGCGACCCGAACACCGTGCCCTGCACGAGCGCGAACGCGAACGAGGCGGCGAAGGTCGCGGCGACGCCCATCGAGGGCGGCGCGCCCGGCGGCATCTCGAAGCGCTCGAGCCCCGCGGCCCAGGCCAGCCCGTAGGCGAGGGCGAGCGCGGCGGCGGGCAGCAGCCACGCGATCGCGAGCGCCCGCCGGTTGCCCACGCGCAGCGACAGATCGGCGAAGCCCTCGCGGCGGGCGAGGCGCACGAGGACCGAGACCGCGCCGGGCACCGCGACGAGGGCGAAGACCAGGCGGGGCTGCGCCTCGAGGGGCCCGGGCGAGCGCAAGAGCCAGGCCTCGAGCGGCGCCGAAACGAGCAGCACGCCGAGCCCGAACCAGAGCAGGCCGCGGCGCGCGTTCGCCCTCGTCGCGTCGGGGCTCGGCTCGGGTCGGATCGCGGGGGGGCTCATGCGGGGGGCTCGGCGGCCCGCCGGGGAGCCGCCCGCTAAGGGCTGCCGGCGCGAAACTTCGCCGGCGTCACGCCCGTCCACCGCTGGAACGCCCGGCGGAACGCGCGCGAGTCGGAGTAGCCGACCTGCTCGCTGACGTCGAGGATCGGCAGGCTCGTCGTGCGCAGGAGCAGCTCGGCCTCCGCGCGGCGCACCTCGTCGACGAGCGCCTCGAAGGTGAGCCCACGGGCCTCGAGCCTCCGCTGCAGCGTGCGGCGGCTGACCCCGAGCCGCCGCGCCACCCGCGGCAGCGACGCCTCGCCCGGGGCGAGCTCGGCCCGCACGAGCGCCCGGATGCGCTCTTCGACGCCGGACCGCCGGCCGCGGGCGAGCGCCCCTTCGGCCTGCCGGGCGAGGTAGGCGGCGAGCGGCGGCTGCGCGGTGCGGAGCGGCAGATCGCGCGCGTGCGCGTCGAGCAGCAGGACGTCGGCCGGGCCGTCGAAGCGCACGCGCGCGCCGAACACCCGCTCGTAGGCCGAGGCGTCGGCCGGCCTCGGGTGCCGGAACCACGCCTCGCGCGGCGCGATCGGCTCGCCCGTCCAGCGCCGCGCGAGCGTCAAGAACGAGGCGAGCGAGTGGTCGGCGAGCGCGCGCGTCGTGGGCGCCCCCGGCGGGGTCACCTGCTCGACGACGAGCAGCCGGCCCTCGACCGACACGCGCGTGTGGCCCTCGTCTTTGAGCAGCGGGTGGTAGCGCGCGACCCGCTCGATCGCCTCGCCGACCGTGCCGCTCGCCATCGCGAGAAAGCCGACGACGCCGAGCGCCTCGGGCGCGCCCTCGTGCTCGGCGAAGCGCAGGCCGACGTCGGGGTCGCCGCCGAGGCGCTCGGCCTCGCGCCAGAGCCGCACGTAGCCCTCGTAGGGCAGGCGCGCGCCCTCGCCCGCCTCGAGCAGCGCCGGGTCGACGCCCGCGGCCCGCACGAGGCGCTCGCCGCCGCCGAAGGTCGCCTCGGCGTAGCGCACGAGCTCGCGGGCCATCGACGCGAGCACCGTCGGACGCTGGGCCACGAGCCGAGCCTAGCACGCGCCGACGTGCCCTCCAATGGCGCCAAGTGTCCCCCCGTTGGCGCGAAGTGTCCTCCCGGCCGGGGGCGCCGCTGGCTACCAATGACGGGGGGGTCGGCGATACCATGCGAGTCCGGAGTCGTACGATGCTTTCGACCTCAGGGGCCCTCCGAAGAGCGGCCCCCGTCGCCCTCGCGCTCGCGTCGCCCGCCGCCGCGCTGGGGGCCGAGTCGCCCCCGCCGCCGCCCGCGCCCGCGTCGGGGGCCGAGTCGCCCCTGCCCGCGCCCGCGGTCAACGAGCCCTTCGCCACCTCGTTCGTGCCGAGCGCGCAGGGCCTCGCGTACTTCCCGCTCGGCGAGGGGGTCGGGCCCTTTTACGGGGGCGGCGTCGAGGTCGTGCTCTTCACCTGGTCGAACAACGCCGACACCTTCGGGCCCTCGCAGGGCAAGATTCGGCTCGACGTCGGCGGGCTCGCCTCGGCGCGCGACGAGCAGGGCGCGATGGTGCTCTACCGCGGCGGCGCCGTCGTCTCGTTCGAGCGCAACGCGAACCGCTCGTGGCTCATCCCCTACTTCGCCGCCGACGCCGGCGCCCTGCACGCGCGGGGGCTCGGCGGGCGCGTCTTCGCCGACGCCTCGCTCGGCCTCTACCTGCTCTACACGCGCAACGTGATGATCGACGCCGAGGGCTCGTTCGTCTTCCCGCTGACCGCCTTCGACCGGCTCGCGGGCCCGAAGGCCACGCTGACCGCGAGCTTCTCGCTCTGGTGAGGCCGGGCGACGGCCGCCGCGCCCCGCGTGCGGGGCGCGCCCACGAACCGCCACGAAATCGCAACGCCATGATCACCTTTCACGTCAACGGCCGCGCCCACTCGATTGACGTCCCCGCCGACGTGCCGCTGCTCTGGGTGCTGCGCGAAGAGCTCGGGCTGACGGGCACGAAATTCGGCTGCGGCATGGCCCTCTGCGGCGCCTGCACGGTGCACGTCGACGACGAGCCGGTGCGCGCCTGCGTGCTGCGGGTCGGCGAGGTCGAGGGCAGGCGCGTCACGACCATCGAGGGGCTCGCGGGCGACGCGGGCCTGCACCCGGTGCAGCGCGCGTGGGTCGAAGAGAGCGTGCCGCAGTGCGGCTACTGCCAGAGCGGCCAGATCATGTCGACCGTGGCGCTCTTGCGGGCCCGGCCCAAGCCGACCGACCAAGACATCGACGCCGCGCTCTCGGCCAACCTCTGCCGCTGCGGCACCTACCAGCGCGTCCGGCGCGCGGTGCACCGGGCGGCCGGCCTGCTCGAGGCCGAGGGCGGCGGCGGGCGCGCGCCCTCGGCCGGCGGGGGCGGGCCAAAATGAGCGGCGCAGGCGCCTCGCGCCGGGCCTTTCTCGTGCGCGCGTCGGCCTCGGCCGGCGGCGCCCTCGTGCTCTCGCTCGGCGCGGCGGGCTGCGGCCAGGGGCGGCCCGCGACGGCGGCGAATCGGCGCGCGGGCTTCTCGCCTAGCGCGTGGCTGACCATCACGCCGGACGACCAGATCTTCTTCTACCTCGACCGCGTCGAGATGGGGCAGGGCACCATGACCTCGCACGCGGCGCTCGTCGCCGAAGAGCTCGAGGTCGACCCGGCGCGCCTGCGCGTCGAGCACGCGCCGGCCGACCGCCGCTACGACAACCCCGCCGAAGATCTCGGCTTCCAGATCACCGGCGGCAGCACCAGCGTCCGCACCTCGTGGCAGCCCTTGCGGCTCGCCGGCGCCTGCGCGCGCGAGATGCTCGTCGCGGCCGCGGCCGAGAAGTGGCGGGCGCCCGCCGGCGAGTGCCGGGCCGAGGGCGGCGCGGTCGTGCACGGCCCGAGCGGCCGGCGCGAGCGCTACGGCGCGCTCGCCGCGCTCGCCGCGCGCCAGCCCGTGCCCGACCGGCCGCGGCTGAAAGATCCGCGCGAGTTCCGCTACATCGGCCGGGCGCTGCCCCGGCTCGACGCGCGGGCGAAGGTCGACGGGTCGGGCGTCTACGGCATCGACGTCAAGCGGCCCGGCATGCTGAGCGCGGTCGTCCTGCGCGCGCCCTCGCTCGGGGCGAAGCTCGAGGGCTTCGACGCGGCCGAGGCGAGGGCGCAGCCGGGCGTCGTCGGCGTCGTGCGCGTCTCGACCGGCGTCGCCGTCGTCGCCCAGAGCCACTGGCGGGCCCAGCGCGCCGCCGCGCTCGTGCGCGCGCGCTGGTCGCCCGGGCCGCTCGGCGGGCTCGACTCGGACCGGCTGCGCGCGCAGTACCGCGAGCGGGCGCGCTCGCCGGCCAAGGCGGTGCGCGACGACGGCGACGCGGCGTCGGCGCTCGCGCGGGGCGCGAAGGCCGTCGAGGCGTTCTACGAGGTGCCCTACCTCGCCCACGCCACGATGGAGCCGATGAATTGCACCGCCCACGTGCGCGGCCGGTCGGTCGAGGTCTGGGCGCCGACGCAGTCGCCGGGGCTCTTGCGCGAGGCGGTGCGCAAGCTGACGGGCTTCGACGAAGAGGCCATCGACGTGCACACCACGCTGCTCGGGGGCGGCTTCGGGCGCCGGCTCGCGCAAGACTACGCCGTCGAGGCGGTCGAGGTGGCGCGCCACTTCGACGCGCCGGTCAAGGTCGTCTGGTCGCGCGAGGACGACACCCGGCACGACTTCTACCGCCCGCTGACGGTCAACCTGCTGCGCGGCGCGGTCGACGCCCGGGGCGAGGTGTCGGCGTGGCTGCACCGCATCGTGGCCCAGTCGATCGTGTCGCAGGTCGGCAAAGACTGGGTCGCCGCCATCGCCCCGGGCGGGGTGCCGCAGTCGCTCAAGGCCCTGCTCGGGCGCGGCGCCTCGGGCCTGTACGGCAAGAACGTGCTCACCGACCCGAGCTCGGTCGAGGCCGCGAGCGACTTCGCCTACGCCCTGCCGAACGTGCGCGTCGAGTACGCCGCCGTCGAGCCGGGCGTGCCGGTCGGCTTCTGGCGCGCGGTCGGCAACTCCGAGAACGGCTTCGTCGTCGAGTCCTTCCTCGACGAGCTCGCCCACGCCGGCCGCCAAGACCCCTACGAGCTGCGCCGCGCCCTGCTCGCGGGCGCCCCGCGCCACCGCGCCGTGCTCGAGCTCGCCGCCCGCAAGGCCGGCTGGGGCTCGCCCCTGCCGCGCGGCTCGGGCCGGGGCATCGCGCAGGTCAAGTCGTTCGGCAGCTACTGCGCCCAGGTCGTCGAGGCCTCGGTCGAGGGCGGCCGCGTCAAGGTCGATCGCGTCGTGTGCGCCATCGACTGCGGCCTCGTCGTCAACCCCGACATCGTGCGCGCCCAGGTCGAGGGCGCCGTCGCCTTCGGCCTGAGCGCCGCGCTCCACCAGCAGATCACCTTCCGCGCGGGCCTCGCCGCCGAGGGCAACTTCCACCAGTACCCGCTGCTCCGAATGAACGAGATGCCCCGCGTCGACGTGCACCTCGTCGACAGCCGCGAGCCGCCCTCGGGCGTCGGCGAGGTCGGCCTGCCGCCCGTCGCCCCCGCCCTCGCCAACGCCATCTTCGCCGCGACCGGCCGCCGCCTGCGCTCGCTGCCGCTCGCCCCCGCGCTCGCGCGCGAGGCCGGCTGAAGGGCCCCCCATGCGACCCGCCGCCCGCCGCCCGCTCGCCTTCGCCCTCGCCGCGCCCGCCGCCTGCCTCGCCGCCTTGCTCGTCGCCGGCTCGGGCCGCGTCGCCGCCCAGCAAGCCCCCGCCGCGCCCGCGCCCGACGCGGGCGCCGAGCGCGACTTCGCCGCCCTCGCCAGCGTGCTGCTCTCGCCCCGCTGCAAGAACTGCCACCCGGCCGGCGACGCCCCGCTGCAGGGCGACCGCGGCACCCCGCACGCGATGAACGTCACCCGCCGCAGCCCCGACGTGGGCCTGCCCTGCACGACCTGCCACCGCGAGGCGAACGCCCCCATGCCCGGCGGCCCGCCCGGCGTCGCCGGCTGGCGCCTGCCGCCCGCCGACACGCCCATGGTCTTCGAGGGCCGCTCGCCGCGCGAGCTCTGCCTGCAACTCAAAGACCCCGCGAAGACGGGCGGCCGCAGCCTCGCGCAGGTGCGCGATCACCTCGCCCACGACCACCTCGTGCTCTGGGGCTGGCACCCCGGCCCCGGTCGCACGACGCCGCCCGTCGCGCACGACGCGCTCGTCGCCGCCACCGACCGCTGGCTCGCCGCCGGCGCCCCCTGCCCGCCCTGACGCGGCGCCGGCGCGGCCCTGCCGGCCGCCGACGCCGCCGTAGGCAGCGTGCGAGCGAGACGCGGGGCCCCCGCGAGGGCGGGGCCGCGCCTCAGGGGGCGTCGCCGCAGGCGCGGGCCGCTTCGCCGCGGACGTCGGCCGAGACGAGCGGATCGTGCCGCAGCGCGCACCAGCGCTTGCGCGCGCCCTCGCCCGACGAGCGCCGGGCGGCGGCGACGCGGGCGGCCGCCGCCCGGGCCGAGTCGCCCGAGCGCGCGGCGCGCTGGGCGGCGGCGTCGAGCGAGGCGACGCCGACCGGCAGCGACGCGATCGAGCCCGCGGGGGCTTGCAGCACGCGCGCGGCCCCCGCCAGCGTGCGGGCGTCGCCGGCCCAGGCCGCGTCGGGCGCCTTGTGCGCGGCCGCCTCGAACGACTTGGCCGCGAGGGCGTAGTGGCCGCCGTCGTAGGCCTCGAGCGCGCGCTGCCGGAGCGCGTCGGCCGTGGGCTCGGGCTCGCGGGGGGCCGGGGGCGGCGCGGCGCCCTTGGGCCCGGGCTCGCGGGCCGTCGGGCCCGGCGTGGCGGGCTCGGCGGCCGAGGGCGGGGCGAGCGCGGTCGGGCCGGGGGACGGCTCGGCGGTCGGCGCGCCCGCGACCTCGGGGCGCGACCAGCTGTCGCCGGCGCGCAAGAGGCGCGTGCCGCAGCACTCGGTGCGCAGCTCGACCGCGCCCTCGCTGACCTCGACCGAGGCGAAGCCCTTGTCGCCGCCGCGCACGACGAACTGGGTGCCGCGCACCTCGACCTCGTCGCGGCCGCACTTCACGCGGAAGCGCTCGGCCTTCTTCAGCTTGCGCACCTTGAACGAGGCCTGGCCGCGCGAGACCTCGACCACCTCGTCGGGGCCGCTCTGCGCGAGCGCGAGCGCCGCGTCGGGCTGCTTCTCGACCTCGGCGAGCGCCGGCCCGGCGATCGGCCCGGACGCGGGCGGGCGCGACGCGAGCGCCCACGCCGCGGCGGCCGCGAGCGCGACCGCGACGACGGGCGACGCGTAGCGCACCGCCTTGCGCCGGCCGACGGCCGAGGCGAGGCGCGCCTGCCCGGCGCGCACGCGCTCTTCGCCCCAGGGCTCGGGCTCGACCCGGCGCGCCGCTCCGAGCGAGCGCGCGAGCTCGTCGTCGCCCTCGAGCGCGAGCGAGCACGCCTCGCAGTCGAGCAGGTGCGAAGCCTCGTCGTCGCCGGGCTCGCCGCCCGCCCGCAGCGCCCCGAGGCGCTCGGCCGAGAGGTGCGAGGGCGTCACGACGCGCCCCCTTCGGCGGCCGAGAGCAGCCGCCGCAGCGACGCCTTCGCGTCGTGCACGCGCCGCCACAGCGTGGCGCAAGGCACGCCTAGCATGGCCGAGACCTCTTTCGCGGAAAGGCCCTCGAGCTCGCAAAGCACGATGGCCTCGCGCTGCAAGGGAGGTAGTTGGGTGAGCGCCTCGGCGAGCCGGGCCCGCTCGCGCGCGTCGCCGAGCGCGCTCTCGGCGTCGCCGGACTCGTCGGCCTCGCCGCGCAGCCCGGCCCACTGAAAGGCGCCGCGGCGCGCGCGGGCGCGGTTGCGCACGTGGGTGCGCGCCTGGTTGAGGGCGATGCCGACGAGCCAGCCACGCAGCGACGACTCGCCGCGGAAGCGGGCGGCGTTGCGCAGCGCCTCGAGGAAGGCGATGTGGACCAGGTCGTCGACTTCATGGGGCTCGACCCCGAGGCGCGAGACGAGCCGCCCCAAGAGCGGCGCGTACGCGCGGTAGGCCCGCGAAACCGACTCGGGCTCGCCCGCCAGAAAGCGCTCGACCGAGAGCCCCTCGTCCCCCTCGGCGGCCGGCGCCGGCAGGGACGTTCGTAGCGTTCGGGTCGAAGACACGATGGACGAGAGCGTGCCAGAAAGAGGCGGCGGCGTCGGGAGGATACGGCATCCGAGGGTGCGGAAAGGGGGGGAGGGTGTCGGCGCGCGAGCGCCTCGGTCGTGCTCTCTTTGTCGCCCTGGGCCGCAAAACCTTCGGGTATCTTCGCCCCTGAAACCAAGGTCGTGGTACGACGAGAGAGGGTGAGCGCAACGTTCTTCGCCCGACATGCCCCCCGGGCTAGTGCCCTTCTTGCCTTCTGCGCCCCGCTCGTGGCAGAGCCAGCCCTCGGCCAGCAAGCGCCGTGCCGCTTCACCGTCGAGACCGACGGCAGCGCCGCCGCCGACGAAGCCGCCGAGCAATTGCGCCGCGACGTCGACCGGCTCGGGCTCTGCCGTCGCCCCTGGGTCGTCAAGCTCTCCCAAGCGCAGCGGCGCTCGTACACCATCGCCCTGTGGACGGGCTCCGATCTCGAGACGCGTTCGACCAACGACGCCGACCAGATCGTGCCCGTCTCGCAGCTGCTCCTGCGCGTCGCCGTCGAGCGCGCGGGCCCGCCCCCCGAGCCGCCCCCTGAGCCGCCCCCGGCGCCGCCCGCGCCCGCGCCCCCCGCCGCCGAGCCCGCGAGCCGCGGCCTCCTCGGGTTCCGCCTCGGGCCCATCTGGTCCGAGCGCGCCGGCTGGGGCGTCGACGGCGGCTTCGAGGCCGGGCTCGAGCGCGGGCTCCTGCGCTGGTCGCTCGCGCCGCACGCCTCCTGGGTCCGCGACACGAGCGAGGCGCGCGTCACGCTCCGCCTGCCCCTGCGGCTCGGCTTCCACGAGACGAGCGGCCCGGGCGCCTTCGTCGAGCTCGGCCCCGCCTGGCAGCACGTCGGCGAGACCAGCACCGGCGCCCCCGCCGACGCGCGCTGGGGCCTCGGCATGGGCGCCGGCGTCTCGTTCACCCACGCGATCGGCGACACCCTTCGTTGGCACGTCGCGCTGCCCGTCCGGTACGATCTCTTCTCGACCGACGCGAACGAGCTTCCCGCCCCCACCCCCGTCGACCCCCCCGGCAACAGCGGCGGCAACAGCAACAACAGCGGCAAGAAGCGACCGCCGACCGTCGAATCCCTCTCCGAGGCCGCCCGAAACTTCGGCGGCCTTTCCATCGGGCTTCAGGTCGGTATCACGCTGCCAATTTTCTAATAAAACACCGTTTCAACGATGGTCGACGCGCTCGAGCCCACGCTCAATCGCGCCGGTGTCCCCGAATCGAGCCGAAGGTTCAGACGCCCGAGGCAACGAAGCGGCGAGTAGACGTAGACAGACCGAGCTTCTCGGAGGTCACATGAAGGCGCATGTCGTTATCAAAGCGGGGCTATGGTTGGGGATCTGTCTCTGGGTTCAAGCCTCGTGTAACGGCGGGGGCTCCGACGGCGACGACGACGACGGCGCCTCCGGCTCGGGCACCAGCGCCAGCGCCGGCTCGGGCACGGGCACGGGCGGCAACACCAGCACCGGCGGCAGCGGCGCCGGCTTCCCCAGCATCGGCGGCGCGGGCGGCAGTGGCACGGGCGGCAGCGGCACCGCCGGCAGCACCGCGGCCGGCTCGGCGGGCTCCTCGACGGCCGGCGCCGCCGGCTCGTCCTCCGAGTGCATCCCCGGCACCACCCAGTGCTCCAACTGCATCGACGACGACGGCGACGGCAAGATCGACGGCTTCGACGCCGAGTGCACCGGCTTCATCGACAACGACGAGAGCTCGTACGCTACCGCCATCCCCGGCGACAACGTCGACGCCTGCAAGCAAGACTGCTTCTTCGACGGCAACAGCGGCTCGGGCGACGACAAATGCCTTTGGGACCTCTCCTGCGACCCGGCGAACCCGGGCGCCAACCTCGGCTGCCCCTACGACCCCGACCAGCAGAATTGCCCGCCGCCGCCCAGCGAGGCCTGCCTCAACGCCTGCATGGGCCTCGTGCCGAACGGCTGCGACTGCTTCGGCTGCTGCGCCGTGACGCTCCCGTCGGGCGGCACCCGCACCGTCATCCTCACCCCCACGTGCACGTACGAGAACATCACCGATCCGGTCGCCTGCCCCGTGTGCACCCAGGTCACCGCGTGCACCAACCCCTGCGAGCGCTGCGAGCTCTGCCTCGGTAAAGACGAAGTGCCCGCCGACTGCAACCCCGGCACGGGCGGCTCCGGCGGCGGCGGCACCGGCGGCAGCGGCACCGGCGGCACCGGCGGCAGCGGCACCGGCGGCAGCGGCACCGGCGGCACCGGCGGCACCGGCGGCACCGGCGGTGGCGGCGTTCCCACCTGCGCCCCCGGCGTCGAGTCCTGCACCCCGACCGACCCCTGCACCGGCCTCGCCTACTGCTTGACCGGCTGCTGCGTCCCGCTGCCGGGCTGAGCCAAAAGGGCCCGGGGCGCCCCCTCCACGCGGCGCGCGCCCCGGCCCCAAACGGGACGCGCGCGCAGGAGGGCCGCCCGCCCGTCGCCGCTCGCGTCGGGCCGTCGGCCGCTCCATTCGCCTCGGCCCGGCCAGTCAGCGCCGCCCCAAGGGCCGCGGCCGCGGCCGCGCCAACTTGATCCGAAGGGCCCCCGCCGAGAGCGCCTTGCCTCGGCGCCAAGGGGCGTCGCGGCGACACGCCCCGCACTCGCCGGCCACCGGGTCACGTCGCGCGATCGAAGGTCGCGTCGCGGACGCCGGGCCCGCACCGCTCTCGCCGCCAGGATCGAGCCCCCCTCGCACCGTTCTCGCCGCGAGGGTCGCGCCTGTGCTGCGCCGTTCTTGCCGCCGGGGTCGGGCCCCGTACTGGGACGATCGCATCGCGAGCGCCGCGCCTTTGCCCTGCCGATCGCATCGCGAGCGCCGCGCTTTTGCCCTGCCGATCGCATCGCGAGCGCCGCGCCTTTGCCCTGCCGATCGCGTCGCGAGCGCCGGACCTGCGTCTCGCATCGCACAAAGCATATCGCCCCCCGCACGGTCGACGTGCGAGGGGCGAGGCTTACGCCATGCTCACGCGCGCGGAGCGCGCTCGACCCGCGTATCCGCGTGCCGAATCACCGCGGGGGCGGGGGCGCCCAGAGCTCCGGGGTCGGAGCGGGCGGCGGCACCGGCGGAGGCGGCGGGGGCGGGGGAGGCGGCGGGGGAGGCGGCGGCGGCGGGGGAGGCGGCGGAGGCGGAGGCGGCGGGGGAGGCGGCGGCGGGGGAGGAGGCGGCGGGGGCGGAGGCGGGGGCGGCGGCGGCGCGGCGCAAGACGCGGGCGCGTCGACGCGGTACGCCTCGGCGCTCTCGATCGGCTCTTTCTTGCCTTGATCGTGGCGCACGATAACGTGGCACTTGCCGTCGGTGGTATTGCCCGCCGAGTCGGTCGCCCGGAAGCCGAGCGTGTAGTAGCGCGCGTCGCTGTTGCCCTTGCGCTCGGACCGGAGTTCGACCGAGTCGCAGCCGAGGTTCCGGATGTCGCCCTCGGTGTTGCCGTCGCCCGTGCTGTTGACGGGCTCGTCGCTCGCGGCATAGGTGAACGTGACGTGCACGTCGGGGTCGCACGTGTCGGTCACCGTCACGCAGTCGGCGAGGTTGATCGTGTGATACTTGTGGTTCGGCGGCCAGAGATAGCTGGTGTGCGCCTCGACCGTGGGGGCCACGCTGTCTTTCACGACCAGCGTCGAGCTGCAGGTCTGCGGCTCGGCGCCCTCTTGGGGCGGCGGGCCCACGACCGTGATGTCGTAGGTGCCGACCGCGAAGGGGCCCTCGTTGGAGACCGCGTACGTCTTGCCGTCGCACACCGCGTCGGGGGGCGAGACGTAGATGAAGTCGACGGGCGTCTCGGCCGCGGTGCACTCGACCGTGCGCGTTTCGCCACACACCCAGCCGCCAGTCGGGATGTCGGCTTCGGTCGCCGCGCAGGCCGCCTGGAGGGGCGCGCGTCGCGTGCCAACCTCTTCGCTACCACACGCAGCCACCGTTAGCAGACCCACACACAGGAAGGTTTTCGGCTTCAGCATACCCAGGGGTTGCTATGCCCCCCCGAAACCTTCGGGTAATGCAACGCGCTCAACGCACTTTTTTTCTCGGCGAAAAACGACCACTACATCACAAAAATAATTTCCTTTACAAGAAGCACGCGCGTTACCGTGCCTTTTTCGAGCCCTGGGGGGCCGAAAGCTAACGAGCTTCTGGCGCCAGGGTGATGGCGCCCTCGGTCGCGGCCAGGCGCTCGATCAGGGCGGGTGAGGGTCTGACGGCCACGGGGTGCGCGGCCAGCCAGAGCATGGGGGCGTCGAAGGCGCCGTTGCCGAAGGCGGCGAGCACGGGGGCGTCGCCGGTGGCGCGGCGCAAGAGGTCGGCCTTGCCCTGGTCGTAGGGCATCGGCTCGAGTGTGCGCGGCAGGAGGGTACCGTCGGGGGCCTCGGCGGGCGTGACGGCGATGACCCTGGCCGGGTCGAAGCCGAGGGCGCGGGCGGCGGCCTCGACGCTGGCGCGGGGCGAGGCCGATACGATCCATACGGCGACGCCTTCGGCGCGGGCCCAGGCGAGCACGGGCTCGACTTCGGCCTGCATGCGCCGCGCGAGGCCGGCCGAGGCGACGACCTCGCGGGCGAAGGCCTCGCACTCGTCCCGCCGGAAGCCCGCGAAGGCCCAGGCCATCATCGAGCAGACCCGGTCTTCGGGGTAGGCGCCGGCGAGGTAGGCCTCGTAGAGCGAGCGGGCGAGGGCGTTCGGGTCGGGGCCGGCGGGCAGGCCGTGACGCCGGGCCTCGTCCGAGAGCGCGTCGAGGGCGTCGTCGCGGATGGCGCGGGCCCCGGTGAGGGCCGCGAAGGTGTCGAAGCCGATGTCGCCCTCCCAGAGGGTGCCGTCGGCGTCGAAGGCGAGCAGGGCGTCGGGGCCGAGGCGGCGGCGGGCCTCGGCGAGGCGCGGCAGCAGGCGGGCGGAGGGTTCGAGCGGGGGCATCGGGTGCGCAGAAGTGTAGACCTTAGGGCCGCCCGTGATAGATGGAAGCGCGTGCCCGCTCGCCCCGTTCTGATCGGCGCCGGCCGCGGCGCCCGCCTGGCGCACAACACCGACCTCGTGCCGAAGACGCTCGTGCCGGTGCTCGGCCGGCCCATGCTCGACTGGGTGCTCGAGGCGCTCGCCGCCGGCGGCTTCGCGCCCGCCGACGTCGTCTTCATCGCCGGCTACCGCGCCGAGGTGCTGCGCGCGCGCTACCCCCAGTTTACGTACGTCGAGAACGCCGACTGGCCGAACAACAACGTGTTGCTCTCGCTGCTCTGCGCGCGGCCCTTCCTCGAAGAGGGCTTCGTCTGCTCGTACACCGACATCGTCTACCGCCCCCAGCCCGTGGCCGATCTGATGGCCTCGCCCCACGACATCACCGTCGTGTGCGACACCGACTGGCGCCGCCGCTACGAGGGGCGCAGCCAGCACCCCGAGACCGACGCCGAGAAGCTCGTCGCCGAGGGCGCGCGCGTCACGCGGGTGAGCCGGCAGATTCCGCCCGCCGAGGCCTCGGGCGAGTACATCGGCGTCGCGCGCTTCAGCCGCGAAGGCGCGGCCCAGCTCGTCGAGGCCTTCGACGAGGCCCAGAAGCACTACGCGGGCCGCGTCTTCCGCGAGGGGCGCACCTTCGAGCGCGCCTACCTCATCGACCTTTTGCAGTGGATGATTGAGCGCGGCGCCGCCGTCCACCGCGTCGACACGCACGGCGGCTACATGGAGATCGACACCGAAGAAGATCTCGCGCTCGCGCCCCGCTGGTGGGGCGCGCCGTGAGCGCGGGCCGGGGCCGGGCGTGAGCGCGGCGGGGCGCGCCGTGAGCGCGGGCCGGGGTCGGTCGTGAGCGGGGCGGGGCCCGCGGGCGCTCCGGCCCCGGCGGCGCCCGGCGGGGCCGAGGGGCCCGAGGTGGCCTTCGCGGGCGTGTGGCGGCAGTACGGCGGCGAGGGCGGGCACGTGGCGCTGCGCGCGCTCGACCTCGAGGTGAAGCGGGGCGAGCTGCTCGTGCTCATCGGGCCCTCGGGCTGCGGCAAGTCGACCACCTTGCGCCTGCTCGCCGGGCTCGACCGGCCCGACCGGGGCGAGGTCTTTCTCGCGGGGCGGCCGACGGCGGGCGTGCCGCCGCAAGAGCGCGACGTGGCCATGGTGTTCCAGGGTTATGCGCTCTACCCGCACATGAGCGTGCGCGAGAACCTCGCCTTCCCGCTCAAGATGCGCCGCGTGCCCGCCGGCGAGCGCGCCCGGCGCGTCGCCGAGACGGCCGACACGCTCGGGCTCGGGCGCCTGCTCGACCGGCTGCCCGACGAGCTCTCGGGCGGCGAGCGGCAGCGCGTCGCCATGGGCCGGGCGCTCGTGCGCCGGCCCCGCGTCTACCTCTTCGACGAGCCGCTCTCGAACCTCGACGCCGCCCTGCGCGTCGAGCTGCGCCGCGAGATCGGCGCGCTCGTGCACCGGCTCGGCGTGACCGCGCTCTACGTCACCCACGATCACGCCGAGGCGATGACGCTCGGCGATCGGGTGGCGGTCCTGCGCGCGGGCGAGCTGCAGCAGGTGGCGACCCCGCGCGCGATCTACGAGGCGCCCGCCAACGACTTCGTCGCCGGCTTCGTCGGCTCGCCCCGCATCAACCTCGCCCGCGGCCAGAACGAGGCGGGCGAGGTGCGCGTCGGGCCCTTCCGGCTGCGCCCGCCCGCGGGCCTCGGCCCCGGCGACGCCCTGGTCGGCGTGCGCCCCGAGTCGGTGCGGCTCGGCGAGGGCGGCGCCGAGGGCGGGCCCGGGCCGGCCGCGTCGCCCGGCGTCGAGGGCGAGGTGAGCTCGGTCGAGCCGCTCGGCGCCGAGACCCACCTCGTGCTCGAGGTCGGCGGGCTCACGCTGCGCGCCCGCGTGCCGGGCTTCTCGCCGCTCGGCCGCGGCGACCGGGTGCGCGTCTCGCTCGACGAGGCGGCGCTGCACTTCTTCGACCCCTCGCGCGGGGGCCGCCGCGTCGCGGGGGCCGCGTGAGCTCGCTCGGCCGCCGCGCCTGGCTCTCGGCCGCGCCGCTCGCCGCCGCCGCGCTCGCCTCGGCCGGCTGCCGTCGCGACGCCGAGCGCGAGGGCGGACGCGTCGTCGTGTCGCTCTGGTTCTCGTACGGCGGCAAGAACCGCGAGGTCTTGCTCGAGCTCGTGCGCCGCTTCAACGAGGGCCAAGCGCGCGTGCTGGTGCGCCCCACCTACCAGGGCGATTACTTCGAGGCGCTCGCCAAGGTGCGCACCGCGCTCGCCGCCGGCGTCGCGCCCGCGCTCACCCACGTCGTCGGCGAGGTCGTGCCCTACCTCGCCGAGGCGGGCGTGCTCGAGCCGCTGTCCGGCTACGAGGGCGCGCGCGATCTCGGCCTCTTGCCGCCGCTCGACCAGGCCGGCAGCTTCGACGCCGCCGGCCCGCGCGAGCTCTTCGCGCTGCCCTTCAACCGCTCGGTGCCGCTCGCCTACCTGAACGGCTCGCTCGTGCCCGCCGCGCAGGCGCCCCGCACCTGGGCCGACCTGCGCGCGCTCGCCCGCGATCTGACGAGGCGGGGGGGCGGGGGCGAGGCGCGCTTCGGCTTCGAGGTGCCCATCTCGTGGTGGTTCTGGGCCGCGATGGCGGTGCAGGCGGGCGGCGAGCTGCTCGGCCCCGCGGGCGAGCCCACCCTCGGGGGCGAGGCGGGCGTCGAGGCGCTCGCCTTCTGGCAGACGCTCGCGCACCGCGACCGCACGATGCGCCCGCCCGCCGGGCGCGACTACAACGCCTGGCAGGTCACCAACCAAGACTTTCTCGCCGGCCGCGCCGCCACCATCTGGACGAGCGCCGCCTTCCTTCGCTACCTCGAAGAGAACGCGAGCTTCCCCGTCGTCGCCGCGCCCCTGCCGGCGCACGCCCGGCCCGCCGCCTTCGTCGGCGGCACCTTCTTCGTGCTCCTGCGCCAGGCCCCGCCCGCCCAGAAAGAGGCCGCCTGGGCCTTTCTGCGCTGGGTCTGCGGCCCCGGGCCCGCCGCCGAGTGGGCCGAGCGCACGGGCTACTTGCCCGTCAGCCGCGGCGCCTACGAGCAGATGCTCGCCCGCGGCTTTTACGAGAAGCACCCCAACGATCGCGCCGCCCTCGCGCAGCTCGAGGCCGCGCACCCCTGGCCCTGGCGCCCCGAGCTCTTCCGGGTCGAGCGCGAGATCGTCGAGCCGCGCCTCGAGCGCGCCGTCCTGCTCGACGAAGACCCGCGCGCCGCGCTCGACGCCGCGCGCCGCGCCGCCCGCGAAGACGGCTGATGGCGACGGGCCCCACGCTCCGGCCGCGCGCGCCCTGGCACCCCTGGCTGATGCTCGCCCCGACCCTCGCCGGGCTCGGGCTCTTCGCCGTCGCGCCGCTCGCGGTCGCCGCCTACTCGAGCCTGCTCCGCTGGGACATGCTCACGCCGCCCGCCTGGGTCGGCCTCGCCAACTACCGCGCCCTCGCCCGCTCGGGCGAGGCGTGGCGCGCCTTCGGCACGACGCTGCTCTTCAGCTCGCTCGTCGTCGTGCTCACCACCGGCCTCGGCCTCGGCCTCGCCCTGCTGCTCTCGCGCCCGGGGCGCTTCGCCGCCTTCGCGCGCGCCGCCGTCTTCAGCGCCTACGTCGTGAGCTGGGTCTCGGTCGCCCTCTTGTGGATGTGGCTGCTCGACCCCGACGCCGGCCTCGTCGCCCGCGCCTTCGCGGCCCTCGGCCTGCCGCGCGTGGGCTTTCTGACCGACCCGGGCGCGGCGCTGCCGACCCTCGCCGCCGTCACCGCCTGGAAGATCACCGGCTACGCCATGGTCGTCTTCGTCGTCGGCCTGCAAGACGTGCCCCGCGCCCTGCTCGAGGCCGCCGCGCTCGACGGCGCCGGCCCCTGGGCCCGCTTCCGCTTCGTCGTCTGGCCGCTCTTGCGGCCCACCACCGCCTTCGTCGCCACCAGCTCGCTCGTCGTGTCGTTCCAGGCCTTCGACGTCGTGCGCGTGATGACCCAGGGCGGCCCCGCCCACGCGACGACGCTCTTCGTCTACGCCATCTACGAGCAGATCTTCTTGAACCTGCGCGTCGGCCGCGCGAGCGCCCTCACCGTCCTCTTCTTCGTCGCCCTCTTCGCCCTCTCGCTCCTGCAGTTCTGGGCCCTCGCCGCCCGCGCCCGCGGCGCCGGGCGCAAGGCCACGCCGCCCCGCCCCCCGGCCGAAGCCGCCCCGCCCCCCGCCCGCGAGGCCGCGCCGTGACGCCGACGCCCCCCGCCCGCGAGGCCGCGCCGTGACGCCGACGCCCTCGCCTCCTGCCCGCGAGGCCGCGCCGTGAGGCCGCCCCGCCCCGCCAAGCTCGTCGCCGACGCGCTGACGGCGCTCGCCACCGCCGCCTGGCTCTTCCCCTACGTCTGGATGGTGCTCACCTCGCTCAAGCCCCTGCGCGAGGTGCTCGAGCGCCCCACCGACCTCTGGCCCAAGCGCTTCGACGGCGGCGCCTACGCCGAGGTCTGGGCCGGCATGCCGGTCGGACGCTACTTCGCCGTCACCACGGCCATGGCCCTCGCCATCGCCTTCTTGCAGCTCGCCCTCGTGCTGCCCGCCGGCTACGCCCTCGCCAAGCTGCGCTTCGTCGGCCGCAACGCCGCCTTCGGGCTGGTGCTCGCCTGCTTGCTCGTGCCCGCGCAAGCCACCTTCGTGCCGGTCTTTCTCTTCTTCGCCCGCCTCGGCCTGGTCGACACCATGGCGGCTCTCGTCTTGCCCTTCGCCGTCAGCGCCTTCGGCACCTTCCTCGTGCGCCAGGCGCTGCTCAACGTGCCCGACGAGATCATCGAGGCCGCGCGCCTCGACGGCGCCCCCGAGTGGGTCATCGTCTACCGCGTGCTCGGCCCCGTCGTGCGCCCCACGCTGGTCTCGCTCTTCTTGCTGAGCTTCGTCTTCCATTGGAACGATTACTTCTGGCCCCTCGTCATGACCACCGGCGACCGCGTCCGCACCCTGCCGCTCGGCGTCGCGCTCTTCCGCGAGCAGGGCACGGGCGTGCGCTGGCACGTCGTCATGGCCGCCAACGTCGTGCTCTCGGCCCCCGCCCTCGCGCTCTTCGCCGTCGCCCAGCGGCAGCTCTTGCGCGCCATCGGCGGCTCGTACCGCTGACGGGCGGCCGGCCCGGCGCGGCCCTTCCGCTCGCCTCCGGGCGTTGCGCTCGGCGCCGCCTCTCGAGCCCACCCCCTCGTCGCCGAGGCGACCCGCTCAGGGGGCCGCGGCGAGGTCGGCGCGCTCGGCCTGGTAGCCGAGAGCTGCGCGCGTCTGGGCAGACTTCGGCCGGGCGGCACTAGCCGCTGCCCCCGCGCGCCGCTACATACCGGCGCCGCCCGCCCCCCCAAGCCCGCGCGGGCCGCGACTGGTGCCGCGCGCCACCCCCCAAACCCGCGCGGGCTGCTCCCCGCGCCGCCGCCCGCCATGCCCCTGCTCGGCCCCTTCGGCATCTTGTTCTTCGCCGGCCTCGCCCTCGTCGGGGTAGGCAACTGGCTCTTCTTCACCGCGCTCGCGCGCCACGACGGCCTACGCCGCGAGCGCGTGCTCTTCGTCATCTTCGACCCCGACTCGCCCATGAAGCGCCCCGAGGCGAAGCGCGACCGGCGGAGGCTCAGGCTCGGGGCCTACCTCATCGGCTTCGGGCTCGTCACCTTTTACACGGCGCTCAGCACGGGCGACGAGCGCGAGCTGCGGGTCTGCGTCGACCGCTGCCACCGGGCCGGGTACGTGGGCGGGCGCTTCGGGCCCTCCGAAGCGAAGGCGCCCTCTGGCAGGCCGCTGCGGGCTTGCTATTGCGTGGGGCCCGCGGGCTCGGTCGAGCTCAAGCAAGAACCCCTGCCGCTGCCGGGCGGCCCGGCCGAGCTTCGGCATGAGCCCCCGGCCCGGCCGGCCGCTTCACCCTGACCTACCTGCCCCCCTACGAGCGCTCCGACTTGGTCGACCCGCCGGGCGCTTCGGTTGCCCCGCCGGGCGCTTCGCCTTGACGCAACCACGGCGCTTTCCTACATGACCCCGCGCTCGCGGGCGGGCCAGGGGGTCGAACCTTTCGCCCGCTCACCCCTCCTGCCGGCCCCTCGCCACGCCGCCGCCCTCATGAACACAGACGTCTCCCCCCTGTCGTTGCGGGTCACTTTGGCGTCGGCGGCGGCCGATGTGTTCGCGCTCGGCAAGCCGCGCGTCACGCTGATGGTGCTGCTCACCACGCTGGGCGGCCTCTTCATGGCGCCCGCCCGCCCCGACCTCTTCGTCGTCGTCTGGGCGCTCGCCGGCACCGGCCTCATCGTCGTCGGCGCCAACGCGCTCAACATGTACCTCGAGCGCGACGTCGATCGGCGCATGGCCCGCACCCGCGAGCGGCCCCTGCCGGCCGGCCGCATGGCGCCCTGGGTCGCGCTCGCCTTCGGCCTCTTCGCCTCGCTCGTCGCGCTGCCGCTGCTCTGGGCCGGCGCCAACCCCGTCACGGCGCTGCTCGCGGCCGCCGCCAACGCCTCGTACGTCTTGCTCTACACCCCGCTCAAGCAGCGCTCGTGGGTCGCGCTGCTCGTCGGGGCCGTGCCCGGCGCCATGCCCCCGCTCCTGGGCTGGACGGCCGCCACCGGCCACCTCGACCCGGGCGGCCTCGCGCTCTTCGGCATTCTCTTCGTCTGGCAGATCCCCCATTTTCACGCGATCGCCTTCTTCCGCCGCGACGAGTATGCGCGCGCCGGCCTCAAGGTGCTGCCCAACCAGGGCGGCCTCGGCCTGACCAAGGCCCACATCGTCGGCACGACGATCGCGCTCGCCGCCGTCACCTACGCGCCGCTCGCGCTCGGTATGGTGCGCCCGTGGTACGGCGCCGTCGCCTCGCTGCTCAACGCCGCGCTGCTCTGCTCGGCGCTGCTCGGCCTGCGCAAGAGCGCCGGCGTGCGCTGGGCGCGCGGCTTCTTCGGGCTGTCCATGCCCTACCTGACGCTGCTCGTCACCGCGCTCCTGCTCGCGCGCGCCGGCTGAGGGCGAGCCCCCGGGGGGCGAAAGAGAGCGTTGCCCAAGCGCCTGGTCGATTTTGCCCAGGTAGACAAGGGGTGGTGCGAAACGCCCGGCGGGCGCCGCCCCGCCCGATGAGGCTGGTGCGAACCGGCCGGCGGACGCCGCCCAGTCGAAAGCGAGGGCGAAGCGACGCGCCCGGCCCACCCGCCCAGTCGAAAGCGAGGGCGAAGCGACGCGCCCGGCCCGCCCGCCCAGGCGAGCGAGGGCGAAGCGACGCGCCCGGCCCGCCCGCCCAAGCTGATGACCGTTGCGAACCTGTTCGGGTGGTGCCCGGCTCGTCTGCCCGGGCCTTGCCCCGGAGAGGACCACCCGAACAGGTTCGCAACGGTCATCAGCCTGAGCCGCCGGGATCGTGACGACCCCGGCCCGCTCACCGGAGCGCGTGGCGATGGTCGCGACCACCCCCATACGTACGTACCGAGCGATCTGGCATGGTGGCGACCTCGACGGATCGTTCACCGCAAGCGAACCGCGCGGTGGCGACCATCGGCGAGGGCTCGGGTCGACCGCTCTCGGGTGGCCCTGACCTTTCGGAGGCGCTCGGCCCAGCGTTCGGGACTGGCTTCGACCTTTCGGGCGCTCCCGGCGCTGACCTTCGGGCCTAACCTCGGCCTTTGGGGGGCCCATGGCCGGGCGTGGTGGGGCGGGCTAGCCCCCTTCCGGAAAAAAATGTGCGGGGGCAAGCAACTGGGTCGCGGGGCGACCGATGGGAAGACAAGGGCTTGCAGCGGCCGGGGTGGCCTCTGCGGGCCCGATGGCACCCCTCGAGAGACTCACGCCCATGCCCCGCTTCTACTCTGCCCCCTCGCTCGTCTCGCTGCCCCGGCTCTCGGCCGCCCATGCCGTCGTGCTCGGCACCCAGCTCGTCACCGAGGGCCGGGCCCGGGCGGGCCTGACGCCCTCGCTCGCCAGGGCGCTCGATCGCGTCGAGGGCTCGCTCGGGGCCCTCCGCCGCGCGCGCGAGCTGACGCTCGGGCGTGCGCCCGCCGACACGGGCGAGACCTTCCGGGCGGACGTGCGGCTCGACGCGGGCTGGTCGGGCTTTTATTCGTTCCTCGTGGGGTGGGCGAAGATGCCCGCGCCGGGCAAGGCGGCGGCGCAGGCCGAGCGCGCGCGGCGGCTGCTCGCGATCGTCTTCCCCGATGGGCTCGCCTTCACGCAGCTGCCCTTCCGGGCCGAGTGGGCCGAGTCGCAGATGCGGCTCGACCGCCTCGCCCAGCCCGAGAACGCCGAGCTGGTCGGGCGGCTCGGGGCCGGGGCTATCGTCGAAGAAATCGGCGAGGCGTTCGACGCCTACGGCCGGGCGCTGCAGGTGACGGCGAGGCGGGCCGAGGTCAAGGCGTCGGTCTCGGTGCGCGCGTCGCTCGAGGCGCTCGTCGCGGAGATGCGAAAGTACGTCCTGAGCGTCAGCGCGTACGGCGCCGAGCACGAAGACGACGCCGAGGCGCGGGCGCTCGTCGAGGCGCTGCTCGCGCCGCTGGTGGCGTGGAAGGCGGGCGGCAGGCGCAGGGCCGAGGCTCCCGCGGGGCCGCCGCCCGCGCCGTCCGGTGCCGGCCCGGCGCCCTCAATCGGGCACGCGCTCGGGCCGCCCTGCGCCGGGCCGACGCCCTCCGTCAGGCACGCGCTCGGGCCGCCCTGCGCCGGGCCGACGCCCTCCGTCGGGCACGCGCTCGGGCCGTCCGGCGCCGGCCCGGCGCCCTCAATCGGGCACGCGATCGAGCCGCACGCGGAGCTGCACGGGCCTGTCGTCGGCCTCGATCTCGGCATCCCAGGGGAAGTAGCCCGGCCGCTCGACCGAGATGCGGTGCCGGCCCGGCTCGACGGCGAGGCCGTGGCGGGCGACGACGGCGAGGGTGCCGACCTCGCGGTCGTCGACGGTGACGACGGCGTCGGGGGGCGTGCCCTGCATGCGAATGTGCGCGGTCGAGGGCCCGTAGTTGGGCTGGCAGGCCGCCAGCGCGGTCAGGGCGGCGAGGGCCCCGGCGCAGGCGGCGCCGGGCGCGACAGCGCGGGCCGCGAGGGCGCCAGCGAGCGCACGAAGCCCGGCGAGCGCGGCGCCGGCGAGCGCGCGGGGCCCAGCGGTCGCGGCGCCGGCGAGCGCGCGGGGCCTGGCGAGCGCGGCGCCGGATCGTTCGCCGGCGCCGCGGGGCGTGCGGGCGGGGGCGCGCGGGCTCACTCCCATTCGATGGTGGCGGGGGGCTTCGACGAGATGTCGTAAACGACGCGGTTGACGCCGGGCACCTCGTTGATGATGCGGGTCGAGAGGGTGGCGAGCAGATCGTGCGGCAGGCGGGCCCAGTCGGCCGTCATGCCGTCGGTCGACTGCACGGCGCGCACGGCGACGCACTCGTCGTAGGTGCGCCCGTCGCCCATCACGCCCACGCTGCGCACGGGCAGGAGGACGGCGAAGGCCTGCCAGAGCGAGCGCTCGAGCCCCGCCGTGCGCACCTCGTCGCGCACGATGGCGTCGGCGCGGCGCAGCCGCTCGAGGCGCTCTTCGGTCACCTCGCCGACGCAGCGGATGGCGAGGCCCGGCCCCGGGAAGGGCTGGCGCCAGAGCACGTCGTGCGGCAGGCCGAGCTCGGCGCCGAGCTCGCGCACTTCGTCTTTGAAGAGCTCGCGCAGGGGCTCGATCAGGCCGAGGTGCATGCGCTCGGGCAGGCCGCCGACGTTGTGGTGGCTCTTGATGACGGCGCTCGGGCCCTTGAACGACACGCTCTCGATGACGTCGGGGTAGAGCGTGCCCTGCACGAGCCAGCGCGCGTCGTCGACCTTCTTCGCCTCGGCTTCGAAGACCTCGATGAACGCGCGGCCGATGGCCTTGCGCTTGGCCTCGGGGTCGGTCACCCCCTTGAGCGCGTCGAGGAAGCGCGACCACGCGTCGACGTGCACCACCTTGATGGCCATGCGCCCCTCGAAGAGGCGAAGCACGTCTTCGACCTCGTTCTGGCGCAAGAGGCCGTTGTCGACGAAGAGGCAGGTGAGCCGCGGGCCGACGGCCTGGTGCACGAGCGAGGCGGCGACCGACGAGTCGACGCCGCCCGAGAGGCCGCAGATGACGTTGCCGCGCTCGCCCACCTTGGCGCGCACGGCCTCGACGGCCTCGGCGGCGAAGGCGCGCGGGGTCCAGTCGGGCGAGAGGCCGGCGATCTCGAACAGAAAGGCGCGCAAGATCTCGGGGCCGCGCGGGGTGTGCGCCACCTCGGGGTGGAACTGCAGGCCGTAGAGCTTGCGCTCGGGGTCGCCGATGGCACAAAACGGCGAGTTGTCGGACGAGGCGAGGGGCAGAAAGCCGTCGGGCAGGCCGACGATCCGGTCGGCGTGGCTCATCCAGACGTTGAGGCGCTCGCCCCGCTCGAAGGTGCCGAAGAGGCCGCTCGGCTCGAGCACCTTGACCGAGGCGGGGCCGTACTCGCGGGCCTTGGCCGGCTCGACGCGAATGCCCGAGAGCGAGGCCATGAGCTGCAGGCCGTAGCAGATGCCGAGCACCGGTACGCCGAGCGAGAGCAGCGCGGGGTCGGCCTTGGGCGCGCTCTCGTCGTAGACGCTCGAGGGGCCCCCCGAGAGAATGAGCGCCCGCGGGCCCTTCGCCTTCAGCTCTTCGAGCGGCAGCGTGCAGGGCACGATCTCGCAGTAGACGCGGCTCTCGCGCACCCGGCGGGCGATGAGCTGCGTGTACTGCGAGCCGAAATCGACGATGACGACGGGGACGCGACGAGGGGAAGACATGGCTCTCTCGCCCCGTCGCTAGCACGGCGAGGGGGGCGGGGCGAGAAAGCGGGGGGCCGCCTCGGGCTGCAGGCTGCGGCACGGCGCGTACCCCGGACTCGAAGTCCGGGGCACAGAATAGCCCGCTCGTACGAACAGCAAAGCCCACCCCTCGCTGGGGGTGGGCTCACGCGCCGCGACGTGCTTGGCACGCTTGCCAAGGAGCCGGCGCCCATGGGAGTCCGGCCCCACCGAGGGCCGGACTTTGCGCGCCGAACCGGCCCGAGGCCTCGTGGCACGTCTTGGTGACGCCGTGCCCCGGACTTCGAGTCCGGGGCTCGCTAACTCGCCGGGCGCGGGCGCGGGGGCGGCCGGCACGCTGCTGTTGAGGTAGACGCAGTCGGCGGCGATGAGCGAGGCGTCGCTGACGCCGCGGCCTTCGACGAGGTTCTTGCAGGCGATGGTCTGGGGCCGCAAGAGCTCGGCGAGCTCGCCGGCGCCGGTGCCGGCGGCGAAGAACGTCCACACGTCGCCGGCGGCGGCGCCGAGCTCGACCTTGGGCTCGGGCGTCAGCAGCGGCCTCGTGCCGTCGGCGCCGGCGGGGCCGAGGAAGACGTACTTGGCGCGCTGGTCGAGCGCGAGCTCGAGGGGCGAGTCGAGGCCGACGGCGGTGGGCCGCGCGTTGGCGAGCGGGGTGGCCACGCCGGTCGCGGCGTCGAAGGTGGCGAGCGTCGCCTCGGCGCCCCCGGTGAGGGCGTTGATGACGTGGCCGAGCGCGCGCTCGGGGTCGGCGTCGGGCTCGGCGAAGGGCGCCCAGCCGAGCGCGAGGGGCGCCCCGGCGCCGCGGTCTTCGGGGCGGTCGCCGATGAGCGCGACGGTGAGCACCTGCCCGCTGCGCAGGTCGAGCGAGAGGTCGGGGACGCCCTCGACGGCGGTCTCGCACGAGGCGGTCGACACGTCGTCGACGGCCGGCACGAGGCGCACCTCCCAGGTGCCGGCGGGCTTGATCTCGAAGTAGGTCGAGACGCCGGGGAAGTAGAAGTCGCGCGGGTTCGCCGCCTGCGCCGGATCGCCGGGCTCGGCGGCGACGTCGGCCGCGTTCTTCGCGAAGACCGGGCCGAAGATGAACTCGGGGTGCGTCCAGCTGTCGGCGAAGTCGACCGGGCGCAGGCAGACGTCGACCGCGTCGGTGTTGGGCGAGAGGTGCGCGAAGCGGACGTAGGCGGGCTCTTCGACGGGGCCGCCTTGGCCGCCGGCGCCCGCGGTGCCCCCGCTGCCCCCGCTGCCCGCCACGCCGCCCGAGCCGGTGCCCGCCGAGCCGCCGCGGCCCGCCGCGCCCGCTTTGCCCGCCCAGCCGCCGCCGGCCGTGCCCGACCAGTCGTCGTCGTCTTCGACCTCGATGACACAGCCCGTCGCCAACAACGCGCAGAGGGGAAGGAACCGAAGGAGGGTCGTGCGCATGGGTTTGCTCTCCAGAGACCTGAGAATGACTGAATCGTCGTTTCTCGCAAGGGGTGTGCCCGTCAGGCATTGCCTTAGCGGCGAGGCCCGAACCGGGCCTCGGGCCCTCACGGCCGGGCCAGAAAGACCATCAACGCCCGGCTTGTCGGGCGGGGGCGACGGGGCCGAATGGTCCAGCTCGGGAGCACCCGGGGCCCTCGGCCCTGGCCTCGGGGACACCCCCGGCGCAAACGCCGGTTGACACCGCGGGGGCGCCGGCCTTCGTGCGGCGGCTCGCCCGGCGGCGGGGAGGGCGTGAGGGTAGGGGGCTGGCGAGGCCCAGCCCAGGCGGCGAGAGGCGCGCGCCCCGCGGCAGCACGGCGTAGGACGCGGCGCGCGCCTCGGCGAGGCACGACCCAGGCGGCGGGAGGCGCGCGCCCGCGGGGGCGTTCAGCGCGGGGGCGCCGGGGGCGTGGTGGCGGTCAGGGGCGGCCGCTTCTCGACGCACTTGCCGATGGTGTCGATGAGGTTCTGCGGCAGGTTGGGCGGCGGGGCGGGCAGGCCGAGCACGCGGGTGCCGATGCGGCTGAGGGCCCAGTTGCCCTCTTGGTCGACGCTCAGCCAGACGAACATCGCGCGGCCCTTGATGTTGTCGAAGGGCACGCCGCCGCCTTTGCCGCCGAACCACGAGCGCGAGTCGTGGCTGTTGTTGCGGTTGTCGCCGAGCACCCAGACCTCGCCGGGCTTGGCGAAGTAGGGCCCCTGCGTCTCGCCGGCGTTCGACGAGAAGGTGCGCTCGTAGACCGTGAGATAGGCCTTGTCGTCGAGGTACTCGACGGCCATCTCGGCGCGCCGCGTCATGACCGAGCTACCCTCGTGGTAGGTGTACGAGCCGACGGGGCAGCTCGGCACGGCCCAGCCGTTGAGAATGGGGTGGCCGTCTTTGACCTCGAGCCGGTCGCCGGGCAGGGCGATGACGCGCTTGATGAAGTCTTGGTCGCGCCGCTCGGGGAACTCGAAGACCATCACGTCGCCGCGCCGCGGGGGCATGCTCGGAAAGAGGCGCAGGCGGGTCCAAGGGACGAGCGGCCCGTAGGCCATTTTGTTGACGAAGATGTGGTCGCCGATTTGTAGCGTGGGGATCATCGACCCGCTCGGGATCTTGAACGCCTCGATGACGAAGACGCGCAAGAGCAGGGCGATGGCGACGGCGACGCCGATCGACTCGGTGTACTCGCGCAGCTCGCCCTTGCGGTAGGGGCCGAGCTTCGCGCCGATCTCGGCCTCGGCCTCGGCGAGGGCCTTCTCGAAGGCGGGCCCCTCGAAGGGGCGGGCGGCCATGGCCTTGCGCAGCCCCTCGAGCGCGCCCTCGAGCGCCTCGCGCTCGGCGGCGCCGAGGCGGCGCTCGAGCTGGCGGCGGTGGCGCTGCTCGAGCCGCTCGGCCTCGTCGAGCAGGGCCGAGGCGCGCTCGTACTCGCCGTGGAAGTCGGGCGGCACCGACGCGCGCCCGGGCGTGGCGAGCAGCTCGGCGCCGGGCAGGCGGTGGCGGTTGGCCCAGAGGGCGTACTCGAGCACCGTAAACAGCAGGATGCCCACCGGCACGCGCTGGTCGCGGAAGAACGCGAGCAGGGTCTCGAAGGGGCCGGACGGCGTGAAGGTGTCGTCGGGCGCGGCGAGCGAGACGATGAGCACCGCCCCGAACAGGGGCAGCAGCAGGAAGAACCCGGCCAGGTAGGCGTAGCGAAGGAGGCGTTGGGAGGTCACGGGGGGCCGGGGGCGGGTGGGCCGGGGGGCGCGCGGGGCCCTCAGGCGTCTATACCGGACGAAGGAGCCCTGGCAAGCGGGGGGGGCGGGGGGCGGGGCCTCAGGGCGCCTCGCCCACCTGCACGGCGTAGCTGAGCGAGGCGGCCGTGCCGGTCGGCCCGAGCACCCCGCCGGGGCGGGGGGGCGGGGGCGCGGCCGAGCCGAGGGCGGAGCTATGGTCGACCACGACGAAGTACGAGCCCTTGGGCAGGGGCACGGCGCGCTGCCAGTGGCTCTTGGCGCGCACGACGTCGGCGACGACGGGGGCGCCGGCCGGCTGGGGGACGCCGGCGCGGCGCACGTACGCCTCGAGCCAGGGGGTGACGGCGTCGCGGCGAAAGACGCTGACGTCGACGGCGTCGGGGCCCTCGACCGCGAGGGTGAGGAAGAGCGCGCGCCCGTCGTCGACGACGTTGAAGGGGCCGAGGAAGTCGAGCTGCTCGGGCTGCAGCTCGGCCCGCTCGTTGGCGAGCGTCAGGCGCGCGCCGCCCTCGACGTGGAAGGGGCGGGGGGGCTTCTTGCCCTTCTCGAGGATGCCGACGCCGAAGTCGGTCTGCCCGTCGTCGTCGCGGATGACGGTGAAGCCCCGCCCGAGCTCGCGCGCGACGAGCTGCGAGCCGACGCGGTTGGCGATGTCCTGGGCGGTGCCGCCGAGCAGGCCCCCGAGCGGCGACTGCTGCACCCGCTCGACCATCAGCGACTCGAACTCGCTCGCCTGCACCGCCCGCGGCCGGAAGTAGACGTACATCGTCGAGCCGTCGAGCAGGAAGTCTTGGTTGTATTGAATGGCGGCGCCCGCCTTGAAGCCGACGCGGCCCGAGGGCTGCGCCCAGCCGTAGCCCTCGCCGCGCACCTGCACGAACACGTCGCCGTTGTCGAGCTCGCGGTACGTGCACTCTCGGGGGAAGAAGCGGCCGACGACGGGCTCGTCGGGGGTCATGCGCAGGGGGGCGCCGCGCTGGGTGACCTCTTTGCAGAACTCGCCGCTGCCGAACGACATCAGCTCGCGGCGCAGGGTGCGGTTGCGCGGGTCGTTGACCACCCCGGGCATCAGCGCGATGAGGCGCTGGGGGCTGCACCCGGCGGCCGTGGCGCAGAGCGTTGAGAGCGCGGCGAAACGAATCAGGCCTTCGAAGGGGCGCATCCGCCCCCCTCCTATAGCCGAGCCCCGCCCCGAACGCCCCCCGATTCGTGGTAGCCTCCCGGCCATGGCGCACATGGCCGTCTTGGGCGCGGGGGCGTGGGGCACGGCCCTCGGCAAACTCTTGGCCGACAAGGGCAACGAGGTCTGGCTCTGGTCGAACGAGCCGCCCGTGGCCGAGGGCATCGAGCGCGACCGGCGCAACGACCGGTACTTCCCCGGGGTCGACCTGCCGCCGAACCTGCGGGCCTCGGGCGACCCGGGCCGCGTGCTCGCGGGCGCGAGCCTCGTGCTCCTGGCGACGCCCTCGCACGCGATGCGCTCGGTGCTCGGCGACCTCGCCGCGACGCTGCCGCGGGGGGTGCCCTGGGTGAACGCGGCCAAGGGCATCGAGAACGAGAGCCTGATGCTGGTGCACGAGATCGTGGCCGACGTGCTCGGCCCGGGCGCGCTCGACCACTACGTCGCCCTCTCGGGGCCGAGCTTCGCGCTCGAGGTGGCGCGGCGGCACCCGACCGCCGTCGTGGTCGCGGGAAAGAACCCGCAGGTCGTGCGCGCGGTGCAAGAGGCCTTCTCGAACGAGGTCTTCCGGGCCTACTCGTCCGACGATTTGTGCGGCGTCGAGCTCGGCGGCGCGCTCAAGAACGTCATCGCCATCGCCGCCGGGGCCTCCGACGGGCTCGGCTTCGGGCACAACACGCGCGCCGGGCTCATCACCCGGGGCCTGGCCGAGATCGCCCGGCTCGCGGTCAAGAAGGGGGCGAGCCCGCTGACCATGGCGGGCCTGGCGGGCCTGGGCGACCTGGTGCTCACCTGCACGGGCGAGCTCTCCCGCAACCGCACGGTGGGCTTCGAGCTCGGCCGGGGCAAGACGCTCGACGAGGTGCTCACGGGCCTCGGGCACGTGGCCGAGGGGGTCAAGACCGCCCGCAGCGCCCACCAGCTGGCCGACAAGCTCGGGGTCGAGACGCCCATCGTGCGCGAGGCGTACCTTGTGCTCTACGAGAATAAGCCCGCCCGCCAGGCCGTCAGTGATCTGATGAGCCGAGCGCTGCGGCCGGAGCTCGACTTCCGCCATGATCCAAGCGCACCTTGACGTGGCGCCCCCGCCCGCGTGACGTTGCCCGCGCGGGGCACGCGTCCGGCCGCCCCCGCGAAGGCCCGCGAACCCGCACCCCCCTACCTTGATGCGCATGACCCCCCCCCGAACGTTGACTGCCTTGGCCTTGGGCGCCGCGCTCCTCGCCGGCCTCGAGAACGACGCCGCCGCGCAGGCGCCGGTGCCCTTCCCCCCCATCCCCATCCCCATCCCGGGCTGGGGCACCCCGCCGGGGCAGCCGCCGCCGGGCCAGCCGCCGGGCTACCCCCCCGGGGGCATGCCGCCGCAGCCCGCCTATCTGCCGCCGCCCGAAGACAACACCTCGAGCGACCTCGAGATCGGCTCGCTCTACGTGATGTCGGCCGCCTACGGCGTCGGCACCGGCATCTGGATCGACGCCGAGACGGGCATCAAAGACGCCGGCCTGAAGTTCATCGCCCCGGGCCTGCTCGGCATCGCGGGGCCCGTCGGCGTCTACTTCCTCGACCAGCCGCGCATGCCGCGGGGCGTGCCGGCGGCCATCTCGTCGGGCCTGGCGCTCGGCGCGGGCGAGGGCGTGGCCATCTGGGCGCTGCAGTACACGCGCTCGTCGCCCGAAGACGAGTGGGGCTTCAAAGAGCTGACGCGCGCGACCTTCATCGGCTCGACCCTCGGCGGCATCGCCGGCGGGGCGGTGGGCTTTCTGCAAGAGCCCTCGCCCAAGACGAGCCTGCTCATCGACTCGGGCGCCATCTGGGGCGGCCTGGTCGGCAGCATGATCGGCTACGGCGCGACGGCGCCGCGGCAGACCTACAGCGAGGCGAACGGCGGCGCGGGCCTCGGCGGCCTCATCGGCTACAACCTCGGCCTGGTGGCCGCGGCGGGCGTCTCGACGGTCTGGGTGCCGACCTACACGAACCTGGCCTGGATGTGGCTCGGCGCCGGCGCCGGCTTCGTCGCCACCTTGCCCGTCTACCTCTTTTACATCGGCAGCGACGACGACTCGTCGACCAAGCGCGGCCTCATCGTGCAGGGCCTCGGCATCACCGCGGGCGCCGTGGCCGGCGCGGTCTTCACCCTCGACGACCGCGACGACTACGCCAAGAACGCCCCCAAGCCCGGCCCGGGCACCGCGATCGGGCGGCTGACCGGCATCGGCCCCATGGCCACGCCCGGCGGCGGCCTCGGCCTGCAGCTGACGGGCCTGCTCTTCTAGCGGCTCCTCCCCCCCCTCGAGGCCGACCCGGGCCCGCGGCCCCCGGGCCCCCAGCGAAGTTCGGGCCCGGCGGGCGGCCGGGTACGCTCCGGGGCGGAACCGGAGTAAAACCCCCACCATGGCGACGCTCAAGTACTTCCCGCCCGTCGGCGCCCCGCGGGTGCAGCCCCTCTTCAAGCCCGTCATGACGCTCGGCAAGGCGCTCGGCAACGACGTCGCCGTGCAGGGCGAGGGCGTCGCCGACCACCACGCCCAGGTGCTCTTCGACGGCCGCGACTTCAACCTCGAGGAGGCCGACCGGCAGGCCGACATCAAGATCAACGGTAAGAAGAAGCGCCGCGCCCGGCTCGTGCACGGCGACCGGCTCGAGCTCGGCTCGGCCGTGCTGGCCTTCAGCATGCTCGACGAGGCCCCGCGGGCCGCCGCCCCCGCCGAGCCCGGCGACGAGCGGCCCTCGAAGGCGCCGCCGCCCGGCGCCGACCTCGGCGGCGTGCGCAAGCTGCAGGCCTTCAGCGAGCGGCTGATGCTGCGCTCGTCGGTCGAAGAGCTGCTCGAGGCCATGCTCGACGACATCGTCGAGCTGACGGGCGCCGACCGCGGCCTGCTCCTGCTCGTCAGCGAGGGCGACGACCGCTCGGGGCGCACGTTCACCATCCGCGCCGCGCGCAACGTGCGGCGCGAGGCCGTCGCCGACGCCGCCGGCTCGGTCTCCGACAGCATCGTGCGCCAGGTGCTCGACTCGGGCCGGCCGCTCATCGTCAGCGACGCGCTCAGCGACACGCACTTCGGCAAGAGCGAGAGCGTCATGGCGCTGCAGCTCTCGAGCGTCATGTGCGTGCCGCTCCTGCAGCAGGGCGAGGTCGTCGGCGCCATCTACGTCGGCTCGAACCGCATCAAGCACCTCTTCGACCGCTCGCAGCTCGACCTGCTCACCGTCTTCGCCAGCCAGGCCTCGCTCATCTTGCAGAACGCGGTGCTCGTCTCGTCGCTGCGGGCCGACAAGGAGAAGCTCGCCGAGCAGCTCGAAGACAAGCGCTTCGGCGAGATCATCGGCGCCTGCCCCTCGATGCTCGAGGTCTTCCGCAAGCTGCAGAAGGTCGCGACGACCGACGTGAGCGTGCTCATCGGCGGCGAGACCGGCACGGGCAAAGAGCTGCTCGCGCGCGAGATTCACCGCCGCAGCCAGCGCGTCAACGGCCCCATCGTCACCATCAACTGCGGTGCCATCCCCGAGAGCCTCATCGAGAGCGAGCTCTTCGGCCACGTCAAGGGCGCCTTCACGGGCGCCGTCGCGAGCCGGCCGGGCAAGTTCCAGGCGGCCGACGGCGGCACGCTCTTCCTCGACGAGATCGGCGAGCTGCCGCTCAACCTGCAGGTCAAGCTCTTGCGCGCCCTGCAAGAGCGCGTCGTCTACCGCGTCGGCGACAGCCGCCCCGAGAAGGTCGACATTCGCATCATCGCGGCCACCAACCGCAACCTCGAAGAGGAGGTGCGCGGGGGCCGCTTCCGCGAAGACCTCTACTACCGCCTGAACGTCGTCTACCTCGTCTGCCCGCCGCTGCGCGAGCGCGGCGAAGACGTCATCATCATCGCCAAGGCCCTGCTGACCAAGTTCGCCGACGAGCTGAAGAGCCCGGTGCGCGGCTTCGCCCCGGCCTCGCTCGCGGCCATCCGCAAGTACAACTGGCCGGGCAACATCCGCGAGCTCGAGAACCGCATCAAGAAGGCGCTCGTGCTCTGCGACTCGGCGCTGCTCCGGCCCGAAGACCTCGAGCTCGACGAGCGGCAGCAGCCGCCCATCTTGCCGCTCGAGAAGGCGAAAGAAGACTTCCAGCGGCGGTACGTGCTCGAGGTGCTCGAGCGCAACCACGGCAACCGCACCCAGACCGCGCGCGATCTCGGCGTCGACCCCCGCACCATCTTCCGCTACCTCGAGAAAGAGGCGAACCCCATGCCGAGCGGCGCGGGGCCCTCGCCGAGCAGCGAGCGGGGCGAGTAGAGCGGCCTTGCGGCGGCCTTGGCGGGGCCGCATGCATCGTTTTTTCGCTGCGGCCGACGTGAGTCGGCCTCGCTCACAAAGCCTCGCCTGCGGCCCCGCCAAGGCCGCCGCAAGGCCGCTCTTGGTTTGCCTGGGGGCCGCCCCTACGCCTTGCCGCCCGAGTTCTCGAGGTGGCGGCGGGGCGGCTGCGGGTGGTGGTGCGGATCGAGGTCGGGCACGACGCGGGCGATGCGCGAGATGACGCTGCGCGAGACGATGCGCCAGAGCCCCTCGGGGTCGTCGCTGTCGGCGAGCACCCCGAGCGGGATCTGAAAGCCGCCCTTGTCGGCGCGGCCGCCGCCGTAGGGCCGGCCGGTGTGGTCCTTGCCGAAGGCGGTCTGCAGGAAGGACGCCGGGTCGACGCTCGGGCTGCGGGTGCGCAGCGAGCCGTCGATGCGGTCGTCGACGATGCCGAAGACGAGGACGGTGTCGATGTCCTCGCGGCGCAGGATGAAGTCGGCGGCGGCGCCGATGGCGTCGCGGTCGCCGGGCGAGACGTGGCCGACGCCGGCGATGCCGAAGTCGCGCACGACGGTGAGGTCGGCGAGGGCGCGGCCGAGCACGTCCATCGCGGCGGCGCCGATGAAGCGGCGGCCGACGCGGCCGAGCAGGTCGGCGTCGCAGAAGGTCTTGGCGTACGCCGCGGCGCGGAAGTCCTCGGGCGAGGCGAGGGTGAAGTCGTCGGTGTCGGTCTGGATGCCGAACACCAGCGCCGTCGCGACGCGCACGTCCTCGCGCCGGTCGCCCGTCAGGGGCACGAGGCCGTGCTGCATGTACTCGGCGTACGCCGTGCAGGTCGCGCCGAGGTCGGTGCGCAGGTCGACGAAGGGGGCGTCGAGGGGGGCGATGGGCCGGTGGTGGTCGACCACCGTCAGGAGCTTGATGTCGGCCGGCAGCTCGACCGTGGCCTCGGGGGCCGTCGTGTCGACGAGCGACAGGTATTTGAAGCGGGCGAGGTCGGCGCGCGTCGAAACCTGGACGAGGTCGACGTGCAGGAGCTTGACGAGGGCGCGGTTCTCGCGGTGCGAAAGGGGGTGCACGTGCGCGATCGTCGCCCCGACGCCGAGCGCCTCGCAGATGCGCTGGTGCGCCAGCGCAGCCCCGATGGCGTCGGGGTCGGGGTGGCCGCTGATCAGAATGACCAAGGGCTCGCCCCTGACCTCGGTTAGGACCCGTTCGAGGGCGTCTCTCTGGGTCTGGGCCGTTCTTTGCATGGGCGGGCCAAGCGTAGCGTGGACCGGGTGGGGTCGGGTAGGGGTAGAGACAAGGGTCAGTGGCGGCGCCATGATATGAACCTGAAAAAAACCTTAGGTGTAGACTATCCGTCCTCTACGACCGAGGAGCGCGGCGCACAAGCGCCGGGGCAGGTAGGCGCCCCCTTTTTGACGCGAACGAGACCAGATGATCGGCTTGAACCAAGGCACCAAGGTCGGCACGTACGTGCTCGAGCGCCAGCTCGGCGAGGGGGGGCAGGGCTCGGTCTGGCAGGCCACCCCGGCCGGCACCGAGCCCGGCTCGCGGCCCGTGGCGCTCAAGGTCGTCCCCGTCCGGGGCTCGGCCCCCGCCACGATCGAGCGGCTCAAGCGCGAAGCTCAGGCGCTGGTGCGGCTGTCGAGCGGGCACCCCTCGCTGGTCGGGTGCCACGGCGTCATCGAAGACCCGACGCTCGGCGTGATGGCCATCGTGATGGACAAGGTCGAGGGCGTCGACCTGTCGGCGGCGCTGCGCGACCCGCGCTGCACCGAGGGGGCCAAGGCCCTGATGCTCACGCACGTCGCGCGCGCGCTCGCGCACCTGCACGAGGCGGGCGTCGTGCACCGCGACATCAAGCCGCAGAACATCTTGATCACGCACGGCTTCTTCGCGAACCCGTCCGACGAGTCCACGGTCAAGCTGGTCGACTTCGGCATCGCCATCGTCACCGGCAACCCCAAGCCGCTCACCGAGATCGGCACGGTCATCGGCACGCCGGCCTATATGTCGCCCGAGCGCATCGACCCGCTCTTCTGGCAGGCGCGCCCGGGCCTGCCCTCCGAAGACGTGTGGGCCTTCGGCGTCGTCGCCTACGAGGCCTTCTTCGGCCGGCACCCGACCGGCGTCGGCGACGAGGGCCTGCTCTCCGACTACGCCGAGCGCTACCGCGCCGCCTCGCGCACCTTCGAGCCCTGGCCGCCGCTGCTGCCCCCGAACCACCCCTGGGACGCGCCCCTGCGCGGCGCGCTCGCCCTGCGCCAGAACGAACGGCTCGCGAGCGGCGCCGCCGTCATCAACGCCATCCACGCGCGGCGGGTGCCCACCACCCTCGACGGCCCCATCCCCAAGCATACCGCCGCCCAGCCGCCCTCGGCCTACGCCTTCCAGCCCTCGCCGACCCCGCCCCCCGCGCAGTCGGCCCCGGTCGAGCGCACCGAGATCAACCCCGTCCTCGACCCCACCCCCGGCGCCGGGGCCGCCCTCGCCGCCGCGTGGCACCACTCGCCCGCGCCCCCGCCCTCGTATTACACCCCGTCGCCGGCCGCCGCGGCCTACCCGCACTCGGCCCCGGCCGTGGCCATGTACGGCCCGCCGCCGGTGCCCTCGGCGCCCCCGCGGCGCTCGGCCCTCCTTCCGGCCGTTTTGACGGGCGCCGCCGGCCTGCTCGTGCTGGGCGGTAGCCTCAGCCTCGCCCACATCTGGGAGGTAGACATCTTCGGCCGGCGCGAGCCCGACAGCCCGCCGCCCTCGATTTCGGCCCCCGTGTCGAGCCCCGTGGTGCCCGTGGTGCTGCCCCCGGTGGCGTCGGGCGCCTTGCCGCCCCCGGTGCCCCAGCCCGAAACGCCGCGCACGCCCCCGGCGACCCCGACGACCAAGCCCCCTGCGCCGAGGCCCCCGGCGGTGCCTCCGCCGCAGCCGAGCGGCACCGTCGTGGTGGGGCAGCCGCCGCCTCCGCCGCCGACCCAGACGTCGCCGCCGACCTTTCCGCCCATCGTCATTCCGCCCATTTTTACGCCGCCGCCTCAGCAGCCGCCGCCTCAGCAGCCGCCGCCCACGCAGACGACGCCGCCCCAGCCGACCCCGCCGCCCATCGGCCGGCCGCCGCCGCCCATCTTCACGGCGCCGCCGCCGGTGAACACGGCCCCCCCGACGTCGACGAGCCGGCCGCCGCCGCCGAAGATCCGCCTGCCGGGCGACAACAACCCGCCCCCGAACTCGCCGCCGGCCACGACGAGCCCCCCGAACCGGCCGCCGCCGCCCAGAGTTCGCCTGCCGGGCCGGCCATAGGGCCTGCTTCCGCCCCGGGCTCGACGAGGGGGGGTCAACCGGAGGCCGGCGGGCCGCCCCCGAGTGAACTCGGGGGCAGCGGACGCCCGCGGAAACGGCTCGCAAAGCCCTGCCGGAGGCAGGGCTCCCGCGTCGCGAGGTGCTTAGGCACGCTCGCCCGCAAGACGAAGCCCGCGGGAGCCCGGCCCCCGGCGAGGGGGCGGGCTTTGAGGGTCGAATCGGCCCGCTTCCGCACGGCACGAGCGGGCGTTCGCTGCCCCCGCGTTCACTCGGGGGCCGCCCGCCGGCCGCGGTTTGAACCCCCCTCGTCGAGTCCGGGGGGCGGAGGGCATTTCGGGCGCTTGGGGGGCCCCCCCGGCCGGGCGCGAGGGGGCCCGGGGGGCGTTTTTGCTTGCAAGAACCGCGGTTTTTTCGTACACCGCGCACCCTTCCTGCTCCCGGGCGGGCCTTCGGGCCCAGCACCCTGTCCCGGGGGCCCTCGGCCCAAAGGAGACAGCCTCGCATGGCGGTGACGCTCACGTCGACGAGCCCGAACCGGGTTCGCGAATACGAAACGATTTACATCTTGCGGGGCGACATCGACCCCGACGGCGCCGAGCGCGTCTCGAGCCGCGTCAGCGACGTGGTCGCGCGCGAGCAGGGCAAGCTCGTCAAGGTCGAGTCGTGGGGCCGGCGCCGGCTGGCCTTCGAGATCGGCAAGCAGCGGCGCGGGGTGTACATGTTCCTGCGCTATTTGGGCCGCGGCTCGGTCGTGACCGAGCTCGAGCGCAACCTGCGCGTGTTCGACTCGGTCATCCGGTACCAGACCGTGCAGGTGCGCGACGACGTCGTCGCCGACGAGGTGGCGGTCGACCCCGAAGAGGTCAAGTTCGCGCGGCTCGAGCCCGCGGCGGCCGAAGACGAGCGCGAAGAGTCGCGCGAGCGGCTGCTCGGCCTGGTCGAGGCCCCCGAAGAGCGCAAGCCTTCGCGGCGCGAGGGCCCCGAGGGCGACGAGGCCCCCGAAGAGGCGGAGGAGCCCAACCTCAACCCCGACCTCGCCGAGGCGGCCGAAGAAGAGGAGAAGTGAGCGATGGCCCAGTCTTCGATCGACATGGAGGGCGGGCGCGTCCCGGACCTCAACGCCGACCTGCCGGGCCGGCGCCGCGGCGGCCGCCGCCGCGTTTGCAAGTACTGCGCGGACAAGACCCTGCTCATCGATTACAAGGACCCGCAGGGGTTGCGCTACTTCGTCAGCGAGCGCGGCAAGATCGTGCCCCGCCGCATCTCGGGCAACTGCGCCCGGCACCAGCGCAAGGTGACCGTGGCCATCAAGCGGGCGCGCAACATCGCGCTCATGCCCTTCACGATTTCGAGCTGAGGCCCGCCATGCCCGCGTACCTTCAGGTCGTTTTGCAAGAATCGCTGTCGAACCTCGGCAAGAGCGGCGAGCTGGTCCGGGTGCGCCCGGGCTACGCGCGCAACTACCTCATCCCCCGCCAGCTGGCGGTCTACGCGACCGAGCGCAACGTCGCCCGGCTCGAGCACGAGAAGCGCGAGGCGCTCGCCCGGGCGGCCAAGCTCAAGGGCGAGTTCGAGGCGCTGGCCAAGCGGCTGAGCGGGGCCGTCGTGCGCATCGCGCGCAACGTCGGCGCCGAAGACCGCATGTACGGCTCGGTCACCTCGAAAGACGTGGCCGAGGCGCTCGAGGCGATGGGCCACAAGGTCGACCGGCGCAAGATCGAGCTGCCCTCGGCGATCAAGGTGCTCGGCTCGTACGACGCGTCGGTGCGCTTCTCGCACGAGGTGCACGCCCCGTTCAAGGTCGAGGTCGTCCGGGCCGAGTAGGCCGCGGGCCCCGCGCGCCCCGCTTCGGCGCCCCCCCGCGGGGCGTGCCGGGGCGCGCGCGAGGGCCCCTCCCGTGCGACCGCGCCGGGGCTCGCGAGGGCCCCGCGCGAGGCGCGTTCGAGGCGCGTCTGCGCGGCGCGCCGGGGCGCGTTCGAGGCGCGTCCGCGCGGCGCGCGCCGGGCCCGCGGCGGCGCGAAATTTGGCCGCGCGACGCCCGCCGGCCTAAGGCGTGGGGCGTCGGGGCGGCGACCCTTCATCGTCGCGCCCCGCGCCGACGATGCAAGCCAAGCGCCCTTCGAGGTACCAAGAGGCCGCCCCCGTGGCGGTCGCGTCCGCGTCCGGGCGCGTGCCCCCGCACGATCTCGACGCCGAGTCGGCCGTGCTCTCGGCGGTGCTGCTCGAGCGCGACGCGCTCGACCGCGTGCAAGAGCTGCTCAAGCCCGACTTCTTCTACTCGCCGGCCAACCGCCGCATTTACGAGGCCTGCCTCGCCCTGACGCAGGAGGGCAGCCCCATCGACGCGGTCACCGTCGGCGGCTGGCTCAAGTCGCGCGAGCGCCTGGCCGAGGTGGGCGGCGTGCCCTACCTCGCGCAGATCGTCGACGCGGTGCCGAGCGTCGCGAACCTCGAGGCCTACGCCCGCATCGTGCGCGAGAAGTGGCGCGTGCGCACGCTCATCGCGACCTGCCAGCGCGTCGCGGCCGAGGCCTACGGCGACGTCGGGCAGGTGCAGGCGTTCATCGACACGGCCGAGCAGTCCGTCTACGAGATCGCGCGCACGCCCGAGTCGAGCACCGTCTCGCCGATCAAAGACATCATCGTCTCGGCGTTCCGCAAGCTGCAGGAGGCGGGCACCCGCGGCGACCGCATCACGGGCATCTCGACCGGCTTCCCGATGCTCGACGAGCTCACCTCGGGGCTGCACGAGGGCGACCTGAACATCGTCGCGGCCCGCCCCGGCATGGGCAAGACCAGCTTCGTGCTCAACATCGCCGTCAACGTCGCCGCGCCCGCCATCGTGCAGGGCGACGACGGCGACGCCGGCGCCCAGGAGCGGCCGGGCGCCGGCGTCATCTTCTTCTCGCTCGAGATGCCGCGCGAGCAGATCGCCACCCGCATGGTCTGCAGCGAGGCGCAGGTCGACGTCGGCCTCGTGCGCAAGGGCCTGCTGCGCGGCGACGACTGGAGCAAGCTCACCCAGGCGGCCGCCTTCCTGTCGCAGATCCCCATCTGGGTCGACGACACGCCCGCCATCAGCATCCTCGACGTGCGCTCGAAGGTGCGCCGCATCCAGGCCGAGCTGCAGCGCTCGACGCCCGCGGGCCAGCCCGAGCGCAAGCTCGGCCTCGTCGTCATCGACTACCTGCAGCTGATGAAGGGCCGCGACGGGGTGCAGAGCCGCGAGCAGGAGATCAGCGAGATCTCGCGCGGCTTGAAGCAGCTCGCGAAAGAGCTCAAGGTGCCCGTCATCGCGCTCTCGCAGCTCAACCGCGCGGTCGAGACGCGCTCGGAGAAGAACAAGCGGCCGCAGCTCTCGGACCTGCGCGAGTCGGGCGCCATCGAGCAGGACGCCGACATGATCGTGTTCATCTACCGCGACGAGTACTACAACCGCGACACGACCACGATGAAGGGCATCGCCGAGATCATCGTGGCCAAGCAGCGTAACGGCCCCACCGGCAAGGTGCCCGTGCGCTTCATCTCGTCGTGCACGCGCTTCGACAACCTCGAGCCCGGCGACGTGCCCGAGGGCTTCCACGACGACTGAGTGGCGCGGCGGGCTGCCCCGAACCCTGCGCCCGGCAGCGGGCCGCCCAGTGCCCGCGCCTTTGCGAGGGCGGTGTAGCCCGGAGCTCTGCGGTCCGAGAGCGAGCCGGCGTGTCGAGCATTGGGGCTTGCGACGGGTGAGTGGGGGGGACAATATGTACGAACTCGATGGACCTCGTCGACGCTCTGCGACAGCGGCTGGTGGCACAGGCCGGGCTGTTTGCCGCGCTGAGTTCGCACAAGACGGTTACCGGCGCGGGGCGGGAGCGAGCGCTGGCCGACCTTCTGCGCGAGGTCTTGCCGCGTAGGGTCGAGATCCTTTCGGGCGTGGTGGCACGCATGGACGGCGGCAAGCCGGCGAAGTCCGCGCGGCAGGTCGACTTGCTCATCGCTGACACGCACGACTTTCCCCTCCTCGCCCGCTCGGGCGATCTGGCGGTGGTCTTGCCCGACTCCGTGCGGGCCATGGTCGAGGTGAAAACCCGGGTCAGCCCTAGCGAGCTGGCCGAGTCGATCGGACAGCTCGCCAAAAGCCGGGCCGAATGCACGACGGGGCACACGTGGTATTCGGCTCTCTTCTCGTACACCTACCCGAAAGACTCAACAGATCTACGGGAGGGCTTGTCGAGTCTAATCGAGCGTAGAAATGAGGGCGAAGCCAAGCTCCAGGGTACAGACCTGCGGGAAGACGAGCGGCAGAAGCTGCGGGACGAGGTGTCGCTGCACGTCAGCTCCTATCTGCCCGATCTCATCGTGTCGGAGAAGGGCGCCATCGCCGTCAAGGCCGAGTCCACCTCCAGCGCGTCTGTGTATCGGTTCTACAAATGTACCGAAGACCGTGCGGCGGTCGTGTTCGTGTCCCAGCTCCTCACGGCCGTCGTGGCCGAGACGATGCGCGTCGGCGCCGTCAGCGATGAGCTGGCGTCGTCCCTCAGGGCGGCGGTTGGTGTCCACCAGACGTTCTTGGAGGCCAAGCTCGAGTCGGCAGGCCTCGCTGATTTGCCGCTCTGAGGAGGCCCGTGATGTATGTGAAAGAGCTCCGTCGCCCCGAAGACTTCCTCGAGGCCGTTCGAAAGTACGGCAAGCCCGTCCGGGTCGGCGAGCGGGCCGTGGCCTTGCCAAGTCACGAACAAGGGGGCGTGGTCACTCGGGTCGCCCTCGAGCGGCACTACGTTGCTGACGTAACCGACGACGTCCAGGGCGAGATGCGGCTCATCTTCACCGAGCGCCTCGTCGAGCGCGAGGGCGAGTTCCCCTTCAATGACTCCCTTCTCGAGAGGCTAAAAAGCCAAGAATACAAGGTCATCCCGACGGGTCGCATCTCCGGGGCAGCCTGAATCGCATTGGGGGGGCTCCCTCGGTGCAGCGGTCGCCCCCGCCCCCCGCGCGCCGGGGACGGGCTTGGCGAGCAGGATGGCCCGGGCGAGGAGCTGGCCCCGCCGCCCGCGCGCTGGGGGCGAGCCTCCCGACCCGAGCACGGCCCCCACGTACCGTGCCGGCCCCCCGCGCGCCGGGGGCGGGCCTCGGGCGCCGAGGCCCCGGGGGGTGGTTCGCGATGGACGGCCGGTCGACCCGCTCGTTACCATCGGCCTGTGATGATCATCGACCCCTCCCTGTATACGCGCGCGCCCATCGTGACGGCCGCCAGCGGCGCCGCCCTGGCCCGGGCGCTCGTCGCCGCGTGCCCGAAGGGCATGCCGGCGAACGTGCAGAAGGCCGCCCGGAGGCTCACGAAGGCCGCCGAAGAGGCCACCGCGACCCTGGGCGCCCGCCAGCGCATCGCCGGCCTGCTCAGCGACGACGGCGCCCGCCTGCTCGACCAAGAGGCCGACGTCAGCTGGGGCTCGCTGCGCATGCGCTTGCTCGCGTGGGCGTCGCTGCCGCCCGAGCGCTTCCCCGAGGCGAAGCGGGCCGAGCAGCTCGTCTTTCGGCTCTTCGGGGCCGAGGGCCTGACCTTCTTGCAGAGCGACTACAACACGCAGAGCACGATCATGAGCGCGCTGCTGCAGCGCATCGACGAAGACGGCCTGCAGCCCGAGATCGACGCGCTCGCGGGCCCCGCCTTCCTCGCGCAGGTTCGCCACGTGCACGAGCGCTACGTGGCCATGGTCTCGGCGCGCCTGCAGCGCCAGAGCGGCGAGGCGTCCGAGAACCTCGCGGTGCACACGCGCGCCCTGCAGGCCGCCATCGTCGACTATGCCACCAAGGTGTGCGCCACCATCGACCCCGACGATCCGGCGACGATCGAGGTGGCGGCCATGGCCCTGCGCCCCATCGACGCCTTCCGCGAAGAGAGCGCACGGCGGCTTTCGGCGCGCTCGCCGGGCAAGGCGCCGGCGGGCGGCGACGAGGCGCCCGGGGGCGAGGGGGCGCCGGTCTAGGTTCGGCCCCGGCGAGAAGTCGCCCAGGCTGAAGAGAGCGTTTCAAACCGAGGCCGGCGGGCCGCCCCCGGCTGAAGCCGGGGGCAGCGAACGCCCGCGGAAACGGCCACCTAAGCCCCGCCGGAGGCGGGGCTCCCGCGACGCGAGTCGCTTCGCGCGCTCGCCCGGCAGCCAACGGCCGCGGGAGCCCGGCCCCCGGCGAGGGGGCGGGCTTTGCTCTTCGAATCGACCCGCTTCCGCGCGGCACGAGCGGGCGTTCGCTGCCCCCGAGTTCACTCGGGGGCGCCCGCGGGCGCGTTTCGCAACACCCTCTTCAGCCTGGGCGGTCCGGCTCGAACGCCCCGGCGCCGTTACCCGGGCGGGGGCGGCGAAACCACCCCGGCCGCCTCGATCGAGCCGGGTGAAGTCGATCGAACCACCCCGGGACGCCTCGATCGACCGGGGTCGAGACGACGAAACCACCCCCGGCCGCCTCGATCGACCAGGGAGAAGACGGCGAAACCAGTCCCGGCCGCCTCGATCGACCCGAAACATCTTGGCGAAACCTCGGCGGCGAGGTCGAACGACCCGCCCGGGGTGGTTGAACCAGGGCGGTAAGGTCGAACGACCCCCCCGGGGTGGTTGAGCCCGAGTGCCGAGGGCGTACCCCAGGTTTCAACCTGAGCGGCGCCTCCGGGCCGCTTTCTGGCCTCGTCTCGGGGGCTCGATCGGTCGACGACGTGCGCGCGGCCGCTATGCTCGGGCGAAGGCCCGCGGGCCTCGGCTCGAACCTAGCGTGGGGGTGTCATCGTGAAGACCTCGCTCGACCACTTGCCCGAATCCAAGCGCGCGCAGCTCGCCGACGTCGTCGCCGCCCTGCGCGAGCACGTGCCGCTCGAGCTGCTCATCTTGTTCGGCAGCCACGCCCGCGGCGACTGGGTCGACGACTACCAGACCGGCTACCGCTCGGACTTCGACCTGCTCGCCGTGGTCAAGACCCGCGCCCTGGTCGACCGGCACGATCTGTGGCACCGCGCCGAGCGCCTCGCCCGCGAGAAGACCGGGAGCACGGCGCTCGGCCTCATCATTCACGACATCAAAGACGTCAACAAGCAGCTCGAGAAGGGCTCGTTCTTCTTCGCCGACATCAAGAAAGAGGGCGTCGTGCTCTACGACTCGGGGCGCTTCGTGCTCGCGAGCGAGAAAGACCACACCCCCGAAGAGCGGCTCGCGCGGGCGCGGGGGTGGTTTCGCGACTGGTCGGAGGCGGCCGACGACTTCTTGCGCGCCTTCGAAGACGCCATGGCCCAGGGCTCGTACAAGGTGGCGGCGTTCTTGCTGCACCAGGCGACCGAGCGCTACTACAACACGGTGCAGCTGTGCTTTACGGCCTACAAGCCGAAGCTGCACAACATCGAAGAGCTGGGCCGGCGCGTGGTCAACCTGCACCCGGGCTTCGCCGGCGTCTTCCCTCGAGATACCCCCGAAGACGACGCGCTCTTTAAACAGCTTAAGAACGCGTACATCGATTCGCGGTACTCGCGCACCTACCACATCACGCGCGAAGAGCTGGACGTGTTGCGCACGCGCGTGCTCGACCTGCGCGAGCGCGCCGACCGCTACGGCAAAGAGAAGCTCGAGCTGCCGCCGAGCCCGGTGCGCGAGCCGCCGCGGGCGGGCGCCGCGCTCGCGCGGGCCGAGGGCGAGGCGCGCGGCAAGGCCGAGGGGTTGCGCGAGGGCGAAGCGAAGGGCCTGCGCGAGGGCGAGGCGCGGGGGCTGCGGGCGGCGGTGCTCGACCTGTGCGAGCTCCTCGGCGTCGAGCCGACCGAAGAGCAGCGGGCGCGGCTCGAGGCGATGGGGGTCGACGAGCTCGAGGGGCTACGGGCGGCGATCAAGCGGACGAGGCGCTGGCCTGCCTGACCCTCATCGGGGAGAGCTGAACAGGGGAACGATGTGCTCGTCGATCTCGCCGAGAAAGTCCGCCGCGCCGTTCAGCCTGCCGCGCGTGCGAAGCGCCGCGAGGTCTTTCAGGCAGGCATCGACGCGCTCCGGGGCGCCGTCACAGAGTCGCGTGAGGACGCGCTTGGCGTCGGTCGGCGCGTCGTTCGGGTGCGAGGTCAGGCGGTGAGACTGGGTCGTGGGGTCGAACGATAGCTCCCTCCGTAGGGCTTCGAGGCGCTCCCGTTCTCGCTCGTCCGCTGGGGTGAACCCGCAGGCCCGCCAGGCCTCGATCTCCGGCTGGGCGGCCGCGACGACGATACGAAACGGCCAGCGGATGCCCTCCCGGACCTGCTTGATCCCTTCCGCCCGCTTCGGGTAACCATCGAGGTCGCGAGCCAGGATTACTACCTCGGGGCGCGGTTCGGTGTGGCAGAACGAGAACAAGACTCTGCGCCACATGCTCGCCTCGGGCTTCAGCGGCTCCCCCCTGATGGGGCCGTGAATCTTGATGCGCTGGCCGGCGACGGTGATTGGGCGTAGGTCGGTGGCGTCGCCGGGGTCGTACTTGTACCAGGCCTCCCCCTCGTTCACGCCCCGCCAGGTTCGGCAAGCGTCGACGATGCCGTCGAGCCAGGTGTGGCTGGTTACCAGCACGTCGTCGACGAGGCATGTCACCGCGGAGAAGTGCCCGTTGTCTTCGCAAGCGACGCCGAGCACGACACTCATGGGGTCGGCTCCGGCGGGGCGACGACCCACGCGCTGCCCAGGGCCGCCCACAGCTCGCCCGTCTGAGTGCCAAACTTCCACTTGTCGAACTCGGGGTGAGCCTTCAAGGGCAGCGCCCGCGTGCGTCGGCTCGAGTCGAGCGCGAGCACCCGCACCTCGTCGGGCTCGAAGAGATCGAGCAGATAGGGTGAGTGGGTCGTGCACACGATCTGCAATTCAGGGTCGAGCTTCATCAGATCGCGCAACACTCGGACGAAGTTGGCCTGCGCCTCGATGTGCAACCCGCGGTCGATGTCGTCGAGAAGGACGAGGCGCGGCCGCCCGGGCTCGCGCAGCTTGGTCAACAGGCCGAGCGCGAGGACGGTGCCCTCGCTGAGGAGGTCGGCGGGGACGGGCGGGCCCTCGTCGAACTCGATCTCGAAGCGGTCGCCGAGGACGGTCTCGTTGACGGGCCGCCACACGGGCTGGCCGTCGATGTTTAGCTGCTCAAGGCGACTCCGAGGGAGGCGCGCTCGCCGTGTACGGATGCGCTTCACTCCGGGAACAATGCGGGCGAGATCGCTTGTGATGCCCGCGAGTTCGTCTTCGGCGGCACCCTTCATCCACGCGAGGGTCGACGCCAACCCCGAACCGTCCTCACGCATGCGAGGGACTTCGTCTTCGGAAGACGACATGCGAGCCATCTCGTTCGCGTCGAGGTGCAAGTAGACCACAGAGAGGACCTGCCCTACGCGAGCGTCCTTGAGAAATTTCAGCGCTTCGTTCTGTTCACGCGGAAGTGAGGAAGGTATGGACGAGGACAACCGCGTCAGCGGACCGTTGAGAGCCATGCTAAATCTGGGCCCGGACTCGAAGGGTTCGTCGTCGCTTTGCGCGGGGATGTTGATCGTGAGGCTGATTTCGTCTCCGCCGCTGTCGCGCATTCCTAGTCTCAACACGGTCGGGCGCTCGCGGCCCACTAGACGCCTAGGGTCTCTCGCTCCGCTGAAGGTAGAACGGAGGTGTTCCGAGGCCGTTCTCGCCTCGCTCATTCGGGTAAGCCGCATCTGCGACAGCAGGTAGATGCCCTGCAGCACGCTGCTCTTGCCGGACCCGTTCTGCCCGACCAGCACCGTGAGGCGACCGAGATCGAGGCTGACGTTCTCGAGGCTCTTGAAGTTCTCGAAACTGACGCGATCGATCATGACACCAGTCTACAGGGACTGGTCGAAAACAGCTCTTTCTTGCGGTGTCCGGCAGACTTCCGGGGCGTAGCTGCCAGCTCATCCATCGAGCCTGAGGGCTTCCACGACGACCAAGCGTCGGGGCGGGCCCGGCGGCCCCGCGGGGACGTCCAGAGGGCGGGGGCCCCGCTGTCTGAGCCCCCGCCAAGGGGGCGCGAGTTCGGGGTGCCCGGCGGACGTCCCCGCGGGGCCGCCGGGCCCGCCCCGACGCTCAGGCGACGACGAGCGACCAGAGGTCTTTCAGGCGCTGCGGCGAGACGGGCACGGCGGCCTTGAGCTCGGGGGCGAAGACGGACACGCGGTACTCTTCGACCAGCCAGCGGTAGTCGTCGAGCGCGGCGGGGTCGGTGTCGGGGTCGCCGAGGCGGCGCAGGTAGTTGTCCCAGAAGGGCTGCACGAGCGCCTGCTTCTCGCGGTCTTTGACCGGGTCGTTGGCGAGCCGCTCGACGCGCACGTGTGCCGCGCGCAGGTAGCGGGGTAGCTGCCGCAGGCGCTCGGGGGGGTAGGCGAAGAAGGCGTCTTTCGGCAAGAGGTGGGCGAGCTGCGAGCGCAGATCGTCGAGGGCGGGCGGGGGCAGGGGCCGGACGCGCGCGCTCGCCTCGAGCTTGGCGGCGAGCGCCGCGACGGCCTCGATGGTGTCGCGGGCGAGGCGCGCGAGGCCCGCGAGCGCGTCGCCGAGCTGGGCGCGGCCCGAGCGCAGGCGCTCTTCGTAGGCGCGGCGGGTGCGGGGCCAGGCGGCCTCGTCGTCGAGCGCGAAGGCCTCGTCGACGGCGCGGTCGAGCAGGGCGGCGCCGAGGTCGGGCAGGGGCGGCAACACCTTCAGCGCGGCGGCCGAGAGGCGCAGGGGGCGGGGCAGCTGCCGCTCGGCGGCCGAGAGGGCCTGGCGCGACTGCAGCGTGAAGAGGCGGCGCAGGCCGGCGCGGTGCGCCTCGCGCGCGGCCTCGGCCGAGGGCAGGGGGCGCAGCGCGACCTTCGCGCCCTCGTCGACGAGGGCGGGGTAAGCCTTGAGCGAGAAGCCGCCCACCTCGACCTCGATGCTCTCGGGCAGCGGGTCGAGGGGCGGCCAGTCGGTCAGGCCCTCGCGGCGCAGGCCCGAGCGGGTGAGCGCGCCCTCCCAGAGGCCGCCGGCCCGCAGCGCGAGCCGCTCGCGCAGCCCGCGCAGATCGCGCCCTTCGGCGACCGGGCGCCCTTCTTCGTCGCGGACGCGGAAGAAGAAGCTCACGTAGGGCGGCAGGCCGGCGAGATCGAAGGCGCGCTCGGGCACGTCGGCGCCGGTGAGCGCGGCGAGCTCGCGCGAGAGCGCCGGCAGCATCGGCCCGGCGAACGGGCGCAGCCTCGGCACGAGGGCCTCGACGAGCGGGCCGATCGGGCCGAGCTCGCGCTTGATCGGCTTGGGCAGGTTGTGCAGAAGCAGCGAGAGCTTGTCGGACAGCCACCCGGGGATTGTCCAGTCGAAGATGCCCGGGTCGAGCTGGGGCAAGAGCGCGAGCGGCAGCGCGACCGAGATGCCGTCTTCGTCGGCGCTCGGGTCGAAGAGGTAGGTCAGCGGCAGGCGCACGCCCGCGACGACGAGCTCGTCGGGGTAGCGGGCGGGGGTCAGCTCGGCCGCCTCGTCGAGCAGGACGTCGGCGAGGCCGAGGTGCAAGAGGTCGGGGCGCTCGGCCTCGGCCTGCCGGCGCCAGGCTTCGAAGGTCTTTCCGTCGACGATGCCCTCGGGCAGGCGCGCCTCGAAGAAGGCGGCGAGCGACTCTTCGTCGACCAAGAGGTCGCCCCGGCGCGCCTTGTCGCGCAGCGCCTGCGCCTCGTGCATCACGGCCAGGTTGTGCGCGAGAAAGGGCGCCTTCGTCGCGTACTCGCCGCGCACGAGCGCGTGCCGCACGAAGAGCCGGCGCGCGAGCGGCGGGTCGAGCGGGCCGTAGTGCACCTTGCGCCCACGCACGACGGGCAGGCCGTAGAGCGTGACGTTCTCGTAGGCCATGACCCGGGCGGGCTTTTGCTCCCAGTGCGGATCTTGGTAGGCCCGCTTGCAGAGGTGCGCGCCCGCCGCCTCGAGCCAGGTCGGGTCGATGCGGGCGGCGTTGCGGGCGAAGAGCTGCGAGGTCTCGACGAGCTCGGCGGCCATCACCCAGGCGGGCGGCTTCTTGGCGAGGCCCGACGAGGGGTGCAGCACGAAGCGCGCCTGGCGCGCGCCGGCGTACGCGCGCTGCTCGGGCTTGTACATGCCGACCCGGCTGAGCAGCCCCGGCAAGAGCGCCCGGTGCAAGGGGTCGGCGCCCTCACCCCCCTCGCCCTCGGGGCCCGGCGCCTCGCCCGCGGTGCCCGCCCCGCGCCCGTCGCGCGCCTCGCCCCCGGGGCCCGCCCCGCGCCCCTCGCCCCCGGGCCCCGCCCCGCGCCCGCCGCGCCCCTCGCCTCCGGGGCCCGCCCCGCGGCCATCACGCGCCTCGCCCCCCGGCCGCCCCCGCGCGCCCCGCGGCGGGCGGGCCCGGCGCGCGGCCCCCTCGACGAGGGCGGGCCCCCGCGCCTCGCGCGCGGCCTCGGCGCCGGCCAGCCGCGCCTCGACGGCGATGTCGGCGAGCTGGCCGTGCACGTCCTGCCACTCGAGCACGCGCTGCCACGACAGGTAGCGCTCGCCGAGCGCCCGCCGAAACTGGTTCTTCGTCGGGGCCTTCTGCCGCAGCTCGCCGACCGCGCGCCAGAGCCGCAAGAGGCCCACGAAGTCGGAGCCCTCGTCGCGGAAGGCGGCGTGCGCGTCGTCGGCCGCCTTCTGCTTGAGCGCCGGGCGCTCGCGGGGGTCTTGCACGCTGAGCGCCGCGGCGACGACGAGCACCTCGGCGAGCGAGCCCTCGGCCGCGCCCCCGAGCACCATGCGCCCGATGCGCGGGTCGAGCGGGAAGCGCGAGAGCTTGCGCCCGAGCTCGGTCAGCGCGCGCGCCTCGTCGAGGGCGCCGAGCTCTTCGAGCACCTGGTAGCCGCCCGCGATCGCGCGCGGCGGCGGCGGATCGAGGAAGGGGAAGGCCTCGACCTCGCCGAGGCCGAGGTCGAGCATCCGCAAGATGACGCCCGCGAGGTCGGAGCGCTTGAGCTCGGGGTCGGGGTAGGCCGGCCGGCTCGCGTAGTCTTCTTCGGCGTAGAGCCGCAGGCACACGCCCGCCGCGGTGCGCCCCGCGCGCCCCTTGCGCTGGTCGGCGTTGGCGCGCGCGATCGGCTCGACCTGCAGCTGCGTGACGCCGGTGCGGGGGTTGTAGCGCTTGACGCGGGCGAGCCCGGTGTCCACCACGTACTTTATGCCGGGGATGGTGAGCGACGTCTCGGCGACGTTCGTCGCGAGCACCACGCGGCGCTGGGGCGTCGGCTGAAAGACGCGGGCCTGGTCGGCCGCCGCGAGCCGGCCGTAGAGCGGCAAGAGCACCGTGTGCGGCAGCCCGTGCGACGCGAGTTCGTCGTACGAATCGCGGATCTCGCGCTCGCCCGGCAAGAAGACCAGCACGTCGCCCCGCCGGTCGCGCTCGGTGATCTCTTCGACGGCGTTGCCGACGAGCTCGGCGAGGTCGCCCGTCTCGCGCCCGTCGGAGAGCGGCGGGCGGTAGAGCACCTCGACCGGGTGCGTGCGCCCCGAGACCTCGACGATCGGCGCGCCGTCGAAGAACTCGGCGAAGCGCGCGGTCTCGAGCGTCGCCGAGCTGACGACGACGCGCAGGTCGGGGCGCCGGGGCAAGAGGCGCTTCAGGTACCCCAGCAGGAAGTCGACGTTCAGGCTGCGCTCGTGCGCCTCGTCGAGAATGATCGTGTCGTACGCCCGCAAGAGCGGGTCGCCCGGCACCTCGGCGAGCAAGATGCCGTCGGTCATGAACTTGACGTACGTCGTCGGCTTGAGCCGCTCTTGGAAGCGAATCTTGTAGCCCACGTCGTCGCCGAGCGGCGTGCCCAGCTCGTGCGCGACGCGCGCCGCGACGCTCGTCGCCGCGATGCGCCGCGGCTGCGTGCAGCCGATGAGCCCGTGCACGCCCCGCCCCATCGCCAGGCAGATCTTCGGCAGCTGCGTCGTCTTGCCCGAGCCGGTCTCGCCGGCCACCACGACCACCGGGTTCTCGTCGATCGCGCGGGCGATGTCGAGCACGCGCGCCGAGATCGGCAACTCTTCGGGAAAGCGAATTTCGACCCGCCCGGGGGGGCCCTCTGCGCGCGCCATCGGTGCCCTTCGACCGTCTCCCGCTCCCCCCCGCGGGCCAGGGGCGGCGTGTTAACCCGCCCGCGTGCACGGGGCAAGGCGCTGGCGGCCCCGCCCCCCCTCCGGGTAGCCTGTCCGCCCGTGCCCGCGAGCCCGCCACGAAGCGCCCCCCGGCGGCCCGACGCCCCGGCCCCGGCGCGCCCCGACGCCGAGGGCGGCCCGCGGCGCGGGGGCTCACCGCCGTCGAAGGCCTACGGGCCGCGAGCGAGACGAGGCGACTCCCGGCGCGGGGGCTCCCCCCCCGGCCCGCCCCGGGCCGCGCTCGCCTGTGCCCTCGCCGCCGCGCTCGCCCTGCTCGCGCCCCCGGCCCCCGCCGCCCGGCCCGCGCCGCCCCGCGGCCCCGTGGTCCTGCACGTCGGCGACTCGTTCCTCGCCGCCGGCTTCGCCCAGGCCTTGCGTCCGCGCTTCGAGGCGCTCGGCCTGCGCTACGTGACGGCCTCGAAGACGAGCGCCTTCATCACGACCTTGCCCTCGGCCCTCGGCCTGCGCTCGCTGCTCGCCTCGCACCGGCCGGCGCTCGTGCTCGTCACCCTCGGCGCCAACGACATGACCGCCTTCGACCCCGCGGGCCGCGGCGCCGCCGTCCGCTCGCTGATCGCGTCCTTCGGCGAGGTGCCCTGCCTCTGGACCTTGCCACCCCCCTGGGCCACCGCGAGCGACAAGGCCCGCTCGCTCCTGCCCGTCATCGAGCGCGAGGCGACGCCCTGCCGCACCTTCGACGCGACGCCCTTCGCCGACCAGATCCGCCGGGCGCCCGACGGCATTCACCCGAGCGCCGAGGGCGGCGCGTACTGGGCCGAGATCTTCTGGGCCTGGCTCGGCGTCGCCCGCCCCGAGGCACCGGCCGGCCCGGCGCCACGCCCCGAGGCGCCGGGCCGCTGACCGGGGCGCGCCCGGGCCGCCCGGGGCCGCCCGCTGCCGCCTCAGCCGCCCTTGATGGCGATGCGGCGGGGGCGCACGGCGTCCGACTTCGGCAGGCGAATGCGCAGCACGCCCGCCACGAGCTCGGCCTCGATGCGCGCGGCGTCGACGCCCTGGGGCAGGGCGAACGAGCGGTGGTAGTCGGCCGGCGCGTACTCGGACGCGAGCACCGGGCCGGGGGCCGTGAACTCGCGCGGGGCCTCGAGCGTCAGGCGCCCGTGCTCGAAGTGGACGTTCACCCGGTCGCGCGCCGCGCCCGGCACGTCGGCCAGAATCAGGTATTCGTCTTTGTTCTCGAAGACGTCGACCGCGGGGGCCACCGCCCGCCGCCGCGGGGCCGGGGCGCGCGGGTCGCCTTCGCGTCGTTCCAGGTTCGTGTCGGCCATCGTCGATCTCCTCTCCTGCTGTGCTCTAGCTCGTACCGAAACGCCCGGTGCGGCGCGCTCAGGCGCCCCGCACCGCGATCTGCCGCGGCCGCGCCTCGGCCGCCTTGGGCAGCGTGACCGTGAGCACCCCGTCTTTGACCGTGGCGGTCGTGCGCTCGAGGTCGACGCGCACGGGCAGCGAGAAGCTGCGGCTGAAGCGGTAGCGGCCGCGCTCGCGCCGGTGCGGCGCGTAGCCCTCGGGCGCGTCGGCCTTGCGCTCGCCGCTCAGCGTGAAGACGTCTTGCGTGACGTCGATGTTGAGGTCTTTCTCGCCCATGCCGGGCACGTCGGCCGTCAGCACGAGCGCGGCGCCCGCGTCGAACAGGTTCAGCCGCGGGCCGCCCTCGCCGTGCGCGGGCACGCCCGTCTCGAAGTCTTGCACGAACCTGTCGACCTGCCGGCGAAACGAATTGAGCAATGCGTACGTGTCGTCGAAGTCGTCCCAGCGCCTGAGCATGGCTCGCCTCCGTATCGAAATAGATCGGCCGGGCCGCGCCCGCCCCCGGCACGCACGCCTCGGCGGCTCGTCGGGGGGCGCCTACGTCGCCCGTCGTTCGCGCCCCGGCGCCCGCAGGGGGGCGCCGTCGGCAGGCCAAATCTGCGCACGCACCCCCCGCTGTCAAGACCGCCCGCCCGGCCCGAAACCCCCGCCGCGGGGGCCCCCCGGACGCCGCCCTCACCCCTCGCCGACGCGCAGCAGCTCGGGCCCGAAGACCGCGGGCTTGAAGACCGACTTGCCGAGCATCAGCCGCGCGCACTCTTGCACCCCCTCGGTGATGGCCGGGTGCGGGTGCACGCAGTGGTCGATCGCCTCGAGCGTCGCGCCCTGCTCGATGAGAAAGGCCACGCCCTGCGCCGCCGCCGACGCCTGCGGGCCGACGACGCGCAGCCCGAGCAGCCGCCCGCCCTCGCGCGCGGCCAGCAGCTTGATGAAGCCGCCCGTCTGGCGCATCGCGACGTTGCGCCCGATGAGCCGGTTCGACACGACGCCGCACCGGTACGGCACGCCCCGCTGGCGCGCCTGCGTCTCGTTCAGCCCCACCGAGGCGACCTCGGGGCTAAGAAACATGATGGCCGAGAGCGCCTCGTAGTGAATCGGCGGCGGGTTGAGCCCGTACATGAGCTCGACCGCGTGCCGCCCCTCGAGCTCGGCCACGTTGACGAGCGAGAGGTCCGGCGTCACGTCGCCGACGGCGTAGATGTGCGGCGCTCCCGTGCGCGTGCCCTCGACCGCCACGCCCCCGCCCGCCGCGAGCGCGACCCCGGCCGCCTCGAGGCCCAGCCCCTCGACGTTCGGCACCCGCCCCACCGCGACGAGCGCCCGCTCGACCCGCAGCGGCCCCGGCGGCGCGCCCGGCCCCTTCAGCACGTACTCGACCGCGCCCCCGGCCGCCCGCAGCGACCCCAGCGTCGACTCGCGGTGTACCGTCACCCCCATGCGCGCGAAGTTCGCCGCCACCACGGCCGCGACGTCGTCGTCTTCGAAGGGCAAGATGCGCGGCTGCCGGTCGATGAGAAAGGCGCGCGTGCGGCCGAAGTTGCCGAAGATGGTCGCGTACTCGCAGCCGATGACGCCCGCGCCCACGATCACCAAGCTCTCCGGAAAGTCGGCCAGCCCCTCGATCTGGTCGCTCGTCATGACGCGCTCGCCGTCGACCTCGATGCCCGCGGGCACCCGCGGCCGCGAGCCCGTCGCCACCACGAAGCGCTCGGCCTCGTGCCGCTCGGGGCGCCCGCCCCCCTCGGGCGCGATCTCGACCGCGTGCGGCGAGAGAAAGCGCGCCGCCCCGTAGCGCAGGTGCACCACGCCGCCGCCCGGCCCCGGCTCGCCGAGGCAGGCGAGCTGGCGCGTCATCAGCTCGCGCCGCTCGCTCACCGCCGCCTGCACCGTGGCCGCCACGTCGCGGAAGCGCACCTCGATCTCGCGCGCCCGGAAGCCCCGGTCCGTGCGGCAGGCGAGCGCGTAGTCGTTCGACAGGTGCCAGAGCGTCTTCGACGAGAGCGCCCCCCACTCGACGCCCGCGCCCCCCACCCGCCGCCGCTCGACCAAGAGCACCCGCTTGCCCAAGTCGTGCGCCCGCACCGCCGCCGCGAAGCCCGCCGGCCCCGCCCCAATCACGCACACGTCGTAGCGCGCCACCTCGCTCATGGCGCGCATTCTGCCATAGCTGGGCGGCGCGTGTGACGGGGCGAGAGCCGCGCGCGACGTCACGCACGCCCCTCGTCCGGGCGGCGGTCGTTCTGCGCGCTCTTCGGGCGGGTTCTCTGCTGTCTGAGCCCGCA
>DASTPP010000436.1:0-44560 GCA_035762175.1 Polyangiaceae bacterium | reverse complement strand
ACAACTACCCGACGACAACGACGCGGCGACAACTACCGAGCGAAGTGCACTGAATCACGAGTGATCACGGAGCAATGACCATGGCGACCACCTGCAAGAATAGTTGTCGCCGCTCTGCAGAAGTAGTTGACGTCCATCAGTCGCCGGGCGGGCCGCCGCTGACGGGCGTGCAAGCCTTGGCGCTCGGCTCCGCACACAGCTGCGCGCGGATGGGCGGGGGCGAAATCCGCTGCTGGGGGCTCAACAACGCCGGTCAGTTGGGCGATGGTACGACGATCAGCTGGCCCACCCCCGTCGCAATCTTGCAAGCGCCGGGCGGGCCGCCGCTGACGGACGTGCAAGCGCTCGCGCTCGGCGCCTGGCACAGCTGCGCCCGACTCTCCGACGGCGACGTCCGCTGCTGGGGGCACAACGACTTCGGTCAGTTGGGCAATGGCATGATTGCGACCGAGCCGCCTTTGGGCGCGCTCACCCCCGTGGCAGTCTTGCAGTCGCCGGGCGGTCCGCCGCTGACGGGGGCGCTAGCGCTGGCGCTCGGCTCCGCACACAGCTGCGCACTGCTGGGCGGGGGTGACGTTCGATGCTGGGGGTATAACTCATCCGGCCAGCTGGGCAACGGCACGACGGTTACGCAGCCCACCCCCGTGGCGGTGGTGCAAGCGCCGGGCGGGCCGCCGCTGACGGGGGCGCAGGCCCTGGCGCTTGGCTATGGGCACAGCTGCGCCCGACTCTCCGACGGCGACCTCCACTGCTGGGGGCACAACGACTTCGGTCAGCTGGGCGACGGCACGACGACCGACCGGCTCACCCCCGTGGCAGTCTTGCAGGCGCCGGGCGGGCCGCCGCTGACGGACGTGCAAGCGCTCGCGCTCGGCGGCGAACACAGCTGCGCGCTGCTGGGCGGGAGCGACGTCCGCTGCTGGGGGCGCAACAGCCTCGGTCAGCTGGGCGACGGTACGACGATCAATCAACTCACCCCCGTGGTGGTCGGCCTGCCCGACATGCCTTGAGGCGGCGGTCGCCGCGGTCGGTCGGCCCAGGCCGACCGGTCTCCGCAACTGCGCTGGCTTTGGTACTTGGGCGATACTTCTCTCTGACAGCGGAACGAGGGCAGCGATGGCCGTCACACTCCACCAAGGTCTTACGAAACGGCTTGGGGGTGGCCTGTTCACCAGGGCACGGCGAGCGAGGCCCCACCCCGGGGCCTGGCTGCTCCTCGCGTGCGTGGCGCTGTCGGTCAGCACGTGCCTCGAGCCCACCCAGCTCGAGCTGTGGCTGTCGACCGACCTGCCCTGCGACAAGCTCCACGGCACCGCCGTCACCGTCGGCCACCTGGGCGAGCTCGAAGACAAGCCCGCCGCGATGTCGACGACCTTCTGCGAACGGCGGCCCGACGGCTCGAGCGGCCTGGGCATGCTCGTCATCGTGCCCAGCGGCGCGCGCGCCGAGCCGCTGGCCCTCAAGGTCGTCACCGCCGTGACGGCGGCTTCGATCGACGCCTGCGCGCCGAGCTCGAACCGGTATGACTCGTACCGCGGGTGCATCGTGGCGCGCCGCGCGTTGCGCTACCTGCCCCACGACACGATCCCGCTGTCGGTGCCGATGCTGGCCGAGTGCGAAAATGTAGCGTGCGACGGCCGCAGCACCTGCTTCAAGGCGGGCTTGTGCCTGCCGGCGGACGTGACGTGCACCAGCCAGGGCTGTCGGTTCGTGGGCGACGAAGACGAGGTCATGCCGGACCCCTCGGGTGGGGCGGCGGGCGCGGGGGGCGCGAGCGGGTTGGGCGGGGGCCAAGGCGGAGCCGGGGGCCAAGGCGGAGCCGGGGGCCAAGGGGGGACCGGGGGCCAAGGCGGGGCCAACGGCCAAGGCGGGGCCAGCAGTCAAGCCGGAGCAGGCGGCGGGTTGGTGGTCAACCAGATCGCGGCCGGGGCGAATCATAGCTGCGCCCTCGTGAACGGGGGCGACGTCCGATGCTGGGGACACAACGGCGGAGGTCAGCTGGGCGACGGCACCACGGTTGAGCGGCACACCCCCGTGGCCGTGCTCGCGTCGCCGGGCGGGCCGCCGCTGACGGGGGCGCAAGCGCTCGCGCTCGGCGTCTCCCACGGCTGTGCGCTGCTGGGCGGGGGCCAAGTCCGCTGCTGGGGAGACAACTTCAACGGTCAGCTGGGCGACGGCACGACGGCAACGGTGCCGCCTTTTGGCGTGCTCTCCCCTGTGGCGGTCCTGCAGGCGCCGGGGGGGCCGCCGCTGATGGGGGTGCAAGCGCTCGCGCTCGGCTACTCCCACAGCTGCGCGCGGATGGGCGGGGGTGAAGTCCGCTGCTGGGGAGACAACATCGACGGTCAGCTGGGTGACGGCACGACGGTCGACCGGCACACCCCCGTGGCCGTGCTCGCGTCACCGGGCGGGCCGGCGCTGGCGGGCGCGCAAGTGCTGGCGGTCGGCGACTACCACAGCTGCGCGCTGCTGGGCGGGGGCCAAGTCCGCTGCTGGGGGCTCAACGTCGACGGCCGGCTGGGCGATGGCACGACGGTCGACCGGCACACCCCCGTGGCCGTGCTGGCGTCACCAGGCGGGCCGCCGCTGATGGGGGTGCAGGCCCTATCGCTCGGCGACTACCATAGCTGCGCGCTGCTGGGCGGAGGCGACGTCCGCTGCTGGGGAGCCAACTTCAACGGTCAGCTCGGCGACGGCACTACGGACGACCGGCACACCCCCGTGCCGGTGGTGCAAGCGCCGGGCGGGCCGCCGCTGGCGGGCGCGCAAGCGCTGGCGCTCGGCTCCAACCGCAGCTGCGCGCGGATGGGCGGAGGCGAAGTCCGCTGCTGGGGATACAACGTCTACGGTCAGCTGGGCGACGGCACCACCGTTGACCAGTACACCCCGGTGGCGGTCGTGTCGATGCCGGGCGGGCCGGCGCTGGCGGGCGCGCAAGCGCTGGCGCTCGGCTACTCCCACAGCTGCGCGCGGATGGGCGGGGGTGAAGTCCGCTGCTGGGGGCGCAACGCTTTCGGTCAGCTGGGCGACGGCACAACGACCCCAAAGGCTACCCCGGTGCCTGTCCAGTTCGAGCCAGGCGGCAGCGGGGCGCCCTGATACGGACGGCGGGTGACCTTGCACGCCCGGAGGGCAGGTGCCCTGCTGGTTGAGTCGGAGTCGAGTTCAGGGTGCCCGGAGGGCATTCAAGGTCACCCGCCATCCGTATGAGAGGCGCGAGTCGACTGCGGAGGGCTCCGCACCTTTGGCGTCGGCGGCGCCCGCAGCCCGACGGTAATCGAACACCACCGCCAGCCGCGCGGCGCGGATGACCCGCAACCGCTCGCCCAGCCGCCGCGCCGACAGGGCCGTCTCGGCGCCCTGCGCCTCCACCGGCAAGAGGTAGCACTCGCCGCCCCCTGCCCGAAGCCCGGCCCTGGCGCCCGAGAAAGGGGCGCCGTCCTGGTCTCAAGGTACCAGGCAGCCTGCTCATACAGGGCGGCGATCGGGCCCGCCTTGGTCGCCTCGCCCTCAAGCAGCGTACGCACCTACTCGGGCGGATAGGCGGTCTTCACCTCGCCCTACCCCGTCCTGACGGGGTAGCCACTTGGGGCGACCCTGCCGAGCGATCTCCCGCCAGGATGGAGCAGAGCGAAGAAGTACCGTGAGAGGCCCTATGAAGGGTGGAAATTTGGGACGAAGCGCAGAAGGCTCAATGGGGGCGAAAGCGAACGCAGGCCATTGCACACACAAGCCCACATTGAGTTCGGACGATGCTACGTCGAGTCGACGAAGCACCAGCCAAGAACCTTCCCGTTCACCGTCCACCAGGCCAGCACTTCCCCCTCGACAAATAGCAGATGAAGTTTGCACAGCGGCGAAGAGTTGTCCTTGTGAACTTCAACCACCCCGCCGACACCCCAAAAGTGCCCTTTTATGGTTGTCATACCCAACATTCGGTCGCTGGGTTCGGGAGTTGCGTACATTTTATGTCTAAGGTCGACATCTCACCTTTGAACCTATTGTAAGCGTAGCGGATCGCTCGTGCTGAGTGGTGGTCTTGCCGAGCGCAGGCATCGACCAAGAGCACTCACATTCCACCACCTCCGGGTCATCCCGAGCCCCTGGCGAACTGCCAGTGCCCGACGCACCCCCTCAGCGATAACGCGGCGCCCCGACCCCGCCACCCTTCGCCGCGCGACGCGGTCGACGATGCCGTCTCCTTCGCTCGTGTCGACGTCCGGCGTCGTGTCGACCGTGCCGACGTCGGCGAAGTCGGCCGACTGCGCGTCCACCACGAACCCTGGTTCCTCGTTTCGTCTTTGCGCTCAAAACGTCAGGTCGAGTCGCACGCCACCACCGGACGCGTCGGCCCACGGGTGCAACGACCACGCGGCGTCGCGCCATGCCGAGGGCGGAGCAGGCCCGGGCGCTCTCGAGGACGTTGCGAGCAAGTACGCCCCCGCGCCGACCGCGAGCGCGCTCGCCCCGTAGAAGACCAACTGCACCGCTTGCAGCGTCGAAACCCCCGAGCACACCCGCCGTACGCGCCCCGCCGTCGCCGCGCCGGCCTGCAATGACTCCATCTCGGCCTCCGCCGCGTCGCAAGGGTCGTCGCGGCCCACGACACCGCGGCGATAGGCGACGAAGGCGCGCTCCGAGCTGAGGTCATCGCGCAGATCGTTCACGCGCAGGCTCGCCACAGCGCCCGCGCCGATCAGCGCCGCCCCCACCCCCAGCCCGACGAACCCCGCCGTCCGCCTCCAGCCCCCCCGCGCCCCCTCGACCGGCCGCGCGGGGCCTGCTGGCCGCACCTCGCCACCCCTCGGGCCCGCCGGCCGCACCTCGCTCGGCCCCCCCGGCGGCCCCGCCTCTCCGACCGGCACCAGCTCGATGTCGCGCACCTGCCCGGCCACCACCTGCCCGCTGCCGCGCGCCACCACCCGACCCCCCGCCCGCACCTCGACCACCGTTTCGCCCGCCGGCAGCACCAGCTCGGGCTCGCTCGCGTCGAACGGCCCGCGCGAGCTACCTCCGACGACCAGCTCGCCCTCGACCGGCCCCGACGCCACCAGCCGCACCTCGCCCACGCTCGTCGGCAAGAACAGCTTGGCCAGCAGCCGCTCGGCCACCCGCGCGGCCCGCTCGGGCCGGTAACGCACCGCCGCCACCCGATCGGGCTGGCCCCGCTCCCAGGCGTGCAGCTTGGCCCACAGCGCGCCCTCCCGGTCGTGGTAGAGGATGCCCCAGACGAAGCGCTCGGCCGGCGGAAAGGGGTCGCCGGCGTAGGCCGCGAGCTTCACGAGGCAGGCGGCGTCGACGACGCGGTCGTCGTCCTCGCGCAAGGGCTCGCGCCCCACCGCCAGCTTGAGCAGGGCTTGACCGCAGCGCGCCTCAAGGAGCCCTATGAGCAGCGACTTGTTGGAGTTGGCGAGCCCGAGGGCGGGCGCCTCGAGCGCCGCCAACTCGAGCGCCTTGGTCAGCCGAATGGCCTCGGTGCCCTCGCTTCGGTGGGCCACCAGGGACAGCACGTGCAGCGCTCGCGCGCGGTCGCTGGCGGGGGCAGCGGGGGCGGCGAAGGCACGCCCGGGGGCGAGCGCCACGAGCGCCGCGAGCGCGAGGCCGACGGTGGGCGGGCGGCGGGCGGGACGAATCAAGTGCATCGGGTCACGCCACACCCCTGCTCCCCGGCCTGACCTTCATCGCGCCACGCGGTAGACCACGCCGTCTTGAAGTGTCGCCTCGGGCACGAGCTTCGTCGTGTCGACGGTGCCGACGTCAGCGAAGTAGACGTAGCTCTCGTCGGCGAGCACGTACGCCGCTCCGAAGGGGTTGCCCGCATACGCCTCGGCCTTCGCGGTCACCTCGCCCAGCAGAAGCGGCGCCTCGTCAGCGGCCCCCCTGCGCCAGGCCCGAAGCTGCCGCCCCTCGGCCGTCAGCACGTACAGCACCGGATCGCCCGCGCCCGCCGCCCCTCCGGCACCGCCCTGCCCGGCCGCGCCGCCCGCCCCAGCCGCCGCCACGACCGCGAAGCCCTCGACCCTGCCCAGGCCTTCGACCTCTTGCGCGACCGTCGTCGGCGTCGCTTCGGGCGCCGAGCGCACGGCCGTGCCCTCGGCCCAGTAGACGCGACCGCCGAACACCTCGACGGCGACGCCGCCTGGGCTGTCGGCCACCTTCTCGTGCTCGCTGGCCGACGCCGCCTTCAATCGCCGCACCTCGCGCGGCACACCGCCGAGCCAGTAGGGCCTCGCCTCTTCATCGACGGCGAGCCAGCCAACGTTGGCTTGCGAGGCAACGTTCGGTGAGACGGTGCCGGTGCCGTCAGCGTTCTTTCCGCGAACGGCCGCTTCACCCGTCAACGACCAGTAGACTTTGCCGCCCGCGACCGCGACGTGCTGCACGTTGAGCTGGGCGGCCTCGACGGTGGTGGCGTCGGCGCTGCCGACCAGGCCCGAAGCGAGCCGCTGGTTCGTGTCGGTGGGGTTCGTCCCCAAGTCGCCCCAGAAGAGCTTGCCGTCGGCGAAGGCCAGCGAGCGGGCGCGCACGATGGTGCTGGCGAAGGCGTTCTCGACTGCCCCGCCCGCGCTCGCCTTCGCGACGCGCCGCATGCGTGGAATGAACCCCACCTCGCTCTTCACCGCGGGCGAGACCCAATACAGATGGCTGCCGTCATCGGCCAGCGCGTACGGCGCCACCTCGCCCTCGGCCAGCGCCTCGGGCACGCACGCGCCGCTCGCACAGGTCGCCGTGCCCAGGCACGATCGCCCGCACGCGCCGCAGTTGGCGGCGTCGTTCGCCTTGAGGTCGACGCACGCGCCCCCGCAGTCGACCTTCGACCCTTCGCATGCCAGGCCCCCGACCCCGCCCGACCCCCCGCCGCCGAGCCCCGCCGAAGCGCCCGAGCCACCGACGCCCGACGCGCCCCCGCCGCCCCCCAGGCCCGAAGCGCCCGCCGCGCCGGCCGGGGCGGGGCACGAAGGATCGCTCGGCCGCTTGCGGCAAAACTCGGCTTGGTCGACCTCGAAGCCGAGCCCGCACGACCACGCGACCGAGGCGACGAGGGCAGCGCCGGCAGGCCAGACCGCTCGCGCCGCCATCAAAAGGCCCCCGCGACGCCGACGGCGCCGCCGCCGGGCAGGGGCACGACGACCCCGGCGACGGGCCGGGCGCGACGCGACGTCAGCAGATAGGCGCCCAGGCCGACGCCGGCCGCGATCCCGATGCCCAACGAGACGCCTGCGAGGGCGGTGTAACGTTCGCCCCGGTCGAGGGTAGCGCGCTCGCGGTCGGGGCACGTACCGTCTGCGCACGCCCGACGGAGCTCGCTCTTCGCGTCCAAACGCAGCGCCCAGAACACGCCGCTCGCCGTCAGCCCCGCCGCCGCCGCCCCACCGAGCACCCACGGCCAGGCCGAGAGGCGCGGGCGGATGGTGACGGGCGGCGGATCGCGAGGTAGGGCCGGCGGCGGGTTGGAAGGCGGGGCGGTCTCGGCGACCGGCGCCAGCCTCGCCTCGGAGCGCCCGCCCGGCTCGATGCGGACTCGGGTCCAGGCGATGGTGCGCCCGCCTCGGCGCAGTTCGAGATCGTGCAGCCCGGTCTCGAGCGTGAGCTCGATGCTGTCGGCGTAGGGCCCGGCGGGCCGTCCGTCGACGAAAAGCTCGCCCGCGCCCGCACCGGAGAGGGCCACGTCACCGACGGCCGTGGGGGTCACGAGCTTCTTATAGAGCCTCTCGGCGATCCGGTCGCGCTGGGTGGGGTCGTAGGGCAGCGACGCGACGCGGTCGCCCTGCCCCTGCTGCCACAAGTGCAGGCGTACGACGGGCTTGCCTTCGCGGGCCGTGACGAAGCCCCAGAACACGCGCCGGACGTCGAGGCGCCTGGCGAGCTTCTTGAGGCACGCGTCGTCGAACGATCGCTCGTCGGGCAGCAGGCTATCGCGGCCGCCGAGCTTGCACTTGAGCTCGGCCGCCGTCGCGACGAGGGGCGGGCTGTCCCCGCTGAGTGCGTACTGGGGCCCGTCGAGCACGGCCTGTCGCACCGCGTTCGTGAGCGTCTTCTGGGCGAAGTCGTCGTCGAGGTCGGAGGCGAGGGCGAGCACGGCGACCGGCTCGACGCCGTGACCCATCGGGGCGGCCCGTGCCGCCGCCGGCGTGGCGAGCGTCGCGACGACCGAAAGCCGCGCGAGTCGCCCGAGCCGCCCGACGCTCATGGCAGCCCTTGGAGCCGGCGCCGGTACCCCTCGGCGCGTTCGAGGCAGGCCTTGTCGCTCGTCAGGCGGCACAGGTCGACGAAGTGCTGCAGGTCGGTGTGCGTGCCCCGGCCGCTCTTCAATTTGGCCTCGAGGGACGCCTTCTTCCGCGCCGCAACCGACGGCCCCGCGGTGGATACCGAAGGGGAGGCCGACCCCCTGGCCGGTGCTTCGGGCGGCGGCGGCTCGGGCGGCGGCTCGAGCGTCGGTGCGACGGGCACCCCGGCCGGCGCGACCGAGGGCGCCGCCGGACGCGGCTCGGGCGACACACGCACGACGGCGGCCGGCGGTCTCGCCCACCAGACCCCCGCGAGCGACGCCACGGCGCCCGCCACGACCCCCGCGGCCACGAGCGCGACCGCCGACGCGAGCGGCACCTGTCGCGCCCGCGGCGACCCGACAGGAGCCGCGAAGGCCCCCGCGGGCAGACGCGGCTCCGCCGGCGGCTCGAGCACGGGCACGGCGAGCGATCCGGCCAGCGTGGGCCCCTCGAGCACGGGCGCGGCGAGCGACCCGTCCGGCGCCGGCCCCTCGAGCACGGGCACGGCGAGCGACCCGTCCGGCGCCGGCCCCTCGAGCACGTCATTGACCGGGGTCGCCTCCAGGCCTGGCAAGGGGGCAAGCCGGTCGCGCAGCCTCGGCAGGCGCCACGACACGGCCGAGCGCGGGGGCAGCGGCAGGGTCGTCGTCGGCCGCTCGCTCGACCCGACCCGTAGCGTCGGCGTGCCCCCCGGCGCGCGGCCGAGTCGGCCCCAGAGCAAGCCCGGCCAGCGCAGCCGCCGTCGCGACACGAGCGGGGGCGTCCGCTCGTCGCCGCTCGCCGGCGCGGGCGTCGTGACCCGCGTCGGCGAGACCGAGTCGACCGGCGTCGGCCACGCCGAGGGCGTCGCGAGCGCCAAGAGCTCGTCGGAGGCGCTTCGGACGGGCGTGACGAGCTCGGACGGCGAGAGCGCCGAGGGCGTGCCCCGCGGGAGCGTCGCGAGCTCGGACGGCGAGAGCGCCGAGGGCGCGCCTCGCGGGGGCGTCGCGAGCTCGGACGGCGAGAGCGCCGAGGGCGCGCCCCGCGGGGGCGTCGCGAGCTCGGACGGCGAGATCGGCCCGGGCGCCGCGATCGGCGCCACCGGGGCGCCCGCGATCAGGGTCGGGGCGTCGGGGCGGAACAGGCGGGGCGGGCGCCGGGCGCCGGCCCCGAGGTGCTCGCTCGGCGGAATGGGGCGCAGCCGCAGGCCCAGCGCGTCGGCAACGCGGTCGATCTCGTCGAGAAAGGCCAGCGCCGTGGGGAAGCGCTGGGCCGGGTCGAACATCGTGGCGCGCCGCACCAGCCGCCGAACCTCGACGGGCAGGTGCGCGCCGCCTGACAGCTCGATCGAGGGCACCCCCTCGTTGACGAGGTGCCGGATGTAATCGTCTTCGCTCAGGTAGGGCAAAAGGCGAAAGCCCAGCAGGCACTCGGCGAGCACGAGGCCGATCGAAAAGAGGTCGGCGCGATGGTCGACCTCGCCGTGGCTGGCCACCTCGGGCGCCATGTACGAGGGGGTGCCGATGGTCACGCCCTCGGTGGTGATGAATTGGCGGGGCGACAGGCCGATCTCGGACAGGGCCTTCATCACACCGAAGTCGAGCAGCGTGCAGGTGCCGTCGTGCTGCACGAAAATGTTGCTCGGCTTGAGGTCGCGGTGCACCCCGCCGACGGCGTGCACGGCCGCGGCGCCCCAGAGCACCTGCCGCACGTACGACAGCGAGTCGGTCAGCGGCAGCGCGCGGCGGGCGAGCAAGGTGGCGAGGGTCTCGCCGTACAGCCGCTCCATCACCAAATAGGGCCGGCGGTACATGTCACGCAGCCGGCCCCACTCGACCACGGTCACGACGTGCGGAGCGCCCTTCACGAGCCCCAAGAACTCGGCCTCGCGCACGACGCGCTCGGCGAGGTCGGGGCGCTCGGCGATGCGGGTCGAGAGCACCTTGAAGGCGTAGACGAGCCTGGTATGACGGTGCCACACCTCGTAGACCGAGCCCATGCCCCCCCGGCCGAGCTGACCCCGGACGACGTACGGCGTACTCATGATGACCGACTGCGGGGCCCAGGTCGGGCCTTGGTCTGTGCTGGGCGGCTTGCGCATGGTCTCGCCCCCCTCTCTGCAGCGGCGTAGCACCGCAGTAAAGAGGAGGTCGCGGGCCCTTGGCAACGCCCTCGCCTGCCCCGTGCTGGCCCAGGCCGAACGGGCCGCAAAGGCCCCCGCCGCCGGCTCTCGCGCGCTCGAGCGCCTCCGCGCCCATCGACCGGCGCCTCGCCCGACGGCTCGTCGCCGGGCCCTTCGCCGCCGCCCTCGCCCCCCGCCGCCCTCGCCCCCCGCCGCACACTTGCGCCAGGGCCTGCGCACCGCCCCAAGGAGCGAGGCGTAGGTCACCGCCACGAGGGGGGCGGGCCGAAGCCTGACCGTTCTACCCCAACGGAAGCGTTGCCCGACCAAAGGCCGACCCTTCGCCCGGCTACGGATCCGTCCCCTCCCCCAAAGCCCGACCGTTCGTTCGAAGCCCCGCCGGGCCCGACCCAAAGCCCGACCGTTCGAAATTCGCCCCGAAACCCCTCGGTTTGAACGGTCCGCCTTCGATCGACCATCGAATTCGTTGCCGGCCGAAGGGTCGGGCTTCGATCGACCATCGAATTCGTTGCCGACCGAAGGGTTCGGCTTCGGTCGGCCAACGCCTCCGTTCGAGACCGAAGGGTTCGGCTTCGGTCGGCCAACGACTTCGTCGCGGCCGAACGGTCTGGCTTCGGCGAGCGCCCCGGTCGCCCCCCCGGTCGCCCCCCCGCGGGGCCCCCCTGCGGCCCCCCCGGTCCATCCTTGCCCTCGCGGCTGGTTGCCCGCCGGCACGAAGGCGGCCGGCCTGGCCGGCCCGCCCCCCTGCCCTCGCAGGGAGTTTCGGCCACGCGACCGGAAAAAAGCGGGGCGGAGACAAAAAGATCGGCGGGGTTAGCAACCGGCCCGAGGGGTGGCCGAAGGGACGATCAGAAGCACCAAGGAGCCGACCATGACCCTGCCGACCTACCGCCCCACCACCCCCACCACCCTCATTCAACCCATCTCGCGCCACGAGGCCGCCGAGGCCTACGCCCGGGCGCGCCCCGACCTCGACGCCCTGCGCCCCGAGGAGGTCGGGCGCATCACCGCCAACCTCGCTGTCGTTCTCTCGATCGTGTTCGGCGCCCTGGTTCACCTCGAGGCGCTGATGCCTATCATCGCCACGCTGCCGCTGCTCGACCTCGCCACTCTGCGCAAGCTGCGCGACTACGTCTACACCCTATTATTACGTCGATCTGATGGCCCTGCTCGCGGCCGAGGGCGCCGCCGACGTGCCCACCCTGCTGGCCGAAGCCACGCCCATGCGCGACCGGATGCTCTCGGTCGCCGAGGGCGTGGCCAAGTACGGCCTGGTCGACGCCGACCGGGTGGCGGCGATTCGCAGCGGCCTCGGCCACCTCGACACCGCCCGCGATCTGGGCGCCCTCGCCGAGCTCTTCGGCGGCCTGCCCCCCGAGCACCAGGCCCGCCTGCCCGTGCCCGCCGCCGAAGTCGACCGCGCCGCCGAACTGAGCTTGCAACTGCTCGCCGCCCTCGGCCGCCGGCACGTCGGCTCGGACGGCGCGGGCCTGCCGACCCGCTACGACGACGACAAGGCGCGGGCCTTTCGGCTGGTGGTGCGCACCTACGACCTGGGGCGGCGCGCGGTGTCGTACGTGCGCTGGCAAGAGGGCGACGCCGACCTGCTCGTACCGTCGCTCTTCTCGGGCAAGCGCCGCCGCAGCCCCGCGGCCGACGAGCCGGGCCCCGACGGCGCCCCGACCGCTCCGCCCGCGCCCGAGGGCGAGGGCGACCCCGGCGAGTAGCGGTCGCCCCTCGCCTCGGCGCCCCGCCCCGGCCGCCTCCACGACAATCGGCCGCTCGCCCCCACCCTCGCCCTCTCCCCCCGAGAGAAGCACCGAGGGTGAGGGCGCCCCCCAACGTCACCGCGAGCCCCGGCCGAGGGCCCGCATGGCCCGCGCCTGGCTCGCCTTGACGGCCGCGTGGCAGATTCGTTATTACGTTTCTTTGTGACAAAGTTCGTAGCCGCCGAACGTCGCCTTGGTTGGTTCGCGGCGGCCCCTGCAGCGTGCGGGGGCGACGACCCCGAGGGCGCCTCGACCGCCGGCTCGGGCGGCTCCCGTGGGGCAGGCCCGGGCGGCTCGACAACGGACGGCTCGGCAGGCCTCGGCGGCGGGGGTTCGGGCGGGGGCAACGGCGCGGGCGGCTCGGCCGGCGCCGGGGGCATCGCGTGCGACGCGCCCCTCGCCGCGTGGGCCAACCCGACCGCGCCGTCGAGGCGGTCTGGCGGGGCTTTGTCGAAGACCCGGGGCCCGAGCTTTTCCGGACGTTGCGACGGCGGGCGAAGGCGGCGGGCGCCTGGCCCGGCTGGCGGCAGCGGGCGATCGACCACCTCGCCATCGAGCACCCGCAGGCGAAAAAAGCGGCGTCGGCGCTGGTCGACATCTTCTTGTTCGAAGGCAAGCCGCTCGACGCGCTGCGCGAAGCTCGACGGCGCCCCATCGTTCCGCGCGCGTGGCTGATGCTGGCGGGCGGGCTCGCGGCGGGGCACCCGCGCGAGGCGCTCGCGGTCTTCGAGGAGAAGGTGGTGCCGCAGTTCATCAGCACCCCCTCGCGCCAGCACCTCACCGACATCATCAAGGTACTGCGGGCGCTGGAGCGGGGAGCGTTGGAGGCGGGGCTGGGCAAGGGGTTCAAGGCGGTTATCGCGAGGATTCGGCGGGATTTCGGGAGGAAGAAGGCGCTGATGGAGGCGATAGAGAAGGAAGGGTGGGGCAGGGGCGGAGTGTGAGGGGCGTTGTGGAGCGGGGGCGTGGTACAAAAAGATTGTCGTCGAGCGCCTTGGTCAAACGTCGGAGCCTGCGGGTCGAGGCAACTCGACGTTTGATAGGATGCGAATGCCAAGGCAGTGCAAATCAAGCTTTCCCAAGCACAAGCGCAACGAAGCCAACAAAGCTCAAGGGCTCAGGAGAGACGGCTCAGCGATAGTCGGGCAGTTGGCTTGGTTGAGCCTGGCGGCGCTCATGTCGGTAAGCTTTGCTGACGAAGCCGAGTGTCTACTTAATTCGCGCAGCCGAATGGGGATGACTGCACAACTGTGGCAGAGTGGGCCCATAACGTGGCGGGTGTGCGAAGCCTGAAGGGGTTCAGGCTGAAGGCCCGAGCATACCCTGTCCAAGCATATAGCGCCCAACAGAGTTCAGCAGAGACTCAGAACCACACACGGCTGGCAGGTTTTGAAACATGGCTCGTCGTGACGTAGAAGCCCTCCCGACATCGAACAGTGCCGAGCAAGACTCAACGCCACCATCTACGGTAACGCCTGCAAAAATGGCCACTCGCAAGGCATTGATCCTTTTCTTGGCGGCCAACCCCGAAAACACAACCAGGATCAAATTGCATGAGGAGTCGCGCGCCATTGAGCAGAAGATTCGTGCCGCCGACGGCCGGGAATTTTTCTCGCTGAAAATTCGGCTGGCCGCCACTGTTGATGACCTGACACAGGGGCTTCTCGAGGACAAGCCCCTCGTGATGCACTTCAGTGGACACGGAGTGAAAGATCCCGAGGGGATAGTTCTGCACGGCGAGCGCGGCGGCCACGAACTCGTGAAGGCTCGCGCCCTGAAGAGTCTATTCGAGGCCGTCCGGAGCAAAGTCGAAGTGCGGGTAGTCGTTCTTAATGCCTGCTACAGCAAGGAGCAGGCGCGTGCGATCAGAGAAGTCGTCGACTGTGTCGTCGGCATGAGTACAGCCATCGGTGACGAGGTGGCGTGCAGGTTCGCCGCTGCCTTCTACCAGGGGTTGGCATTCGGCCTGCATGTTCAAGGCGCATTCAAACTGGGGCTCACGTCAATAGAATCGCACAATCTTGGTGAAGAGGATGTGCCGCAGCTTTGGGTCAAGGACGGGGTGAAAGCCGAGGACGTGATTCTCATGCCCGGGCCCACGCCCAGATCCGGTCCGAGCCCTAGCCCGGCCCATTACTGGGTCCTCGTGGTTCTCGTAGTGCTGTCAGCTTGCCTAGCGGCAATTGTCAGACCATTGACAGCAAAAGCGCCCGACGACATGAGTTCGTCGATTCAGCGCGCGGAGATTCGAGCGCGCTACGCCGCCTATTGCGCGCAGCGAGTGAATGCCTTCGAAGGACGCTGGCCCACAGTACCACTCATTAACACCAGAGTCGTCACACCATCTGGCCCTGGAGCAAAACCGAAGAGATTTAACGAAATCATAGCGGACGAAATAACGGCCAGCAACGACCCTTCAAGCCACTCCAAGGGCCTCATTCTGGCCGACGGTGGGACAGGCAAGACCGTTGCCTCCCAGGCCGTAGAGGCGGATCTTTGTCAGCGTTTTCTCCATGGGGACCTGAAGCGCATCGCGGTCTATTACGACGCCCGCACTGATCTTCACCGGCCAGAAGCACGAGAACTGATCGACAAATACGTTAAGGAAGTCAACGACGCGCTGGGCCCGGTGGGCGGTCAACTCACCGTTCTGATAGACGCTTACGATGAGCTATGGTTTGTCGACCCCACCAATGCCGACCTACTACTCGACTGGTCAAGCCGGCTACCCCTGAAAGTCATTTTGCTCTCTAGACCCTATGCCGTGCGAGCGGGTCTCGGAGGCTGGCGAACGATCGCAGAAAATATCACCTCGAACGATGCCGACTACAAGCACCAGTGCGTAGTCAGCATTCTGTTTCATCGTTTTTTTGGACCCAAAAGAAGAACGCTCCCGCCGCAGATTGTGAGCGACGACGACGAGATTGGTCCATATCTGGCAAAGGAAGCAGCGCGGATAGAAAGCTGGCTGAGCAACTCCGGACTTTGGGAGAACGAAATGAACTACCGCGACCTGGACATAATCATATCAGCTTTCTACAGGAACGCCTCTAGCACCAGTAGCCAAGCCACCAATCGCCTCGGTTTCTACTATCGCACGTTCATCGAAAATCGAACAAAAGATTCAATGGGTTCGGAGTTCAAGGGTAGCGTCGAGTCTCTCATTGATTGCGCAGCAGCGCTCGAATTGAGCGCAAAAACTAGCGGTCGCGTTGTCTACAAGAAGCCAAGCCTCGCGCCGTCGCGCGACAGTTGCAAATCAGATTCATTCACCATTCGCCGTGCAGGGCTGGACACTACGACTGCTGCCTCGCCAAGTCAGGACGTCATTGCGGCCCGGGCGATATGCCTGACCGAATGCTCCAATTTCGACGAACTAGATCCGGGGCTCGTCGGCAGAAACGCAGACGAGCAGTGGGTCGCAATCGCTGCCAGCGCGGAATGGGATTGCAAGTGCCCAACTCGAATATCAAGCGCAGCCACGCAGATCAAGTCCAAAGAAATTCGCCAAAGATTCATGTTGAACCAATAATCAGGGAGAGAAACGTCACCATGCGCAGCAAAGAATTCTTGCTTCGTTGTGCGTTGCGCGACTAACGTCTCGGCGCGCCCCTCGTTGTCCCAATGCCTAGTGCATCCCTGACGACCGTAAGAGTGTGTTGAACTGGGTTTAGGAGGCATGAGCGTGCGCAAATCGACGCAGGGCGACATCGGCCATCGTGAGGTCGATCCATGCCTGCGCCGACGCGATCGTGCGGTCGTAGTCCTTGCTCAGCACGCGGAAGAACGTAAACCAACCGTACGTCCGCTCGACCTTCCACCGCAGCTTGAGCGGAACGAAGCCGGGGGCGCCCGACGGTTTCGAAGAGAGCTCGACGGCGATGCCCGTTTCGGCCGACGCCTCGTCGACGACGTCTTTGCGGAAGCCGAGGTCCGCGAAGACCAGCGACACGGTCGGGTGCTCGGCGTGGAGCTTTCGCAACAAGCGCGCGCCGCATTTGCCTTCGGTGACCGATGCGACGACGACGATCACGGTCAAGAGGAGCCCGAGCGCGTCGACGGCGATCGCGCGCTTGCGCCCCTTGACCTTCTTCGCCCCGTCGAAGCCCTTCGGGCCGCCGACGCTCGTCGTCTTGACGGACTGGGTATCGATCGAGGCGGCCGTCGGGTGAGCACTCCGGCCCTCGGCTTCGCGTGCCGCCGCCGTCGCGTACGCGCGCAGCGCCTCGAAGCGCCCTTCGTTGCGCCACTTGTAAAAGTAGCGGGTGACCTTGTCCCATTTGGGAACGTCGTTCGGCAGGTTTCGCCACTGGCAGCTAGTGCGCTTCCGATAGCGCATCGCGTTCAACAGCTCGCGCACGGACGTCGTGGGTGCGGACAGCCCCGGATGCCCGACGTGCTCGGGGAAGAAGCGCTGGTAGACGTCCCATTCCTCGTCCGTCATGTCGGTGGAATACGCCTTGCGCGGCGTGCCCGGCGCCGGCAGGGCGTACTCGGATTCGGATCGGGTCGGAGGCGGGGGGCTCATTCCGGGCATGGTAGCACGATTTTCAGTTCAACACGCTCTAAGCGGTTCATGACGGACAGGAAGAGCCAAGCGAGAAGGCAGGCACTGGACCTCCTGCGGAAGATGGTTGGTATCGCCACGCGTACCGCAGGGGTGCCGGGCCCGTCGAGGCCGACGTTCGGAACGCTTGTCAAGAGCTAACCACAAGTCAGAGGCACGGGCACAAGCCGAAGCAGTACCCAAGAGCTAACAAATAACGTCATCCTAATCTGATGCCCAGGCTTGCCAATACGACGCCCGTGGCTAAAGAAGGGTAACCATAGCTAGGAACAGTGTAGCGCAGGGCCACGCCCCCCGCCCTACATTCAGACCGAGAAACGGCGCGGCGGTAGTTCGAGCCTTGGAACTTCAAATACCACCTTCGAGGAGGCCCATGGCCAACATCCAAAAACAGTTTGTGCAGTACGACGACATCATCCGTCTCACGCGCTACGAAGAGAACGCGACGCTTGTAAAACGTCGCAATGCCGTCCTAAACAGGCTCAAAAGCCGGTTCGCCGCCATGCGCGATGAGGGGAAGGATGTGCCAACTTTCCGGTGGTTCAATCAAGGCAGCTACGAAATGGGCACCGGGATCGACCCTAAAAACGGAGATTACGACATCGATGTCGGGCTCGACTTCAACGTGGCGAAGAGCAAACACCCGAACCCTGTCGATCTCAAAGCCCTTGTCTACGAGGCACTCAAGGACCAGACCTCGCTCGGCACGGTAGTTAAGCGGTCTTGCGTCACCGTTCGGTATCAAATCGACGGCGAGCAAGTATACCATGTCGACCTCGCCGTCTACACCTCCGAAGATCCCGAAGTCGAGCCGCGCAGGCTCTACCTGGCCAAAGGAAAGTTGAACTCTGGCGAGGAACACCGCGAGTGGGAGCCTTCGGATCCGAAGGGACTCGCGAAGTGGGTCGCCGAGCGCTTCAGAAACGAAGCTGAGGTACAGTTTCTACGCGTAGTCCGGGCGCTCAAAGGCTGGAAGTCGTGCCACTTTGACCACAATGGCAATGCCGGGCCCCCGGGCATTGGTCTCACGATCGCAGCCGGGCGTCTGTTCCGTCCTGAGGTCGCCATCGACCCTGTATCGAAGAAGGTGACATTTGACGACCACAAGGCTCTACGCGCGCTCGTGGACGACATGCTCCGAAGTTTCTCGACGATCACATCGGAAGAAAAGCCTGGCACGCTCGTTGAGCGACTCGTAGTTACTCTACCCGTGAGCCCGGACAAGGACGTGTTCACCAAAATGAGTGATTCGCAGATGGCTACATTCAATACAAAGCTCGAAAAACTGCGCATTCTTCTCGACGAGGTTCAACGCGAAGAAGATCCAGTCGAAGCGTGCAAGATGATGAACAAACGATTCGATGCCAGGTTCCCAGTTCCACCGAAAGAAGAGACCGGTCAGTCGGGCGGGCGTGCCATCACCTCGTCTGGCGTCTCAGCGTAACGGGGTATGCCCACTAGCAGTGTAACCGTCGCGACTCTCACATCTCAACAATTCCTGGAGCGGCTTGGTATCGACGGGCACCTCTGGGACGTGCGAGCCATCAAACCGCGTCTAGCGTGGTACAAGCGGCAGACCTTGTCTGCCGCTGTCGAAGGCACTCTAGGCCTTGGCGACCGACGCGCCCGTGTTCAGATCGGCCTGACTACCGACTTCCCAGCGCGGCTCCCAATCATTACCGTCAACCCCCATGGAGAGTTCGCCGAGTTGCCGCACGTCGAGCCCGATGGCGCGGTATGCTTCCGCCCGCGTGACGAACCTCTGCTCAACCACGACGATCCCTACGGCATTGTTCGCGAGGCGCTACAACTCGCGGCGGAGACCCTGTACGCCGGGCTCTACGGGAACCGGGCAGCTGAATTCGCCAACGAGATTGTTGCGTACTGGCGCGCGTACTATCCTAAGGCCGCTACAGTTATGGGTGTACTTACGCCCGACGACAGGGCACGCCTCGTCACAGCATTCTTTGACTGTGGTGTGAGATGCGCCGTAGGAGATACACCCGCGTCGTTCGCAGCGTTCCGGCAGTTCCGCAATGTCGACAAGCTCACGTTCGTCAACGCGGTCTACGTGCCGATCAATCCTGCAGCAAGCGACCCACAATTCCACCCCCGCCATTTGGCCACAGCACATGGCCTCAACGTCCACGTCACACCTGTTCTGCGCCAAGATCAGGACTTGTGGCGAAGCATCGAACAACATTGCCGGGCAAGGGAGGTGCTCGTAGTACTCGGTGTCCAACGTCCGTCAGGGCGACGCGGCCTCGTCGGCCTCATCGTTCGGCGACGCGAAGGAGCACACCCTTTTGACGCCCAGGCGATCGACGACTCGCGCATCGCACCGTGTTACGTTGACCCCGTCGACCGTGCATACCTCCTCCCGCGTGGCGGGGCTAACACCGATTTGGGCCGCTGCCGCGTTCTAGTGGTCGGGTGCGGCGCCGTCGGCGGATACGTTGCGATGAATCTCGCACGGGCGGGCCTAGGAACGATCGACCTCATGGATCCGGATTCTTTCGAAGCTGCCAACACGTTCCGCCACGCTTGTGGACGGGCTTACGTTGACTATCGAAAAGTTGTCGGACTCAAGCTTGAGATCGAGCGATTGCTGCCTTTCGTAAAGGTCCGAACGCACCAGACCGATGTACTCGCCTGGATGCGAGAGCAGCCAGAGGGATTCCGGGCGTACGACCTCATTGTTTTGGCCATTGGCAACCCGACGGTCGAGTTGCGTGTAAACGCCGTGATCGCCGCCGACCCCAAAGCACCTCCAGCGATCTTTACTTGGTTGGAGCCCCTTGGGCTGGGTGGCCACGCACTTGTCACCCACATCGGCGCTTCCTCTGCGGGTTGCTTCCAGTGTCTCTACGAGCGAGGCGAAGACGGTACTCTGGTTTGTCGCGCGGCCTACGCGCATCCGGGCGGTCGATACACACGCGACATGATGGGATGCGGTAGCCAACACATGTCGTTCGGCGACCTCGACGCCCAAAGGGCCGCGATGGTGGTTGCTCGTCGCGCATTGGACGTGCTCCAAGGCAATCTATCTGAATCAGAACTAGTCTCTTGGAAAGGCAACGCCGACGCATTTCGGGCAGCCGGATTCAAGACCACCGAATGTTACGAGCGAAGCCCGCCCGAAGAACGTCTTCCTGGTCTCATGCTCGTTCGTACAGGCTGCCCCCTATGCAAGCCAGCATGACCGAACGGCGTCGCTTCCGGCGTGAGAACGGTTTGAAGTTCATCGTCAACGCATCGACACTGGTAGTCATGCTCAGCTACCGTCAGCGAACGAAGCGAGATACTGAAGCTGGCGGGGTGTTGCTAGGGCGCGAGCTATTGGACGCGCCTCATATCATCGTGGACGAGGTCACAGTTCCCATGAAGGGCGACCGTCGCTGGCTCAAAGGCTTTTGGCGCGCCCAACCTGAACACCAGCGTATAATAGACGAGCGGTGGGCCGCTTCGGGCGGAACCTGTAAGTATCTAGGGGAATGGCATACGCATCCAGAGAGCGTGCCGCACGCCTCGCTTATTGACCGGCTTGACTGGCGACGGCGCCTTGCGTATGACACATACGACGTTCCTTCACTCTTCTTCGTCATAGTTGGGACCACCGAACTACGTGCCTGGGAAGGTACCCGCGAAGGCAAACTTACACAACTCACCGAAGAACCGAGGCAAGATCGATGACCGCAGAAGCAACAGCTCCGCTCAGTAGCACAGCGTCAGGTTGGATCCTTCTATCTCATCCTGTCCACTGGACAATATCGTCCAGAGAGATGGTACAGGCGCTGCCACCTGACGTCAAAGTGCTCCCCCGTCCTGAAGTCGTGCTTGACGTCGTGCAAATACCAATGGATGCCACCGCGACCATCGACTGGAGCGACGTCCGGCAAAAGACTGAACGGGCACTCCAGGAATTGCTGCGACCACGTCTCGAGCAGTCGCCAGGGTACCACCTTGCCTACTTCGGTGCGGCACCGATCCCTCTCGCTATGTTCCTTGGCTTTCGCGTTGGAACGTGGGCGACAATTCACCCGTTCCAAAAACGGCACGATACTCGCGCCTGGACTTGGAAGAGCACTGAGAAAACCGTCGAAGTCGAAGTCAAAGGTATCCCTAACGACAGAACCCGTATGCGCGGCGACGTAGTAATTCAGGTCGCGACATCCCACCCGATCGAGCTTCAAGACGTGCTCAGCATCGTGCCAACACCCCTCGCAGAGATATCTATTCGTACGACACCAACGGACCCGGATGCTCTAAACTCGTCCGCTGACATTGAAGCGGTGGCACAAGAGTTCGAAAAAGTCCTCGACGCTATCCTAGACCGTTGCCCCAACGCCGAGTGCATTCATGTTTTTGCGTCTGTCCCAGTTGGCATGGCATTCCGACTCGGCTCGTGCGTGTCGCCAACGAAGCATCACCGGGTCAAGACGTACCAATACCTTCGCCACGCGACTCCCAAGTACGCACCCGCGCTAGTCCTTCAAGAGCCATCCGAGCGGGCTATCATCCTCGATGATGTCGCACGTGAGCGGGCAGGAGAAACCCGCCGGGCTTGGGAACAAGAGCGTCAGCGCCTGGCATCGTTTGGCAATACCCTGAGACGCTACCAGCCCAGCACTGAAACGTGGCTCCCTGCTCTCTTCCCGAACGAAAGCGCCACATGGAGCCCCGGTCAGCGCCTCGCGACGCTACCGCCACTCTGGAAGGTTGGTTTCGAGCACATGCGCGTCGGACAGGATTCCTCGTCTCTCGCGGAGTTCAGGTTCGACCAGAACAGTCGCGAATGGCAGTTCGGCGATGCGCTACTAGCGGGAATTGCACGGCAGATACACTCCGACGAAGATTTGCGACGCGCAGGGCGGATGTTCCTTTTGCACGAGGGACTCCACGAAGCCGCACAGGGCGTCACGTCGGCAACGAGCGCGAGAATTGGTCGATTCCCAAAGTTGCTCGAAGAGGTTGACTACTTGGCCGATGTCTGGGCGATGCTCCACGACTACGCGTTGGAGCGCGACACACCGGGCAAAGATCCGGACACGCGCACCCACATGCTCAAGTGCGTGGACGTGGCGCTCGGTTCGTTCTGGGGCTTCGATGATCAAGGCACGGAGCTCGCAGAAGTGCAGGTTCGGCGCCTGCACCGCTACCTGATTTGGACCTGGCAAAAGCTGCGCCTTGAGCAAGAGGCTGGTGGAGAAGCTGCCGTGGTCCAAATCCTATTCGACCGACCGATGCTTGAGCTCGCAGGCCCTCCGATGGTACCTCGTCGCGAGCGCATCTACTTCGACCTCAACCCCAAACTCGTAGAGAGCCCCGAGATCATGGTACTCGACGGCAAGCGGGTGCGACGCTATAGTTCCGGACCGAGCACCCCTGTGGAGAACATCCTCGAAGGATTCCGCCGGCGCGACAGTGCTATCATCCGCGATGCCCTTCAGGGCGTCTACGACCAGGTTCGTCGGGGTGCTTTACGGCAGGCACATTTGCGACGCAAGCAACACCTTTCCGATTCGCCCTGATAGAAAGTACGTCCTCGCCCTCTCCCGTCCTGACATAGTTGCCGCCAACGGCGAGCCTGCCGAGCACGCATGCGAGCCCGCAGGAGGTTTGCCCATGGTCGATGCCGAGGACACCCAACTCTGCCACACCCTTCGGTATCCGGTCGGCGCCCCCCATCTGGTGGGGCGTTGCTCGGCGATCTATCCCTCTGGTCGAGGATGCGACGATGCCAAGCCGGGCCGAGTGGAGTCAGCATGTGGCGCTTTGGAAGAGGAGCGGCCAGACGGCCGCCGCCTTCGCCGCCACGCACGGCTTCTCTGCCCACAGTCTCTGCTGGTCCTCGACGCTGCGGCGCGATGTGCCCAACGGCAGCCCCGTCGCCTTCGCCCCGCTCGTCGCCGTCGCGACGCCCGCCCCGCGAGCTGCCGCCCCCCAGGCGTTCGAGCTCGTGCTCCGCTCCGGCCTCGTCGTTCGCGTGCCTGAGGGCTTCGACCCGCGCCGCTTTTTAGCGGCGCGAGGGTCTTTATCGAGTACCCGCTTTCGGTACCCCACCCCGGGTCGCACTCACCGGGAAAGCCACTTTCGGTTTCGAAACTGGAGCCATCTTGGGGATTTGAACCCCAGACCTGCGGTTTACGAAACCGCTGCTCTACCCCTGAGCTAAGATGGCTGGCTGAGAGGGCGACACGATACCCAGGCGCTCAGGTTCGTCAAGCTCGTTCTGCGCTGCCCGACTCCCCTCCCCTCCCCGGCTGGGGTTTCGGCGACCCCGGGGGGCCTTACGCAGGGCGGTTGTGGCCTGCCGCAGGTCCCGCTACATGTGGGGCTTAGAGCTTGGCCGGCCTCGTCAGGCGGGCCAGGGGAAGCGGGGTTCCCGTGTTCGAGCCGCTACCAGGGCCCTTGGGGGCGTCGACCGAGGCAGCCGGGGGTACCGGGCCGGGGGGGTCGGGCCTGGGCGGGGGGCGCCTTGGCGGGGCGGCTGGGGGGCAAAGGCCCGCGAAGGGGCGCCTGGGCCGGGGGGCGTGGGCGGGGGGGTCGGGGGCCAGGGGGCCGGCGGGCGGCCTTGGGGGGCCGTTGGGGCCACGCGGGCGGCGTTGGGCGGCCATCATGGGGGAAGAAATGCGGGGCCGGGGAGAAACGGCTGGGGCGGCTCGCTCGTACCTTGGGGGCATGACTTTCTTGGGTGTGTGGCGAGCGTTGGGGCTGGCGGGGGGTGGGGGGTGGCCCCAGAGCCGCCCGCACGAGCGGGGGGCTTCGCGAAGGGGTTCGGCCAGGGCTTCGGCAAGCGCTTCACGAAGGGCTTCGGCAAGAGGTCGGGGGCGAACGGGCGAGCGGGGGGTGTCGCAGCAGGCGTCGTCGGGCGTAACGTTTGCGGCGGGGGGGGCGTAACCCATGGAACCCATGCTCAAACCTGCTCAGCGCGCGGCGCACCAGCTCGGCGGGCGCTTTGTCATCGAGCGGCAGGTGGGCCGGGGCGCGTCGGGCGTGGTTTATCGGGCGTTCGACGAGCTCTCGCGGGAGCATGTCGCGCTCAAGGTCATCGCCGGGCGCGGGGGCGACCCCGAAGAAGAGGCGCGCTTCGAGCGCGAGGGCACGATTCTCGCGGGGCTCGACCACCCCAACATCGTGCGCGTCGTGGCGTTCGGCACCCTCGACGACGGGATGCCCTACCTCGCGATGGAGTGGCTCGAGGGCGAAGACTTGCAGGCGCGCATGCGCAGGGCCCCGCTCACGATGCGGCAGTCGCTGGTCGTGGCGCGGCAGATCGCCGCGGCGCTCGAGGCGGCGCACAAGGCGGGCGTCGTGCACCGCGACGTGAAGCCGACCAACGTGTTCTTGCTCAACGGGTCGGGGCCGCTGACGGCGAAGCTCGTCGACTTCGGCGTCGCGTCGATGGGCGACGTGCGGCTGACGCAGCGGGGGCACATCGTCGGGACGCCGGCGTACATGGCTCCGGAGCAGGCGCGGGGCGAGGGGCCGGTCGACTCGCGGTGCGACCTTTATGCGCTGGGGGCGACGCTCTTCGAGCTCTTGACCGGGCGCCCCCCGCATGTGGGGCCGACGCCGATCGCGACGCTGGCGAGGCTCGTGACGTCGCCGGCGCCGAGGTTGCGCGAATTTTTGCCCGACGTGATGCACGAGCTCGACGAGCTCGAGGCGAGGCTGCTGGCGACGTACCCCGACGAGCGGCCCGCGAGCGCGACGCAGGTGGCGAGCGAGCTCGACGCGATGCTGGTCGACCCGACGATCGGCACGTCGTTGCCTCCGCCGCCGGTCGAGCCGAGCTCGTCGCTGACGAGCGGGGCGGCGTCGAGGCTGGTGACGACCGTGGTGGCGCTCAGGCTCGGGTCGGGGGCCGAGCGCGAAGAGGCGCTCACCAAGCTGCGCGAGCGGGGGGGCGACGCGGTGCCCTTCGGCAGCGACGGGGTCATCGCGCATTTCGGGGTGAGGCAGGCGCTCGGCGACGAGGCGGCGCGCGCGGTCGACATGGGGCGCGAGCTCGCGGCGACCGGGGCGAAGGTCGGCGTGGCGACGGGGCGATCGCGGGTGCACCTGACGCGCCCCGTGGGCGAGGTCGTCGACCGAGCATCAGCCTTCGCGCGCGAGGCGCAAGGGGGGCAGACGCTCGCCGACACGACGACCGCCGAGCTCGTGCGGGGGCGCTTCGAGATGCAGCAGCGCGGCGACGGCGTCAGCGTCGTCGGCGCGGCGATGGGCGACGGGCGCCCCGACGGGGCGATGGGCGGGGCCCCCTTCGTGGGGCGCGAGGCCGAGCTCGCGCAGATCGCGAGCGCGTACGAGCGCTGCGTCGAAGATCAGACCCCGGTGGTGGTGAGCTGCACGGGGGCGCCGGGCATCGGCAAGAGCCGGCTCAGCCGCGAGGTGCTGACGCGGCTGGCGGCGGGGTACTCGCCGCCGCGCCTCGTGGTGGTGCGCTGCGACCCCTTCGCCACGTCGCAGGCGCTGGGCGTGGCGGCCGACACGCTGCGGGCGCTCTTGGGCCTCGATAAGACCTCGACGCTCGACCAGGCGCTCGCGGCGATCGCGGGGCTGACGCCGCCGGGGCAGGCTCCGGTGACGTCGCACAATCACCTGGCGAGACTTTTGGCGAACAAGTCGCTCGACGCCGGGCCCGGGGCGCGCGACGCGCTCTGGCTGGCGATGACCGAGGCCCTCTTGGGCATCGCCGACGTGGCGCCGGTGGCGGTGGTGCTCGAAGACGCGCAGTGGGCCGACCCCGAGAGCTTGACCTGGCTCGATCACGCGCTCGGGCGCTCGACGGGGCGGCGGCTCTGGCTGCTGGTGCTGGCGCGGCCGGCCCTGTGGAAGGGCGAGCCGAAGCTCTTTCTCGGGCGCGATCACGTGCGGCTCGAGCTCCGGCCGATCTCGCGGCGGGCGGCGCGGGCGATCGCGCGGGCCCTCCTGGGCGAGCGGGCGAGCGACGAGCGGCTCGAGCTGATCGCGAGCCAGGCGGCGGGCTCGCCGCTCTTTGCCGAAGAGCTGGCGCGGCTGACGGCGGCGGGGCGCGACGCGACGAAGGCTCCGACGATCGAGGCGGCGATTCAGGCGAGCCTCGACGCGCTCGACGCGCCCTTGCGCGAGGCGCTCGGCCGGCTGGCGACGTTCGGCCTCACCGGCTGGGACGCGGGGCTCGCGGCGCTCGGCGTCGCCGACGCGGCGACGACGCTGCGGCGGCTCGCGGCGGCCGACTTCGTGGTCGAGCGGGCCGAGTCGCGCTTTTCGGGCACGCGCGAGTGGGCGTTCAAGCACGCGCTCGTGCGCGAGGTGGTCTACGCGGCGCTCGACGGGGGCACGCGGCGGGCGCTGCACGGCAAGGCGGCGGCGTGGCTCGAGAGCGTGGGCGAAGACGTCGCGACGATCGCGCGGCACTACGAGCTCGGGGGGCTGCAGGGGCCGGCGGGGCAAAATTGGGAGAAGGCGGCGCGCCGATCGCTCGCGGCCAACGCCCTCGCCGACGCGGTGACGCTGGCCGAGCGGGCGCTCTCGTTCGCCGACGCGCCGCCGGTGGCGTTCGGGCGGGCGCTCTTGCTCGACGACGCGTACTGCCGGCTCGACCCGCGGGCGGCCGACCGCGAGTCGGCGGTGCGGGCGCTCTTGGAGAACGTGCACGACGAGGCGAGCGCGCTGCGGGCGGCGGGGGCCGAAACGCGCTACGACGACGCGCGCGGGGGGGGCGAGGCCATCTCCGAGCGGCTCAACGAGGTGGCCGAGCGGGCGGCCTCGCTCGGGCTCTACGACGAAGAGGCGCGGTGCCGGGCGGCGCTCGCCTCGCGGCTGGCCTTCGCGGGCGAGCTGGCGGCGGCGGAGGCGGCGGCCGAGCGGCTCTTGGCGATCGCGCGGGCCGAGGGGGCCGAGCAGGCGCCGGTCGACGCGTGGCAGACGCTCGCCATCGTGCGCCAGACGCGCGGCGAGCTCTTGAGCGCGCTCGAGGCGCGGCGCAACGCGGCGCGGGCGGCGTCGTCGATCGGGCTCAAAGAGCGCGAGGCGATGCTCACCATCAACGTGGGCTTCGCGCTGACGACGCTCGGGGCGCGGCAAGAGTCGCGGGCGGCGATTCAAGAGGGCATCGCGATCGCGCAGTCGATCGGCAGCCCCGGCACCGTGCGGCAGGGGCGCATGGTGCTGCTCTGCTGGTCGGCGGCGTTCGGGGCCGACCCGACGCTCGAGTCCGAGCTCGCGGCCTCGCGCGCCGAGGCCGACGCGGCCGCCGCGAGCCAGTGGGTGGCGCCCGACCGGGTGACGCTCGGGGTGCTCTTTTACCGGGGCGTCGAGCTCTTGCGCAGCGGCGACTCGGCCGCGCTCGAGCGGGCAAGAAACTTGCTCAAGTCGGCCGTGGCGACCTACCGCGCGACGGCGCAGCGCGACGTCCTGCCGGTGGCGCTCGGGTTCTGGGCCGAGGCCGAGCGCTGCCTGGGCAACGCCGAGCAGGCCGCGTCGCTCGCGAGCCAGGCGGCCGACCTGCTCGACGCGGGCGCGCCCAGCCTGCTCAACGAGGCGCCGGTCTACCTCGCGCTGCACGACGCGCACGTCGACGCCGAGCAGCTGCGCGAGGCGAAGGCCGCCATCGCCCGGGCGATGGGTCCCTTCGCGCGGCGCATTCGCGGGCTGGTGGGCACGCCCTACGCGCGGTCGTTCTTGACGCAATTGCCGCACAACGCGGGCCTCATCGCCGCGGCCGAGGCCTACGGGCTCTTGCCGCGCGAGGTGCGGGCGCTCCTCGTGCAGGCGGACGGGTGAGGCGGCGCCCCGCTAGCCCCCCGGCCCCTCTTTGCGCACCACGTCGGCCGCGGGGGCCGCGCCCTGGGCGGCCTTCGGCTTCAGGGTGACGCGCAGGGTGGTCTGGGGCCCGCGCAGGGTGACCCAGTCGGCGTAGGGCTCGTAGCCCGGGGCCTCGACCGAGACGCGGTGGCGCGCCTCGCCCTTGGGGAAGCTCGCCGTGCCGAGCTCGAGCGGGTGCTCGTCGACGACGATGCGGGCGTTCGCGGGCGTGGGCACGACGCGCAGCACGAAGGGGCCGGCGGCCGGCGCGGGGCCCGCGAGCGGCGCCGGCTCGTCCGAGGGGCCCTGGCTCGAGGAGAAGAGGCCCATGCCCTTGGCCACGAGCACGAGCGCGGCGAGCGCGAAGGCGGCGAGCGCCGGCAGGGCCATGGCGCGCACCCACTCGCCCGCCGGGCCCTTCGGCCAGCCCGCGAGGGCCCTGCCCGCCTCGTCGCCCGAGACCGCCGCGAGGGCCTTGGTCGCCTCTTCGACCGAGAGGGGCGCCATCGCCGCTGCTCGCTGCGCCGACGAGGTCGCCGCCGACCCGTACCCCGTCGCCAGGGCGCCGCCCGCGGGCCAGGACGCGAGGGGCCCGCCCCTCGACCCATACTCTGCCTGGCCGGCGGGCCACGCCCCCTGCGCCGCCTGGCCCGCCGGCCACGCGGCCTCGCCCGCGCCCGGCTCGGCGGGCCACGCCGGCCCGACCTGCGCGGCCGCCGCCCGCCCCGCCAGGAGCGCGGCCGCGTCGCCGGTCGGCCAAGCGTCGCCGCGCGAGGCCGCGTTGCCGGTCGGCCAGGCGTCGCCGCGCGCGGGCGCGTCGCGGGTCGGCCAGGCGTCGCCGCGCGCGGGCGCGGGCGGCGGGGCGGCCGGCTGCTGCGCCTCGCTGTCGGCCGGCCAGTCGACGTCGGCCGCCAGCAGCGCGGCCTTCGAGTCGGTCAGCATGGCCACCGGCGCCGTGATGTCGGTCGAGAGCGGCGCCCGCGGCGGCGGGAGCTCGGGCCCGATGCGCGCGGTGGGGCGCCCCGCCGTGCGGATCGCCTGCACCTGCTCGTTCGACATCACCGAGGTGACGGGCTCGAGCGCCCCGACGCTGATGATCTTGCCCTCGGAGTCGAGCGGGAGGCCGAAGGCGGGCATCATCGGCGGCGTCGGCCCGCCCGCCTCCTCGATGGGTGTGCCTTGCGAGAAGCGCGCCGCGATCGCCGCGCTCACCCGCGCGCGCTCGTCGGCGAAGAGCTCGGCGACGACGGCGCCCACCTGCCGCGGCATCACCCTCGCCCCCGCCCGCTCGAGGTAGCCCTCGAGCGCCTGCTGCAGCGCGAGCGCCGTCGGGAAGCGCCGGTCGGCGTCGCCGTCGAGCGCGCGCTCGCAGATCGCGACGAGCTCGGCGGGCGCGTCGGGCCGCAACGCGCGGGGCGAGGGCACGCCCTTCTCGGTCAGGTGCATGTAGATCTCGATGTCGTTCATGCCCTTCCAGAGGCGCTGGCCGGTGATGACGCGCCAAAGGATCGCCCCCACCGCGAAGACGTCGGCGCGCCGGTCGAACGTCTCGGTGCGCTCGATCTGCTCGGGCGGCATGTACGCCATCTTGCCCTTGACCGCGCCGGTGCGCGTCGCGCTCACCGAGTCGGCCGCCTTGGCGATGCCGAAGTCGAGCAGCTTCGCCCGCCCCTCGTAGGTGACGAAGATGTTCTGCGGGCTGACGTCGCGGTGCACGATGCGCAGGGGCCGGCCGTCGTAGTCGCAGAGCTCGTGCGCGTGGTGCAGCCCCGCGAGCGCGTCGCACACGGCCGCGAGGTAGATCTCGGCCGGCACCGCGGCGCCGCCCCGGGTGAAGAGGGCCTCGAGGCTCTGGCCCTCGAGGTACTCCATCGTGCTGAAGTAGCACTCGCCGTCGAAGCCGAACTCGTAGGTCTGCACCACGTTCGGGTGGTCGATGCGCGCGGCGATGCGCGCCTCGTTGAAGAACATGGCCAGAAAGTCGGCGTCCTGCGCGAGCTCGTCGCGCAGCCGCTTGACCACGTGCAGCTTGGTGATGCCCCCCGGGCCGGTGGCGACCGCCAGAAGCACGTCGCCCATGCCTCCCCGTCCGAGCTCGAAGATCGGAACGTACCCACGCGGCATCACAGGCTCCCAAGAAAGTCTGCGAGAGGTTTGCTAAATTTGGCCCAGGCTCACCTTTGGCAAATTAAGAAATGTTAGGCTCTTTTTGTGCGATGGGTCGACCGACTTCGCCAGGGTAAAGAAGAGGGCTCGCTTCAGCGGTCATGTAAGCCAAGGTGCTCTTTACGCCCCGCTCAAGCCTGGCGAGAGGTTTTCTTTACTCTCCTATCAAGCCTAGCAAAAGGGCAGAACGACCGGGCGCTTCCGATCTTTTTCGAGCCCCTTTGAACGCGGCAGGCAACTGGGCTCGGGCTCGTCCGAGAGGGGTCGTATGCGAACCCTTCTCTGCCGGTCGGGCCTGCGGGCCCTGGTCTTGGTTGCTCTCTTCGCGGCTTGCTCGAGGCTGCCACCGCTGCCCGAGCAGCGTCCCCCGCTCGACGGCGTGGCGGGCCGGGGCGGCGGCGGGGGCGGGGGCCAGGGCGCGGGGGGCGCGGGCCACGTGGTCGAGCTCGTCACGTACCCGGCGACGCAGGCGGGGCGGGCGCCGCGGGTGGCGCAGTTCGAGCTGAGGCCCGTGCCCGGCCAGAGCGTCGAGGCGGCGTCGGTGGTGCTGGTGCGGGGCGAGGTGAGCGACGTCGCGCTGCGGGGCCTCGCGAAGGGCGAGCCGCCGAAGTCGCTGCTCGATCGGGCCGTGCCGAGCCTGGTCGTGCGGCTCGAGGGGGGCGCGCTCGTCGTCGCGCCGAAGGCGCCGCTCGCCGAGGGCGCGTACACGCTGGCGGCGGGCTCGGCGCTCTTTCGCGAGGGCCTCGAGGTGGTGGGCGACGGGCTGCCGATCGCGAGGCGGCTCTGGCCTCCGGCCTCGGGGGGCGCGGCGCGCTTCGGGGTGTATTGCGCCGACGAGGCGCTGCCGGCGGGGCTGCGGGCAGAGCCGGGGCCCGCGCTCGGCCCTCATGAGCTGCGCCCCGGCGTGGTCGACGACGCGAGGGTCGGCGCGTGCGTGACGCTGGTGCTGGGCGAGGGGGCGGGCGCGGCGGTGCCTCCGCCGCCTCGCGTGCTCGCGGGCGAGGTGCCCGTGGCGTTCCTCGAGCCGACGCCGCTGACGCCGGGGCCGGGCGGGGCGCCGGGGCCTTCGCCCGCGCGCTGCGCGCCGCCCGCGGTGGCGCTGGGGCCGATCTGCTGCGAGGCGCTCGACGATCGGCTGGTGCTCCGGCCGGGGCCCTCGCCGGTGCTGGCGCTGGTCGAGGCGGGCGCGTCGCTCGCGGCGCGGGCGTTCGTCGACGCGCCGGCGGTGCTGCGGGGGCTCGCCCCGTCGACGACGGCGCGGGTGGTGGCGCGCTATTACGACGCGGCGGGGGCGCCGGGCGAGGCGTCGATCGAGGTGACGACGGCGCCGGCCCGCCCGCACGTCGTGATCAACGAGGTGCTGGCCGACGCGCTGGGGCCGGAGCCGGCGTCCGAGTGGGTCGAGCTCGTGAACGACGGCGGCGACGCGGTCGAGCTCGAGGGCTTTCGGCTCGCCGACGGGGGCGGCGAGGTGGGCCTGCCGGCGCACCGGCTGGGCCCGGGCGAGTTCGTGCTCTTGACGCCGGAGGGCTTCGTGCCGGGCGCGGGGGGCGACGTCGCGCCGGCGCCCTCGGCGGCGCGGCTGACGCTGCCCGCGCTGGGCAAGTCGGGCCTCTCGAACGCGGGCGAGGCGCTCGCGCTGCGCGCGCCGGGGGGCGAGATCGTGTCGCGCTTTCCGGCGCTGCCCAGGCCGAAGCCGGGCGCGTCGGTGGCGCGGCGCCGGCCCGAGGTGCCGGACGACGACGCGGGCGGGTTCGTGGTCTCGGCGCCGGGGGCCTCGACGCCGGGCGGGCCGAACGCCGGGCCCGAGGCGGGGGGCGGGTGGTAACGTCCCCGCGATGATCATGCTCGAGACGCGGAAGGTGGGCGCGGCGATCGAGGTGCGCAGATCGAGGTCGGAGCCGAGCGCGTCGATGCGCTTGAGCAGGTCGTCGAAGTTGAGCGAGATGGTGACCTCGCCGACGGGGTAGGCGAGCTTGCCGTCCTCGACCCAGAAGCCGGCGGCGCCGCGGCTGAAGTCGCCGGTGACGGGGTTGTAGCCGAAGCCCATCATGCTGGTGACGTAGAGGCCGCGGGGGGTGTCGGCGATGATGTCGTCGCGGCTGGCCGAGCCGGGCTGCAAGATGAAGTTCGAGGTCGACTCGCCGACGCCGCCGCTCGAGCCGCGCGAGGCGCTGCCGGTCGAGGGGCGCTTGAGCTTTCGGCCGCTGTAGCTGTCGCAGAGGTAGGTCTTGAGCACGCCGCCCTCGATGACGACGTTGCGCCGGGTCGGCAGGCCCTCGCCGTCGAAGGGGCGCGAGCCGGGGGCGCGGGGCAAGAGCGGGTCGTCGACGACGGTGACGAGGGGGCTGGCGACCTCGGTGCCCTCGCGCCCGACGAGGTAGCTCGTCTTGCGCCAGATGCTGCCGCCCATGATGGCGCCGGCGAGCAGGCCGAGCAGCGAGCGGGCGGCGTCGGGGTCGAAGATGACGGGCGCCTCGCAGCTCGGCACCTTGCGCGCGCCGAGCTTGGCGACGGTGCGGCGGGCGGCCTCGCGCCCGACCGACTCGGGCGACTCGAGCTCGGCGAGGTGGCGCCGGGCGGCCCAGTGGTGGCCCTGGCGGCGCTTGCCGCCCTCGTCGTCGGCGACGGGGGCGACGGTGAGCGACTGGTACGAGCCGAGGTAGCCGCCGCGGAAGCCGCCCGAGAGCGCGATGCCGAAGCCGCCGGCGGTGCGCGAGTAGGTGGCGCCCTCGCTGTTGGTGATGCGCTGGTCGGCGTCGAAGGCCGCCTTCTCGGCCGCCTTGGCCTGCGCGAGGGCCCGGTCGGCGCCGACGCCGCCGCCGGCCGGGTCGTAGAGATCGAGCTCGGGCAGCGCGCCCCGGGCGAGCAGGTCGGGGTCGGCGGGGCCGGCGAAGGGGTCTTCTTGGCTGAGCTCGCAGAGCTCGAGCGCGTCGTCGAGGAAGCGGTCGAGGCCCGCGGGGGTCAGATCGCTGGTCGAGGTGAGGGCGACGCGCTTGCCCTTCATGACGCGCATGCCGACCGCGCGGTGCCCCGCCTCCTCGATGAGCTCGGCCTCGCCCAGCCGCACCTTGACCGAGAGCTCGGAGCCCGAGCGGGCGATGACCTCGGCGACGTCGACGCCGCGCTTGCGGGCGCGCGAGACGAGGTCGTCGGCCAGATCGAGGAGGTTCGCGATGTCGCGGTCGTTCATGGCGCGAGCCTCCCCCGCGGACGGGGGACGGTCAACCCGCGAGAGGGAGGTGGCCGACGCTCCGGGGCCGCGGGGGGCCGTGGGGGGCCACGGGGGGCCGTGGGGGCGCCGGGCGGGGGGCGCGGTCAGGCGCCGCGGCGGCCCGCGCCGCGGCGCAATTCGTGGGCCGTCCACAAAACGGAGGCGAGCAGGCAGGCGTTCACCCAGAGGACGGCGTAGCCGAGGCTGCTGCCGGCGATGGGCTCGGCGTCGAGCTGGCGGGTGACCTGGACGTAGGAGCCGAAGAGGGCGAGGTTGCGGGCGAAGGCGCCGAGCAGCACGGCGGCGGCCGCGAGCGGCACGGTCATCAGGGGCAGGAGCGAGACGGGGCGGCGGGCGCGCACCTGGCGGGCGCCGAGGGCGAAGCCGGCGAGCACCGAGGCGCCGCTGCCGAGGGCGAGCAGGAGGAGCAGGGCCGAGGGCACGCGCCGGGTGTCGACGAGGTAGGCGAGGCTCCAGTCGGCGGCGAAGGTGAGAAAGTAGCCGAGCGCCGGCGCGAAGCCGAGCAGGGCGAAGAGCGCGACGATGGCAAACGGGCGGGAGATGACGAGGGGGCCGAGGCCGCGCGCCACCTCGTCGGCCGACGCCCACGAGAAGAAGACGCCGAGCGAGAAGCCGACGAAGGGGGCGAGCAGGGCGGGCATGGGTCGTTGGGGCGCGCCGCCCCGGGGCCTGCCCCCCGCCCGGGGGCCCGGGTGACACCCCCGCGGCCCGAGGCACGAGCGCCGGGGGGCCCGGGGCCAAGGAGTCGGAGGCGGGGCGGAGGGGGGCTCGGGACGGGTTTTGCGGGGCCCAGGCGGCGGCGGCAAGGGGTTTCGGGGCGGGGGCCGGCGGGGGGGGCGGCGGAGGGGGGCCACAAAGGGCAAATTCGCGAATCGTTTCGAAGGCTTGAGGCCCCGTCGCCCCCCCCGCTCGGGCGCGCCCGCCGACTAGGCAGGCCGCGATCGGCGCGCTAAGAAGCCCTCGTACCGCCATGGACCCGAACCGGTTGCGCGAGCTCTTGCAGAAGGTAGCGGGCGGGGCGCTGGGCGTCGACGAGGCGCTCACGTCCCTGCGCGACTTGCCCTTCACCGACCTGGGCTTCGCCCGCGTCGACCAGCACCGCGCGCTGCGCCAGGGGGCGCCCGAGGTGGTGCTCGGCGAGCCGAAGACGGCCGAGCAGATCGTCACGATCGCGCGCGAGATTCACCGCGCGGGCCAGAGCGTCATGATCACGCGCATCGGCCCCGAGAAGGCGGCCGAGGTGCGCGCGGCGCTGCCCTTCCTGACGTACAACCCGGTGGCCCGCATCGCGAGCCACCTGGCGAGCACGCCGCCCGAGCGCAAGGGCCGCGTGCTCGTCGTCACGGCCGGCACGGGCGACGTGCCGGTGGCCGAAGAGGCGGCCGAAACGCTGCGGCTGGTCGGGGCGCGGCCCACCTGCCTTTACGACGTGGGCGTCGCGGGGCTGCACCGGCTGCTCGCGCACCTGCCGGCGCTGCACGAGGCGAACGTCATCGTCGCCGTCGCTGGCATGGAGGGCGCGCTGCCCAGCGTGGTCGGCGGCCTGGTGCGCTGCCCGGTCATCGCGGTGCCGACGAGCGTGGGCTATGGCGCGCACCTCGGGGGCATGGCGCCGCTCTTCACGATGCTGACGACCTGCGCGGCGGGGGTGCTCGTCACCAACATCGACAACGGCTTCGGCGCGGCGATGGCCGCCCACCGCATCTTGACGAACCTCGATTGAGCGGCGGGCCGGGCGCGGCCGCGCCGTGGTATAGGCCGGGCCCATGGCGCACGACGACCACGAGCACGAGGGCAAGGGGCACGGCGGGGGCCACGGGCAGGCCCTCGGGCAGGGGGGGGCGCCGGGCCAGGGTCGGGGCGAGCGCGGGCCCGAAGAGCATGGTCACGACCACGCCCACGGTCACGACCACGAGCACGGTCACGCCCACGACCACGGCCACGACCATGGGCATGGCCACGAGCACGGTCACGACCATGGGCACGGCCACGAGCATGGCCACGAGCACGACCATGGCCACGGGCACGGCCACGAGCACGGTCACGACCACGAGCGCGCGGGCCCGGGCGGGCACCGGCACCCGCACGGGGCGGGGCACGCGCACCCGCACGCGCCGGGGGGCGAGGCGCACGAGCACCCGGGGCCGAGGCCCGAGCCGCTGGCCGAGGGGTCGGCGGCGGGGCGGGTGCTCTTTCTCGACGCCTTCAGCGGGCTCGCGGGCGACATGATCATCGCAACGCTGCTCGACCTCGGGGTGCCGCTCTTGGTGGTCGAGCGCGCGCTCGCGGCGCTGCCGCTCGAGGGCTACCACGTGCACCGGGGGCACGCGCACCGGAGCGGCATCGTCGCGACGTCGTTCGACGTGCACGTCGAGGCGGCGCAGCCCGAGCGCACCTACCGCTCGATCGACGCGATGCTGGGGGCGGCGCCCCTGCCCGAGGCCGTGCGGTCGCTCGCGCGCGCCATCTTCCGGCGGCTCGGCGAGGCCGAGTCGGCGGTGCACCGGGTGCCGCTCGAGGCGGTGCACTTTCACGAGGTGGGCGCGGTCGACGCGATCGTCGACATCGTCGGCGCGGCGGCCTGCTTCGTGTACCTCGGCGGCGAGGTCGTCTGCTCGCCCTTGCCGATGGGCCGGGGCTTCGTCAAGGCGCGCCACGGCGTCTTGCCGCTGCCGGCGCCGGCGACGGTGAGCTGCCTGCGGGGGGTGCCGACCTACCCGGTCGACCTCGAGGCCGAGCTGGTGACGCCGACCGGCGCGGCCATCGTGGCGACGGTGGCGCGGCGCTTCGAGCGCTGGCCCGCCTTCGCCCCCGAGCGGGTGGGCTGGGGCGCGGGCACGCGCACGCTGCCCGACCGGCCGAACCTCTTGCGGGCGGTGGTCGGCGCGCCGGCGCCCGTCGCCCGCGCGGCCGAGGGCAGCCACGTGGTGCTCGAGGCGAACGTCGACGACATCACGGGCGAGATGGCGGGGCACGTCATCGAGCGGCTGCTCGCGGCGGGCGCGCTCGACGCGTGGGCGGTGCCGGCGACGATGAAGAAGGGCCGCCCCGGGCTCGTGCTCTCGGCGCTCGCCGAGGTCGCGGCGGCCGACACGGTGGCGGCGGTGCTCCTGCGCGAGTCGACCACGCTCGGCGTGCGGCACCGGCCCGTGACGCGCACCGAGCGGCCGCGGCGCATGATCACGGTCGACACGCTCTACGGGCCCATCCCGGTCAAGGTGAGCGAGGGGGGCTTCGGCCCGCCGGTCGTCAAGCCCGAGTTCGACGCCTGCGCGCGCGCGGCGGCCGAGCACGGGGTGCCCGTGCGCAGCGTCGTGACCGCCGCGCTCGCCCGGGGCGAAGAGCTCGTCGGGGCGGGCCGGGGCTGAGCGATGTCGGCCCCCGACCTCGCGCCCGCCGCCGGCGAAGGCGGCGCGAAGCCCGCGCCCTTCCCGCGCATCTTTTACGTCGCCAACGCGCTCGAGCTGCTCGAGCGCTTCGCCTTCTACGGGGTCTACGTCAACCTCGTCGTGTACCTGCACGACGAGGTGCGCCTCGACGACGTCGAGAGCGGCGGGCTGCTCGGGCTCTTCGCCCTCGTGCGCTCGTGGCTGCCGGTGCCCGTCGGCAGCCTCGCCGACCGGCTCGGCTTCCGCAAGAGCCTGGTGCTCTCGTTCGCGCTCTACGTCGGCGCCTACGCCCTGCTCTTCGCCCTGCCCGCGCGGCCCACGGCCTACGCGGCCGTGATGGGCATGGCCGTCGGCGGCAGCTTCTTGAAGCCGGTGGTGCCCGGCTGCGTGCAGCGCTACGCCCCGCCCGAGCGGCGCGCGACGGGCTTCGCCATCTTCTACGCCACGATCAACGCCGGCAGCGTCGTCGGCAAGTCGCTCGCCAAGATCGTGCGCACCGCCGTCTCGCTGCGCGCGACCATCGTCACCTCGGTCGTCGCGTGCGCCTTCGCCCTCGGCGTCACGCTCGCCGCCTTCCGCGAGCCGGGGCCCGCCCCCGGCGAGCCGGGCGGCCCGCCCCCCGCGACGCGCTCGGCCCGCGAAGAGCTCGCGCGCGTCGCCTCGGCCCTGCGCAACCTGCGCCTCGTCGCCTTCTTGACGCTCGTCAGCGGCTACTACCTCTTGCTCGAGCAGTTCTACCAGACCTTCCCCACGTACTGCGTGCGCGTGTTCGGCGAGGGCGCGCCGCGCGAGTACATCACGCTCATCAACCCGCTCGCCATCGCGACCCTGCAGATCTTCGCCGCCCGCCTGACCCAGCGGCTCGAGCCGCTCGCGGCCATGATCGGGGGCATCTGCCTCGGCGCCCTCAGCATGCTGGTGATGGGCGCCTTCCCCTCGATCGCGGGCGCCTGCGCCGCCTACTTCGTCTTCGCCTGCGCCGAGATGGTCTATAGCCCCCGCTTTTACGAGTACGTCGGCTCCTTCGCGCCCCGCGGCCAGGAGGGCCTCTACATGGGCATCGCCTTCGTGCCCCAGGGCGTCGGCGGCCTCGCCGGCGGCGTGCTCTCGGGGCGGCTCATCGCCCAGCACCTGCCCAAGGGCGGCCCCCACGACCCCCTCGCCGTCTGGGGCACCTACGCCGCGCTCGGCGTCGGCTGCGCCCTCGTGCTGCTCGCCTTCCGGGCCCTCGGCGGGCGGCGCCCCGCGGCCGCCGCGGCCTTACCGGGCGGCGGGGCCGTAGAAGAAGCGCAGCGCGCCGGGCAGGCGGCGGCGCCAGGCGCGCTCGTTGTGGGCGCCGCGCGGGTCGATGACGATCTTGACGCGCTCGGGCCCGTAGCCGCGCGCCCGCAGGCCCTCGCCGACCGCGTGTACGAGCGGCCCGAGGTGCCCGCGCCCCTCGCGCGCGCCCGCGTCGAGGTAGACGCGCGCGGGGTGGCGCGGCGAGGCCTCGCCCACCACCGACCGGATGGCGCCCTCGGCGAACCAGAACGAGGGCGACATGCAGATGGCGCCGCCGCCGAACTCGCCCCCGAAGCAGAGGTGCGCGAAGAGCGCGGCGAGCCCGCCCATCGACGAGCCGCCCACGACGACCGACTCGGGGCCGGGCGCGATCGGCAGCGCGCGCCGCAGCGCCGGCAGCACCTCGCCCGCCACCCACCCGACGAACGCCGCGGCCTCGCCCCGCGACTGCCGCGAGGCGAAGGGCGAGAGCTCGTGCAGCCTCGCCTCGCCGCCGTGCTCGACCCCCACGACGACGGGCGCCCGCGCGCCGAGGCGGGCGGCCGCGCGGTCGGCGTACCAGCCGCCCGCGAACGAGGGCGCGTCGTCGAAGACGTTCTGCCCGTCGAACAGCACGAGCAAGGGGCGCCCCCCGGCGGGCGCGGCCCCGGGCGGCACGAACACGCGCACCCCCCGCTCGCCCCGCCCCCCGGGCAGCGCGAAGAGCAGGCGCTCGAGGCGGCCGGGGGGCCCCGGGGCGCGGACCGCGGCGCTCACGGCGCGAGCAACCGCTTGAGCCGCGGCACGATCTGCGCGACCGCGCCCTCGCCCTTGATCGAGCCCTCGATCGAGCGCCCCGAGGCCCGCCCGTCGGGCCCGGGCCGCGCGAAGAGCGGCACGAAGCGCCAGTCGTACCCGGCCGCGCGCAGCCGCTCGGAGTCGCGGTCGTGGTCGAACTCGAGCAGCGTCAGCGCCGGCAGCTCGGCGTCGAGCGAGCCCGCCTTCGCCGCGGCGTGGAAGCGCTCGCAGGGCTCGCACCAGGGCGCGCCCAGGTACACGAGCAGCGTCCGGCCCGCCGCGCGCGCCCGCTCGGCCTCGCGCCGCACGAGCGCCTCGGCCGGCTCGGCGCCCCCCGGCGCCGCCACGAGCTCGACGCCGGCCCTGCCCTCGACCGCCGCCGCGCCCGCCTGGCCCGGCCCCGCCGCCGCGCCCGCCTGGCCCGGCCCCGCGGCCACGCCCGGCGCAGGGCCGCCCGGCTCGGCCCCCGCGACCTCGGCCCGGCTGCAGGCGCCCGCCGCGAGGGCGAAGCCCAAGGCGAGCGGCCCCGCCGCCCGGCACCTTTGCCAGAAGATCATGGCCGCTGGACTAGCACGCGGCTAGCGTGGCGCCCGTGTCCCTCGATGACATCCGGCTCGACGAGACGCTCTGGCGGGGCGCCCCCGAGACGCGGCGCGCCGAGTGGCGGCTCGCCATCCAAGAGCTGCTCGAAGAGTGCTCGCTCTCGCTGCCGCCCGGGGCGAGCGTGCTGCACATCGAGCTCGCGCCGGCCGAGACCCGCCTCGTGTTCGCCGCCTCGCGCGAGCGCGCCCAGGGCCTCGCGCTCGCCCTGCCGCACACCGCGCTCGCGCCCCACCTCGGCGGCTACGTCGACGTCTGCCGCCAGATGGCCGACGAGGGCGTGGCCTCCGCCCGCCTCGAGGCGCTCGACATGGCCAAGAAGCTCGCCCACGACGCGGCCGCGCGGGCCGTCGCGCTCTTTCTCGAGCCGCTCGCGCCCGATCACGTCACCTGCCGGCGGCTCTTCACGCTGCTGCTGACGCTGCACGTCGACACGACCCGGCTCGCGCCCTACCACCTCGGCCACCGCCGCTTCTGAGCCCCGCCGCCGCGGCCGCCGGTGTAGCCTTCGCCGCCATGACGACCGGCCCCGACGAGTTGACGCTCTACCACTACTTCGCCTCTTCGTCGTCGTGGCGCGTGCGCTGGGCGCTCGCGCTCAAGGGGCTCGCGTACCGCGCGGTGCACGTCGATCTCGTACGCAACGAGCACCTCGCCGCCGACAACCTCGCCCGAAACCCCATCGGCCACGTGCCCACGCTCGTGCACCGCGGGCGATCGCTCACCGAGTCGCTCGCCATCTGCGAATACCTCGACGAGGCCTTCGAGGGCGCGCCGCGCCTCCTGCCGGCCGAGCTCTGGGCCCGCGCCCGCGCCCGCCAGATCGCCGAGACCATCAACGCGGGCACCCAGCCCCTCATCAACCTCGCCGTCCGGCGCCGGCTGGGCGACGAGGCGGCGCAGAAGCCCTGGCGCGACTGGGCCCTCGGCCGCGGCCTCGCCGCCTGCGAGGCGCTCGTCGCCGCGGCGCGCGCCGAGGGCTTCGGCGGGCCCTTCGCGCTCGGCCCCGCGCCCACGCTGGCCGACCTCTGCATCGTGCCCCAGCTCTTCGGCGCGCGCCGCTTTCAGATCGACCTCGCGCCCTTCCCGCACCTCGTCGCCATCGAAGAGGCCTCGCTCGCCACCGACGCCTGCGCCGCCGCCTCGCCCCCGCGCTGGAAGCCCCAGCCCGCCGGCTGAGCGCCCGGCCGCGCCCCGCGCGCTCGGCCCCCCGCGCCCGGCGCGCCCTTTGTCACGATTCGTGCCCGGGCGCGCCGTACCCGCCCGGGCGATGACGCGCGCCGCCAATGCCGAATCATTCGGATCGCGGGCGCGCCGAATGTCCAATCGCGGCGTCCACAGCTCCGTTCGCCCTACCTTTCGCTCATGGGCCTACCGGTACGGCACGCCCGCCGACCGGTGGCGACTTTCGGACAGCCCGGGGTTGGGCCGGCCGCAGCCGAATTCAACGAACAGTGGGCCCCAAGGGGCATTGCCCGCGCGTCTGCGAGCCCTGGGCGGGGGGGGCTCTGCGGGACGAGACTACCCACCTACACCTTCACGGCATTTTTACAATGAAATTTGGCTGAGTCACAGGCATGCTCTTCGTGACGTGCGGCGCCCTCGGGGCCGAGAGCGGTACGCGGCGGTCATTCACCGCTCGGCGTCTCGCCTCGGCCCGAGATTACGAATACCCAAGCACCTCTTATTTCTAAACCCGCAAGGCCTCGCTACCTTAGCGCCCGCCGTCGAACCGTGACTCGTCTCCCGGAGGTGCGTGCAATGGCTCGAATTCGGCATTGGAAGGGCTCCTCGCTGCTGGCCGCGCTCGCCCCGGCTGCGGCCGCCTGCGCGGGCGGCTGCGCCGACGACGCGCCGCCCGAGAAGCCCGACGCGCCCGGCGCCGACGCGGCCGCCGGCGGCGCCTCCGATGCGGCCGCCCGGGCGCCGGGCGTCGTGGCTTCGGGGCGCGGCGAGGCGCGGGCGCCGGGCCTGGTGCGCGGCGACTTCGGCCGCCTGCGCGCCGGCGCCGCCCTGCCGAGCCTCGCCCCCATCGCCCCCCTTTACGATCTGAGCCCGGCCGACTTGCGCCTCGACCGGGTCCGCGATGATGCGCTCGGCTACCGCCATTTCAAGTACCGCCAGCAGATCGACGGCGAGGCGGTGGTGGGCTCCGAGCTGGTCGTGCACGCCGACCCGAAGGGCCTCGTCTACGCCGCGCAGGGCAACGCCCGCCCCGGCCGGGCCGTGCCCGACGCGCTCGTGCGCCGGCCCCCCGACGGCCTCGGCCCTCGCTACGCGGGCGCCGTCCGCTCGGCCCCCGAGCTCGTGTACGTGCTCTCGTCGCGCGACGGCCGGGTCTACCGGGCCTGGTCGCTCGTCGCCGAGGGCACGCGCGAGGGCGACCCCTACAAAGACCGGGTCTTCGTCGACGCGCTCACCGGCCAGATCGTCGACGTGCGCCCGATGATTCACACCGCCGTCAACCGGCAGGTCTACAGCGCCGACCACAGCATCTGGCTGCCGGGCACGCTCCAGCGGGGCGAGGGCCAGGGGCCGGCGGGCGACGGCGTCGTCAACGCCAATTACGACCACCTGGGCAAGGTCTACGCCTGCTACCAGCAGCTCTTCGGCCGCGACTCGTACGACGGCGCGGGCGCGGCGCTGACGAGCAGCGTTCACTACGTCCAGAACTACGTCAACGCCTTCTGGAACGGCACCCAGATGGTCTACGGCGACGGCGACGGGGTGCAGTCGGGCTCGCTCGCGCTCTCGTTCGACGTCACCGCCCACGAGCTGACGCACGCCGTCACCGAGCACGAGTCGAACCTCGTCTACCAGGACGAGCCGGGCGCCATCAACGAGGCGATGAGCGACGTCTTCGGCGCGGTCTGCGAGGCCTTCGCCGACGGCGCCGTCACCGCCGACACCTGGAAGGTGGGCGAAGACGTCTGGACGCCGGGGGTCGCCGGCGACGCGCTGCGCTACCTGAACAACCCGACGCTCGACGGCTACTCGACCGACTTCTACCCCGAGCGCCTGCTGGGCTTCGAAGACTACGGCGGCGTGCACGCCAATTCGGGCATCGCCAACCACGCCTTTTACCTGCTCGCCGTCGGCGGCAAGCACGTCCGCAACAAGACGCCCGACGTCACCGTGCCCGCCCTCGGCCTCGAGAAGGCGGGCCAAATCTGGTACCGCGCCAACACCCAGTACCTGACGGTCTCGTCGGGCTTCGCGAGCCTGCGCGCCGCGCTGAAGCAGGCCGCCACCGACCTCTACGGCGCCGACGCCGGCACGGCCACCGACAGGTCGATGGACGCGGTCGGCGCCCCCGGCGGCGCCCCGCCCCCGCCCCCCTCCACGGTGACCCTCGCCAACGGCCAGCCCCTCGGCGGCCAGGCCGCCTCGCAGGGCGCCTCGCTCTACTACGCGATCGACCTGCCGTCGGGCGCCAGCAACATCCGCGTCACGACCACGGGCGGCTCGGGCGACGCCGACCTCTACGGCAAGATCGGCTCGCCGCCGGCCGGCCAGACCGACTGCGCCTGGAAGTCGGAGACGACCACCACCGCCGAAACCATCACCGTGCCCAACGGCACGACGGGCAAGCTGTATCTGCAGCTCCTCGCCTACGCGGCCTACAGCAACGTCACCATCAAGGCCGAGTACGGCACCAGCAGCTCGCCGCCGCCGTCGCCGAACGCGCTGAAGAACGGGGTGCCCGCCACGGGCCTCGCCGGCGCGAGCGGCTCGAAGACGTACTTCACCTTCGACGTGCCCTCGGGGGCCAGCAACCTGCGCTTCCGCACCAGCGGGGGCTCGCCCGACGCCGACCTCTACGTCAAGTTCGGCGCCGAGCCCGGCACCTCGAGCTACGACTTCCGATCGGCGAGCGGCACCAACACCGAGACCGTCGCGCCCGCCTCGGCCAAGGCCGGCCGGTATTACGTCATGGTCCATGGCTATACCAGCTACAGCGGCGTGAGCCTGACCGCCTCGTATTCGCTCTGATTCCAGGCGGCGCGCGGCCCCGCGCGCTCTTCGAACCCGCGCGCCCGCGGGCCCGAACGGCGGGACACGCGCCCGCCGCGCGAGGCGATCGGCCGCCCGCAGGGGCCCGCTCCGATCCGCGCCGAGGGCGGGGCCCGGCCGCGCACAGACCCGCTCGATGTGGGCGCGAGCTGAGGCGATTGCGGCCGCCTTTTTCGCCCCTGAGCTTACAGGTAGGGCGGCCCAGTCTCAGCTATACCCGGGGCAGAGTTTTGCGCCCCGGGCGTTGACGGGCGGCCCCTTTTGCGGGGTGTTCGGGCCCCGAGTTCATTCTTTGAACGCAATGCGGATTGGCCGTCGGGCGCGGGGGGTTCATTCTTTGAACCGAAATTACGAAACGCCGCGGCGAGCTTTTACCTTGACTTGAATCTCCCCTGGCTCATTAACTTACGCCCGCCGTCGAACCCCAGGTCGACTTTTCGGAGGTGCGTGCAATGGCTCGAATCCGGTTTTGGCAGGGCTCCTCGCTGTTGGTCGCGGTGGCGCCGCTCGTGGCGGCCGCCTGCTTGAGCAGCTGTACCGACGACACGACCTCCGGCCGGCCCGACGCGGCGGCCGACGGCGGGACGGCGAACGACGTCTCCGACGCCGTCGCGAAGGCGGCGAACGCGCAGGTGGTCGAGCGCGGCGACGACGGCCTGCCGAACTTCGTGCGCGGCGACTTCGGCCGCCTGCCCGCCGGCCAGGGCGCGCTCGCCGCGCCCGCGGCGCCGAACCTCGCCGCCGTCGCGCCGCTCTTCAAGCTGCAGGCGTCCGACCTGCGCCTCGACCGGGTCAAGGGCGACGAGCTCGGCTTCCGGCACTTCAAGTACCGCCAGCAGATCAACGGCGAAGACGTGATCGGCGCCGAGCTCGTCGTGCACGTCGACGCGAGCGGCCTCGCCTACGCCGCGCAGGGCAACGCCCGCCCCGCCCAGGCCGTGCCCGACGCGCTGCTGCGCCAGGCGCCGGCCGACCTCGGCGCCGACTACGCCGCCGCCACGCGCGCCGCGCCCAAGCTCGTCTACGTGCAGTCGTCGCGCGACGGCAAGGTCTACCGCGCCTGGCAGGTCATCGCCGAGGGCGTGCGCGACGGCGACCCCTTCCGCGATCGCGTCTACGTCGACGCGCTCACGGGCCAGACCGTCGACGTGCACCCCGAGTTCCACAGCGCGCTCAACCGCCGGGTCTACAGCGGCAACAACACCAGCTCGCTGCCCGGCACCCTCCGGCGCAGCGAGGGCCAGGCGCCGACGACCGACAACGTCGTCAACGGCAACTACGACCACCTCGGCGGCGTCTACAACTGTTATAAGACGCTCTTCAACCGCGACTCGTACAACGGCGCCGGCGCGCAGCTCGTCAGCACGGTTCACCACCAGCAGAACTACGTCAACGCCTTCTGGAACGGCAGCCAGATGGTCTACGGCGACGGCGACAACGTGACCGCGAGCTCGCTCGCGCTCTCGTTCGACGTCACCGCCCACGAGCTGACGCACGCCGTCACCGACACCGAGTCGGACCTCATCTACCAGAACGAGTCGGGCGCCATCAACGAGGCGATGAGCGACATCTTCGCCGC
>DASTPP010000435.1:0-9274 GCA_035762175.1 Polyangiaceae bacterium | reverse complement strand
CCCCGGCCGAACCACGAAAGGAACCCCATGACCCCCATCCAGAACATCGCCGACTTCGAAGCCCGCCTCTACAAAGCGATCGGCACCGACAAGCGCACGGGCGGCGAGGGCCCCTGGTACTTCGTCGTCCAGTCCGACCGGGCGAAGATCGCCGCCTTCCCGCCGCCGAAGACCCAGGTCGACACGATGCGCGGCATCGTCGCCGTGATGGGCGGCGGCCGCGTCGAGGCCGGCGAGCTCGACCCGAAGGACCCGTCGAAGAAGCGCCGCGCGATCGTGGTCGACGCCGTCTACCAGGAGCCCGGCGTGGCCGAGGAGTGCCGGGGCGCGCCGCCCGCCGACGAGGACGACGGGCCGGCGCCGGCAGCCCTCTCCGAGGGCACCGGCGAGGGCGGGCGCTACCCGGTGCCCGCCGGCCCTCCCGGACCCGGCAGCCCGCCGCCGCCCGCGAAGTCCGGCAACGCCGAAGGCTGACCCGGCCGTGACGCGCTCCGCCCGCTGCGCCCTCGCCGCCGCCCTGATGGGCGTCGCGCCCGTCGCCCTCGCGTCCGACGCCCTCCCGCCGCCGGCGGCCGGCCCCGGCGAGGGCGTCGAGGCGCTGGGCCTCTGCGCCCTGGCGACGCGGGCGCTCGCCCGGAGCGACGTCGCGCTCCGGGCCCGCGCGCGGGCGAACGCCCTCTGCCGGCCGGGCCGCGACGAGGACCGGTGCCGGGAGGCGCGCCGGCTCGAGGTCGAGGCCGCCTACCGCGACCTGCTCGAGTCCGCCGCCGCCCTCTCGGACGCCCACTCCGATCTCACCTTCGCCCTCGACCTAGCGGCCGGGTGCCGCGCCGGGAGCGACTTGACCGAGCGATGCACGACCCTCGTGCCCGCGCTCCTGGCCGAGAGGCGCAAGTCCGCCCTCGACGCGGCGAGAGCGCTCTCCCGCCGGGTGCAGAGCGTCTCCGCCGCCAAGCCCTGATGGCCCTCGTCGTTCCCTACGCCTACCGCCTCGAGCTGCTCGAGCAACCTGGCATGCCGGGCGAGGTGCTCGAGCGTCGGAAGCGCCTCGCCGCGGCCGCCGTCCTCGCCGCGCTGCCGCTGCCCCTGTCGGCGGGCGAGCCGTCCGCGCTCGCGGCGTACGCGGCGCTGCTCTTCCCGCACGACGCGCCCGCGCGGGCCCGGCGCATGGCGGCCTCGATGAGTTCGTGCGCCCTGTGGGCCCTCGCGCTCTGGCGGCTGCTCGGCGCCGAGGCGCCCGAGCTCGACCGGCCGTACGTGCCGGGGCGCGCGGTCGCCGACGTCGTCGCCGTCGCCCGCCGCGCCGGCGCCTGGCGCCCGCCCTCGGCCGAGCTGCCGGCCCCCGGCGCGGGCGACGCGCTGCTCGTCGCGCCGCCCGAGCACGTGGCCGTCCGGCAGGGCCCCGGCCTCTGGGTCGACGGCGGCCAGGGCCCCGGCGGCCGGTCGATCGGGCGGGCCCGGCGCGAGGTCGAGCGCTCGCCCGCGGGCTGGCGCCTCGGCGCCCGCGCCGTCGTCGGCTGGGTCGACCTGCCCGCGCTGCCGCTGCCGCGCGAGGCCTACGTGCCCGAGGGCGCCTCGCTCGACTGACTTACCGCCTCAACGGCCCCGACCGACCCGACGCCCCGGCCCCGCGCCGGGGCTTTCGTCGTTTGTGCGGCCGGGGCAACGAGCGCGCGCGGTTGCTTTCGCTACAGGGAAACGACGGGCCCGCCGGCGGGGCGGGCCTTTCGGCGCTTTGGGGGTCGGATCTCGGGCGCCAGATCGTGACTGACAATGTCCTAGCCGAGTCGGCGAAGCGGGCAGAAGCAAGGCCCGTGGTCACGTCGTTCTAATATTTTTTCAGGTTCCATTGACTGTCTTCTACGGGCCTCGCTAGAGAGAGTGCACCGGGCGATCGTTCGCCCCCGTACTGTCCGTGATTGTGCCGGTGGACATCGCGCCCTCGGGTTCGCGCCGAGGGAAGGAGCATTCGTTTGAACGCGATTGTTAAGGTTCCCTTCGACGGCGGCGACATCGAGTGCGCCCGCGACGACGGCGGTGCGGTCTGGGTCGTGCTGGCCCCCATCTGCGCCAGGCTTGGCGACCTCAAGGTCGACGGTCAGGTGCAAAAACTCAAGGAAATCCCGCACATGGCCAGGGTCCAGAAAATCTGGACCCTCCGCGCCGACGGCCGGGAGGTCGACCAGTGGGCCGTCAACCTCGACGGCATGGCCGCGTGGCTCATGAGCATCTCGCTCAAGCGCGTTGCCCGCGACGTGCGCCCCGCCCTCGAGAGACTTCAGGCCGACGGCGCCCGCGTCTTGCGCGATCACTTCTTCCCGCAGGCGTCCGCCAAGGCGCCGCCGGCCGAGCCCTCGCCAGCCACCCGGCTCCTGCCGGAGAAGACCGCCATCTGCTTCGAGGCCGCGCGACTGCTCGGCGAGCCCAACATGGTCGCCCTCTTCGGGCCCGACCTCGCGCGCACGAAGGCGGAGCACTACATCGCCGAGGCGACCGGCAAGGAGCCCCAAGACGTCGCGCCGCGGATGCTCACGGCCGAGGACTACCTACGCCAGCGCGGCCTCTCGGCGAAGGAGGCAAACGCATCGGCGTCCGCCTTCGGCAAGCTCGTCAAGGCCGCGTACGTCCGGCGCCACGACAGGGCCCCGCCGCAGGTCGACCGCTTCGTGCACGGCGCGATCCGTCCCGTGTGCGGCTACACCGAGGCCGACCGACCGCTCTTCGATGAGGCCTTCGGCCTCCTGATCGGGCCGACGAAGAAGGCCGCCGGTTAGGTCAGCCACGCCGCCGCGAGCCCGCAGAGGGTCCCGGCGAGGGCGAAGAGGGTGCGGCAAAGGTCGGTACGCATGGTCGGGGTTACGGCCGCAATCGGGCGGGATTAAGTGCCGCCCGATCGCCCGGCTCTCACCGCCGGCGGTCGTCATTTCGTCGGCGTCGGGTGGCCGAAGGCGCCCGCTCCCGAGTCGACGTCGGCTTGGTGCTTGCCTCGGATGATCGCCGGCACGGCGTCTTCGCTGACGTCATCGTTCATCGGGCCACCGATGCCCAAACCGACGCGACACCAGGCGTGAACGCCGCCCGGTAGCCCAAAGCAGGCGTACACCGAGCCCGGCGCGCTCACGCCCTGCCGCAAGAACTCGTCGATGATCTCGCCGGAGCTGCGCGGCTCGGCGTCAAAGTCGGCACGAACAACGACGCCATTGCTCACCAAATAATACGAACACTTCATGTACCAATCTCCGTAAAAACAGTTGTTACCGGCGCCCCATCGGACCTGTCGGGCCCGCCGCCGAGAGCGCAATGGTGCGCATTCGGCGCGCCACCATCAAGGCTTGACACGCCACTTTTGACACCGGCAGCGCGCGCCAAAGTGGCGGATAAAATCTATAGAACTAGCCGGACAATTATCCGCAAAGAAAAACTTACTTCCCGACAAGAGTCCGCCCGCACGCCCCGCCCGCCACCACCACCCCGCGCGCCCCGGGCTCGCCCGCGCACGGCTCGCCGAGCGTCCGCCAGGCGCACCGCCCCTCGGCGGGGTCGTACGAGCACTCGAACGCCCACCCCTCGTCGCAGACCTTCGTGTCGGCCTCGCGGCCGCAGACGGTCGCGGGCCCGACATAGGGCACGAGCGGGTCGGACGGGCGGGAGCACGCCGCGGCGAGGGCGAGGCCGACGGCGGCGGGCGCGAGGAGCAGGGCGGCGGAGGGGTCGGGGCGGCGGAGAAGGGGCGTCATGCCCTCCCTTCGGCCAGCCTCGCCGGCGGTTGCTGGTCGGGGCGGCGGAGAAGGGGCGTCATGCCCTCCCTTCGGCCAGCCTCGCCGGCGGTTGCTAAGTGTTCGCCGGCCCGCGCATCGGCCGGCGTTTGGGCGCCCCCAGCCGCTCAGCGCCCGCGCGCCACCGTCGTGTCGCGCTCGCAGAGCACGAAGCGCAGGCGCTCTTCGCACGTGCGGTTGTTCATCTCGAACGCGAACTGGTGACGCATCTCGACGCAGCGCTCGAGATCGTTGGGGTTCAGGGCCGGCTCGCCGTCGGGCCAGGACCACCCGCCGAAGGTGTGGTACGTCCAGGGTTCGCCGCTCTGCCACGTGAACAGGTACGCGAGCTCTTGCGGCGTCGCGGGCACGGGCGCGTCCGTGCGCGCGCCGATCCATACGTCGCTGTCGACCCCCAGGTCACCCCCGCCGTCGAACAGGTAGGAACGCAGCTCGTCGAACTCGGCCCCGCTCGCCAGCGAAGCGAGCTGCGACGAGAGCGCGTTGCAGTCGTCGCGGGCCTCGTCCCAGTTCCATTCGGTGCGCGAGTTGCCGGGCGGCATCGCCTTCGAGCCCTCGGTCAGGATGAAGAAGCACGAGCCGGGCGCGCTCGCCTTGCCGAACTCGCCCTTGCTCGCGTCACACGTAGCCGACGGCTGCCCGCCCGCGCCCGACGACCCGCCCGCACCGCCTTGCCCACCCGGACCGAGGATGCCGCCGACGCCGCCTTGTCCCCCTGGGCCGCCGCCCGTGCCGTTCGTGCCGCCGGCGCCCGAAGCTGCCGTGCTACCGCCCGCGCCTTGCTGCGGCGTCGACCCCATTCCGGCCGTCGCCCCGGCGCTCCCGGCGCCCCCTTCATCCTGGGGGCCGAGCGCGCCGACATCGACCCCGAAGAGCACCTGACACCCGGCGGCGCCGAGGAACGCCGCCCAGGCAACCAACCACCCCGCCCGCCGCGCTACCCGCCCGCTCATGGCGGCCGAGGCTACCACGGCTGGGGTAGGTCGATCTTCGGGGCGCGAATTGAGGCAACTGGGCCGGGCGCCGGCCGAAGGGCCCTCATGGCCCACCGACCCCGCTGGTTCCCCCGCTCCCGCCTCCGCCACCCGACCTCGCCGCGCCTGCTCGGCGTGCTCGAGCTGCCGCCGCTCGGCGGGGTGGCGCTCGAGCTGCACCTCGTGCGGCTCGCCCCCGGCGCCCCCTGCGTCGGCGCCTGGCTCGACGAACGCGGCCGGCGCTGGGCCATCGTCGAGGCCGGGCGGGCCTAGGCCGCCCAGCTCGTCCCGGCGCGTCGCCCCCACTGCCGCCGCGCCGACGAGAGCACCGACCCACCGGCGCGCGTCGCCCGCCGTCCTGCCCCGAACACACGACCGGTACGGCGGAAGCCTTAAGCCCCGCCGGGCGGGCGGGGCGTTCGTCGTTTCGTGGCCCCCACGTGGGCCCGGCACGGGCGAGCGCGCCCGATGGCCTGAAATGGCTGGGGAAACGCATCTCTTGTCGATTCCTCGCAACCGCAACTCCGCCACGCTAAGCGGCGATTCGCGCGTCACGGAACCGGCCGGAACCGACACTTCGCGTAGTCGATCAACCCACGTTCGTAAGAAAGAACTGGAGGAGCACCATGACCTTCGGCGAAGAGTACAGGGACCTACGGGAGATGGCGCGCGAGCTGGACATTCTGCGCGAGCACAACCAGCAGCCGAAGTTCGCCGAGGGCAAAGACCACAGTGAGCTCCTCCTGTTCGCCGAGGGGGCGCTCGCGGTCCTGGTCATCGAACGCTTCGCGCGCGTCATCGTCACGAAGAACGCCGACCTCATCAAGATCCGGCCGGCGCCCCCGGCGTCCGCGAAGGGCAAGAGGCGGAAGAAGGGCAAGGCGCCTGCCCAGCAGCGCGAGACGCTCTCGACGCTGCTGCAGCTGGCGACCCTGAACGGCCTGTTCAAGGTGCCTTGGGACAACCAGAAGGACGGCATCGAAAAGATTTGCGCCATCCGCAACACGCTCATGCACTGCAACTACGAGCAGGCGGCGAAGGACGCGGGCTGCGCGGACGTGCGCGAGTACTTCCGCACGCAGTTCACGCCCGAGGTCGATCGCATGGCCCACATCATGCTCGACCTCTTCTCGCAAATAGATCTGACCACGGGCAGGCCCAAGGCGGCCCCGGCGGCCCCGGCGGCCCCGGCGGCCCCGGCGGGTAAGCCCTCGGGCGGCGGGTAGAGCGTCGTGATGGCGGGCCGGTCGGTGTAGGCGTCGGGCGCCTGCCGCTCGAGCCGGACGCCCGAGACGGCCTCGCGCGCGAGCAGCTCGGCGAGGTGCGCCCGCTAGCGCCCGCCCCCGGCCGCCCGCTTCGCCGACGGCGTCGAAAAGACCACGCGCCTGTGCTCGTCGACGCGCCCCGCGTAGTGGGCGCGCCGCTCGGCCTCGCGCTCGTCGGGCCCGCCCTCGCCCTGCCCCTTCGGCGGGCGAGTCGCGGCGTACGCCATCTCGGCCCAGGTGGCGAGCTCGCGCGCCTCGGTTCGGACCTCGGCGAGCCAGCGGGCCGACTCGAGGCAGCCGCCGTGCGCGTCGGCGTCGCGCTTGTAGAGGCGCGCCTTGCGGCCCTCTTCGTCGGCCTGGCGCAGCACGCCGGCCGTGGCGTCGCCGCTCGCCTTGGTGAGCAGCATGACCCGCCCGAGCGCCCCGTAGAGGGGCAGGATCGGCTCGAGCGTCGCCTCGGGGCCGTGGAGCGCCTCGAGCACCCGGCGGGCCCGAGGGCCCGCCGCCTTGAGGCGCTTGTCGACCCGAAGCCAGTCGACCGCCGCCTCGCCCATCCGGTCGGCGAGGTCGGGGTAGGAGGGCGAGCGGGCGGGGTGGAGCGTGACGGCTCGGGAGCCCCGGGGGCCGCCCTTGGGGGGCTTTCGCGCCTCGGCGCGCTCGAGCTGGGCGCCGAGCGACGAGCGCAGGCCGAGCTCGCTCCCGCCGCCGGCGAAATAGCTACGCAGCTCGGCCGCCTCGAGCTCGGGCAGGAGGCTGTCGTAGCTCACGGCGCCCCGCCCCCTTCGCCGGCGAGCACCACGAGGCGCGCCGCGAGCCGGGCGACGTGGGCGGGGTGCTCGGTGATTTTCTTGACGGCGTAGAGCAGCGGGAAGCCGCCTCGCAGGTCGGTGACCGCCGGCAGCGGGCACGGCTTGACCCCGGGGGTGTGGCACCAGCACGAGGCCGGCCTCACGAGGCCGCCGCAGCGGCACAGGCCCGGCCTGCCCTCGTCGTCGGGGTCGTGCGGCTCGGGCCGGGGGCTGTTGCACGCGCACCACCCGGGCCCGGCGTGGGGGCGGGGCGGCTCGGCCTTCGCGGGCTCGGGCGGCTTCGGCTCGACCCGCTTGACGAGGACGCCGAGCGCCCGCAGCGTCTCTTCGTTGAGGGTCAGGCCGCAGCCCGAGCACCGCCAGCCGTTCGTGCCGAGCGGGCCGAGCACGTGCGGGGGGCCGCTCGGGCCGGGGCAAGGCGCCGCGAGCGCTTGGCGGGCACCGGCGAGTGGGTCAGCCCTGTCGAGCGCGGGCGGCGGGTTGATCTGGACCCCCGCGAAGAGCCCGCCGCATTCGCAGAAGACGCCGAGCGCCGTCACGTAGCCCGAGCGCTCGGCCTTCCTGCCGCACCCCTGCGAGCAGGGCCCGTAGAGGCTCGGCCCGGCCTCGGGGGCCGGGCCTTCGTCGACCCGCACGACGCGCAGCACCTTGCCGCCATGGGCCCCATCGAAGCGACCGGCCATCGCCGGCCGGGTCGGGTCGTCCGGGTCGGGCACCGCCTTGCCGCACGTCGAGCAGTAGTAGGTGACCTGGCGCTCGACGAACGCGCCGATGGTCGGGCAGGCGCAGAGCTCGACGTTTCTCATGGTTGCTTCTCTCCCGTGGGGCCCAAGGCCCAGATGGTCAGCGTCGCCCGCGGCCGCTCGGCCGGGCCCGCGACGCGCTTGAACGCGACGACCGCCAAGACGCGCCGGTCGTTCGGCAGCACGGGCCCCTCGAGCCCGTCGATCGCCGCCTTGATGACGTTGTCGAGGTCCGAGAGGTCGCTCTCCGCGACCACCTCGGCCCGCACGACGTAGCGCACGCCGGGGGCCTCCCAGCCCCCGGCGGGCCAGCCGCGGGCGAGCGCGACGAGGCCCGCCACCCGGCGCACGTGCCCCTCGTAGCCCTTGGTCGCCTTGGGCGTGCGCACCCGCGCCCGGCCGGCGTCGTCGACGTAGGCTCGCGGGCGCTCCTTCGGCCGGGGCGGGCCGGGCAGGTCGACGACGAGGCGGGGGCAGCGGTGCAGCACGGACGCGAGCACGTGGTCGAGTTGCTCGGCGAGCGCCGGCGCGGGCTCGGGGAAGGCATGCCGAGCGGTCAAGGCTTGCCCCCTTCACACATGCCCCAGCGCACGCACCCGTCGTCTTGTGGCGCGAACATCTCGAGCTGCCGGCCACCTCGCGAGGCGGCCGCGGTCTCGGCCACGTCGCGCGCCCAGGCGACGACGCGATCGATGGGCCATTGCCTTTCGGTCCGATCGCCCTTCGCCTGAAAGAACGAGCGCACCTCCTGCGGCCCGCGCCGGCCCTGGGCGGCCCGCGTCAGCTCGCCTTCGAGCGAGCGAATCTCGTCAACGCGCGCAGGGTCAAGTTCGGCGAACCTCCGTATCTCTTCCTTCTGGGCGAAGATGCAAGGCCAGCAGCCGACGCGGCTGAAGCCGCGGAGGTAGAGCGGGTTCGGCGCGAGGCCGTGGCGCTTGTGGGCGGCGACGACGTCGTTTTTCGACCACGACAAGATCGGCCGCCAAACGTCACAGTCGAACGTCTCGTTCCACTCCCATTCGGGCAGCCTGGCCCTCGCCTGACTCTCTGCGGCCCGGATGCCGACGGCGTTGACGACGTCGGCGTCGAGCGAGCGCACGTAAGCGGCCAGCGGCTTCACCTTGAGATCCAGCGTGCAAAAGCGCTTCACGCGCGACGGGAACATGGCTTTCGAGCGCACGAGGTCGGGCAGCGTGAGGCCCGACGAGACCTCGCGAATCGGGCCGAGGACGCGCGTCAGTTCGCCGCGCAGATACTCGTAGGTCGCCGGGTGCTCCCAACCCGTGTCGGCGAAGACGCGCTCGTGCTCAACGCCCAGCTCTTTCAGGTAGAGCGACGTGGCGGCGCTGTCGGCGCCGCCCGAGACCGAGAGCACGACGTGCCGGCCGCGAAGGCGCTCGAGCGAGGGGGGGCTCACCGGGCCCGCTCCCTCGCCGCCTGCGCGGCCGCCTCGGCGAGTTCCTCCTCGGTGGCCTCGCGCTCGCGGACGACCACGTACGACCCGCCCGGCAGGTGCGCGCGGTAGCGCACCAGGCCGTCGGGGTCGACGTAGCGCGTCGCCCGGACCTCGACCGGCTCGTCCCAGCCGAGCACGGCGTAGCGCCCCGGCCCCTCGACGGCGGGCAGGAGGGCGAGGCCCGGCGCCGCCTGTGGCTCGGGCGCGGGCTTGCCCCGGCGCGCCCGCTTCGGCCTGGCGAGCCGCTCGAG
>DASTPP010000434.1:0-28695 GCA_035762175.1 Polyangiaceae bacterium | reverse complement strand
CCTCGCTGGGGCCGGGCTCCCGCGGGCGGCGGCTTCCGGGCGAGCCCGCGCGAGCGGCGCGCAGCGCGCGAGCCCGGCCCCAGCGAGGGCCGGGCTTTGCTTTCCGTTTGAGCAGGGTACGCCGTGCCCCGGACGTTGAGTCCGGGGCCGCCGGGCGCGCACCGTCACCCGCCGCCTGTATGAGGCCGCGCCCGGGTCAAGACGCCACAGACGTGACGTCTTGACCCACGACACGTTCGGGGCAGCCACACCCGAGGTCTCGCTTGCCCGCCCCCGCTCGGCCCGTGGCCCTCAACCCGCATGGTGTCGCACCCGCCGGAAGGCCGGCGGGCCGAAAAACCTGAATCGTCACGTTTTTTTGTGCCCCCGAAGGCCAGAAATCGCGACGATTCACGTTTTTTTGTGCCCTCGAAGGCCAAAAATCGTGACAATTCGCGTTTTTTTGTGCCCCCGAAGGCCAGAAATCGTGACGATTCACGTTTTTCGGCCTCCCAGAACGCAAAAAAGCGTGACGATTCACGTTTTCTCGCGTTTTTTGCCCCTTCGGGGCCCCACCCTTGGCCCGTCCGCCCTCGCTGGGTAGAGCCCCGCCCCCCCCTTTGGGGTCATCGGCCTTTCCGTCAGGGGGCCCTTGCGCGAGCCCGACCGTAAGAACGAACCCCCTCGTTCGTTCGTCGGCAACGCCCATGCTCTTCCGCCGCCACGCCCGCCGCGCCCCCCTCGACCGCCGCCCCCAACCCCCGACCCCTCTTCCGCGGGCGGGGGGAGGGCCCGCCCGCCTCGCCCGCCTCGCCCGCCGCGCCCCGCTCGCCTCGCTGCTCGCGCTGCTCTGTACGCCCCTGCTGGGCGGCTGCGCCTCGGGCACGAGCTACGTTCGCGCGTCGGACGCCGCGCTCGGCCGGGTGGTCGTTTACCGCAACGGCATCGCGTACTTCGAGCGCCGGGCGCACGTCAAAGACGACACGCTCACGCTCCAAGTGCCGGCCGACAAGGTCGACGACTTTCTCAAGTCGCTCGTCGTGACGGACGCGAAGACGGGCGAGCCCGCGCCGGTCTCGTACCCCTCGATGGACACGGCTGCGCGCTCGCCGGACGGCCTCATCGCGATGAACATCAAGCTCGCGGGCGGCCCGCACGACGTGCGCCTCACCTACGTGACCGAGTCGCCCTCGTGGAAGCCGAGCTACCGCGTGACGCTGGGCAAGACGGGGCGGGTGACGATGCAGGCCTGGGCCATCGTCGACAACACCTCGGGCGAAGACTGGCAGAACGTGCGGCTGGGGGTCGGGTCGAGCTCGGCGCTCTCGTTCCGCTACGATCTGCGGTCGATCCGGGTGGTGCAGCGCGAGACGCTGCAGAGCGGCGACCTCTTGGCGATGGCGCCGCCGACGGGCGGGGCCTCGTTCTACCAGCAGCCGGCGCCGCAGCGGGTGGTGGTCGACCTCGACGACAGCGCCCTCGCGATGAAAGACGACGAGGCGAAGCCCGAGGTCGAGAAGAAGACCGCGTCGGCGCGCTCGGAGGCGATGCACCGCGCGCCCAAGCCCGCCGAGGCGCCGAGGCCCGCGAAGCCGTCGCCGGACACCTTCGGCGGGGGGGGGCGGGCGGCGGGCGTGCGCCCGGGCGTGGTCGCGCGCGCGCCCGCGGTCGAGATGGGCTCGACGGCCCCGGGGCTGAGCGCCGGCATGGCGGGGTCTTCGGCGCAGTCGGCCGGGTACCCGAGCCAGCCGGCCGGGCAGCAGAACAACATTCAAGATGTGTCGCGCAACCTGCGGGCGTCGCCCAACCAGATCGTGGTCGAGGGCTTCGCCGACGCGGGCGACGCCGACAAGAACGCGGCGGCGCTGGCGCGGGCGAACCGGGCGCGCGAGAAGCTGATCCGTGACGGCGTGCCGGCCGAGCGCGTGGTGGCGATGGCGGGCAGCGAGCAGCGGGGCCGGGGCGGGGTGCGCATCGTCGAGGTGCCGCCGGGGGGCCAGGGCGGCGGGGCCGATCGGCCGAAGGGGGGCGAGGCGGCGGCGCCGGCGGGCCCGGCCGACCCCATCGGCACCTCGCACTTCGAGACCAAGACGCCGATGAACGTGCCGCGCGGCTCGTCGGCCATGGTCTCGGTGGTCAACGCCGAGACCGAGGGCGAGGTCGTCTACTTCTACGACCCGGAGAGCGCGCGCGGCAACGCGTCGTACGCGTTCCGGTCGCTGCGGCTGAAGAACCCGAGCGACTCGACGCTCGAGAGCGGCCCGGTCACGGTGTTCGGCGAGGGGCGCTTCATCGGCGAGGGGCTGAGCGAGCCCATCCCCGCGCGCGCGACGGCCTTCGTGCCCTTCGCGCTCGACCGGCAGGTGTTCGTCGAGACGAAGGAGGCCGAGCGCGACCACGTCTCGCGCATTCTGTCGGTGCAGCGCGGGGTCTGCTCGACCGAGGTCAAGCACACGCGGCGCAAGGCGTTCGTCTTGCACAATCGCACGTCCGAGCGGGCGACGGTCTACATTCGCCACAACGTGCGCCAGGGCTACGCGCTGACCAAGGGCCCCTCGAAGCCCGAGCGGCTCGGCGCCTCGCACGTCTTCAAGGCCGAGGTGGCCCCGGGCGCGCGGGTCGAGGTCGAGATCGAAGAGTCGACGCCGGTCTACAAGACCGTCGACCTGCGCTCGCCTTCGGACTTCAGCCTGGTGCTGGCCCACGTCGCCGAGCCCGAGGCCGACCCGCGCCTGAAGAAGACGCTGGGCGAGCTCGCGCGCCTGCGCGCCGAGATGACCGCCCTCGAAGAGCAGCAGGCGACCACGCGCGAGCAGATGGACGAGTACCGCGCGCGCATGAACGAGCTGCACGCCCAGCTCGTCACGCTCAAGGCGGTCAAGACGGCGGGGCCGCTGATGCAGAACCTCGAGCGCAAGATGGCCGAGGTGAGCGACAAGCTCGCCAAGGGCACGACGGCGCTCGTGGGCCTGCAAGAGAAGCACATGCTGGCCAAGGTGCGCTTCCAGAACGAGCTGGCCGAGCTGAGCCTGGGGGGCGCGCCGGCGGCGGGGGGGGCGGCGGCGCCGGGGGTGAAGCTGTTAGGCGCCCCGGACTGAAGTCCGGGGCACGGGCGAACCCCTTCGTGCCGCGCGGCTTCGGCAGCTTGCCGGAGCGCAAAGCCCGGCCTCCGTTGGGGCCGGGCTCCCGCGGGCTCCGGGCCCGCGGGCGAGCGCGCGAAGCGGCGCGCGGGGCGGGAGCCCGACCCCAACGGGGGCGGGCTTTGCTGTCCGTTCGAGCGGGTTACTCCGTGCCCCGTACTTCAGTGCGGGGCGGGCAGGCCGCGCCAAGCCCGGCGCCTGTCGGGGCCGGGCTCTCCCCAGGGGAGGCTTGAGAAGGATGTAGCAACCGGCGGCGTGGGTGGCCGAAGGGGGGGTATGAAGAGAAGTTCGCCCACCCGGTTGATCGTTCACCTCGTTTGGTCGACCGCGCACCGTCGCGCGGTCTTGCTCCCGGCGCTGGACTTGCCGCTCGCCGAGTTGTTGCGCGACAAGGCCAGTGGGCTGGGCTGCTCGGTGCTGACCGTAGGCGTCGCCACCGACCACGTGCATGTCCTGGCTTGCCTCGCCGCGACGGCGTGCGTGGCCGATCTCGCCCAGCGCCTCAAGGGGGCCTCCGCGCACGCCCTCAACCAGCGCCGCCTGCTGCCCGAAGCCCTTCGCTGGCAGGTCGGTTACTGGGCCGAATCGGTGAGCCCGGGCGGCCTGAGCCAGCTCGAGCCCTACGTGCGGGGCCAGCGGCTACGCCACGACGACGCGCATCCGGCCGAGGCCTGGCGACACTCCGTCGACTGAGACCGAGCGTGCTTGCTGCGGCCAGGGGTCGGGCACGCGCCCCGCACGGAAGTACGGGGCACGGCGTATCCCGCTGAAACGGCGCGTAAAGCCCACCCCTCGTTGGGGGTGGGCTCGCGCGCCGCGAGCTGCTGCCGCAGGCTCGCCCGGAAGCCGAAGCCCGCGGGAGCCCGGCCCCAACGGAGGCCGGGCTTTGCGCTCCGGCAAGCTGCCGACGCCGCGCGGCACGAAGGGGTTCGCCCGTGCCCCGGACTTCAGTCCGGGCCTCACTCCGCCGGCGCGGGGGCCGACGCGTCGAGCGGCTCGTCGTCGTCCTGGGCGGCGAACGGGTCCCAGCCGTGGAGGGCGATCTTCAAGATGCCGGGCAGCACGAGCAGCGTGACGAGCGTGCCGAGCAGGATGCCGACGATGACGACGGTGGCGAGCGGGCGCTGCACCTCGGCGCCGGCGCTGGTGGCGATGGCCATGGGCAGGAAGCCGAGGGCGGCGACGGCGGCGGTGGTGAGCACGGCGCGCACGACGGCGGTGGTGCCGCGGGCGACGGCGTCGTCGAGGGGGGCGCCGGAGAGGATGAGCTTGCGGACCTCGGTGGCGATGACGACGCCGTTGAGCACGGCGATGCCGCCGAGGGCGATGAAGCCGACGGCGGCGGGCAGGCTGAACGACAGGCCGCGGGCGAGCAGGCCGAGCATGCCGCCGGTGAGGGCGAAGGGGACGGTGACGAAGACGGCGAGGGCGAAGCGCAGGTTCTGGAACATCCAAAAAAGCATGCCGAAGATGATGGCGACGGCGACGGGCACGACGACGGCGAGGCGCTTCTGGGCGCGCTCGAAGTTCTCGAACTGGCCGCCCCAGGTGACGTGGTAGCCGGCCTTCATGGGGAACTTCTGCGCGACCACGGCCTTGGCGTCGTTGACCCAGGAGACGAGGTCGCGGCCGCGCAGGTTGACGTCGACGCGGACGGTGCGCTCGCGGTCTTGGCGGCGGACGGCGGTGGGGCCGTCGCCCTCGTCGAGCTTGACGACCTCGCGCAGCGGCACGGTGCCGCCGCCGGCGGTCTCGACGAAGAGGTCGCCGATGGAGGCGGCGGTGGGCTCGGCGGGGGGGTTGAGCACGCGCAGGTCGAAGCGGCGCTGCTGCTCGTAGATCTCGCCGACCTTGACGCCCTCGCGCGAGGCGGAGAGCACGGCGAAGGCGTCTTCGACCTTGACGCCGTAGCGGGCCATGCGGGCGCGGTCGGCGCGGGCGCTGATGATGGGCTGGCCGAGCAGGCGCTCGATGCGCACGTCGCCCGAGCCCTGGACGCCCTTGACCTCTTCGCCGATGGCGTCGGCGAGCTTGGCGAGCTCGTCGATGTCGGAGCCGAAGATCTTGATCGAGACGTCGGCGCGCGAGCCGCTGATGAGCTCGTTGGTCTTGTCTTCGATGGGCTGCGAGACCGAGACGAAGGTGCCGGGCACCTCGCTCTCGACGCGGTCTTTGATGACCTCGGACAGGGCGTCGAAGTCGTGGGCGGTCTGCCAGTCGTCGAGGGGCTTGAGGCGGACGAGGATGTCGGTGTTGTCGTTGCCGACGGGGTCGATGGCGACCTCGGCGCGGCCGGTCATGCCGAGCGAGGTGAGGACCTCGGGGTACGAGTTGAGGATCTTCTCGGTCTCGAGGTCGAGCTTGCGGGCCTCGTCGAGCCCGATGCTGGGGGCGCGGCGGATGGTGACGACGGCGTCGCCCTCGAAGATGCGGGGGACGAAGTCGGCGCCGGCGCCGGCGAAGACGTAGCCGGTGGCGACGAGGGCGGCGGTGGAGGCGCCGATGAGCAGCCAGCGCTTCTCGAGGGCCCAGGGCACGACGCGGCCGTAGAGCTCGCCGAGCTTCTCGACCCAGTGCGGGCCGTGGCCCTTGGGCGGGGCGACGAGGGCCATCAGCACGGCGGGGAAGAAGAGGACGGAGTAGACGAGGGCGCCGAAGAGGGCGCACGCCATGGTCAGGGCCATGGGGCGGAACATCTTGCCCTCGACGCCCTCGAGCGAGAGCAGGGGCACGTAGACGAGCATGATGATGGCGACGGCGAAGGCGACGGGGCGCACGACGCCGGAGGCGACGCGGCCGTACTCGCGCCGGCGGGCCGAGCCGACGAGCGCCTTGCCCGCGGTGCCGGCCATGACGGCCTCGAGGATGACGATGGGCCCGTCGACGAGGAAGCCGAAGTCGATGGCGCCGAGGCTCATCAGGTCGCCGGTGATCTTGAAGTAGTGCATGCCCAGGAGGGCGATGCTCATCGCGGCGGGGATGCCGATGACGACGGCGAGGGCGCCGCGCACGGTGCCGAGGAAGAGCGCGAGCACGACGGTGACGATGAGCACGCCCTCGACCAGGTTGTGCAGCACCGTCGAGACCGTGCGCCCGACGAAGTCGGCGCGGTCGTAGACGACGTCGATCGCGACGCCGGGGGGCAGCTCGCGGCGGATCTCGTCGACCCGGTCGGCGACGGCGCGCACGACGTCGCGGCTGTTGGCGCCGAGCAGCATCATGACGATGCCGGTGACGGCCTCGCCCTCGCCGTTCTGGGTGATGACGCCGTAGCGCAGGGCGGAGCCGACCTTGACGTCGGCGACGTGGCGCACGAGCACGGCGGTGCCGTCGGCCTCGCTGCGCACGACGACGTCGGCGATCTCGTCCTCGGTGCGCAGCATGCCCTGGCCGCGGATGGTGAACGCCTCGCCGCGCCGCTCGATGTAGCCGCCGCCGACGTTGACGTTGGCCGAGCGCAGGGCCTCGAGCACGTCTTCGAGGGTCATGCGCTGGGCCTTGAGCCGGCCGCGGTCGACGACGACCTGGTACTGCTTGAGGTCGCCGCCCATGGTGTTGACCTCGATGACGCCGGGCACGCTCCGGAGCTTGGGGACGATCTCCCAGTCGAGCATGGTGCGCAGCTGCATCGGCGAGTGGCTCGGCGAGCGCACGACGAACTGGTAGATCTCGCCGAGGCCGGTCGAGACGGGGGCGAGCTCGGGGGTCTGGGCGGTGGGCGGCAGGTCGGCCTGAATCGAGCGCAGCCGCTCGAGCACGAGCTGGCGGGCGAACCAGACGTCGGTCTCGTCGGTGAAGACGACGGTGACGGCCGAGAGGCCCGCGCGCGAGATGCTGCGGATCTCGACGTTGCCCGGCACGCCGTTCAGGCCGTTCTCGATCGGCACGGTGACGGTGCGCTCGACCTCGACCGGCGACAGGCCCGGGGCGGTGGTGAGCACCGAGACCTGGATGGTCGACACGTCGGGCATCGCGTCGATGGGCAGCGTGGCCGCGGCCCAGCCGCCGGCGGCGAGCAGCAGGCCGAGCAGGGTGAGCATCAGCGCCCGGAGGCGGATGCTGGCGAGGACGATGCGTTCGAGCATGGGTTACGGCCCGCGGCCCCTCAGCGGAAGAGCTCGCTCTTGAGGGCGAAGACGCCCTCGGCGACGACCTGCTGGCCCTCGCGCAGGCCGCCGAGGACTTCTTGCGCCTTGCCGTCGGAGGCGCCGAGCTCGACCTCGGCGGGCAGGACGCGGGTGTCGGTCTCGGCGATGAAGACCGTGGGCTTGCCGTCGACGTAGGTGACGGCCGACTGGGGCACCGAGAGGCCCTCGCGGGCGGGGCCGGAGGCGCGGATGAGGGCGGAGACCGACTGGCCGGGGCGCAGGCCGCGGGCGCGGTTGTCGACCTCGACGCGCACGCCGGCGCTGCGGGTGTTCAGGTCGATGACCTCGCCGACGTGGGCGACGCGGCCCTGGATCTTCTTGTTCGGGTCGGACAGCGGGATGATCTCGACGACGTCGTTCTGGCGGACGGCGCCGATGTCGCGCTCGAAGACGGCGAGCTCGACCCAGAGCTGGTCGAGGTTGGCGACGCGGAAGGCGACGACGTTGTTCTCGACCGACTGGCCGGGGGCGACGTGCCGCTCGACGACCGAGCCGTCGAGCGGCGCGCGCAGCACGTAGGTGCCGAAGCCGCCGTGGGTGGCGCCGCCGAGGGCGGCCGCGCGCTGCTGCGCGGCCGAGAGCATGGCCTTCTGCTCTTCGAGCGTGGCGCGCGCGACCTCGGCCTCGCGCGCGGTCGACAGGCGCTTGGCGGCGAGCTCTTCTTCGCGCGTGGCGTTCAGCTCGGCGGCCTTCTTGTGGGCCTGGGCGACGGCGATGTCGGCCTGGGCCTGGCCGAGCTCGGCGCTCTCGATCTCGGCGATGGCGTCGCCCTTCTTGACCGGGTCGCCCTCGACCTTGAGCACCTTGCTGATGATGCCGCGGATGCGCGTGCCGACGGCGGCGACGTGCTCGGGGTCGAAGGTCACGGTGCCGACGACCTTGACCTCGGGCGTCAGGTTGTGGCGCGCGACGGGGGCGAGCTTGACCCCGGCCCGGTCGCGGAAGGCGGGCGAGAAGACGATGGCGCGCCCCTCGAGCCGGGGCACGTCGCGCTTGGGCCGGTCGGCCGCGGCGGCCGCCTCGCCCCCGCCCCCGCCGCGGGCGTAGTAGAGCCCGCCCCCGAGGGCGAGCGCGGCCCCCGCGGCCACGAGCGCGTAGGCCCAGCGCGGCCGCCGCGCGCGCGAGGGCGCGAGCGAGCCGCGGGCGGCGGGCGGGGGCGGCGCGCTCGACTGCGGCGTCAGCTCGCGCGTCGCGCCGGGGCCCTTGGTTCTCTCTGCGGACGTCATGGAAGCTCTCCCGTCAAGGTAACGATGTCGCCGACGATCGACCACTCGCGCCGCGCCAGCTCGAGGCGCCGCGAGCGCAAGAGCGCGAGGTCGCGCCGGGCGGTGAGCACCCGCAAGAACTCGCCCTTGCCCGCCCGCTGCGTCTGGATGGCGGCGTCGAGGGCCTCCTGGGCCGCCGGCTCGCCCGTGCGCGCCACCTCGTCGATGGCCGTGCGCACCGTCAGCCGCTCGTCGTAGAGCCCGCGCAGGAGCGCGACCAGCGACCGCTTGCGCACGTCGCGCTCGGCGAGCGCCCGGGCGCGCTCGGCCTCGGCGCGGGCCTGCTCGCCCTGGTTGGTGCGCAGGACGGGGAACGTCCAGGAGAGGCCGCCGCCGAGCCGCGTCTCGCCGAGGTCGCCCCGCCCCGCCGTCACGATGACGTTGACCGGCACGTGCGACTCGATGGCCTGGCGCTCCTTCGCGCGGGCGTAGTACGTGGCCTCTTTCTCGTACGCGAGCAGGTAGGGCGAGCGCTTGATCGAGCGGTCGACCCACGCGCCCGGGTCGGCCTCGGGCATCGGCGGCGGGTCGACGGCGCCGCCGTCGGGCGGCCCGAAGCCCTCTTGCCCGAGCGCGCGGGCGAGCTCGGCCGACGAGCGGGCGTAGTCGGCGCGGCTCTCGGCGAGCGCGACCGAGTTGCGCACGACCTCGACCACGGCGAGCTTCGCGTCCTGCTGGGTGGCGTCGCCGGCGCGCAGGCGCGCCTCGTAGAGCTCGGCCTCGGCGCGCGCGGTCGTGAGCACCGACTCGAACGACCGGACGCGCTCGGCGTTGACGAGCACGTCGCCGTAGAGCCGCACCGCCTCGCCGACGGACGCCGCGCGCGCGGCCTCGACGCTCTGGCTCTTCCAGGCGACGAGGGCGTCGGCCTCGTCGATGCGGCGGCCGCGCTGGCCCGAGAGCTCGACCGGCAGCCAGAGGTTGGCCTGCACCGCGACGTCTTTCGTGGCGTTCATGTTGCCGCGGTCGACGAAGACCTCAAGGTACGGGTTGGTCAGCGGCGAGAGGCGGGCGCCGGCGTAGCTCGAGCGGCCGACGTTCAGGTCGGCCTTGGCCGAGACGACGCCGGGGGCGCGCTCTTTGGCGAGGGCGATGACGCGGGCGAGCGTGGGCAGCGACGACACCTCGCCCGCGCCGCGGACGACCTCGGTCGTCTCGCCCTCGCGCGGCAGCGAGCGCAGCGGGCCGACGGGCGAGGCCGAAGGGGGCGGGGCCACGGGCGGCGCGAGGGGGGGCCCGCCGGGGGCGCCGGCGCCGGCGCCCGCGCCCCCGGGGCGCGTCGGCAGCTCGGGGCTCGGCCGGGTCGGGGGCGAGCCCTGCCCCGGGCCGGGCCGCGCGGGCGCCGGCTGCGCGGGCGTGGACGGCCCGGTCGCCGGCCCCGCCCCGCCGCCCGTCTGCGCCGACGCCGACGTGCCCAATACCAACACCGCCAATGCCCACAAGCATGCGGATCGAAACACCACCGTCGCCCTCCAGTCACCCGGCGAGACCCGGCGCCGCGCGAGGCGGCGCGACGAGCCCCCTCGCCTCGAGGCCCGCCTTCCGACATTGCCCATCCCACGGGCTGCCCCCCCCGGCCACCCTCGTGGCGAGGGGCTCAGCCGATGGGAGGCCGCTGGATCGGCGGGCAGAAGGGCTCGCGCGGCGCGCCCGGCGCCTCGGGGCGGCCCCAGGGGGCGAGCGCCGGCGGGGGCGGAGGCGCTTCGGGCCGTCGGTCGAGCCAGAAGACGTCGACCAGCTCGTCGCCGGCGCCCCCGCTGACCCGCCCCTCGTCGTCGCCCTCGTCGAAGGCCCACTCGGACGCGGCCGAGGCGGTCTCGGCGTTCGCGCGATTGACGACAGCGGCCAGGCTTCGCGCCATGGCGAGCGAGCGCCCGGGGCCGCGGCGGACCCAGGCGCGCTGCGCCGCGCGCTCGGCCGCCCGCTCGGCGCCCGAGGCCGGGCCCCACGCGGCCTTGAGCAGCGGAACCGCGCGCGCCGGGGCCGCGAAGGGCTGAGCCGCGAGCGAGCGGACGTTGCTCACCAGGAAAAAGAGCGCCACGGCGGCGAACGCGAGCCGCATTACGCGTAGGCGGGTGAGCTTCGCCAGCGCCATTGGGCACGCCGAAGGTAGCGTACCGGCGGTACAGGTCAAGAATCGTCGCCCGTCGGCGCCCTGGCCGCGCCCCCGGCGGGTGCCGGGGGCGGCCGGGGCGGCCCCGGGCGGGAGCTCAGGCCCGGCCCTCGGCCCGCGCGGGGCGCGCCGCGTTGGCCGGGGCGGCGCCGGCCTTGCCGCTCGGCTCGGCCTCGTCGTCGTCGTCGTCGTCGTCGTCGTCATCGTCGTCGTCGTCGACGAGATCGGGCTCGGGCTCGGGCTCGGGCGCCGGGGTGCGGCCCTCTTTGAGCGCGAGCTGGCGCTCTTTCTCGCGCTGCACCTTGAGCTGCGCGACGCGCTGCATGACCTGGGGCTTGGGCGCCATCAGCAGGGTCATCGTGCGGCCGTCCATCTGGGGGCGCACCTCGACGTTGCCGACGTCGTCGAGCTGCCCCATCAGCCAGTCGAGCTGCTGCTGGGCCATCTCGGGGTGCGTGATCTCGCGGCCGCGGAAGCGCACCGTGAACTTGACCTTGTTGCCCGCCTCCATGAAGCGGCGCGCCGCGCGCGACTTGAAGTCGAGGTCGTGGTCGTCGGTCTTCGGCCGCAGCTTGATCTCTTTGATGTCGACGACGGTCTGCTTGCGCTTGGCGTCGCGCGCCTGCTTGGCCGTCTCGTACTTGAACTTGCCGAAGTCGAGGATCTTGCAGACCGGCGGGACGGCCTTCGGGTTGACCTCGACCAGGTCGAGCCCCTTGCGCTGCGCGGCCTGGAGCGCCTCGTGCGTGGGCATGATGCCGAGCATCGAGCCGTCGGCGTCGATGACGCGCACTTCGGGCACGCGGATGCGCTGGTTGACGCGGACGGCGGGGCCGCGCTGTTGCTGTTGCCGGGGGTCGAAGCGGGGTCGTCCCGTCGCCATGTATTCTCCAGTGCCTCCTTCGCCGGGTTCAGAGCGTGACGGGGCCGGGCGGCGGCGCCTTTCGCCGGGTCGAACCCGCGCCCCAGGGCTCCATGGGAGCAGAGCCCGTCGGCGAAAGCAACGCGCCGCGGGGGGAGAAATGCGCCCCGCGGCCGCCCCCGCGGCCCGCCCCGGACGGCGTAGGAAGGCGCCCCTCGCCCGCCGCTGTAGGCCCCCGGGTCGGCCCGGGCCCCGGGCCGGGGCCGGGCCGAGGGGGGCGCTCAGGCGCCGGGCATCCGGGCCTCGTGGGCCACCAGCTCGACGAAGGCCTCGAGGGGCATCGAGCCGAGCTCGCCCCTCTGCTGCGAGCGCGGGCTGACCGCGCGGCCCTCGGCCTCTTTCGCGCCGACCACGGCGAGGAAGGGCAGGCGCATCAGCCGCGCGTTGCGGATCTTGGCCCCGAGCTTGTCGCTCGACAGGTCTTCGACGACGCGCAGCCCCCGCGCCCGCAGGGCCGCGCCCACCTCGCGGGCGTAGTCGTCTTGCTTCTCGCTCACCGTCAGCACCGCCACCTGCTCGGGCGCCAGCCAGGCGGGGAAGGCCCCGCCCACGTGCTCGATGTAGAGCGCGAGGAAGCGCTCGAGCGACCCGTAGGCGGCGCGGTGCAGCATGATCGGCCGGTGCCCGCGCCCGTCTTCGCCGACGTACTCGAGCCCGAAGCGCTCGGGCAGGGCGTAGTCGACCTGCAGCGTGCCGAGCTGCCAGCTGCGCTTGAGCGCGTCGCGCACGTGAAACTCGAGCTTCGGGCCGTAGAACGCCCCCTCGCCCGGCGAGTACTCGAAGGGCAGGTCGGCCGCGCGCAGCGCCCGCTCGAGCGCGCCCTCGGCCTCGTCCCACATCGCGTCGGTGCCGAGCCGGGGCTCGGGCCGGGTCGCCAGCTTGACGTCGATCTTCTCGAACGAAAAGGCCCGGTAGAGGGCGTAGAGCATGCGCAAAAAGCCCGCCATCTCGGCCTCGAGCGACTCGGGCGAGCAGAAGATGTGGGCGTCGTCTTGGGAGAAGCTGCGCACGCGCGCCAGCCCGTGCACGGCGCCCCCCCGCTCGTAGCGGTGCAGGCGCCCGAAGTCGGCGAGCCGCAGGGGCAGCTCGCGGTAGCTGCGCCGCCGCTGGCCGAAGATGACGCAGTGCGAGGGGCAGTTCATCGGCTTCTGCGCCCAGCGCCCGAGCTCGCGCACGCGCGCGCGCACGAACTCGCGCCGCTCGTTCGCCTCGGCCGGGGCGGCCGCGAGCGCGTCGGCGAGGCCGTCGAGGTCGTCCTCGGTGAAGGCGAAGTACATGTTGTCGCGGTAGTTCGCGAGGTGGCCGCTCGTCTCGAAGAGCCGCTTGTCGAAGATCTGCGGCGTGACGACCTCGTCGTAGCCCTCGCGGTCGTAGACCGAGCGCACGAAGTCGACGAGGCGGTTCATGACGCGCGCGCCCCGCGGCAAGAGGAAGGGCATCGCCGGCGCCTGCTCGTCGAACAGGAAGAGCCCGAGCTCCTTGCCGAGCTTGCGGTGGTCGCGCTTCTTCGCCTCCTCGAGCAGGTCGAGGTGCTCTTTGAGCGCGTCGGGCGTCGCGAACGCGGTGCCGTAGATGCGCTGGAGCATCTTGTTGCGCTCGTCGCCGCGCCAGTACGCGCCCGCCACGCTCGTCAGCTTGACCGCGCGCAAGAGGCCCGTGCTCGGCACGTGCGGGCCGGCGCAGAAGTCGACCCACTCGGACCCGGGGGCGCCGTGCTCGTAGAACGTCAGCTCTTCGCCCGGGGGGCGCGACTCGATGATCTCGACCTTGTAGTGCTCGCCGAGCTTTCGGAAGCGCTCGACCGCCTCGGCGCGCGCGACGACCCGGCGCCGGAAGGGCGCGTCGGCCTTGACGATCTCGGCCATCTTGGCCTCGATGCGCCGGAGGTCGTCGTCGGTGAAGGGGCCGTCGGGCCGGTCGAAGTCGTAATAAAAGCCGTCTTCGATCGCGGGGCCGATCGTCACCTGCGTGCCCGGAAAGAGCCGCTGCACGGCGTCCGCCATCACGTGCGCGGTCGAGTGCCGGATGACCTCGAGCCCCGCGGGGTCTTGGGCGCGCACGGGCTCGAACTCGGCCCCCGCGTCGAAGGGCGTGTGCAGGTCGAGCACGCGCCCGCCCACCCTCACCGCCACCACGTCGCGCGGCACCTTGCCCCGCTCTTCGAGCCGCTCTCTCGCCGTCTTCTTCGCCGTCGTCTGCTGCGTTTCGCTCATCGATTTTGCCCCCGCTATACCCCCGTTCGGCCCCCGATGCACGCCGGGCGGGGCCGAAACCCCGGCCGGCGGGCCCGCGCGGCGCGGGGCCCGCCGGCGCGCGGAGTGATTGTTGCTTTTCGGGCAACAGAGTAGAGCGCCGAAGCCACCTACCCTCGCGGGCCCGGGGGGCGCATCGTAGCGCGAGGCGGCGCAGGGCCGCCGAGGGAGACCTGACCGTGACGAACCGACCTCCGAGCGGCCGAATGCCCGTCGCCTTCATTCCGCACGGCGGGGGGCCCTGGCCCTTCGTCGAGGTCGGGCTCGGCGAGAAGCCCGAGCGCGACCAGCTCGCGGCCTACCTGCGCTCGCTCGCCGGCCTGCCCAAGGCGCCCCCGAAGGCCCTGCTCGTCGTCTCGGCCCACTGGGAGGCGCGGGTGCCGACCCTGATGACGGCCGAGCGCCCGCCGATGCTCTACGACTATTACGGCTTCCCGCCCGCGTCGTACGCCATCACGTGGCCGGCGCCGGGCGCGCCCTGGCTCGCGCCGCGCGCGCGCTCGCTGCTCGCCGCCGCCGGCTTCGAGACGGCCGAAGACCCGCAGCGCGGCTTCGACCACGGCACCTTCGTGCCGCTCAAGCTCGCCTACCCCGAGGCCGACGTGCCGACGCTGCAGCTCTCGCTGCGGGCCGACCTCGACCCCGCGGCCCACCTCGCGATGGGCCGCGCGCTCGAGCCGCTGCGCGACGAGGGGGTGTTCCTCGTCGGCAGCGGCATGACCTTCCACGACCTGCGCGCCTTGCGCGATCCGCGCGCGCGGCCCGTGTCCGAGGCCTTCGACGCCTGGCTGCGCGAGGCCGCGACGGCCGAGCCCGAAGAGCGCGACCGGCGCCTCGCCGCCTGGTCGAAGGCGCCCTCGGCCCGGCAGGCGCACCCGCGCGAAGAGCACCTCTTGCCGCTGATGGTCGCGGCCGGCGCGGCCGGCCGCGATCGCGGCGCGCTCGCCTACAACGGCACGTACGGGGGCCTGCGCCTCTCGGCGTACCACTTCGGCTGAGGCCCGACGCCCGGCCGGGGCCCCGCGACGGCTCAGCGGGCGGGCGCGGCCGGGGCCGGCTCGCGCGGGGGGCCGCCGAAGCGGGCCTGCAGGGCGAGGTTGACGATGGCCGGGTAGGTGAGCTGGCCGGGGTCGCCGCCGTGGTCGTGCGACGCGAGGAAGTGCTGGTAGACGGGCACCTTCACGGCGACGGACGCCGTCACCGCCCCGAAGGCGTAGCTCGCGGTGCCGCCGACGAGCAGGTCGGTCCGGCCGACGTTGCCGTCTTGCTGGACGACGCCGCCCCAGCGCTCGGGCCGCTCGTGCAAGAGGTCGGCGCCGGCGCCGAGGCGCAGGTTCTTGGCGACCTCGGCGTCGCCCGACAGGCCGCCCATGTAGCGGTTGCCGGCGCGGTAGCCGTGCCCGTTCTCGTAGAGAAACAAGAGCGCCTGCCCGTAGCCCGAGAGGCGGAAGGGCGCGAGCGCGAGCGACGCGTCGAGCGCGAGCACGGGGTAGAAGGTGCCGGTGCCGAACTGAATGTGCTGGTGCCGCAGCCCCGCCCGCCCCCGCGCGAAGGGGTCCTCTTCGGTGCGGCCGAGGGGCAGGCCGAGGCCCGCGCGGCTCGTGACGGCGAGGCGGCCGAGGCCCCGCGTCGCCCGGGCGAGCAGCCAGGGGTCGGCGACGCCGGCGAGCGTCTCGTCGCGGTGGTGGATGTTCTGGTAGTCGGGCTCGAAGGGCGTGCCGTCGAGCCGGCGGAACACGATCGTGGTCGTCACGAGCCGGACGGGCGCCTGCAGCTCGACGGCGAACCCGGGCGCGACGCCGAGGGCGACGACGGGCCGGAGCTCGGCGACGTAAAAGCGCTGGTCGTGCCGCTGCGGGGGCTCGGCGCGCTCGGCGCAGACGGGCCCGATGTCGGGGCAGGCCTCGTCGTGCACGACCCGCATCGTGGTCGCGGTCAGGTGCAAGGCCGCCGACGCCTCGCCCGGGGCGAGCGCCGCGCTCTCGGCCCTCACCACGGGCAGGTTCGGGTTGCTGCAGCCGGCGCAGGCCTCGGCGGCGCGCCCGGCCGCGAGGGCGGCGAGGCCCGCGAGCAGCCCCGCGAGCGCGCCCCTCATCGGCGCTCGGCCTGGTCGATCGCCCGGTCGAGGGCGCCGAGATCGCCGCCGTGCAGCTCGGCGAGCTTCTTGCCGTCGGCGCCGTAGACGACCAGAAAGGGCAACGACGGCACGTCGCGCACGTAGTGCTCGGCGAGCGGGCTCTCCCAGGCGACGACGTTCAGCTTGCGGTAGGCGAGCTTCGCGTCGCCGCCGGCGAGCCGCTTGTAGACGTGGCCGTCGACCTTGCGGCAGACCGCGCACCAGTCGGCGTAAAACTCGAAAACCGTGGCCTTGCCCTTGACCGCGTGCGCGTCGAGGTCGGGCACGTCCTCGCCGGCCTTCGCGAGCCAGGCGACGTCGGCGCCCGGGCCGAGCTTGGGCAGGGGCTCGAAGGTGAGGTCGGGGTGGCAGGTGAGGCACTGCGACTCGGGCACGCCGTGGGGCTTGCACCAGTCGCCCGCGCGCTTGAACTGCGAGACGAGCTCGGGGTGGTGGCGGGTGCAGACCTTCGCGGGCACCTTGTGCTCGCAGAGCACGATCTCGCCCTCGACGCGCGACATCTCGCTCAGGGTGCCGTGCGGCGACGAGGGCGCGCCGGGCGCGGGCGGCGGGGCCCCCGCGCAGCCCGCGACGTGGCCGACGAACATTGCCGAAACGACCGCCAGAAAGACCGTTCTCACGCCGGACCTCCGCCTTGCACCGCCCCGGGCGGGGCGTCTCGCCCGGCGGGCGCCCCGACCTCAGGGGGCGCCGCCATTGGCCGAAAGAGCCCGACCCGGGCCCGCCCCGTGTTGCCGCGCGGGTAGCGACCCAGCCACGACGCCGGGGCCGCGAGGGGCACCCGGCCGAGCTGGCCGAGCACCTCGACGAGATCGCGCTGGCGGAGGCCGCAGCGGAGCATCCAAAGGTGGCTCAGAACGTGGGGCCAGGCCTCGGGCTGCCCGAGCACGTGGGCCCGCTCGAAGGCGGCCCAGGCGCCCTCGAGGTCGCCCCCACGAAACAAGACTCGGCCCCGCTCGAGGCTCTGCTCGAAGGCCGCCCGGGCGGCCCCTCGGTTTCCGTTCGCGTCCATCGTCGGTCGTTCGCCCTTTCGACCGGGGAGACGGGCCGAGCGCGCGCCCGATTACACCCCTTCGAACGAATCTCGACCGGGCGCGCGGGCGCCGCCCTCGCAGGCGCAGTCGAGGCAGCTGCTGACCGAGGTCGTGCCGCAGAAGGCGCGCAGGCGCTCTCGCAGGGCCTTGCGGGCGCGGTGCAGGCGCACGGTGAGGTTGTTGGCGGTCGCGCCGAGCGAGGCGGCGACCTCGGCCACGTCTTCGTCGCCGAGGTCGACCCGGCGCAAGATCTCGGCGTATTGCGGCGGCAGGCTCTCGATGAGCCCCAGGCTGCAGGCGCAGGTGGCGGCCTCGGCGGGCGAGCCCTCGCCCCACTCGGCCTCGAGCAGCGGCAGCTTGCCCTGCCGCAGGGCCCAGCGCGCGTGGTGGTCGGCCAGAGTTCGCCGCAAGATGGCGTAAAACCAGGGCACGACGAGGCCCGGCTCGCGCAGCTGGCCGGCCTTCTGCGTGGCGAGCAAGAGGGCCTGCTGCAGCAGATCTTCGGGGTCGGCGCCCGAGCGCGTGCGGCGCCGCAAGAAGTCGAGAAACTCGTCGCGGCGCCCGGCGAGGGCGGCGAGCGGCCCGGGGTGGGCGCCCTCGGGGCGAGCGGCGGAGGGCTCGTCGCGCGCCTCGTCGGGGCGGGCGGAGGGGGGCCCGTCGCGCGCCTCGTCGGGGCGGGCGGCCGGGGGCCCGCCCCAGGCAGGCCGGGGGGGCTCGCCGCCGGGCGTCGGCAGGGGCCTCGACGTCTTCATCGCCCCTCAAGCGTGGCTCGCGCCCGCGGGGCGGGCGAAAAAAAAAGGTTTGCCACCCGAGATGGCAAACCCTTTTTCGATCGAGATTCGATGGCGAAAAGCAGTAGGCGCGATTGGGATTGAACCAACGACCCCTACCGTGTCAAGGTAGTGCTCTACCACTGAGCTACGCGCCTAGGGTCGGGCTGCGTTCTAACGAAGGGCGGCGGCGCTGTCAAGGGCGCGCTCGAGGCAGGCGTGGCGTGCCCGCCCGGGCGGGGCCGAAGCCGCGGCCGAGCGGGGCCCCGGCGGCCTCGCCCCCTTCGGCTCGCGGCGGCCAAAGCGCCGGGGCCTACGCCCTCACTTGGGGATGGCCTCGGTCAGCACCTCGGGCCCCGCGGCCGTCACGAGCACGTCGTCCTCGATGCGAATGCCGCGCACGTCGGCGAAGCGGGCCAAGGCGGCCCGGTCGAGCGCGTCGCGGAAGGGCTCGGCCCGCGGCCCCTCGAGCAGGGCGGGCACGAAGTAGATGCCCGGCTCGATCGTGACGGCCATGCCCGGCTCGAGGTCGCGGTCGAGGCGCAGGTAGCACTCGCCGAAGCGGCCCGAGCGGGCGCGGCCGGGGGCGTAGCCGGCGCGGTCGCCGAGGTCTTCGAGATCGTGCACGTCGAGGCCGATGAGGTGCCCGACGCCGTGCGGAAAGAAGAGCTCGCCGGCGCCGCGCGCGTCGAGCTCTTCGGGGTCGCCCCGCAGCAGGCCGAGCTCGACGAGGCCGGCGGTCAGGAGCTTTCGCGCCGCCCGGTGCACGTCGCGGTAGCGCGCGCCCGGGCGCACCCGCGCGATGGCCTCGCGCTGCGCGCCGAGCACCACGTCGTAGACCCCCTTCTGCGTCGCGCTCATGGGCCCGCCCACCGGCCAGGTGCGCGTCACGTCGCTCGCCCAGCCCTCGGGCGTCTCGGCCCCGACGTCGGCGAGCAAGAGATCGCCCCGCGCGAGCACGCCGTCGTACGCCTCGTGGTGCAGCACCTCGCCGTGCACCGTGACGATGGGCGAGTAGGCGGGCGCCATGCCATGGCGGGCCATCGCGAGCTCCATGTGGGCGCGCACCTCGGCCTCGCGCACGCCGGGACGCGACGCCTCGCGGCCGGCCGCGTGCGCGTCCGCCGTCGCCGCCGCGGCCGCCCGCAGCTGCGCGAGGGCCGCCTCGTCGTGCCGGAGCCGCTCGCGAATCAGCGCGTCGGCGAGCGCGAGGTCGGCCGACGCCGGGTCGATCGGCTCGCCCCCGTGCGCCCGCACCGGCCGCCCGAGCAGCTCGCCCAGGCGCGCCGCCGTCGCCTCTTCTTGCGGCGCCGCCGTCCGCGCGCGGCGCAGCCCCGGGGCCGGTTCGAGCTCGGTCAAGGGGCGCACCGCGTCGACCCCCGTCGCGGCCTTGAGCTCGTCGCCGGACGGCGTCGGGCCGTGCCAGAGCGCGTGGTCGTCGCCGGCGGGCGGCACGAAGAGCTCGGCGCGCCCGCTTTCAAGATAGAGAAAGGCGCCCGGCAGCGAGCGGCCGACGAAGTAGAGAAAGTGGCTGTTCGCCCGGAAGGGGTACGTCCACGCGCGGTAGTTGCGCGAGCGCGGCAGCCCCGCCGCCAGCAGGACGGGCGCGCCGCCCAGCGCCTCGCCCAGCCTCTGCCGGCGCGCGCGGAGCGCCCCGGCACCCGTCGTCGGAGCGCCCTGCGTCGTCATCGGCCCACGCTACGATCCGGCCGCCGCCGGCGCAACCGGGGGCGCGGCGCGCGCGGGCCGCCGCGCGGGGCAGGCGGCGGGCCGAAGCCGGGCGGCCGGCCGCGGATGGAACGGCGCGCGGGGCGCGCATCCGAGCGGCACGCCCCGTGGACCGATCGGCCCGGCGCGGCGGGGGCTACGGGCTCAGGACTTGACCGCGCACAGCGCCCCCCGGGCCGACACCTCCTCCTCCTGCAGGCAGGCGCGCAGCTTCTCCATCGCCCGCGCGTGCAGCTGCGAGATCCGGGGCTCGCTCACGCCGAGCAGCGCGCCGATCTCCTTGAACCGGACCCCTTCGAAATAGTGCATCGAGACGATGAGACGCTCGCGGTCGGGCAGCATCGACACCGCCCGCTCGAGACGCTTGCGCGCGTCGTTCGCCTCGGCCTGCTCGGCCGGGTTCGCCGTCTCCTCGTCGACCAACGCCGTCGATTGCTCGCCCACCGCCATATCCTCCAGACTGACCACGGCCGTCGCCACTCCTCCCTGACCCTTGTCCACGCCACTCGAAACGGCCCACCGCGCCCGGCGCGGGAGCCAATCTTGTTGCCGAAGCTCGTCCACGATCGCGCCCCGGATGCGGATGCGCGCGTACCACTCGAACGCCGGGCCCTGGTGGCCGCCGTTCTTGCGCAGCGCGTCCATCAGCCCGAACACGCCCGCGGCCATCAGATCGTCGCGGCAGACGTTCGAGGGCAGCTTGCGCAGAAAGCGCCGCACCATCTGCCGCACCAGCGGCAGGTACGCTTCGATCGCCTCGCGCGAGGTCGCCTCGTCGGTCGGCGCGGGCGCCTCCGCGAGCGAGGGGGCGGGCGGGGCGTTCGCGAGGGCGGCAGGCACGATGAAGGGGGCGGCGCTCATGGTCAGTCAGGGGCTCGGGCGGTTTCATTCCCCCCTAATGCGAGGCCCGGGCCAGCCGTATAAGTTGCCGTTTTTAATCGACTTTTTCTTGTTGATAGGGCTCTTCAAAAGGCCCCTGGGTCACCAAGTACCCCCCCTTTGGACCGTTTTCCGTCTCCACGCCCCCTGGGGCTTATGTTTGGTGAGGTCATTTGTGACCTCCCCTCGTCTTAGTTGGCACCAGCCTAGGTCATAAAAGACCCAGACGGGCTCCATCTTGAGTGCCTGCCAGGGTCGTTGTGCCTACCTTCCGGCAGCCCAACCCCACCCTCTAGAACGCCGGTCGGATGAAGCCTAACACTAGCCCCAAAACCCGAAAAAAAATCGCCCCCTGCGACAGAAGCCTACAGCCCCGAATTGGCCGGGCTTTCGCGTTATCCGACCGGCGCTCTAGGCTCAACCTCTGGGGTTCCCGCTTTCTGGCAAGCGCAACCACCCCGGCAAGCGCTCGAAGATGTGTTCAGCACCGCGCCGCTTATATGGGTGGGCATGGGTTCTACAAGGAAGGCGCAATTATCGGCTAGCACGATAGCTCGCCCACCGGGCCGAGCCTGCGCTCACGCGGCGCTCAACGTCCGCGGCCGCGCTCGGGCTAGCGCCCGGCGCCCTACCTTCGACGCGAAGGCGGCCCTTTGCGAGGAGGCCGGCCGGAGCCTTAGAAGGCGGCGGGTGCGTTGTGCGCGCCCTGCGGGCCTTCGGAGCTCGCCTCCGGCCGCGACCACCGGGCGCCCGCCGCGCGTGCAAGGCGCACCGGGTGGCTCGGCCGCGCGCCCGCATCCGCGATGGGCCGCCCCCCCGCGCGCGAGGCGCAGCGCGGCATTTCCCGACTCGCCCGTCTGGGCGTTTCGCCGCCCCCCCGCGCGCGAGGCGCAGCGGCCGCCTGGTTTAAGAGCAGCGAGCGGCCGAAGGGCAGATCGAGGCCGAGGCCTTCTTCGTGGTGCGAGTCGGGGTCTTGGCCGTCGGGACCGGCGTAGCGCGGCCGCTCGCCCGGGCCCGAGAAGTCGACCCAGAAGGCCGAGACGTTGCGCGCGTCGAGGTGGACGAAGCTACTGTTGGGGTAGTAGCCGACGCCGACGTTGGGCAGAGTGCGGCAGAAGTCGCGCACGACCTCGTTGGGCACGCCCTCGACGACGAAGTCGAGGGCGGCGCCGACGTTGTGGCGCGAGTGGGGCGTGTGCTGGCGGGGCGAGGGCGGGCGGTAGCCGCTGACGACGCGGATGGTGCGCCCGCCGAAGTGGTCGCTCACCGCCGAGACCGCCTCGATGAGGCGGGGGTTGATGCTGACCCTTCGGTTGCTGGGGCCGAACCGCAAGATGCGCGAAAAGCCCTCGACGGCCTGGGGCGAGAGCTTACCCTTGCCGGCGCGCACGCGGCCCTGCCAGGTCTCGGCGCCGAGGGCGATGCGGACCGAGCCGCGCGGCGCGCCGCCGGGCGCGGGCGCGGTAAAGCGCGAGGCGGGCGCGAGCGACACGGGCACGACGCCGGGGCCCTTGGCGGCGGCGGGCGGCGGGGCCGCGGCGGCGCCACGATAGGGGATGGCGAGGCGGGCGCCGGCGCGCAGCACCTGGTTGGGGCCGAGGCCGTTGGCCCTTTGCAGTTCGTCGACGGTGACGCCGTAGCGCAGGGCGACGTGGCCGAGCGTCTGGCCTTCGGCGACGACGTGCGTGGCGCGGACGGCGCCGGGGCGCGGCGAGCCCTGGGTGGCGGCGGCGGGCCGGGGCGGCGCGGCGAGGGCCCGGCCGGGGCCCAGGGCGACGGGCGCGGCGAGCGCGACGAGCGCGGCCGCGAGGGCGGCTCGGCCCGGGCGGCGGGCGTTCGTGGACAGGGCGGCGCGGGCCATGGCGTAGCTCTCCTGGCCGCCGAACCTAGCAAAGAAGGGGGCGCGCGGGGCAAGGGACGTGCGTTCCGGGCGGGCCCGGGGCCGGGCCGCGCGCTTCGTTGTTCGCCGAGGCGCGTGCGCTGCGCGCGCGGTTTTTACGCGTGCGGACGCCTCGGCCGGGCGCGCTCAATCATGGGGGCGGCGTTCGGGGCGGCCCGGGGCCGCGGCGACGCGCCGTTCGCGCCGTCGGATGGCGAAAACAAAAAGACCCCTCGCGAGGCCTAGGGCTCGAGCCCTTCAGCTTCGCGAGGGGGCCTGCGGGAAGGTTGGCCTAAGGGGGCAACCTGAGCACGTTCCGGGGCGGCGGTCGCCGGGAAGCACCGCCGGCCCCTTGGCGCGTGCCCGCGGTCACTTCTTCTTGAAGACCAGCTTGCCGCGCTTGGCGTCGTTCATCACGACGGTCGACTCGTCGGGCACCTCGAAGGTCATCTCCTTGGGCAGGGGCTTGAGGGCCTTCTTGCCCTCGTCTTTGCCCTCGGGGGTGACGGTCAGCTTGTTCGGATCGTCGCCGGCGGCGACGTTGAACGCGACCTTGTTGTAGACGACCTCTTTGTCACCCTTGTCTTTGCCGAAGGCGACCCAGGTCCACTTGCCGTCCTTGTTCTTCTCGAAGCGAATGCCTTCGCCGGCCGCCGCGCCCATCGCCTTCTGGACGCAGTCTTCCTTCTTCTTCTCGTCCTTGTTCTTCTTCGCGCACTCGTCTTCGGTCGCCTTCTTGGCTTCGGCCGAGTCGCTGAGCGAGAACATGTACGTCGCGCCCTCGACGAGCACGACCTCCTTGGCAGCCTTCTTCGGCGGCGGCGGCGGCGCGGGGGGCGCCTCGGCCGCGGGCGGCGGGGCGGCCGGCGGCTCGGCCGCGGGCGGCGGGGCCGGGTCGGCCGGCGGGGGCGGGGGCGCTTGGGGCTCGGGGTCGCCGCCACAGCCGACAAGGCCGAGCGTTGCCAGGGTCAGGGCAAAAAAGACCAAACCTTTGACTCGCATCACAAAACCCTCCATACGGGCGTAACAGCTTGAATCCCGGCTGACTGAGGAAGCGCTGTTACCCCGGCTTTTCGACCCTGTCGAGAGCCTTTTTCGAAGCGACACGGCCCGAGCGGTATGAAAGTGTCGCTTTTGTCGCCCCCGCGCCCGGCCCCCCTTGTGGTACGCCAGGCGCCATGAGGGCATCTTGGAACTGGCTCCGTTCGCTCCTTCCGGCGCTCGACGTCTCGGCGAAAGACGCCGCCGACCGGCTCACGATGGCGGGCCTCGAGGTCGAGGCGATCACGCCCTACGGGCGAGAGCTCGGGCCGATCGTGGTGGCCGAGGTGCAAGGCGTCGAGCCGCACCCGTCGCGCAGCGGCCTGCGCCTGGTGCGGGTCGGGCCGGGGGGTGAGGCTGCGTCGCAGACGGTGGTCTGCGGCGCGCCGAACGTGCCCGGGCCCGGCGGCCTGGTGGCGCTCGCCCCGCTGGGCACGCACCTGCCGGCCAAGGGCCTGACCGTCGGCTCGCGCGCGATCGGCGGCGTGGTGAGCGAGGGCATGCTGTGCAGCGAGTCCGAGCTCGGCGTCGGCGACGAGGCCGACGGCATTCTCGTCTTGCCGGCGGGCGCGGCGCGCGCGGGCGAGAAGCTCGCGGCCTGGGCGCCCGACCTCGTGGACGAGGTGTTCGACATCGGCGTGACGCCGAACCGGGCCGACGCGCTCGGGCACCTGGGCCTCGCGCGCGAGCTCGCGGCGCTCTACGGGCTCGAGGTCAGGCCGCCCGCGTTCGAGCGCCCCGCGGCGGCGGGCCGCGCGCCGATCGAGGTCGCGGTCGAGTCGCCCGAGCGCTGCCTCTACCTCGGCGCCGCCGTCGTCGACGGCGTGCGCGTCGGGCCCTCGCCGCTCTGGCTGCGCGCGCGCCTCGCGCGGCTCGGGGTGCGCCCCATCAACAACGTGGTCGACGTCACCAACCTGCTCACGCTGCTCTACGGCCAGCCCTCGCACGCCTACGACCTCGCGCGGCTGCGGGGCGGGCGGCTCGAGGCGCGCCGGGCGCGCGCGGGCGAGCGGCTGACGACGCTCGACAGCGCCGAGCGGGCGCTCGACGCCGACGATCTCGTCATCGCCGACGGCGCGGGGCCCGTCGGGCTCGCGGGGGTGATGGGCGGCGAGTCGAGCGAGATCCGCCCGGATACGACGCGCGTCGCGCTCGAGTGCGCGAACTTCGAGCCGCGCGGGGTGCGGCGCACGACGCGCCGGCACGGGCTGCACACCGAGGGGAGCCACCGCTTCGAGCGCGGGGTCGACCGGACGACGGCGCCGCTCGCGCTCGAGCACGGGGTGGCGCTGCTCGCCGAGCTCGCGGGCGGCCGGCTCGAGGGGGGGGTCGCGGCGGTGAGCGCGCCCGAGCCGGCGCGGCCGGCGATCCGGCTGCGCTCGGGGCGGCTCGACGCGCTGCTCGGCGTGAGCGTGCCCTGGGCCGAGGCGCGGGACGTGCTCGAGCGCCTCGGCTGCCGCGTCGAGGCGGCGGGGGAGGCCGAAGCGCGCGTCACGCCGCCCTCGTGGCGCGCCGACCTCGGGCGCGAAGAAGACCTGATCGAAGAGGTGGCGAGGGTGCGCGGCCTCGACGCCATCCCGGGCGTGTTGCCGCCGATCTGGCCGCAGCCCCCCCGCGCCGAGGGCAAGCTCGAGGCGAAGGTGCGGCAGCGGGCGCTCGAGCTCGGGCTGAGCGAGGCGCTCACGTACGGCTTCGTCTCGCGGCGCGAGCTCGAGGCGCTCGGGGCGCCCGCGCCTTCGGTGGTGCTCTCGAAGCCCCTGCAAGAAGAGCGCAGCGTGATGCGGACGTCGCTCCTGCCCGGGCTGCTCGAGGCGGTGGGGCGGGCGCGGCGGCGCGGCGAGCGCTCGGCGCGCCTCTTCTGCGTCGGCACGCGCTTTCTGCCGCCCCGGGCGGGCTCGCCGCTGCCCACCGAAGAGCGCGGCTTCGCGGCGGCGCTGGCCGGGCCGCGGGCCTCGTACCTCGAGAAGGCGGTCGAGCACGACGTCTACGACGCGAAGGCCGTCGCGCTCGAGCTGGTCGAGCGGGTGAGCGGGCACGAGGCGCGCGCCGAGGCGTACGCGGCGGCCGAGCGGCCCTCGCGGCTGCACCCGCGGGCGGCGGGGCGCGTGCTGGTCGGGGGGCGCGCGGTGGGCTCGTTCGGGCTCTTGCACCCCTCGGTCGTCGACGCGCTCGAGCTCGGCGGCGCGCTCGCGGTGGTCGAGCTCGATCTCGGCGCGCTCGGCGAGCTGGGCGAGCGGGTGCCGAGCGCGCGGCCGGTGCCGCGGCTGCCGCCGGTGACGCGCGACGTCTCCGTGTACGTGCGCGACGGGGTGCCGGCCGGCGAGGTCGAGGCGGCGGTGCGCGAGGCGGCGGGCGAGCTCTGCGCGGGCGTCGAGATCTTCGACCTGTTCCGCGGCCCGGGCGTGCCCGAGGGGCACCACTCGCTCACCTTCCACGTCGTCTACCGCGACCCGGCGGCGGCCGCGGGGCGGCCCGAGGGCCGCACGCTGACCGACGCCGAGGTCGACGAGCGGCACCGGGCGGTGAACGAGGCGGTGCGGGCGCGCTTCGGCGCGACCCTGCGCTCTTGAGCGGGGCGGCCCCGGGCGACTCCGCGCCGGCGCCGCCCGGGCGGCGGGGGGGGCGGGCGCGGGCCGCCCTCGTCGGGCTGGGCGGGGCGCTCGTCGCCTTCGGGCTGATGGCCGACCGGGGCCGGACGGGGGCGCCGGGCGTCTGGGCGGGCCTCGCCGCCCTCGCGATCGCGGCGGCGGGCCTGCAGGGCGCCTTCGGGGCCTTCGACGAGCCCGACGAGCTCGTCGCGGCGCGCGCCGAGCTCCGGGCGCTCGCGCGGCCGCTCGCGGCGCTCGGGCTGCTCGCGGCCGCGTTCGTGCTGGCGCTCGCGGGCGCGGCGGCGGGGCTCGTGCCGAACGCGGTCGCGGCGCTTCTCTTGCCGGCGCTCGCGACGGGCGCGCTCGCGGCCGCGGGGCGCGTCGGCCGCGCCTTCGCCCCCGCCCCGGGCGCCCCGGCGCGGCCGCCGCCCTTCTACCGGCGGCACGGCTTCTGGGTGCTCGCGGCCGCGATCTGGCTCTCGCTGCCGAGCGCGGGGGCGCACTCGCTCTTCGACCCCTGGGAGACGCACTACGGCGAGGTGGCGCGCGAGGTCGTCGCGCGCGACGACTGGATCTCGTTCTGGTGGGCGCAGGAGGGCTTCTTCTGGTCGAAGCCGGCGCTCATCTTCTGGCTGCAGGCGCTCTCGATGGTGGCGCTCGGGGTCGACGCCCGGCCCGACAAGATCCTCGCGCCGAACGCGCTCGGGCTCCTGCCCTGGCCCGAGTGGGCGCTGCGCGCGCCGGTCGCGCTGCTCGCGGCGGCGGCCGCGTACGCGCTCTACCGGGGCGTGCGGGCGGCGGCGGGGCCGCTCGCCGGCGCCTTCAGCGCGCTCGTGCTGGTGACGGCGCCGCAGTGGGCGCTGCTCTCGCGCCAGACGATGACCGACCTGCCCTTCGTCGCGTGCCTGAGCGCGTCGGCGGCCTTCGCGCTCCGGGGGGCGCACGCGGGCGAGGGCGAGCTCGCGCCGGCGCGCGAGGTGGCGACCCCCTTCGGGCCGCTGCGCCTCGGGGCGCGGCACGCGCTCGCGGGCGCGCTCTCGCTGCTCGCGCTGCCGCAGGCGCTCTACCTGCTCTCGCGCCACGTGGCGATCGGGCCCGGCGCGGGCGCGCCCTTGCCGCTCGCGCTCACGGCCGACCGCTTCTTCGCCGGCTCGGCCGGCAACTGCGGCCTGCCGGGCAACGCGCCCTGCCGCGAGGCCGCGCCGGCGATCGCGTGGCTCGCGCCCGGGCTGCAGGGGGCGCTCTGGCTCCTGCTCGCGGCGGCGCTCGCGCGCGAGGCGGCGCGCGAGCGGCGGGTGCGGGCGCTCTGCTTTCTCGCGGCCGCGGGCTGCGCGGCGCTGGCGACGCTGGCCAAGGGCCCGGCCGGGCTCGCGCTGCCGCTCGCCTGCGTAGCCGGGTACGCGGCGGCGACGGGCCGCCTGCGGGCGCTCGCGGGCGCGGGGCCGCGCGCCCTCGCGCTCGCCTTCGGCGCCGTGGCGCTGCCGTGGTTCCTCGCCGCCTACGCGCGCCACGGCGCGCCCTTCGTCGACCGGCTCTTCTTCCACGACATGTGGAAGCGCGCGCTCGTGCACGTGCACGACACGAACGAGGGCGAGGACGTGAGCTTCCGGTATTACGTCTGGCAGCTCGGCTACGCGCTCTTTCCGTGGACGGCGATCGCGCCGGCGGCGCTCTTCGGCGCCGCGCGCGCGTCCGGCCCCGGCGGCCGGGGGGCGCGCGCCCTCGCGCTCGCCTGGCTCGCCGGCGCCTTCGCGCTCTTCACGGCGATGCTGACCAAGTACCACCACTACATCTTTCCGGCGGTGCCGGCCGCCGCCGCCCTGCTCGGCCCCGCGCTGGCGCGCGCCTGGACGGCCGGCGGCGCGGGCGCCGGCGCGCCGCGCGGGCGCTACGAGCGGGCGTCGTTCGGGGCCTGGGCGCTCGGCGGCGCCGCGATCGCGGCGCTCGTCGGGCGCGACCTCGCCGCGCGCCCCTCGGCCGCGGACGTGCCGGGGCCCGCGCGCCTTTTGCACCTCATCACCTACGACTACGACCGGCCCTGGCCGGCCGGGGTCGGGGGCGGCGCGGCGCTCGCGGCCTTCGCGGCGCTCGCGGCGGCGGGCTGCCTGGTCGCGGCGGCGGGGCGGCGCCGCGCGGGGCTCGCCCTCGTGGGCGCGAGCGCGGTCGGCTGCTCCGCCTGGACGCTCGACGTCTACGCGCCGCGCGCCGCGCCGCACTTCGGCCAGCGCGAGACCGTGGCAGCGTACTATCGGACGCGGCGGGGGCCCGGCGAGCCGCTGGTCGCGTATCAGATGAACTGGAAGGGCGAAAACTTCTATACCGGCAACCGCCTGCCGGTCTTCACGTCGGGGGGCCCGCCGCTCGGGGCGTGGCTGCGCGCGGCGCGGGGCGCGGGCCTGCGCACCTTCTTTTTCACGACCGCCCACGGCCGCGTCGACGAGCTGCGCCGCGAGCTCGACGACCCGCCGCGCTTCGAGGTGCTGACGGGCCGGCGCGAGAACGATCGGTTCGCCCTCGTGCGCGTCGTCTTCGACGGCTGAGCCAGGGTCGGATTTTGCTTTCTCCACCCTTTCGTTGGCGCTAGCCTCGGGGGCTCAGGCCGGTGCGTCCGCCGCACGCGGGGCCCCTGCCGCGCCAACCCTCGGGAGGCACCGTGGCTTCGATTCGAACAAAGCTTTGGGCACTTGGTTGGGTCACCGGCGTCGCGGCGGCGAGCTTCGCCGCTTGCACGGGCGACGACGGCCCGAAGTCCGATTCCGCCCAGGGTAGCGGCGGCGGCAGCAATGACGACGACAACGACAACGACGATGACGACGGGGG
>DASTPP010000433.1:0-6418 GCA_035762175.1 Polyangiaceae bacterium | reverse complement strand
GGCCGCGCGCGATGGGCTCGAAGGCGAGCGGCCCGAAGGCCGCGCGCACCGGCCCCGCGCCCACCGCCAGGCTCAGGTGGCCGCGGAAGCGCGCCGTGCCGCCCGGCATCGGCTCGAGCCCTTCGCGCTCGGCGAGCGCGGCGAAGACGAAGTCGGTCGTGTCGTGGGCGACGACCACGTCCTCGCCGGCGGGCAGGCGGGCGGCGGCGGCTTCGAAGACCTCGTCGAAGGGCAGGCGCTCGAGCACGCGCGGGTTGTGCCACAGGCGCGTGGCGGCGCGATAGCCGGCGGGGCCGAGCGCGCGGGGGAAGGAGGCGTCGGGGCGGGCGGCGAGCGCCCGCACGACGGCGCCGAGGCGCCGGCGGATCGGGCGGCTGTAGGGCGCGTCGGCGAACAGGGCGTCGGGGTCGAAGGGGGCGAAGGCGGCGGCGTCCACCCCGCAGCCTAGCCGACCGCCGGGCAAGGGAAAAAAGTGACCAATCCTTAGGCCCCCTCGACGGGGGCCGGGCTCCCAAGGGCTTCGGCTTCTGGGCGAGCGCGCGAAGCGCCTCGCGACGCGGGAGCCCTGCCTCCGGCAGGGCTTGAACGGCCGTTTCCGCGGGCGAAAGCTGCCCCCGACTTCAGTCGGGGGCGCTTCCGCACCTGTTCGACACGTGTCGGCGGGGGGCCCTTGCCCTCAGGCCAGCGCGGCGGCGTCAGGGCTCGGGCCTGGCGCGGGCCGTCGGGGCGTCTTCGGTCGGTGGCTCGTCGACGGCCTCGCGCGCCGAGGCGGCCGTCAGCGCGCGGGCGAGCCAGCGGTCGAGGCGGGCCGCGTCGGCGCACGCCTCGATGCGCCCGCGCGTCGCGTCGTCGACCGCGAGCCCGCGCGCCGCGAGCACCGTCAGCAGCGCCGCCGCCTTGCCCTTCGCCTCGCCCTCGCGCAGCCCTTGTTCTTTGCCCCGCGCCTCGCCCCGCGCCTCGCCCTCACGCCGCCCCTGTTCTCTGCCCTCGCGCGCCGCCTCGGCGCGCACCGCGTCGAGGCCTGCGTAGCCCTTGCGCTCGAGCAGGTTCTGCAGCGTGTGCTCGAACGAGGCGTCGGGGTCGTAGAGCGCCTCGACGAGCGGCGGGTTCTTCAAGATGCCCGGCGCCTCGAGCCGCTCGCCCGGCAGCTTCGTCTTCACCGCTCGGCCCCTCTCGTAGACCTCGACCCGCCGCGGCCCGAGCAGCCGCACCACCCAGACGAAGCGCGTGCCGGCCGCGAGCAGTTGCTTGATCTTCAGCTGCAGGTCGGCCTCGTCTTGGCCCTGCGACGCGAGCTCGATCGCCAGCGGCGGCGCCTTGGTCGCCCACCCGCCATCGCCCGCGCCCATCTCGCCCACCGACAGGTCGGGCGCGCGCAGCGTGCGGTCGCCGAGAACGTGCCCGACGTCGGCGCCGATCTCGGTCACCGACGGGTCGCTCGCCAGCGGCAGGGCGCTGACGACGTGCGGGCCGCCGTGCTTGAACTGGGCCGGGGCGCAGTAGACGGCCCGGCCCTCGCTCAGCTCGTAGCGGTCGCCCTCGCGCAGCTCGTCGATGCGCGTCGGCAAGGGGCCTTCGTCATGGGGCCAGCGCGGCTGCGTCATGCGCCCGATCGTAGCACGGCGGCCCGCGCAGGTCTCAGGGCGGCCCGTCGTCGACGGCCTCGCGCGCCGAGGCGGCCGTCAGCGCGCGGGCGAGCCAGCGGTCGAGGCGGGCGGGGTCGGCGCACGCCTCGATGCGCCCGCGCGTCGCGTCGTCGACCGCGAGCCCGCGCGCCGCGAGCACCGTCAGCAGCGCCGCCGCCTTGCCCTTCGCCTCGCCCCGCGCCTCGCCCTGGCGCAGCCCTTCCGCCCTTCCGCGCGCCTCGCCCTCGCGCAGGCCCTCTTCTTTGCCCTCGCGCAGCCCCGCCTCGCGCCCCCGCAGCTCGCCCTCGCGCAGGCCCTCTTGCTTGCCCCGCAGCTCGCCCTCGCGCGCCCGCGCCTCGGCCAGCTCGGCGACGGTCGCGGCCCAGCGCGCGACGTCGGCCAGGTCGCCGGGCGGCGGCGGCAGGTGGGCGGGCAAGGGCTCGTCGAAGGCCGGCGGCACGGGCAGCGCGGGGCTGACGGCGTCGGGGCCGCAGAACGAGGCGAGCTTCTCGAGGCAGGCTTCGCGCACGCGGCGGGCGAGCTCGAGCACCCGCCCCTGCAAGGTCGAGAGCTCGCCGGGCGTGATGCGGTACGACTTCGAGTATCGCGACTCGATGTACGCTTTGCGGAGCAAGGAGAACAGGTGCTCGTCGTCGGGCGCGGTCTTGGGCAGGGCGTCGACGAGCAGGGGGTGCTGCTCGGCGGCCTTCTGGCCCAAGGCGTTCAAGTCGTGGCTACGTTCTTTGTAGCCGCTGAAGACGAGGCTGGCGGCGTGAAAATAGCGCTCGGCCGCCTGGTGCAGCAGAAAGGCGGCGTGGTTGAGCTGCGCGCGGCCGGCGTAGTAGCGCGAGCCCCGCCAGAACTCGCTCGCGCTCGCGAACCAGTAGCCGAAGTTGTACTCGCCGACGCCGAGGCGCTCGCGGTCGTTGAGCGCCTTGGGCGTGGCGAAGTCGAGCTTCTCGCCCGCGTAGAGCAACACCCCTTCGTTGACCACGTCGCAGAAGAAGTACTGCCCCATGCGCACCTCGCGGTTGACGAACTTGATGTCGTGCGCGATGAGCGTGACGGGGCTGGGCGCCGCCGCCTCGCGCAGGCGCGCCTCGAGCCCGCGAACGAGCCCGTGGTCGTCGGCCTGCTTGGGGTCGCGCACCACGGCGAGCAGGTCGAAGTCGCTCTTATAGCCCGTCACGTCGTCGTCGACCCAGTCGCCGCGGGCGTGGCTGCCGAACAGAACCAAGAGCCCTTTCGGCAACGCCTCGCGGAAGAGCGCCACGAGCGCGGCGAGCTTCTCGCGCTTCGCCTCGGGCAAGTGGTCGAGCGTGGTCTTCATCGTGCGATACCCCCACGTGTCGAGTGTCGAGTGTCCAGCGCCGAGCGCCGAGCGCCGAGCGCCGAGCGCCGAGCGCCGAGCGCCGAGCGCCGAGCGCCGAGCGCCGAGCGCCGAGCGCCGAGCGTAGCAGAGCACGCGGAGCGCTCGAGCGCGGCGAAGCGAGGCGGCGAGCTTTTCCTTCGGCCACGCGCCGCCGCGCCGAGGCGAGAGACATGGCGCTCGTGACATCACCTCGACGCATCGCTCGCAAGACGATGCCCATGAGCGACGCACGGAGAAGCGCGAGGGCACACGGCGAAGCAGAGCGTGCGGGGCGCTCGACCCCCGGGGCGCTCATTTCGAACCCGGGTCGGGGCGGCGTCGCTTTTTCTGTCGTCAACCGGGGGCGGCAGCCGTCCAATACGGCTCGCCCGAACGCGGTCGCGGGCGGCTGGGGCGCCCCCGCGTCGCCCGGCTGAGGGGCAGTCTCAGCCCGGCCAGCGCCTCGTCGTTTTGAGCGCCGCCCGGAGCGCCTCGAGCTCGCCCACGCCCATCGCCCCGAGCGCGGCGCGCTGCGCTTCGGTCGGCACGATGTCGAACGCCTCGCACAGGTCGAGCACTGCCGCCCGAAGCCCCTCGGCCTTGCCGCGCGCCTCGCCCTCGCGCAGCCCCTCTTCTTTGCCCTCGCGCCGGCCCTCTTCTTTGCCCTCGGCGCGCTGCGCCTCGCCGTACTCGCGCGCCTGCTGAATCTCGTCACGCGCCCGCCGGTACGCCTCCTGCTCGGCCGTCGTGAACGTCGCCTCGTTCGCCAGCTGAAGCGCCTCGCGGTACGGCCCCTCGGGCAGCTCGGCCGGCACCTCTTTGAGCTCGGGCGCGTGCACGAACAGCCACGCCCACCAGCCCGCCCCGGCTTCGGGCGGCGGCGGCGAGGCGCCGAGCTTGGGCAGCTCGAGGAAGGCGTACTGCACCTGCAGAAGGCCCGACGCGCCCGACGCCCGCTCGGTCATGTTCCACCGGCTGAGCATCGGCACCCGCGGCTGGCCGGCGGCGTCTTGCGCGGCGTCGGGCCAGAGCGCAAAGTCGCAGATCGAGATGGCCACGACGTCGGCGAGCGTGGTGTAGGGCTCGCCCTCGCGCAACTGGTCGACGTAGGCCTTGCAGGCGTTGTAGACCACGCGGTTGCCGAAGCCGGCGACGTGCAAAAGCTGCATCTCGACGACGAAGGTGGTGCCCGCCTTGTCGCGGCAGCGAACGTCCAAGATCGAGAGCTTGGCCCCCGCCACCAGCGGCAACTGCTCGCTCGGCAGGTAGTCGATGTGCTCGATGGCGCGCTCGCCCCGGCGCTCGAGCAGGTCGTTGAGCAAGGCGCGCAAGAGGTCGGGGCGGCGGGCAAAAATGCGCCGGAAGACGAAGTCGTTCTTCAGGTCGGCGAAGCCCATGCGCCGCTACCTTGGCAGACGCCCGCCGCCGTCGGCAAGGGCGGCACCGCCGCGTGCAGTCGGCCAGCGCCGTGTCTGCTCGAGCGCCTGACGCTCCACCTCGAGCTCGCTCCAGCGCGCGTTGCACCGCATCGTCCGGCGACGCCCAGATGCTCTGCCGGAGCATAGACAGTCGGCCCCGAGGCTACGTCGAAGGAGGGCGGGGTGACCGCGTTGGGCGCGCAGGTCACCCCGATGGGTGTCAAAAATAACAAATATAACATGCGGGTCGCCCTGAGTGCCCATGAAATTAACTAACATGGCACGCAGGTCGCTTTGACCGGCCCCGAGACTAACGAACGCGCCACGCGGGTCGCCCCGACCGGTCCCGGGATGCAAGGAAGCGACCCGCGGGTCGCCCCGACCGGTCCCGGGATGCAAGGAGGCGACCCGCGGGTCGCCCCGACCGGTCTCGGGACGCAAGAAGGCGACTTGCGGGTCGCTCCGACCGGTCCCGGGACGCAAGAAGGCGACTTGCGGGTCGCTCCGACCGGTTGCCGGACGGACAAAAACGACCCGCATGTCGCCACCCCCCCGTCCCGGCAGGCGCGAAGCCGACACGCGGGTCGCCTTCGGACGTTCTGGGGACGCAAAAGGGCGACCCGCGGGTCGCTTCGGGCGGTCCGGGGAGGGGAGGAGGCGACACGCGGGTCGTTTCGGGGCGTCCCGGGACGCAAAAACTTCGAGAATTTGGGGGGTGCCCCGCCCACCGCGGAGGGCCGGAGAAAAAAAACGCACCGGGTTAGCAACTGGGCCGGGGGCAGGCCGAAGGGAAGACAAGAGGTCGCTTTCGCGCGTCGCGGGGCGGCCAGACCGACCACCTCTTAACCCAAAGGCAAATGTCATGACCCGTTCGTTCTCTGCCCTCGATTTCGTTTCGCTCCCCACCCTCTCGTCGGCCGGCGCCTTCGCCCTCGGCCAGCAATTGATCGCCGTCGCGCGCCTCGAGCCGGGGCTGCCTCCGCTCGTCGCCCCCGTCTACGAGCGCCTCGGGGCCGCGCACGTGACGCTCGGCGAGTCGCGCACCTTCATGCACGAGGTGCAAGACATCGACGCGGGCGCCGCGGCCGAGGCCGACCTCGTGGTCGACACCAACTGGGGCGCCTTTTACAGCTACTTGCAAGGCTGGGCGCGCCTCTCGACCCGCGGCGAGGCGGTGGCCCGGGTCGAGCGGGCGCGGCAGCTCGTCGAGGGGGTCTTCCCCGGGGGGCTGCGCTTTCTCAGGCTGCCTTACAAGATCGAGTGGGCCGAGTCGCGCCGGCGCCTCGATCGGCTCAGACAGCCCGACTACGCCGAGCACGTCGAGGCGCTCGGCGCGGGGCCCTTCGTCGAGGCGATCGACGAGGCGTTCCGGGCGTACGGGGCGGCCTTGCGCATGACCGACCTCAAGGCCGAGGGGAAGGCCCAGATCAAGGTGCGCGAGCCGCTCGACAACTTCGTCGCGTCGCTGCGGGCGTACGTGCTGCACGTCACGACCCACGCCAGCAGTGGCGGCGAGGGCTCGGCCGAGCAGGCGCTCGCCGAGCGGCTGCTCAAGCCCCTCGCGACCTGGCAGACCAAGGCCCCCGCGCGCAAGGGCAAGGGCGCCCCGGCCGGCGAGGGCGAGCCGGGCGAGGGCGGCGAAGAGCCGACGGACGCGGGGTGAGGCGACCCCGCCGCGGCCCGCGAAGCGTCAACGCGCCCGCAGCGCGCGAACGGGGCTAATACCAACCGTGTTTGATGCGGCCAGGAATCGGGCCGGGCGCGGCGGGCGGCCCCCGAGTGAACTCGGGGGCAGCGAACGCGCGCGGAAGCGGCCCGCAAAGCCCTGCCGGAGGCAGGGCTCCCGCGGAGCGAGCCGCTTCGCTCGCTCGCCCGGAAGCCGACGCCCGCGGGAGCCCGGCCCCCGGCGAGGGGGCGGGCTTTGCGGTCCGAATCGACCCGACGCCGCGCGGCACGAGCGGGCGTCCGCTGCCCCCGAGTTCACTCGGGGGCCGCCCGCCGCGCCCGGCCCGATTCCTGGTCCG
>DASTPP010000432.1:0-11453 GCA_035762175.1 Polyangiaceae bacterium | reverse complement strand
AGGTGGGGGCGGTCGAAGGGTCCGGGGGGGCCCTTCGACCGAGCTGAGGTGGGGGCGTTCGAAAGGTGCGGGGGGCCTTTCGAACGCGTCGTGGGGGCGGTCGAAAGGTCCGGGGGCTTTTCGGCTGCGTTGTTCAGGGGGGCGACCGAAGCCGTCGGGGGTCGCTTCGATCGAATGGCGAGGGGGGTGACCGAGGGGCCGGGGGGCCTCTCGGTCAGCAGCAGGGGGGGGCTGGTCGGAGGGGCCTGGGGGGGCCCTTCCGACCGGTGCAGCACAGATCGTCGCCAGGTGGGTTGCGCCTGCTTTGGGGGGCCCGAGCGGGGGGGCCGGTTCGCCGGTCGAGCTGCGGGCAGAGGGCAGCGAGACGCAATCCACCTGGCGACGAGTCGGGCGCCGTGAAGGGCCTGGGTCGGCGCGATCGATGCGGTCGGCAGGAGGCCACCGCCTCGCGCAAAGGGCGTGAGGTGTCCGCGATCGCGCCGACCCAGGCTCTTCTGCGCGTCGTCGCCATCGGCGGGTGGCCGCGAAGGCGGCGCCAAGCTCGGTCTGGCGAATGCGGACCGAGCGCGGCAGCGGCCGTGCGAGGCGCTGGGAGCGCCGTACGGCGCTGGGCCCGCAGCGGCGAGCGACGCGGCAATCGCCCGGGGCCGTGGGGCTGGACAGCGGGGCCGAGATCGTCCAATGTCCGGGCGTTCCAAGCAGCGTGGGCGCCCGTAGCTCAGTCGGATAGAGCATCGGACTTCGAATCCGCAGGTCGCACGTTCGAATCGTGCCGGGCGCGCAGCCTTTTTTGCCCGGTTTCAGGGCGTCCGAGAGGGCGCTCGAGCTCGCCCGCGTGGCGCGCGAGGCGGCCAGTTGCGGCCAGTGGGGCAACGCCGGGCCCGGCACGCCGAGCGGCGTCTGCGGCATCGCCGCGAGCCGGATCCGGTCCGAATGTTTGGCCTCGTTGCAGCAGGCGAACATCGACGCGTGCAGCGTTTCGTGCGCGGGCTGCGTGTGCGGCTTCTGCACCTGGTGCTCGGCCTTGACCGACGACCGCTGTCAGTGATGGCAGCGCGCGCCGAGGGCGGTACGGCGGGCGGTCGAGGGCCGGGGGGCGGCGTAGCGCCCGGCTTCGGCTCGCGGACTTCGACCGACGCCGGGCCGCTTCGGGTCATCCGGGCGGGCCGCCGGGGGCGCGGGGCGCGCCCGCCGGCGCCCGCGCCTCGGCGCCGGCGGGCGCGCGGGCGGGCCGGTCGATTTCGACGTCACACCCGACGCGTCGCTTCTCTACCCGAGTGTGTCGGGTAAGTTCGGCCGGCCGAGCGGAACTCGAAGCGTGAGCACAATGCGACGAAGGGGGGTACGAATGAAGACCTAGGTTCTGGGGCTTTGGGTGGCGGGCAAGTGGCTCGTCGCGGCGTGTGAGGGGGGCGGCGCGGCGCCCCTGTACCGGGTGGAGATCCAAGGTCCGGAGACGTCGGCGTGGTTCCCTCTGCGCAGGCCCGACGGTGAGCACGAGAAGCCGTGGTCCGTCGTGCTGGCCGGGGCCTGAGCCCGCCGGGGAGACTTCCACGAGGTGCCCACGGCGGTCACCTTCGCGTGGCTCGGTGCCGCCGTGGGCAAGTGCTATCGCTGAGGATACCAGCCCTGGGCAGAACCAGCAGCGGGTCGGCCGCACGAGGTGCGCGTTCTCCCCCGGGCCTGCCCCCGGATGGTGCGCTCGGACTACTGCGGCGACGGCAGGGCTCAGACGGAGTTCGGCAGCGAATATGAGCCCCTCGCTGTCTATGGCTCCACCGGGGTGGCCGGGTCCCTCACGCGAAACATGGCGGTGCTCCACAACGAGTCGGTGGGCCCGCGGGATCCCGAAGATCGGGGGGAAGGGCTCCGCGCCAAGATTTCACCGAGCGCCCCGGGGCGGGCCGCTACGCATTCCCAAGAGAATCGATAAGAGCAAGCAACCACCAACAATTCACCGAGGTTCTCATGTTCCACAGGATCACCCGGATGGCGGGCGTGTGCGCGGCGATCGCCCTGGCGATGGGCTGCGTCGGCGGCGACGTGGTCACCACCGACGGGCCGGTCGACGGCGCCCAGCAGGCCGTCACCTCCCCCACGCACCAGTTCGCCAGCTACTACCTCAAGAACGTCCTCACGACCGACAACAAGACGCAGTGGTCCGACGTCGTCATCAATAACCCGAACCCCACCCCGGCGACGGTCACGCTCACCGTCAACCGCCATGACGGGGCCCAGCCCCCGCTCGGGGTGATCACCGCGACGATCCCCGCGCGCGGTTGGTACAACTCGCACGGTCGGCCGGAGTGGCTCGACGGCGTGGCCGAGACCGATACGGTGAACCATCGGTCCACCGGCTGGGTCGAGCTCACCTCCGACGTGCCGGTGGTGGCGACCAACCGGCTGACCGTGCGGACCGGCAACACGTACGGCTCACCGGTGTCGCTCTTCAATGACGCGCCGTTCCTCAGGTCGCCGGTGCAGCGGCTCTTCTCGACCTACTTCCTGCGGAAGTGGCCGACGGGGATGACCGACGTCACTCAGTGGGCGGACATCACCGTCAATAATCCCACCCCAAAGCCGGCGAACGTCACGGTGCGGGTGCACAAGTTCGCCGGGGGCGGGGTGCACGCGACCCGAACCTTCACCGTGCCCCCGAAGGGCTTCTGGTCTTCCGACGACAAGCCGGAGTGGGGGAACATCCCGCCCACCGACGCCAACATCGGCGGCGCGCTCGGCTGGATCGAGCTACTCTCGGATGTGCCGGTCGTCGCGTCTAGCCGGGTCGCCATGCGCAGCGGCGTCACGAACAACGCGCCGCTTTTCCTCCTCGACGAAGCCGGCTTTCAGACCTCGCTCGCCCAGACCCTGCGCGCGCCCCTCTTTCTCAAGGGCTCGTCGGCGGGCGGGAACCTCACCCAGTGGTCGCACCCCGTAGTCGTCAACCCCAACTCGACGCCCACGACCATCACGGTCACCGTGCGAAAGGTCGACGGCAGCCCCACGGACCCCCCCGCCTCGTTCACGAGAACGATCTCGGCGATGGGCTCATGGAACGCCTTCGGCGACCCGAGCTGGAACGTCGGCACGTCCGTCGGCTGGGCCGAGATCACCTCGAGCCAGCCGGTGTTCGGGACGAACCGGGTGATAGTTCGCGACGGGGCCGCGGGCAGCTCGCCCATCAAGCTGTTCGACGACGAGCCCCTCGCGCAGGCCACGGCCAGCCAGAGCTTCGCGACGTTCTACCTGAAGAAATGGCCGGTGACGCCCGCACCCACGCCCCATACGCAGTGGACCGACCTCGTCGTCACCAACCCGGGCAACTCCCCGGCGACCATCACCGTCCGGATTCACAAGGTGGACGGCTCCGGCGACCGGACCTTCTTCACCACGCGGGTCCCCGCGCGAGGCGTGTGGCGGTCGGGCGACGAGCCCCGGTGGCTCTCGCTGCCGGACTCGGACCCGGCCAACGGGCGCTCGGTTGGGTGGGCCGAGATCACCTCTTCGTCGCCGGTCATCGCGCTGAACCGGGTCACCGTCCGGAGCGGCGATACCCCGAGCTCGCCCATCACGCTGTACGAGGACACCGTGCTCGGGGGGGACATCGGATCCGCCTGCGACCCCATCGGGCCGGGCGTGTTCTGCGCCCGGACCACAGAGGAGCCGGTCGCCCGGTTCAAGGAACTGATGATCGTCGACCCCTCGGTGGTGAACGACCCGGTGCGCTCCTCCAGCGCGTCGAACGGCCACTGGAGCTTCCGCTGGCTCATGGAGCAGATGGTGACCCCGGGCGCGGACCCGTCGGACTTCGTCGCGAGCTGGCTCAACCAGGGATTCGCGGCCGGAACCGTCAATGGCCACCCCGTCGAGGATCGGGCGAACGTGCGGGCGCTGATCAATTCGTGGCCGAAGATCCCGGGGACGACCAAGATCGACCTTGCCCAGCCCCCGTTCGAGCTGCTCGCCATCGCGAACCGGATCGACCTCGCCTCGGGGAGCGGCGGGGGCGCCGCGGGCGAGGCCCGCTTCGTCTTCGGCCTGAAGCAGAGCGTATCGTTTCCGGCGATGACCGTCATCTTCGAGTACAAGCTGCCCGCGAGCGCGTCGCGGCAGGTGTGGGCGCAGCGGTTCCACGCGCTCGGCGCGCTGCCCTTCGGCGCGGACTACAACGCACGGTTGCAGATGATCACCGACGAGTACGCCGCGCGCGGCGCGAACCCATCCGGCGTGAACGGCAGCTCGCTCGGCCAGCTGCGCACCAGCGAGCTCCTGGGGAGCCCCTTCTTCGTCGCCTGGCAGTGGCGGGAGTTCACCCTGGCCTCCGGCAGCCCGGCGCGCCTGCAGATCACCACCACCAAGCAGACCCCTGCCGCGTCGTTCAACGGCTCCCAGCAGCTCGCGAGCTACGTCACTAGCAACGCGCAGGCGATCCTCGCCGGCACCGCGTCCGTCCCCGCCTGGATGCTCGGCGGCGAGTCGAACGCGGGCTCCTCGTGGACGGTGCCCGGTGCCAGCGAGCAGGTGCGCCACGCCTTCGCCCAGCAGACCTGCGACGGCTGCCACACAACGGAGGCGCCGGTGATCGACAGCTTCTACCACGTGTCGCCGTTGAGCGCGGGAGGCGCGAACGGCACGGGCCGGCTCTCGCCCTTCGTGCTCACCACCGAGCTGCCGTTCCGCGAGGACTTCTTGCAGGCGACGCTCTGCGCCGGCAACTGCCCCAGCGTGGGCCCGACCCAGGCCACGTCCTCCGTCCACTGAAGCCCGCCCCCCGAAGCGCCCGGGCCGCCCATCCGGCCCGGGTGCCTCCCGCCCCCCGGCACCCCCGGTCCACAACGCGCACAGCGCGACGAGTACCCGAGGAGCCGACGCCGCACGAAGAAGAGCTGTACCCCGGTCCGAAGCCCGACGCTCCGCCGGCGTCGGCCTGGTGAGAGCGCGCCGCCGCAGGCCCGCCGGCCCCGCGCTCGCGGCCGTGGCGCCGCTCAGGGGGCTTCGAGCAGCCAGACGTCGTTGTCGTAGGGCTTGGCCGAGAAGGCGACGTGGCGCCCGTCGGGCGAGGCAATGACGTCGCTGAGGAAGGCGTTGCTGCTCGCCCAGAGCCGGTGCGGCGGCTCGTCGCCGAACGCGGCCCAGAGCTGGTAGGACTCGTCGTCGCTCGGGCACACGGCGGTGACGAAGAGGCCGTCGCCGCCGGCGTTCCAGTCGGCGTGGCGCAGGTCGCAGTCGGGCCGCAAGCGGTGGTGCTCTTCGGGGCCGCCGTCGACGGGGTGCAGGTGCAGGCCCGTGCGCAGGGGCAGCGCCAGGCGTAGGCCGTCGGGCGAGAGGGCCCAGCCGTAGTGGCCGACGTCGTCGGCGACGTCGAGTTGCAGAAAGGGCCGGAGCGGGCCGTCGGCGGCGGGGTCGAATTCGTAGAAGGTGACGTGCTTGTCTTCGTCCTCGCTCACGACGCAACGCGGGGCCTGGCGGGCGCAGCGGAGGCGCTGCGTCTGCGGCGGGGGGCTGCCCACGGCCGAGGCGGGGGTGGCCCGCTGCATCGTGAAGAGCGGCGCGGGGCCGCGCCCGTCGGCGCGCGCACGCACGAGCCGGGGCACGGGCGCGGGGCCATCGTCGGCGGCGGAGAGCTCCCAGTAGAGCAGGCTCGCCCCGTCGGCCGTGAACGTGGGCCACGTCCTGTGGTCGGCACCGACGCCGAGGTCGCGGGGGGCGCCGCTGGCGCCGCCCGCGAGCGGCTGCAAGAACGGGGCGAGCGTGCCGCGCTCGTCGGAGGTGAAGAGCACGGCGCCGCCATCGGGCGCCCAGCCCGAGGCGCGCTCATTGTAGTCGCTGAGCGTGAGCCGGCGCGGCGCGCCCTCGAGCGCGCGGCCGTCGGGGCGCAGGGCCCCCACGTAGACGTCGACCTGCGTCACGTAGCGCAGGTAGGCCAGGCGGCGCCCGCTCGCGTCGAGGCTGAAGTGGCTACCGCCCAGGCCCGCCCAGCGCGTGAGGCGCTGCGAGAGGCCGTCCGCGCGCCCGTCGTCGTCGACCGGTAGGGCCCAGACGTTCGAGCCTGTGGGCCGCGGCGGCAACTCGGCGCGGGCGTAGAGGATGCGCCTGTCGGGCGCCCACGCGAGCCCCGCCATGTCGTGGTCCAGCGCAAGCCGGCGGTCGTCGAGCACGCGCGCGCGGGCGCGGGTCGCGAGGTCGACCGTCTCGAGCGTGTAGCGCTCGAACTCGCCCGCGCCCGACCGCACGATGAAGGCCACGTGGCGGCCGTCGGGCGACCACGAGAGCGCCTTCACCTCGTCGCCGGCGGCGAACGCGACGAGCGGGCGGCGCGCCGGGTCGTTGACGCCGCGCCAGGCCAGGCCCTCGCCGTCAACGAACGCGATGGACGCGCCGTCGGGCGACAAAGTCGTGCCGCGGAAGCGCCCGCGCCCGAGCTCGGCGGGGGCGCCGGCGCCGACGGGCAGGCGCCAGAGCTCGGCGTCGTCGGAGCCCTCGCACCGCACCTCGACGAGCAGCGCCTCGTCGCCCGGAAACCACGACAGACTCTCGGCCCAGGCCTTGGCGCCCGGTAGCGCGAGGGGGCGCCGCTTGCCCGACGCGATCTCGAGCACGCTCAAGCCGGTCTGATCGGCGTACGCCAGGCGCCCGCCCGCGGGCGACAGCGCCAGCAACCAGACGGGGTTTTCGGCCGGGTTGGCTGTCAAGTACCGCTCGAAGTACGCCGCCGACGGCTCGCCCGACGGGCCCGCGGGGCGGAGCGCGAGCCCGAGCGACGCGAGCAGCGCGGCGGCCACGAGCGCCCCGCCCCAGGCCCGGCGCCCGCCCGCGGGGCGCAGCTCGGGCAGCCGGCCGAGCGCCTCGACCAGCCCGCGCGCGTCGGCGAAGCGGCGCGACGGGTCGGGCTCGAGGCAGCGGTCGAGCAGGCGACGCGCGGGCGGCGAGAGGGCGGCCCGGAGGCCGCGCGCGCCCCCCACCCGGGCCGGCGGCCGCTGCCCGACGAGCAGCTCGTAGAGCAGGACCCCGAACGCGTAGACGTCGGCGCGGGCGTCGACCGGCTCGCCGCGGGCCTGCTCGGGCGCCATGTAGCCGGGCGTGCCGGCGATCTGGCCCGGGTGGCTGAAGGGCGGCTCGAAGGGGGCCCCGGGCCGGGGCGTGATCGGGCCCGCCTCGGCCGGCTCGGCGTCGGCGGCCGGCAGCGGGCGGGCGAGGCCGAAGTCGAGCACCTTCGGGGCCCCGTCGGCGTCGACCATGACGTTGTCGGGCTTCAGATCGCGGTGCACGATGCCGCGGGCGTGCGCGGCGGCGAGCCCCTCGGCGACGGCGAGCGCCTGGCGCAGGGCGAGCGCCGGCGGCAGGGGGCGGCCCGCGGCCCAGTCGCGCAGCGTCTGGCCCCGGACGTATTCCATCGCGATGAACGAGACGCCCTCGACCTCGCCGACCTCGTAGATCGTCGCCACCCGCGGGTGGTTGATGGCGGCCGCGCTGCGCGCCTCGCGCAGCAGCCGCTCGCGCGCGGCGGCGTCGAGCGCGCGGGCCGGGGGCAAGAGCTTGAGGGCGACCGGACGCCGCAGGCGGGTGTCTTCGGCCCGGTAGACGCACCCCATGCCCCCCCGGCCGAGCCAGGCCACGATGTCGAAGGGCCCGAAGCGGCGGCCGACGAGATCGCGCCCGTCGCCCCCCTCGTCGAGCTCGGCGGGAGAAATGCTCGGCGCCCGCGCCACCTCGCGCAGCATGCGGGCGAAGCCTGTTTCGAGCGATTCGCTCGAAGGCTCAGCGTCTCGACTCATGGGTAGGTAGGGCGGGCGCCAGGATAGAGTATAAACGTCGGTCGGGCCGCGCGAGGGCGCGCCCGGCGGGGGGTACACCAAACATGGTCGAAGGGCACGAGCACGGGGGCGGGTCGAGAGACAGGGCCGAGGTCGAGGCCGCGCTACGAACGTTTCACGCCGCGGGCGATTACAGCGCCGTCGCGACGCTCGCCTTGCGCCACTACGGGCCCGAGGTGCTTGGCTTTCTGGTCGCCGTGCGGCGCGATCGGCTGGCGGCGGGCGAGATTTTCTCGCAGTTTTGCGAAGATCTCTGGGCCGGCCTGCCGCGCTTCGGCTGGGCGTCGTCGTTCCGCACCTGGGCCTACGCGCTCGCACGCCACGCCCTCGTGCGGCACGGCAAAGACCCCTTCGGGCGCCGGCGTGCGCCGCTCAGCGAGCACCCCGGCCTCTCCGCGCTCGAGCAGCAGGTGCGCACACAAACCCTGCCCTACCTGCGCACCGAGGTGAAGCAGCGCGCGGCCCTCTTGCGCCAGCGGCTCGAGCCCGACGAGCAGACCCTGCTCGTCTTGCGCGTCGACCGAGGCCTCGGCTGGGCCGAAATCGCCATGGTGATGGCCGAGGGGGGCGAGGCCCCGGCCGACGCTGCTCGCGCCGCCGCGGCGCTGCGCAAGCGCTTCGAGCGGGTCAAGGCGAAGCTCAAGGCCTTGCTCGAGCAAGAGGGGCTGCTCGGCGAGGCGTAAGGCGCGCCGCTCCGCCCGCCGGCCTCGACCCGGCGGGGGGTTCATTGCACCCAGACGCGGCCGGGGCGCAGGGCGGCGACGGCTTCGAGCTCGATCGTACTGACGGCGTCGTCGGCGGCCCGTAGCTCGGCCAGGGCGGGCAGCTTGTCGCTCTCGAGCAGGGCCTGCAGGGCCGAGGCGCGAACGCGATTGTCGCGCAGGCCCTCGTGCGCGCGTACGACACGACGTCTGGCTGCTCGAAGACCCCTGAAGGGCGACGGCGCGCGGCGCCCGCGGCGGCCCCGAGGGCACGCCCGGTGCTGCCCCGAGGGCCCGCCACCCGCACAGAGCGGCCTCGGCCCGAGGGCCCGAGCCGCCCGACGGCGGCCTAAGGCTCGAGCGACAACGGCGACGACACCAACGGCGGCGGATTGGTGCAAGGGTTCGGCGAATCTCCGACAGGCGCTTCGCCGCACGGCACATGACCAATCGGCTCTCGGGGGGACGGCTCGGAAACGAAAATCGAAGGCACGCTCGACTCGACGTCGCCTTTTTCGTCGCCCGCGACCAGCGAAGCGCCGTCGCCTTCCGGCTCGGCGGCGACGGCGCCGACGCGGCCGTCGTCGTCGGCCCCTCCGGGCTGCATCGCCCCCCCGTCGCACCCCGCGAACAACCACGCGCCCGCCGCCAAGAGCCCGACCGACCAGTTTCTCATTCGCTTTGCCCCCTATTCGTTTGGGTTTCGCCGTTTGCCGCGACGTCGACCCGACCTCGGCCGGCACCGCCATCGCTACGGGGTAGAGGGCCTTCTCTGCCGATGTGACGCCGAAGTATTTTTTCGTCACATCGACCCGCGGCGCTCTCTGCCCCTTCGAGGCCGACGACGCCCGCCGCCATTTGCGGGCGGGGCTCGGGCCGCGCGCCGGGGGGCGCCGCCCCTCGCCCGCACGCCGCCGGCCCCGCCGGCGAAGGGCGGCCGAACCGCCGGCATCGTCACGCCAATCTCGAACCTAGAGAGCCACCACCATGAACATGAAACCGAACGCCTTCGCCCTTCTCGCCCTCTCGATCGCGCTGGGCGCCGCCGCCTGCGCCGCCCCGAACGAGCCGTCCGGGCCCGCGCCCGAGGCCGAGGTCGCGCGCGCCGGTGTCTCGCCGGACGCCGACGAAGCGAGCACCGAGGTCGTCGCTCGCGGCGAACCGGCCGACACGGCCGTACTCTCGATCTGCGCCTGGGGCCCTTGGAGCGGCTGGACGGTAACCGGTCACTACTGCGGCGGCGCGGGCAGTTGCGCCCCTTCGCGCCAAGGCACCTTCGCGCGGCGCGAGCGCAGCCGCCATTGCTACACGGCCGACGGCTCGATCGAAGAGTCGGCCTATGAGCAAAGCACGGTGTTCGTCGGCTGCGGCTGCAGCGGCCCCTTCTGACCCCGACGGAGGAAGAACGACATGAAGCGCTTGCAACGAACGTTCGTCACGATGGCCGCGGTGGGGTTCCTCGTCAGCGCCGGCGCCGGTTGCGCCAGCATGACCGAGCCGGAGCCCGACGAGCGTCTTGACCTGGTCGCCGAGCCCGAGGTCGGGGAGGAGACGCCGGTCGGCGCGCTCGAGGCCGGGGCGGGGACGCCGGTCGGCGCGCTCGAGACCGAGGCGGGGGCGGCGCTCGGCGAGCCCGCGCCGGAAGCGCTCGCGACGACAATCATCGCGCTCAATTGCAACAGCGCCGGGTCGACGTCGCTGACGACCGATCCGCGCACGTATCGCGTGGACGCCCGGGCGGGCGTGAGCTCGTACGTCTTGCAGTTCCGAACCTCGTCGGCGACGGGCACGGTCAACGGCCAACGGCCCGGCGTGGGCGGGGACGGCGCCTTCGCCGGGGCGAATTTCACCTTTCCCTATAATACGACGGAGGTCACAATCGGGATTTCGCCCGGCCAGGGCCGCCTGTGGAAGAAGAACGTGGCGGGCGAGGGCGTCATCGGGACGTCGGTGCGGCTGCTCTGCTCGTTAGGCGGGCGCCGGCCCCTCCGGGCCCGCCGGGCCCGTTCATCGGCCGGCCGCCGAACCCCGGCCCCGGCCGCGCGCTCGGCCTCGTGGGCACTCGCCCCTCATCACCCGAGCACGCGCGACGCGAGCCGAGCGAAGGCGGGCGCGGCCGCCGAAGCCCCCGTCCCGCCGGCGGGGGCCGTCAGGGCACCAGCACGAGCTTGCCGCGCGTGCGGCGGGTTTCGATCCGCCGGTGCGCCTCCGCGGCGGCGCTGAGCGGCAGCGCCTCGACCGCGGGGGGCGGCAGGGCGCCGCGCTCGATCAGGTCGGCGATCGCGCGCAGGTGCCCGGCGTTCGGGCGCACCCCGACCGAGCGCACGCGGGGGCCGCCGAAGGCGCCGGCGAGGCGCGTCCAGACGACGCGGCCGAGGTGCCGGACGAAGTTGCCGAAGGTGTACGCGTCGTCGTCGGCGAGGCTGGTGATGGTGACGAAGGTGCCGCCGGGCGCGAGCAGGCCGACGGTGCGAGGGTAGTAGCCGCCGACGGCGTCGAGGATCACGTCGAAGCGCCCGAGGTCGGGCGCCCGGAAGGCGGCGGGGTCGGCGCGGTCGAGCACCCGGTCGGCCCCGCGGGCGAGGCAGGCGGCGGCCGAGGCGGCGCTCGCGGTCACGACGACCTCGCGCGCGCCGCGGGCCTTGGCGATGGGCACGGCGACGCTGCCGATGCCGCCGGCGCCGCCGTGCACGAGCACGCGTCCGCCGCGGCCGAGCCGCCCGGCCTCGACCAGGGCGAGCCAGGCGGTGAGCGAGACGAGCGGCAGGGACGCGAGGGCGGCGTCGCCCAGCGCGGGCGGGGCCGGGGCGAGCTCGTCGTCGCGGAAGAGCGCGAGCTCGGCGTAGCAGCCCGGCCGGCGCACGTAGTCGAGCATGCCGAAGACGCGCTGCCCGGGCGCGAAGCGGGTGACGGCCGGGCCGACGGCCTCGACGGTGCC
>DASTPP010000431.1:0-2111 GCA_035762175.1 Polyangiaceae bacterium | reverse complement strand
CTGGTTCCTCGTCGAAGCAGGCCGTGTCGCCACGAGTCGCGCGAGGATGCCCAGAGATTATGCCGAGTGGGGCCTACACCGAATTCAGCTCTGCGCATGGGAAGGCTCCTCGCTCGGCATAAACGCACTCTCTGGATATCGCCGAATATGTCGAGTTCGGCATATGCGCAAGGTCCCCGAGGTCGGGGCCGGCGCGGCCCTTGCCGAACCGAGCGCGCCCGCCGCTCCGCCGGACGGCGCCGAAGGGACCGCGTGACGACGCCCGCCCGCCGCGTCCACCGCTTGCTCGACATGGTCGTCGAGGAGGTCTCGCTCGTCGACCGCGCCGCCAACAACCGCCGCTTTTTGCTCGTGAAGAGGGACGACCCGATGACGAAGACCAAGGGCGCGCTCACCGCCCGCCAGAAGGCCCGCGAGGGCGCGACCCGCAAGCGGGACACGTCGGACGCCGCGCCCGCGGCGACGTCGCCGGCGCCCGCTCCCCCCGCGCCCCCTGCTGCGACCGCGCCGGCGCCCGCGGGCTCGCCCCCCGCCGAAGGCGCGCCGCCCCCGGACGGCGTCGACAAGCAAGCGGCCGGGCCCCTCGGCGTCGCGCTGAGCGCCCTCGAGAGCCTGACCGAGGCCGTGGAGCTCCTCAGCACCGTCGCCGACGGCGAGGGCGCCGCCGACCTGCCCACGCTCGCGGGCGAGCTTCGCGAGGCCGCCGACGCCCTCGCGGGCGCCGCCGGCTACGAGCCCTCGTCCGACGAAGGCGAAGCCGGGGACGAGGGCAGCGCCGAGGCGGAGGGTGCCGGCGACGTCAACGCCGTCATCACCGCCGTGCGCTCGACGCTCGCCGACGTGCAGGCGCTCCTTGCCGGCGCCGCGGACGATGCCGGGGCGACGCCCGCGGACAAGGCCGCGGGCGACGGGGGGCTCGGCGCCGTCGCCACGGCCCTCAAGGCCCTCACGGCCGCCGTCGCCGCCCAGGGCGAGCGCCTCGTGGCCCTCGAGAAGCGTGCCGGCGTCCCCCAGAGCCGCTCGCCCGAGGCGCCCCCGCGTCCGGCCGCCCCCGCCGAGGTCAGCTGGCCGCTCGACCTCAACCGCCCCCTCGACCGCGCGAGCGTCGACCGCACGGTCTCCTTCCACGACCCCTGAGCGAGCCCGACGCCCCATGGCCCACCTCTCCAATCGCGACCTGCTCGAGAAGGCCGACCTCGTCATCGCCGACCTGACGGCCGGCGGCGGCTACCTCGTGCCCGAGCAGGCCAAGACGTTCATGCGCCTTCTCATCAAGCAGTCGGTGCTGATGCAGATGGCCACCGTCACCCCCATGGCGGCGCCGAAGAAGCAGGTGCCCAAGATCAAGTTCGGCTCGCGCATCCTGCGTTCCGGCGCCGAAGCCGTGCCGCTCGCGCCCGAAGCGCGCTCGAAGCCCGACCTCTCCTTCGTCGAACTCGACGCCAAGCTGTTCAAGGCCGAGGTGCACCTGACCGACGAGGTGCTCGAGGACAACGTCGAGCGGGGCGAGCTGCGCCAGACGATCCTCGACATGATGGCCGAGGCCATCGCGCGCGACATGGAGGAAGTCCTGATTCAGGGCTCGACCGCGTCGACCGACCCGTTCCTGCAGCAAATGAACGGCCTGCTCGTGCAGGCCCAGAGCCACCTGGTCGACGCGGCCGGGGCGCCCCTCACGAAAGACCTCCTTCGCGACATGCTCCGCTCGATGCCGAGCGAGTACCTGCGCGACCGGCGCCAGATGGCCTACCTCGTCAGCGTCGACAGCGAGCTCGGCTACCGCAACCTGCTCGCCGAGCGCGCGACGGTGGCGGGCGACAAGTTCCTCGAGACCGACGCCCCCGTCCTCTACTCGGGCGTGCCCGTGCGGCCGGTGCCGCTCTTGCCCGAGAACCTCGGCACGGGCAACCAGACCAACGCCCTCCTGTGCAACCCGAAGAACGTCTACGTCGGCATCTGGCGGCAGATAAGGCTCGAGACCTGGCGCGACATCTCGGCGGGCGTCTTGCGCGTCGTCGCGACGCTGCGCTTCGACGCCAAGTACGCCGACGAGAACGGCGTGGTCAAGGCCATCAACGTGGCGGTGTGACGCGATGGAAACGCTCTTCGTC
>DASTPP010000430.1:0-41415 GCA_035762175.1 Polyangiaceae bacterium | reverse complement strand
GACGGTTTGTCCCCCAGGAGGATGGGCTATGCGACCCCGACACCTTGCGCCCCTCACGCTGCTCGTACTGACCGGCCACCTCGGCTGTGGCCCCGACCCGAGGGCTGACGAGGTGGCCTCGTCGGCCGGCCGGCTGACGGCACCGAACGGCATGACGCAGAACAGCCTGTCGAGCAACGCGCTGTTCCAGAACGCGCTGTTCCAGAACAGCTTGATGCAGAACAGCCTGATGCAGAACAGCCTGATGCAGAACAGCCTGATGCAGAACGGGCTGCTCTCGGGCGTGCTCTGGCAGGACGCGCTCTGGCAGCAGAGCCCCGCTGCGCGCGAGGCCTTGCGCGCCAACGCGAACACGCGCGACCTGCTCAAGTACGTGTACGAGTGCGCCATGGGGCCAGAGCAGTCGACGGTGCTCGACCCCGGCCCCGGGGGCGCGAACCTCGAGCTGCACGGGCTCGTCGGGCTGGCGCCCGGGTGGGGGAAGTCGGGCGGTGCGTGCGACGAGTCGTGCCAGCGCTGGGTGACGGCGTGCGTGCTGGCGCGCACCAACGCGTACGGCGTGAAGGTCGACCTGTCGATGCGCGCGCCCGACGACGCGCCCGCGCACATCAAGGCGGCGCTGGCGGTGACGGCGGAGGAGCGAGCCGCGTACCCGCTGCGGGAGGGGGCGTTCTACGGCAACCTGTTTCGGCAAGAGGGGCAACCCGACGGCACGGCGGTGATGGCGCCGCGGTTTTACGCGTGCGCGGGGCCGGGGAGCAACATACCCCAGGTGACCAAGCGCTTCTGTTCGAGCCAGGGTAATGACGGGCCCATTGACGTGCCGGGTACCTGCGAGCCGCGGCCGGAGTTCCCGCGCGCGGCGTGCCTCGGGGTCAGCGGCGACAAGGCGACGGGGGCGATGCACGATTGCTACACGAGCATCGACCCGGCGAACCAGGGCGAGCACTACCCCGAGGTGATCACCGTCTACCTGAAGCACCCCATCGAGGTGTGCGGCAACTTCGTGTGCGAGCAGGACGAGGAGGACGCGACGAATGCCGGAGCGGAGGGGGCATGCCCGAGCGACTGCCACCCCGGCGGCTGGACGCGCTCTTTCGCGGGGTTTCTCACGGGCGACAGCTCGAACGAGAGCCAAGATTACCCCTCCGGGGACGCTTGGGTGCGAACCTCGGCGCTCGGCCCCGACGACACGATCGTTCTCGCCGGCGTCGCACCGACGACCGTTGACCTCGGCGGGGGTGCGCTCGACACCGGGCCCGATGGTAACCTGTACGGCGTCCTGGCGAAGTACGGGCCGGACGGTCAGCTCCTGTGGAGCAAGCGGTTCGGGTTCGGGTTCGCGGGGCGGGTAGCGCCCGCCTCCGTCGCGGTCGCGTCGGACGGCAGCATCGGGGTCGCCCTGAACGAGTTCGGTTCAGCCGGTGGCGGCGGGCCTCATATGTGGCTCGGGAAGTTCACCGGCGATGGCGAGCTCGCGTGGTCGAAACTGTTCGTCAATGAACAAGCTTCCGGCCGCACGTACGCCACGGAGTTGGCGTTCGACGACGAGAATGGCTTGGTCGTGGTGGGCAACTTCATCGGCACGGTGAACTTTGGCAACGGGGTGATGATTTCCGTGCCCGATACGGCCATGCCGCGCGTGTGCGTGCTGAAGGTGTCCTCCGGGGGGGTCGCGCAGTGGGCGTTCAAACTTCCCCACGAATTGCCGATGAGCAGCAAGCGAACGATCGCCGTTGATCACGGCGGCAACGTTTTGCTCAGCGCAAATTCCTCCATGGGGTTGAACACGGGGACGATTTGGAAGCTGAATGGGGCCTCGGGTCAGACCGTGTGGATGCGCCACGGCGAGCATGGGGGCATCGCCGTCGACTCGGACGACAACGTTTACGCTACCGGCATGCTCGGTGGCAATTTGCAGTCCTACGGCTTCGAGTTGCCGCCCACCGCGCAAGACGGCGACTTCTTCGTCGTCAAGTACTCTGCGTCTGGTTCACCCCTTGGTGCGCGAGTGGCCAGTCCCGTGTGCGCCGCCCCGAACGTGCCTTGCGGAAATGGCGGCTTCGAAGGTCATGACATCGCGTTCGACGCCGACGGCAACGTCGTCGTCGGCGTCCGGGGGGGCGCCCAAGGCGTCACGATCGACTTCGGCGCCGGGCCATTTCGCACCCACGCGACGCCTGACGTGTTCGTGGCCGCGTTCTCGCCCGAACTCGAGCCTCTCTGGTCCAAGCAGGTGCCGATGGTCCTCGCCGGCACTTTGAGCGGAATGCAGCTCGACCGCCAGGGGCGGGTCGTGGTGAACGGCACCTTCGCCGGTTCGATGTTGGTCGACGACCGTATGCTCGTCAGCACGATCCCCGAGCAGGAGACGGTCGGCAATACCTTCCTCGGCGTCTTCTCATCGCCCGACCCATCCGATGTTACGGCCCCCGACATCGACGACGGCGGAGCAGGGAACGAACCGGTCAGCGAGGGCGAAGTCGACCGCATGCCCAAGCCCATGACGCTCGAGGCGACGAGCGCGGCGGGCGCCGAGGTCTTCTTTCTACCCCCGACCTCGACCGACGCGGGCCTCGCCGGGGTGAGCGTCGACTGTTCGCCGCCGCCGAATACCGTCTTTCCGATCGGCCCGACCACGGTCACCTGCGTGGCCACCGACCCGCTCGGCAACCAGGCGTTCGCCTCGTTCGACGTCACCGTCGTCGACCACCTCGGGCCCGCCTTCGGCAACGCCCCACCCTCGGTCACGGTCGAGCCTGCCGGGCCCGACGGCACGCCCGTCACCTTCGACCCGCCCTATGCCATCGATCTGGTCGACGGGCCCCGGGCGGTGGCGTGCGAGCCCGCGAGCGGCTCGATCTTCCCGCTCGGCACGACGATGGTCACGTGCACGGCGAGCGACGCGAGCGGCAACGTCGCGACGCGCGCGTTCCCCGTTCACGTGCGTGAGGGGGGGCTCCGCTGCGGCAACGGGCAGCTCGACCCGGGCGAAGCGTGCGACGACGGCAACCCGGCCGACGGCGACGGGTGCTCCTCGGCCTGCGCCGTCGAGAATCGGCCCCCCGACTGCTCGAGCCCGTCCGCCTCGCCCGACTTTCTTCTGGCCTCGACCGGGCAGATGTGGGCGCCGGTCAGCATCGACGGGGTAACCGACCCCGACGGCGACCCGGTCACGATTTCCGCGATCCAGGTCTGGCAAGACGAGCCGATCAGCCCCTTTTGGTGCCCGGGCGGCACCTGCGCCGACGCCACGCTCGAGCCGCTCACCGTGCGCGCCGAGCGCGACACCTGGTCGCCGACCGACCCGCAGCCCGACGGCAGGGTCTACCACATCGATTTTCGAGCCGTCGACGCGCACGGTGCCCAGTGCGTGGGCGTGGTCACGGTGTGCGTCCTCCGCCATTACGGGCTCCTAGACTGCGGCGACGGCGGCCCGCTCTATAACAGCCTCGGCCCCTGAGCCCGCTTCGGCGCCACGCGGCTTCGACGTCGTCTTCCATGCCGGCCACCTCGGGCGGGAAGACGACGGCCATAAAAATGGGCCCTGGGCGATGGGGGGGGCAGACACGGTCGGACGCATATCCGGAACGGGACGAGCGCTTCCTGCCATGAGAGCCCACGACCTCGAGCTCCGCCAGCGCATCGTCGAGGCGTGCGAGGGCGGTGAGGGCACGATTCGCCGCCTGGCCGAGCGCTTCGACGTCAGCCGCCGCACCGTGCAACGCTACCTCGACCGGTGGCACAAGGCGGCTCTTTGGCGCCGAGGCCGCCCGGCGGCCCCCGCACGCTCGACGCGGGCGCCGAGCATCTTCTGCGGGAGTTGCCCCGCGGGCTCAAATCAGAAATACGCCGTCGGGATGGTGGGTGGCGACTGCGGACGGCGCATAGAAAGGAAGGAAAGGAAAGAAGCCGTTTTTCGGAGGCGAAGTGCGCGGGCCCCGGGTCAGGTCCGCCCCGTTGACATGATATGCAAAACGCCGCTGCGGCGGTGAGCTCTCAATTGGCCCAGGCTGCCTTACCAATTTACGAAGCCGCTGGCCGACCGGGGTGGCGCGAAGGGCGCGGCCCCGGCGCCTGCCCGCGGAGCAACGTCAGCCCCCGAGCGGGGGAAGGAGAGAGTCCATGCTACGTCCGTTCACGCGCTCGATCTACGCCGTCGTGTCCACGTTGCTCGCGGCCTCGGTGGGCTTCGCCGCCTGCGCCGAAGAGGGGTCGGAATTCGCCAAGGAAGCGCCCCCCGAGAACGTCGACGTCGCCCGCCAGCAAATCTTCTTCGACGCCGACCTCGGGTCGGCCATGGGCAACGTGGTCGCGTCGGGCAGCACTTGTTCGAGCGGCAACGAGTTCGCCCCGGTCTGCGCCAGCAGCAACGCCGGCGACCTCGCCTACTACTGGACGGCGCCCTCGTCCGGCACCTTCACGTTCACGACGACGGGCTCGGGCTTCGACACGGTGCTGCAAGCCCTCGACGCCGGGCAAACGCAGTCGCTCGGCTGCAACGACGACGCCAACGGCACGCTGCAGTCGTCGCTCTCGCTCGCGCTGAGCGCCGGGCAGAAGATCACGATCATCGTCGACGGCTATTCGAGCTCTTGCGGCTCGTTCGCCTTGAACATCAGCCCCTCGGTGCCGACCTCGGGGCTGGGCCTCTGGCTGGCGGCGGACGGCCTCGCCCTGGCGAACGGCGCGAAGGTGTCGACCTGGCCCGACAAGAGCGGCAACGGGCGCAACGGCGTGATGGCGACCCTGTCGCGACAACCAACCTTCGTGACGAACGCGCTCAACGGGCGCCCCGTCGTGCGCTTCGGCGGCGCGCAGTCTCTCGGCCTCAGCACGCCCGTGCAGCCGACGACGTTCAGCGTGTTCGTCGTCGGCAAGAACAGCATGCCGAGCGAGACGTTCAGCATGATCTTGGGCCCGGGCGGTAACTGGCCCAACAACCAGCTGCGCTGGGAGAACGGTAGCCAGGCCCTGTTCGTCGGCACCAGCAACGGCATGCCGGCCGTGACGAGCTCGATCGGCAACACCCGCGCGTACCACGTGCTCTCGGCCACCTACACCGGCTCGACGCTCTCGGTGTACCGCAACGGCGGGCTCGTCTCGAACCACTCGTTCTCGACGAACGGCCCGTGGACGTTGGCCCAGGTCGGCGCGTGGTACAGCACCTACTTCATGCAAGGCGATCTCGCCGAGGTCATGGTGTACGATCGTAGCCTTCCTAGTTCCGAGCGCTCGGCGGTCGAATCGTACTTGCGGTCGAAGTACGCATTGTAAGCAGCGACGCCCGGGGCGTGCTGAGGGCGCGGACGAGTGCGCCAGGGGGCCGGCGCAGGGGCTTCTTTCTCCCCTCCGACCTCGACCGACGCGGACCTCGCCGGGCTGGAGCCAAACGCTGCGGCTCGCCCGGCTGCTCGGCGCCACGGCCGCCGCCACGACGCACCTGCTCGCGGCCGCGCCGGCGCGCGCCGGCGCGATCGTAGTCCCGAAGTGAAGGCCCCGGGCCGGTGCCGCCCGCAAGCGTGTTCGGCAAAACGTGTTGCTTGGTGGTGGGGGCGGGCCGCAGTCTGCGCATATCCTCACCAGGGGGAACGAACGAAAGAGGGTGAGGAGCATGCGGGTACGAGCCAAGAAGCTGACGTTGGGCCTGGCGCTGGCGGCCCTGACCGTGGCGGGGCTGGCCGCCGCCTCGGAGGTGATCATTCTCAACCCGGCCGAGATGACCGGCCAGGTGGCCTTCGCCGGCGGCGACCCCGTCGCCAGCTTCGTCGTGAAGGCGGATTCGACCGACGGGCTGACGACGAGCGAGACGTTCACCAGCAGCCCGTATTCGCTGACGGTCGAGGGGGGCCACGACTACCGCCCCCAGCTCACGGCCTACTTCAGCAACCCCACCGCGTCCGAGTCGTACCTGACTATCAGCCGGTCGACGGCCGTCGCGGTCGGCATCGGCGCCCCCCCCTATACCGAGCCGACGACAGTCGACTTCAATTACCTGAGCAGCCCGCTCGCGCCCGTGACCTACACGATCTCGGTCGCGGGCGGCACCATTGCGCACTATTACGTCTACGCGAGCGCGTCGGCAGGCGGCGAGAGCTACAACGCGCGCAACTTTCAGTGGTTCGGCGCCCCGCGGCCGCCGAGCTCGCAGGGCCACCTCCTCATGTTCGGCGACGACCAAGTCAACGTGCAGGGCTCGGCCGTGTTCATTACCGCGGACGGCACGCAAATTGGCCGCTCGCTCGAGACGAAAACCATCAACCTGTCCGGCGGGCAGAACCACGTTGGCTGGGAGGTCGACCTCGCTACCAAAGGCCAGCTATCCGGCATCATTGACGTCGACTCACCCTTCGCGGCGAGCTCCCGGCATGTCAATTTTTACGGCGTTGGCGGCACGCCGGCGTCCGGGCTGAATGGCCAAAAATACGTGGCCCCTAACGCCGGGTTGTATACTCTCGACCTACCGCCTGGCCAGTACGACGTCTTCCTGCGGACGTACTTCTCTTCGCCGGACCATTTTTCCGACACGAAGGCTTACCGCGTCGCCGTGGGCGCCGGCTCTACGACCCCGCAAGACTTCGTCGAGACCTTGGGCACCGGCCGCGTACCCCTGCTCGTGGGGCCCCAGAACGGCTTCTTCTCCGACGCCGACCTTTCGTCGGCGCAGATGCAGCTTACGCACAGCAACCCGGGGTCGACCTTCACGACCTATGCATACGCCTATACCTTGCAGCACCCCGCGACGGGCAGCCAGTTCGACTTCGCCCTCGCTGGCGGAAGCTGGCGGCGTCAGGCCCTGTTTTTCAACATGTACGACGCGTCGGCCCCGGAGCTTCCGCTTGACGTCGATTTCAGTCGTTACCACTATGCCGACCCCGACGTGCCAGCGGTCACGGTCGCGCCGGGTCAGGCAACCGATCTCGGCGCCGAAGTGCTGACGCTCGTCAAGGCCAACGCGTACCTCGAAGTCAGCGAGCCGGAAGGGGACGCACAGAAGCTACTCAGCGCCCCCTACGTCGAACTGTACAAGTATGATTATAGCGCTGACAACTCGCTCAAAACCTGGCGGTACATCGTCGCGAGGGGCTCGTTGGAGCCGCGGGCCCAGCAGGCCTTCACCATGGTCGCCGAGCCGGGCACCTACCAAATGCAGGCGTTCGCCACGGTCGACGGCAGCGTCACCGAGTTCGTCAACAAGACCATCACCTTCCCCACGCCGGTCTCGGTCGACGATAGCACGGGCGGCGACGTGTCGGTCACGCCCGTCGAGAACGAGGACGTGACGGTGACGCTGACCTTCTCGGGGGTGGCGGGCGGGGGCGTCGCCACGGTGGTCGAGATGCCGCTCGGGCCCGCGCCACCCGAAGGGCTGAAGATGTACTGCGGCGCGGGCTCGGAGACGTGCGACCCGAAGTACTACGACCTGCAGACCACGACCCAGGCCTCGAGCGTGCGGGTGTGCGTCCGCCGCAAGCACGTGGGCGGCTTCAACGGCATGCTCGACCTGCTCGGGCTCTACCAATACGACCCTGCCAACACGCCGTCGTCCGAGCCGACGCACTCCTGGAAGAAGCTCGAAGGGTCGACGGTGACCGACTGCAACGAAGACCCGGTGGCCTGTGGCTGCGAGACGGCGGCGAGCTGCGGCGTCGATGTGGACGCGGACCCGGCGGTCTTCGTCTTCGAGGTCTGCGGCGAGGTGACGCCCGCGGCGGCGTCGCGGGCGGCGCTCGCGGGCGCGAGCGCTGCGTCGGGCAGCAGCCTCTTCGCCCTCTTCGAGGCGAAGCGCAGGGACGAGTTCACCAACGTCGTCGGCGGCGTCACCTACGAGGGCCCCAACGGCCCGCCGGCGCTGCAGACCTGGGCGGTGCCGGCCACCAGCGTCTACCGCATCACCGCCACCGGCGCCCAGGGCGCCAGCGCCGCCGCCGGCCTGGTCGGCGGTTGCGGGGCCGAGATCTCGGGCGAATTCGCGCTGACGAAGAACGAGACGCTGCAGATCCTCGTGGGCCAGAAGGGCACCGCGGCCGGCTCGAACGCCGGCGGCGGCGGCGGCACCTTCGTGGTGCGCAACGGCGCGCCGCTGGTCGTCGCCGGCGGCGGCGGCGGCGTGCGCTCGGGCGCCACGGTCAACGGCCGGCCGGGCAGCCTGACGACGGCCGGGGGTAGCGGCTCGACGAGCACCAACTACACCACGGGCTTCATTCCGGGCGGCGTCGACGGCAACGGCGGCACGCGCAAGTCGTCGTACGGCTCGGGCGGCGGCGGCTGGCTCACCAGCGGCGCGTCGGACGGCACGTACGGCCAGGGTGGCTTCTCATTCTTGCTGGGAGGCAAGGGCGGGGTGGGCACGTCCTGCGGGGTGTCGGCGCCCGGCGGCTACGGCGGCGGGGCGGCGGGCAACGGCTGCTACGGCGGCGGCGGCGGCGGTGGCTACTCGGGCGGCGGCGGCGGGCGCGTGGCGGGCGGGGGTGGGTCGTGGAACGCGGGGGCCAACCCCACGGCCGCGGTGGGCGCGTGCGGCCACGGCAAGGTCACCATCGAGTTCGTCCGCGTCCAATGACGGGGGGCTGATCGCGGCCGGGGGGGCCTGCCGTCGCGTGTTGATGCGCCTTTCGCTCTCTCGAACGTTGTTCATCCGGCCGCGGGGGGCGCGTCGCCCGGAGCCCCGCGGTGCGGGGTCGGACGCGGGTGAAGAAGAGGAGGGTGCGAAGTCATGCGGATACAAGCGAAGACGCCGTCGTTGGGCCTGGTGCTGGCGGCCCTGACCGTGGCGAGGGCTCGATTCGCCGTCTGGCCCTGCGCTTCCACGTTAGTCGCAGCACGGTGCCGCGCTACCTCGGCCGGTGGCGCAAGGCCGGCTCGCTGGCGCCGCGCCCGCCTGGTGGCGGCCGCCCGCGGGCGCTCGATGCCCGCGCCGAGCACCTTCTGCGGGAGCTGCTTCGTGAGCAGAGCGACCTGCCCGACCACGAGTACGCCCGGCGGCTGGCCGAGCGCTTGGGCCGGCCGGTCAGCCGCCAGGCGGTCAACCGAGCCTGCAAGCGAATGGGCGTGACGCGCGAAGGGAAGGTGTTGCGCGTCACGAAGTCGGGCGAGCCCAACGCACGCGAGGGCTGAGCGGCGCCCCGCGGGGCCTCTCCGTTTCCGGCCAGGTTTCGAGCGCACTCGTGTCCCCAGACGATGGGGCGAGCCATCGTTCGAGGGCGCCCGAAGCTTCGAGAGAACCCGCGACCCATCGCTCGAGGGCGTCTGTGGCTTCGAGAGATGGGGCGAGCCATCGTTCGAGGCCGTCCGCGGCTCCGAGAGAACCCGCGACCCATCGCTCGAGGACGTCTGTGGCTTCGAGAGAAGGGGCGAGCCATCGTTCGAGGGCGTCTGCGGCCTCGAGAGAAGGGGCGAGCCATCGTTCGAGAGCGTCTGCGGCCTCGAGAGAAGGGGCGAGCCATCCGCCGGGGTCGTTGGCGGGCTGCGGAGATGGCTCGAGCCATGGGTTGGGTTCGCCCCCGCGTCGGTCGCATGGCTCGGGCCATGCTGCGAAGTGCTTTGGAAGGGTGATGGGCATGGGTCGAGCCATCGTTTCGGGTCGTCGACGTGTTCGGGGCATGGGTCGAGGCTTCGATCGAGGCTGCGGGCGCATGAGAGCGATGGGTCTGAATAGGGTCGAAGGCCGTCGGCGATGAAGTTCGATGGGTCGACCCATCGCGCGGGCCCGCGCGCGCACGATCGGCGTCACGGCGGGGCTTGCTTCTGCTAGACTCTGCGTCTGGGGGTATCATCGAATGAAGACCTCGCTCGACCATTTGCCCGAGGCGAAGCGGGCGCAGCTCGCCACCCTCGTCGACCTCTTTCGCGAGCGCCTCCCCCGGGGGGTGCTCGTCTTGTTCGGCAGCCACGCGCGCGGCACCTGGGTCGACGACGAGGCGACCGGCTATCGCAGTGACTTCGACCTGCTCGCCGTCGTCGACGACGAGAAGCAGGCCGCCGAGGCCGCCCTCTTTCGCGAGCTCGAGGGGCGCCTGCGCGAGGCGGCCGCCCCGACGCCCGTGACGCTCATCGCGCACGACATTCGCTTCGTGAACCGCGAAGTCCGCATGGGGCAGTACTTCTTCGCCGACATCGTCAACGAAGGGGTGGTGCTCTACGCCGGGCAGCGCCTGCAGTTCGCCACGCCCAAGTCGCTCACCCCCAAAGAGCGCCTCTCGGTCGGCGAGTACCACTTCGGCTACTGGTTCGACAGCGCGAGCGGGTTCTTCCGCGGTTGTCGCGATTTCATCGGCCGGGGCCTGCTCAACCACGCGGCCTTTCTCTTGCACCAGGCGGCCGAGCGTTACTACCACGCGGCCAGTCTGGTCTTGAGTGGGTACAAAGAGCGCACCCACGACTTGAGCGCTCTCAGCAAGAAGGCCGCCGAGCAGCACCCCCTGCTCGTCGAGGCCTTGCCCAAGACCGGGCCCGATGACGAGCGCCTGTTCTCCTTGTTGCGCAAGGCATATATTGAATCGCGATACTCGAAGTCGTACCGCATTACGCTCGCCGAGCTGTCGGCCCTGCAGGCGCGGGTGCTCGAGCTCGCGCGGCGCGTGCGCGAGGTCTCGCTCGAGAAGCTCGCCTCGTTCTGCGGCCCCGACGCCGTCAACCCGGGCTTGCCCCGGCCGCCGAGCCTCGACGAGCCGTTGAGCGACGGCTTGCCGCCGCCGCCCGACGACCCGGCCGAGCTGGGGCGCTGGGTCCGCGAGGTGGCGTCGCTCGCCGACCTGCGGGCGCGCGAGGTCGAAGCGCGGGGCAAGGCCGAAGGGCTGCGCGAGGGCAAGGCCGAAGGCCTGCGCGAGGGCGAGGCCCGAGGGCGGGCCGAAGGTCTGCTCGAGGGCAAGGCCGAAGGTCTGCTCGAGGGCAGAGCCGAGGGGCTGCGCACGGCGTTGCTCGACCTATGCGAGGCGTTCGGCATCGAGCCGACGGCCGAGCAGCGGGCGCGGCTCGAGGTGATGGGGGTGGGCGAGCTCGAGGCGCTGCGTCAGGCGCTCAAGCAGCAGAGGCGCTGGCCCGGTTGATGCGGCGTTCTCCGGGGCCCCGATGGCCGGGGAGCGCGAAGAGAAGCTGAAGCAGACGAGGCGCTGGCCCGGCTGATGGGCGGTGACTCAGCGGGGGCGCCTCGCTGTCGAAGGGGCGCTGGGTGGGGGGTGAGGCACGCGACTACACCCTGGCCTGCCACCAGCAGAGCTTGCCTTTATCGATCCGGCGATGAAGACTCGTCTGGGTGGTGGGGGCATGTATGCTTCGCAGCGGGCAAGCTGACAGGGGCTGGGGGCCGGCCTCTTGGGGGTCGAGGGCGAGCCGGTTTTGGGGCCCCTTTCTGACCCACCCCGGGGGCACTCGCCGCTCTCTGTCGCCGTTCGGCAAAAATGTGCGTCGGGCCATGGTGGTGGCAGGCACGCCCTTACGCATGTGGCGGCCGGGGGGGGCCTCAACTCTCCGATAGGATGGGCCATGCGACCCCGACCCCTCGCGCCTCTCGCGCTCTTCGTGCTGACCGGCCACCTCGCTTGTGGCCCCGACCCCAAGGCCGACCAGGTGGCCCCGTCGGCCGCCCGGTTCACGGCGCCGAACGGCATGACGCAGAACAGCCTGTCGAGCAACGGCCTGATGCAGAACGGCTTCTTTCAGAATGGCCTGATGCGAAACGGGCTGATGCGAAACGGGCTGATGCAGAACGGTTTGCTGCTGGGCGCGCTCTGGCAAGACGAGCTCTGGCAGCAGAGCCCCGCCGCGCGCGAGGTCTTGCGCGCCAATGCGTATACGCGCGATCTGCTCCGGTACATGTACGAGTGCGCGATGGGGCCAGAGCAGTCGACGGCGCTCGACCCCGGCCCCGAGGGGGCGAACCTCGAGCTGCACGGGCTCGTCGGGCTGGCGCCCCAGTGGGGGCAGGCGGGCGGGGCATGTGACGAGTCGTGCCAGCGCTGGGTGACGGCGTGCCTTCTGGCGCGCACCAACGCGTACGGCGTGAAGGTCGATCTGTCGATGCGGGTGCCCGACGACGCGCCCGAGAACGTCAAGGCCGCCCTGGCCGTCACCGAAGAAGAGCGGGCCGCGTACCCGCTGCGGGAGGGGGCCTTCTATGGCAACCTGTTCCGGCAGGAGGGGCAGCCTGACGGCACGGCGGTGATGGCGCCGAAGCTGTACGCGTGCGCGGGGCCGGGCAGCAACGTGCCCGAGGTGACCAAGCGGTTCTGCTCGAGCCAGGGGGCGGGGGGGCCGATCGAGGTGCCGGGCACGTGCGAGCCGCGGCCCGAGTTTCCGCTGGCGGCGTGCCTCGGGGTCAGCGGCGACGCCGCGACGGGGGCGATGCACGATTGTTACGTGAATACTGACCCGAGCGATCGGGGCGAGCACTACCGCGAGGTGATCACGGTCTACCTCAAGCGGCCGATCGAGGTGTGCGGCAACTCGGTGTGCGAGGCGGACGAGGCCGCCGAAGAGACGTGCGAGAGCGACTGCCACCCCGGGGGCTGGTCTCGGTCGTTTCCGTCGACGCTCTCTTCGATGAAGACGTTGCCGGTTGGCTCCGACGGCAGCACCGTCGTCGCCGGCGTCGCGCCGACGGCCGTCGACCTCGGCGGGGGTACGCTCGACCCGGGCCCCGAGGGTAACCTGCACGGCGTGATTGCCAAGTACGGGCCGGGCGGTCACTACCTGTCAGGCAAGCGGTTCGGCCCCTTCGCGCCGTGGCCGGGGGCCACGACGGTCGCCCTGGCGCCGGACGGCAGCATCGTCGCCGCGTCGAGCGCCGGGTACTCTTCTGGGCAGGCCGGCTCGATTTGGCTCGGCAAGTTCACGCCCGACGGCGAGCTGATGTGGTCGACCGTGTTCGGCGAGGACGTCGACGACGATGGCACCCCCTCGGTTACCATTCGGGAGGTCGCGGTCGAGCGCGGCGGCAAGATCGCCATCATGGGCGATTTTTACGGGACCGTGAAGTTCGGCGACACCACGCTGAACGACAAAGATACGGGCGCCTTGTTTCTCGTGAGAACCTCGCCGCAAGGGGGGCCCCAAAGCGCGACCAAATTCGGGCAGGGGTCGATCGTCGATTCGCGTGCGTTCGCGTTCGATCACGAGGGCAATCTGTACTTTAGCCAGTTCTCCGACACCATTTTCGGGCAGGGGCTGCACAAGTTCGCGGCCCCGCCCGGCGCGGGGTGGTCCGTCGGGGGGGCCCACTCGGGCGTCGCGGCGGGCGCCGACGGCCGCGTCTACGCCGTGGGCGTGCTCGAGACCTTCGGCGCCCCCTTCGACCTGGTGTACGACTTCGACGTGCCGCCCGGCGCCCAAGAGGGCGACCTCTTCGTCGTCGAGTATGCCGCGGCCGACGGCGCCCCGGTTCGGGCGCGGGTCATTCCCTCGAACGGCGGGTTGAGCGCCCGCCCTGTCGCGGTCGACGGCGACGGCAACGTCGTCGTCGGCGCCTTCGGCGGCAGCCCAGACGTGATCGATTTCGGCACCGGCCCCTTCCGCACGTATGGCACGCCGGACGCCTTCGTCGTCGCCTTCACGCCCGGCCTCGAGCCGCTCTGGTCCAAGCATGTGCCCATGGTGCTGGGCGGCGATCTGGGGGCGATGCTGCTCGACGGCCAAGGCCGCGTCGTGACGAGCGGCGCCTTCGCGGGCTCGATGCTGGTCGACGACCGCCTGATCGTTAGCCACATTCCCGAGCAAGGGGGCGTTAGCAATACCTTTCTCGCCGCCTTCGCCCCGCCTTCGGCGTCCGACGAGGCCCCCCCGGTCGTCGACGCCTCCCACGTGCCCAAGCCCATGACGCTCGAGGCGACGAGCGCGGCGGGCGTCGAGGTTTTCTTTTTGCCCCCGACCTCGACCGACGCGGGCCTCGCCGGGGTGAGCGTCGACTGTTCGCCGCCGCCGAACTCGGTCTTTCCGATCGGCGCGACCACGGTCACCTGCACGGCCACCGACCCGCTCGGCCACCAGGCGTCCGAGTCGTTCGTCGTGACCGTCGTCGACCACCTCGGGCCCTCCTTCGGCAACGTGCCGGCGGCCGTCACGGCGGGGGCCACGTCGCCCGCGGGCGCGATCGTCACGTATGACCCGCCCTCGGCCGTCGATCTGGTCGACGGCGAGCGAGCCGTGGCGTGCTCGCCCGCGAGCGGCTCGGCCTTCGCGCTCGGCACGACGACGGTGACGTGCGGGGCCGAAGATACCAAGGGCGTGCTGACGACGGTGTCGTTCCCCGTGCACGTGCGCTACGGGGGCGAGAGCTGCGGCAACGGCACGCTCGACCCGGGCGAAGCGTGCGACGATGGCAACACCGAAGACGGCGATGGGTGCGCGTCGAGTTGCGCCCTCGAGAATCGCGCTCCCGATTGCTCGGGCGCGTTCGCCTCGCCCGCCTATCTGCTGCCCTCGACCGGGCAGATGTGGGTGCCGGTGGCCATCGCCGGGGTGAGCGACCCCGACGGCGATGAGGTCACGGTCGCGGCGAGGGGCGTCTGGCAAGACGAGCCGGTCGGCCTGCTGTGGTGCCCGGGCGGCACCTGCGCCGACGCCACGCTCGAGCCGCTCGCGGTGCGCGCCGAGCGCGACACCTGGACGCCGATCGGGCCGCAGCCCGACGGCAGGGTGTACCACATCGAGTTCCGGGCGACCGACGCCCAGGGGGCCCAGTGCCTGGGCCTTGTCACCGTCTGTGTGCAACGCCGTCACGATGTCATGAGCTGCGGCGACGGCGGCCCCCTCTACACTAGCCTCGAGCCCTGAGCCTGCGTCTGCGCGGGGCGGCGTGCCCCTCGACGGGGCAGCGAGGCTGGGCTGGCCGGCTCTCGAAGTGGGGGGCCACCCGGGCGCCCTGCCTTTGCGCAGATGTAGGTCAAGCCCTCGGCCGAGGCGCTCTCGGCGCCCGCCTCGCCCCCGGTGCGAAAATGTTCGACGCGTGGTGGTTGGCAGCCTGCCGCTGCGCATGGGGGGAAAGAGAGGCGTTTGGTTCGAGAACCCAACGAGGGAGCAGCATGGACAGGGACAACGAGGGGCTGGGGGGAGACTTGGAAGCGGCGCTGATCGACGGCTCGATGGCGAGCTTGCCGGGGGCGGGCGTGTCGTGGTCGACGACGAGCGAGCCGTGGTTGGCCTCGCTGCGCCGCGTGCTCGAGGCGTCGGAGGCGCCCTTGTCGGCGGACGGGGCGGCGCAGCTGCTCGGCGTGTCGTCGCGCACCATGCGACGCTACCTGCGGAGTCTGGGGACGAGCTTTCAAGAAGAGCTGAGCGCGACGCGCGGCAAGGCCCCGCGCCGGGCGGGGCGGTACGCGGGGCGGGGCCTGCCGGGCGATCGAGCGACGCCCGCCGAGTGAGGTATCGCCTGCGAGCCGGGGCGCACGATCGTTTCGCTTGCTCGGGGGCGGGGGGCTCGGGGCGGCGCCCCGCGCTCCGTGCGTCCCGCGGGGCTGGCGAGCGATCACCGACGGGGGAGGGGGCCATGCATCGACTGTATCGCGCGATTGTGGTCGGCTTGATCGCGGCGACCGGCGTCGCGACGTGGCGGGGCGCGGCCGCCGTCGTCTGCGCCGACCCGCTCTCGGGCCTCGCGGTCGCCTTGCACAGCACGAGCGGGGCAGCCAGCGGGTGCGGCGCCGACGACGCGTGCGATGCGAACGGCGCCGACATCGCCCCGGCGGTAGAAAAAAATCGTACCGGGGTGGTGGTTGGCGGCACGTCGCCGCGCATGAAGAGATAAGAAGAGGCCGGTAAGAACGGCGAACGCGGCCAGGGGCGGTCGCGCCTCGTTGTCGTGTCGCTCGCGCCGCAGGGGGCGGGGGGCACGCGACGGGGGCGGCCATGGCCGAGCGACGGGGGCGACGGGGGCGGCGGGGGCGACGGGGGCGGCCATGGCCGAGTGGCGGGGGCGGTGGGGGCGGCGCGCGTGGCGGGGGGCATGCGCCAATGGTGCTGGCGAGGCCCGCCGCGCGCGCCGCGTTTTTCGTGGCAGCTCGAGGCACCTCAGGCCCGGGCCCGGCGTGGGCCGAAAGGCGAAGTGGGGGCGATAACCATGGTTCGAAAGTGGAAAGTGAGGCGCGTCAATCTCCGCCCCCTGCGGGCCTCGGCGCGCGTCGCGTCGATCGATTCGGTGGCGGGCTTCGGGCGCGCGCGGCCGCGCCGCTGGCTCGCCGGGCGGCCCTGGTGGGCGGCCCCGGGCGCGTGGGCCGGCACGCGGGTGGGCGCGCTCGAGGTGGCCTTCTGGTGCGCGGTGGCGGCGCTCTCGCTCGCCCTGGCGGTGACCCGCTCGGGGGGCGTGCGCCTCTATAACGATAGCTACCAGTACCTGAGCGTGGCCGAGAGCCTGGCCCGGGGCGAGGGCAACCGCAGCTCGATCGTGCACTACGATCTCGACTACCGGCAGGGCTCGGTGCCGGCGGCGATGACGGCGTTCCCGCCGGGGTTCCCGCTGGCGATCGCCCCCTTGCTTTCCCTCGGGCTGCGCGGCGAGGTGGCCGCGGGGCTCGTCTCGGGGCTCTCGCTCGTCGCGCTGGTGCCGCTGCTCTGCGCGGCCGGCGCCTGGCTGTCGCTGCCGCTCGCGGCGACGCGGGCGGCGCTCGTGCTGCTGCTCGTCAACGCGCACGTCGGGTTCTTCGCCGGCGCGGCGCTCAGCGAGTCGCTCTTCACGCTGCTCTCGACCGCCGCGCTGCTCTCGGCGCTGCGCGCCGAGGGGCAGGGGGGGCCTTCGCGCGCCTACCTGGCGCTCGCCGGGGCGCTCGCGGGGCTCTCGTTCGGGGTCCGCTTCGCCGGCGTCTTCTTGCTCGGGGCGCTGGTGGCCTACTATGGCTGGCGCTGGCTCCGACGCCGGACGGCGCGGGCGTTCGGCGAGCTCGCGTGCGTGGCGCTGCCCTTGCCCTTCATCGCCGGGTACGCGGCCTACCGGCTGGCGACCGATACGCTCAAGGGCGGCAACACGAAGGAGGTATTTCGCGGCCTGAAGTTCGTGGCGGTCGAGACGGCGCGGGCCCTGGTGCGGCTCGGGCTGCCCGAGCGGCGGCTCGACGCCCAGTCGCTCGACGCGCTCTGGTTCGGCCTCGCCGCGGTCGCCGCCGGCGCGACGGTCTGGCTCTGCCGCCGCTCGCCCTCGATCGTGACCCGGGCGCCGGCCCGGGGCGCGCTGCCCCTCGTCGCGCTCTACGTGGTCGCGTACGTGGCGGGCATGACGTACCTGCAGCTGGTCACGCCGATCAACACGGGGGTTCGCCTCTTTTACCCCCTTCTGCCCCTCTACGTCCTCGGCGCCGCGTTCGCGATCGAGCGCGCCGCGTCGTCGGCCCACCTGCGCGGCGAGCGCCCGGCGTACGCCTCCATGCTGGCGCTCGGCCTCGCGGCGTACGGCGCCTTGCACCTCAGCCACGTCCGCCCCGACGAGCGCGCCAGCCAGCGGGTGCTGCCGCGCTGGCTGGCGCAGCCGACCGCGGCGGGGCCGACGGTGGCCGAGTGGGTCGAGCAGAACGTGCCCCCGGACGGGGTCATCATCGCCGACGACGGCCAGGCGACGGGGCACCTGCTGCGGCGCAAGACGCTCTCGCTCGCGGGGGCCGAGATCAGCGACCAGCGCTGGACGGAAGGGCGGGTGCGCGAGCTCTTCGACACGTACCGGGCCAGCCTCCTGGTGCTCTACCCCTCGGCCGACCCGGGCCGGGCGCAGGCGCAGGCCGAGTCGGCCTTCTTGGCCGACCTGCTCGCGGGCAAGGCCCCGTCCTGGCTCGAGGTGGCGGTCGAGACCGACGAGGTGCGGGCGTTCCGGCTGGCGCGGGTCGATGGCCCGAGCGCGCAGCTCGCGGTGCCCTGAACGACGCGCACCGCACGCTCTGGCCGAATCGACCCGGCCCCCGCGCCGGCGGGCGAGCTTTATCGCGCCGTCAGTACCCGCCGTCGCTCGGCAGCCGCGAGGGCGCCGCGGTGGGGGCCTCGGTCGGCGGCGAGGCGGGCGCGGGCGCGGGCGCGAGCGGGGGCGGGCGGAGCCCCGGCGGCAGGTTGCCCCATTTGCCGCTCGGCACCGCCGTCACGGCGTACGAGACGACCCGGTAGCTGCCGAGCTGGCGCCCCGCGCGCACCGAGAACTCGGCCCGCAGCTCGGTGCTGCCCGACGTTTGCAGAATGTGCGTCCCGCCGCGGTCGGCGGCGAGCTTGCGGGCCTCGGCCTCGATGCTCGCTTCGCTCCCGAGCCCGCCCTTGCTCTCGAACACCATCGTGCCCACGTGCAAGCCCCCCGCCTCGCTCAGCGCCTTCGCGTCGCCCTCGCCGACCACGACCGCGGCGTCGGTCGAGCGCGGCGCGTGCTGCGCGGTGTAAGGCCGGTAGCGGCCCACCACCGGGGGCGCCGACCCGCACCCCATGAGGGCCAAACAAGCCAGGAGCGTTCGTCGCTTCATGCTCTCCCCTCCGGAGGCCGGCAGGCTACCACAACGACCCCGCCGGCCAAGCGGCCGCGCCCCCGAAAAGGGCGGAACCCGAGGCGGTGGTCTCGCCGCTCCGGAGGTAGAAAACGTTGGGCCGGGTTGTGGGCAGCGACTCGGCCCTGCGCATGGGGGAGACAGACGTGATCGCCCCGAGGCCCCCGCGTGCCCATGACCTCTGAACCGCCCGCGTTCGAGCTCGCCGCGCATCGGCGACACGCGCCAGGTCGTCCTCATCCTCTGCCGCGGCCAGGCCTAGGGCCCGGGCAAGCTCGCCTAGGCGGTGGGCATGAGGCCGCGTCAACCGCCGCGTGCGCGGGGCCGGTTGGGGGCGCCGCCCGCGCCACCCGCCGCCTGGCCCCTGACGTCGCCTCGGCACGGGGCGTGGGCGCGCCGGGCTCGCTCGGCCGTCGCGCGGAGGGCAGGGTGGTGAGGACGAGTGTCCTCACTCTGTCGCCGCCAGCCCACGGTCGGGCCTGCTCGCGGTGGCATCGCGCCGGGCGCGCTCGCGGCGGCATCGCGCCGGGCGCGCTCGCGGCGGCTTGGCGCCGGGCGCGTCGCGGGGCTCGTGGGCCCGTCGCCCCGGCCGTGGGGCGGCGGGGGCGGGCTGGCATCGCGCTTGCGCTAGGGGGCTGCGCTGCGAATGGACGTTGACTCGCGCGGCGGGCCCCCCGCCCCGCGCCTCTCCCCGACGGGGGCCTCGTTTCCCATGACTTTCCAAGCGTCAGACCCCTCGAACGTGAGCCCGCCCCGCCTCGGGCGCTACCAGCTGGTCACGCCCCTGGGCCGGGGCGGCATGGCCGACGTCTACTTGGCCATGGTGAAGGGCCCGCAGGGGTTCACCAAGTTCCCCGTCGTCAAGATTCTCAAGGCTGAGTTCGCGGGCGACGGCGAGTTCGTGACCATGTTCCTCGATGAGGCGCGGCTCGCGGCGCGGCTCAACCACCCGAACGTGGTGCAGACGTACGAGGTCGGCGAAGACCAGGGCCTCTACTACCTGGTGATGGAGTACCTCGCGGGCCAGTCGCTCCACCGCGTCTTGCGCCTGCGCACGGGCCAGGGCGAGGCCCGGCCGCTCTTGCCCCTCTTCTTGCGGGTCGTTTCTGACCTGCTCGCGGGCCTGCAGCACGCGCACGAGCTCTGCGACTACGACGGGCGGCCGCTCGGCGTCGTGCACCGCGACCTCAGCCCGCACAACGTGTTCGTCACCTACGAGGGGCACGCCAAGATCGTCGACTTCGGCATCGCCAAGGCCGCGAACACCGCGCACCTGACGCGCACGGGCATGCTGAAGGGCAAGGTGATGTACATGGCGCCCGAGCAAGCCAGGAGCTCGAAGCGGGTCGACCGGCGCGCCGACATCTTCTCGGCCGGCGTCATCCTCTGGGAGGCGCTCGTCGGCCAGCGCATGTGGGGGGGCGAAGACAACCTCAGCGTGCTGCGGCGCCTCTCGCTCGGCGATCTGCCCTCGGTGCGCGCTTGCGCGCCGGGGCTGCCCGAAGCCCTCTATCGGGTCGTCGAGCAGGCGCTGGCGCTCGACCCCGAGGCGCGCTTCGAGACGGCGCAGGCGATGCGCGTGGCGCTCGAGTCCACGATCGCGGAGCAGGGCTGGTGCGCGCCCGCCTCGGACGTCGGCGCGCTGGTCTCGGGGCACTTCGGCCAAGAGCGCGCGGCCATTCGCCGCATCATCGAGGCGGCCGCCGCCGACCCCGGGGCCTTTGCCCCGCGCTCGCGCCTGCCTTCGCACCACGACACCCCCTTGAGCTTGAGCTACCCCTCGAGCCTGCCCCGCCCCCACGCCGTTTCGAGTTGCAGCACCCTGCCGACCGCCGCCTCGCCAGCGCCGGCCGCCCCGCGGCGGCGCGCCCTGCTCGAGCGCTCGCCCATGGTCTGGCTCTCGGCGCTCGCCGGCGCCGCCCTCTTCGCCGCGGCGGGCGGGCTCGCCGCGCACCAGCCCCGGTTCAACCCCGCGCTCGCCTCCGCCCCGGCGCCCGCGCCCGCGCCCGCCCTGGCGCCCGAGCCCGCGCCCGCCCTGGCGCCCCAACCTGCGCCCGCCCCGGCGCCCGCGCCCGCGCCGGTGCCCGAGCCCGCGCCCCACGTTCAGGCGATCGGGCAGGTCGAGCTGGGCATTCGAGCCTTCCCGCCCTATGCGACGATCTATCTCGATGGCGCGCCGCTCGAGGGTAACCCCTACCAGGGTACCTTCGCCCGGGGCGGCCGGCACGAGCTGCGGGTGGTGGCGCGGGGCTACCTGCCGGCCACGCAATCGGTCGTCTTGGAACGCGACGTCGAGGTCAGCGTCCATCTCGCGCGCCGGCCGGCCGCGGCCCAACATGCCGCGCCGCCGCCCGCGGCGCCGCGCCCGCCGCCCGCCCCCCAGGCGCTCGTCGGCGACATGCCCCCCGCGCCGGGCGAGCTCGCGCCCTACGACGCCAGGTTATGGCGCGCGCCAGGCCGCGCTGGTGAGGGCGGCGGGGCTTCGTGAGCCAGGGCGCCCGGGGCGATCAGGGGGCGGGCGCGGAGCGAACGCGCCGTCGACGATCGGCGCACGCCCCTCGCGTCCATCACCGGCTCGGCCTCGACGCTGCTCGTCGGCGGCAAAGGTGTTCGTCGACGGGGGCGAGGTGCACCTTACGCCGACCGAGTACAAGCTGCTCGTCATCTTGGTGCGCAACGCCGGCAAGGTCGTCACGCACAACCAGCTCTTGCACGAGGCCTGGGGCCCCGGGCTACAAATCGGCGGCGGCGCTCTGCCGGCGTTCGAATTTGCTACCGCCCGGTGAAGGGGGCGGGTGAACTGGTGGGCGACGCGGGCACCGCCTGCGACCCGCGGGCGCGCCCCGCGCCCGGGCCGGGGGGCGAGATCTCGACGCGTGGCGAGATCTTTCGCCCTTCGCGCACGTAGCCCGTAGCTCGGAGAGCCGACCCCATGAACGAGTCTGCACCGCCCGGGCCTTCGTCGCCCGCGACGCCGCCCGAGGGCGCGAAGTCCGCCGAAGAAGCCGCGAAATCGCCGACCGCTGCCGCCCCGTCGCCGGCGGCGGGCGCGAGGCCCGAACCCCCGAACCCGCCCGCCGCGTCGGGGGCGGGCTCGGCGGGCAAGATCCCCCTGGGGGTGGGGGTGAGCGTGGCGGCGGCGACGAAGGTGCCGGCGGGCGCGGCGAAGGCGCCGCCCTCGGCGCCGCCGCCGCCCTTGCCGGGGGCGGGCGGGGCGCAAGAGTGGGGGGCGGAGGGGGGCGGCCACGGGCCGGGGCCCTATCGCACGCCGGGCGAGCCGCGGCCGTCGGCGGCGCCGCCGTCGCGGGTGCCGGCGCGCGCCATTCTCTTGGCGGTGGCGGGGCTCTTCGCGGCGCTGTTGGTGGTGCTGCCGATGGTGGTCCGGCCGGCCGCGCCGCGGCGGGCGCGGGGCATCGGGGCGAGGCTCGATCTCGCGGCCGGCGACGTGACGGTGAGCGAGGCCGAGGGCGGGCTGAAGGCGCTCTCGGGCATGCCGCTGCGCTCGGGCGCGAGCGTGGCGACGGGCAAGGGGGCGCGCGCGATGGTGCGCACGGGCGAGGGGGCGGCGCTCTTTCTGCGGGGTGAGACGAGCCTGACGCTGCTCGAGCGCGGGGTCGAGGTCGGGGCGGGCGAGGTCTGGCTCGAGGCGCCGCGGGCCGAGGGCGAGGCGTTCGAGTGCAAGGCGGGCGCCTACGCGGTGTCGGCCTCGGACGCGGGGGTCAGCATCAAGCGCGAGGGCAAGGACGTCACGGTGTACGTGGCGCGGGGCCTCGCCGTCTTGACCTCGCCGGGGGGCCGGGTCGAGGTCGCGGCGGGCGAGCAGGGCGTGGCGAGGGCCGAGGGCAAGCCGCAGGTGACGCCGGTGGCCTTCTGGCAAGACTGGACGGGGGGCATGGGCGACCAGCGCGGGGCGCGCTCGTCGTCGAGCGGCACGGGCCGGCTCTACGGGCTCGACCCCGCGGCGCCGCCGGGCGCGCCGGCGCGCAAGCTCGGCATCGCCAAGCAGGTGGTGCGGGCGGTGATTCGCAACGGGGTCGCCGAGACCGAGGTCGACCAGACCTTCTCGAACCCGGGCGGGCGTCCGATCGAGGGCTACTACTGGTTCACCGTGCCGGCGATGGCGACGGTGACGGGCTTCGCGCTCGAGACCGACGGGCAGCTCGTCGAGGGCGAGGTCATCGAGCGGCGCGAGGCGGCGGCGCGCTACGAGGCGGCGGTGCGGGCGGCGGTCGACCCGGCGCTGCTCGAGTGGGTCGACGGGCGCACGTACCGGGCGCGCATCTTCCCCATCCCCGCGAGTGGTACCCGGCGCGTGGTGCTGCGCTACGTCGAGCTGCTGCCCTCGGTCGAGGGCAAGACGCGCTACGTCTACCCGATGCGCTCGGACGACCCGGTGCGCTTCGACGAGTTCGCGCTCTCGGTCGACGTCGGCGCGGCCGCGAAAGACGTCGAGCTCGCCTCGTCGCTCGACGCCCGCGTCGAGGCCAACGGGCGCGTCGTGTCGATGCGGCGCAGCGGGTACGTGCCCCGGGCCGACTTCCAGCTCGAGCTGGTCGACAAGAAGCCGAAGCCGGCGGTCTCGGCCTGGCGCTTCCAGGCCGGGGTCGACCAGGCCGACTACGTGATGCTGCGCTACGCGCCCGGCGAAGACTTCTCGAAGCGGGCGCCGGCGAGCGCCGACGTCGTGCTGGTCGTCGACACCTCGGCCGGGGGCGACGAGGGCGCGCGGCAGCTGCGCGTGGCGGCGGCCGAGGGGGCCCTCCGGGCGCTCAGCGACGGCGACCACTTCGCGCTCGTCGCGCTCGACGTCGCGCCCGTGGTCGTCTACCCGGCCGAGGGGCTCGCGCCGGCGTCCGAGGCCGAGATCGGCCGGGCGCTCGAGAAGCTGAGCGACCACGCGGTGGGCGGCGCCACCGACCTCGGGGCGATGTTCGAGCCCTCGCTCGCGCGCCTGCACGGCAAAGAGCAGGCGGCCCTCGTCTACGTGGGCGACGGCGCCCCGACCTCGGGCGAGACCGGCCCCGAGGCGCTGCTCGAGCGCCTGCGCCGCTCGCTGACCGGCTCGCGCGCCCGCTTCTTCGCCGTCGGCACCGGCGGCGGGGCGCGCCACGAGCTGCTCGCCGAGCTCGCGCGCGCCGGCGGCGGGCAGTACCTGCGCGTCGACGAGCCCTGGCAGGCGACCTCGCAGGCGCTGCGCCTCGCGAGCGCCGTCAAGACCGCGGTCATCACCGACGTCGCCGTCGACCTCGGCGCCGGCCTCGACCAGCCGCTCTACTCGGCGACGGGCAAGCTCTCGCGGGGCGAAGAGCTCGTGCTGCTCGCGCGCACGCACCACCCGCTGCCCGACCAGATCACCGTGCGCGGCCGCGTCGGCGGCAAAGACTTCAGCGAGAAGCACGAGCTGAAGGTCGATACCACCTCGGTGACCGCCTCGCTCGTGCCGCGCCTCTGGGCGGCCGAGTACGTGCACCGCCTGATGGGCTCGGGCGACGCGCAAGACGACAACCGGGCGCAGATTCTGCAGCTCGGCGTCGAGTACGGCCTCGTCACGCCCTACACGAGCTCGATCGCGCTCGAGAGCGAGGCGGCGTACGCGCGCCAGGGTATCCCGCGGAAGCGCTCGCGGGTGCGCGGCGTGCGGCTGACCTCGATCGCCTCGCCCGCCGACGAAGAGCGCCTCGCGCTCGCCTTCGCCCCGGCCGCGCCGGCGCTGGGCTGCGACGCGAACAAGTCGATGGCGCCGCCGGCGGCCCGCGGCACCGAGTCGTCGGAGGCCGCGACCGAGGTCGGGAACGCCCCCGCGGCCGCCGCGGCCCCCGAGCCGCCCGCGCCCCACGGCAGGTTCGAGCTGCAGAAGAGCGACGAGGGCGAGAGGGCCGCCCCCGAGAACGCGAAGACCGAGCCGTATGTCGCGGCCGTGCCGGCCATCCCGGCGGCCACGGCCACGGTCGGCGCCCCGGTCGGCGGGGTCCTGGGGACGACCTCGGGCGGGGGCAGGGCGATCGACCGCGATTCGCCCTACGACACGGCGTCGACCGGGCGCGGGGCGTCCGAGGCGTCGCCCGCGGCGCGGCCGGTCGTGCGCTTCGCGGCGCCGAAGTCGGGCGGCGGGGCGGCCAAGCCGCACGCGCCGCCGCCCCCGCCCCCGGCCCGCGAGGCGGAGAGGCGGGCCGACGGCAAAGACAAGGCGCCGGCGCCGAAGCCGCCGGCGGGGGCGGCCCCGACGACCGTCGCGCGCGTCGCGTTCTCGCGCTCGCTCTCGCGCTGCAGCGACGTCGCCGCGCGCCCCCTGTCCGAGCGGCTGGTGATCTGGCAGAAGCGGGCGCGCAAGGCGTCGAACGCCGCCGAGCTCGCCCTGCTCTACGACCAGGCCTACGCCGCGTGCGAGCTGCCCGACTGGCGCGACGAGGCCGCGCTGCTCGACGTCGTGCAGCGCCGCGTCGACACCGAGCAGGCGGCCGAGACCGTGCTCGCGCACTTCGGCACCTTCCCCGAGGGACAGCGCTTCCTCGCCAAGAACCTCCTGCGCCGCACGGTCGACGTGCGCGTCGCGGCGGCCGTCTCGCGCGTGCTCTACGGCGGGGTCGACTGGGTGCGGCTCGACCGCGAGCTCGCCGACGAGGCCAAGCCCGAGAAGCAGCTCGCGCGCCTGAAGGCGGCGATGCTGGCGGCGCCCGGCGACCCGCAGGGCGAGGTGCGGCTGGTGCGGCTGCTCGCGCGCGCGCCCGACAAGCGCCAGGAGGCGATGGCGCACGGCCGCCGCCTGCGCGACCGGGGCTTTCTGACGCCGACCCTGGCCCAGCAGCTCGGCGACGTGCTGGCCGAGGCGGGCGAGCGCGACGAGGCGCTGCGCACCTACTCCGAGATCGTCGAGTTCGACGGGACGAGCCCGCCGTCGCGCCGGGTGCTGGGCGACATCTTCTTCCGGCAGGGGTGGTACCCGGCGGCCTACCGCCAGTACAAGACGCTCACCGACCTCGACGCGAAGAACCCGCTCGCCTGGCTCCGCCTCGCGAACGCCGCGGCCGGCGCGGGCCGCGTCGACGAGGCGCTGCGCATCGACCGCGAGGTCGCCGGCGGCGAGGGCACGCCGGGGCCGAACGACCCCCGCGCCTTCGCCCGGCTGCTCTCGGCGGCGCGGCTCGGCGCCCTGCTCGCCCAGCCCGACCCGGCCGCCGGGGTCACGCCCGAGGCCGTCTCGCGCAAGCTGAAAGAGCTCTCGCTCTTCAGCGGCCCGGGCACGCTCGCGCTGCTCGTCTGGCGCGATCTCGACGCGCGCCTCGTGCTCGGCGCGGCCGACGAGAAGAAAGAGCAGCTCGTCGGCGAGGCGACCGACGCCGGGGAGGTCGGGCTCTACGCCCTGCTCGGCTCGACCGAGTCGTGGGCGCGCGCGCCGCACGCCGCCCGCTTCCGCAGCGAGCTGCTCGACCGCAAGGTGCCCTTCGAGCTCGTGGCCCTCACCTGGGACGGCAAGGCCTTCCAGGTGGCCGTCACCAAGGGCGAGCTCGAGCCGGGCGCCAAGCAGAAGGCGCTCTGACCCAGGCGGCGGGCCGGCCGCGGGGCCCCGGCTGGCGCGTCGAGGGCCGTACGCCGTCGGCGCGCAAACCGTTCGGCGAGGCGTAGCGCTCGGGGGGGCACCGAACTACCCCGCGCCGTACCAGAGGTCAGCTCCCGTGCCGCACGACCTCGCCGTAGCGGGGCCGTGCGTTCGGGGGTGAGGGGGGGCGGGGCTCTGGCGGTCGCGCAGCAGCGACGACATGGGCCGCGAACTCGGCCGCTGGCGCGAGCTGCTCGCGGAAATCCCGATCGGCGCCACGAATCGGTACACGGCGTGGCGCGGCGCTACGACGCGCGCGTCGGCATCGAGCCCTCGATCGGCGCGTGGACGGGGGCCTGGGGAATCGGCCAGGTGCCCTCGCGCGGCTTCGACGCCAATCACGCGACCTTGCTGCTCAAGCTGCTGGTGCACAACCTGCTGCGCCGCTACGTGCTGCGGGACGCGCCGGCGTTGCAGCGCTGGCGCGCGCCGCGGTTGCGCCGGGCCCTACTGGCAGTGCCGGGGCGGCTGGTGCGCCCGGGCCGGTGCTGGACGCTGCGGCTGGCCCCGCGACCGACGCCGAATTGAGCGAAAGCCCAGCCCGAGCCGCGTCGGGGAAAGGGGGGCGTGTCGACCGCGAACCGCAGGATTGCATAGTTTGGACGAAACCCTGCCTGGCCGAAGCCCAGGGCGAGCGCACCTACGGAAGGTAATTTTACGGCGTCCCCAGCGACAGCAGCGGACGGCGCGGGCCACGGCTCGCGTGCCGTGGCCCGCGTCGGCCGTGACGGTGGCGCCTTCGAGCTCGAGCACCGACAGCAGCTCGACGAGCGCGGCCGCCCCGCCGGGGGCGCCGTCGGTGGCGCGCTGGCCGAGCAGCAGGGGCATTGGGCGTCGACTTCCAGCGACAGCGGAAAGGGCGCCAGCCCGGCCTCCGCGCCGACCCGAGCGGGCGGGCCCGACGCGCGCCGGCGCCCGGCCGAGCCCCGGTTGGACGCCGCCGCCGCGGTGCGCGTTTCCGCGCACGGGGTCGGCCCCCGGGGCGTTCTCGCCAACCCCGAGCTGCGCGGGCTCGCCTCCGCCCCGGCCCCGTCGATGCCGAGCGGCAGGGCGCCCGAGGTGGTCGTGAGAGGCCCCCGACGCCCGCGCGCTCCGAGCGCAGGGCACAGGCCGCCACGACGCCGACGGGGCCCGACGGTCACACCGCCCGGGTCAGCGCCGGGCCCGCCCCGGGGCCGGGCCCGCAGTCGACGCGGCTTCGCGGGCGGGCGGCGCGGTGCTAGCTTCCGTGGCCGCGCCCCGGCGCCCCCGCCATGACGACGTTGACGCACCTGCAGCGCCTCGAGGCCGAGAGCATTCACATCATGCGCGAGGTCGTGGCCGAGGCCGAGCGCCCGGTCATGCTGTACTCGATCGGCAAAGACAGCGCGTGCATGCTGCACTTGGCCCGCAAGGCCTTCTACCCGGCCGCGCCGCCCTTCCCGCTGCTGCACGTCGACACCACGTGGAAGTTCCGCGACATGTACGCGCTCCGCGAGCGCATGGCGCGCGAGTCGGGCATGCGGCTGATCGTGCACCGGAACCCCGAGGCGCTGAGGCTCGGCATCAACCCCTTCGACCACGGCTCGCTCGTCCACACCGACATGTGGAAGACGCAGGGCCTCAAGCAGGCGCTCGACGAGCACGGCTTCGACGCGGCCTTCGGCGGCGCCCGCCGCGACGAAGAGAAGTCGCGTGCCAAGGAGCGCATCTTCTCGTTCCGCACCGCCGCCCACCACTGGGACCCGAAGGGCCAGCGGCCCGAGCTCTGGCGCCTGTACAACGCGCGCCGGGGCAAGGGCGAGTCGATCCGCGTCTTCCCCCTGTCGAACTGGACGGAGCTCGACGTCTGGCAGTACATCTACCTCGAGAACATCCCCGTCGTGCCGCTCTACTACGCCGCCGAGCGGCCGGTGGTCGAGCGCGACGGCGTGCTCGTCATGGTCGACGACGGGCGCTTCCCCCTGCGCCCGGGCGAGGCCCCGGCGACGAAGCGCGTGCGCTTCCGCACCCTGGGCTGCTACCCCCTGACGGGCGCCGTCGAGTCGTCGGCGACCACGCTGCCCGAGATCATTCAAGAGATGCTGCTGGCCACCACGTCCGAGCGGCAGGGCCGAATGATCGACCACGACGGCGCCTCGTCGATGGAGCGAAAGAAGCAAGAGGGCTACTTCTGAGCCCCCGGGCGGCGCCCGCGGCCCGCGCCGGCCCGGCCCCCCGCCCGCCCGAAGGCAACCCCGCATGGCCCACGTCTCCGACCTCATCGCGACCGACATCGACGCCTACCTGCGGGCGCACCAGCACAAGAGCTTGCTGCGCTTCATCGCCTGCGGCAGCGTCGACGACGGCAAGAGCACCCTGATCGGCCGGCTGCTCTACGAGTCGAAGGTGCTCTTCGAAGATCAGCTCGCCGCGCTCGAGGCAGACTCGAAGAGGGTCGGCACGCGCGGCGGCGAGATCGACTACGCCCTCCTGCTCGACGGCCTGTCGGCCGAGCGCGAGCAGGGCATCACCATCGACGTCGCCTACCGCTTCTTCAGCACCGACCGGCGCAAGTTCATCGTCGCCGACACGCCGGGCCACGAGCAGCACACGCGCAACATGATCACCGGCGCGTCCACCGCCGACCTGGCCGTCATCTTGCTCGACGCGCGCAAGGGCGTGCTGGTGCAGACGCGCCGCCACAGCTACCTGGCGGCCCTGATCGGCATCCGCCGCGCCGTGCTGGCCGTCAACAAGATGGACCTGGTGGGCTACTCGCGCGACGCCTTCGAGCGCATCGAGGCCGAGTACCGCGCCTTCGCCCGCCGGGTCGGCCTCGACGACGTCGTCGCCATCCCCCTGTCGGGCGTGCGGGGCGACAACGTCGTCGCCAAGAGCGAGAACACGCCCTGGTACGAGGGCCCGCCGCTGATGGAGCACCTCGAGACCGTGCCGGTCGACGAGGCGCGCCTCGCGGCGCGGCCCTTCCGCATGCCGGTGCAGTGGGTCAACCGGCCCGACGCCGACTTCCGTGGCTTCGCGGGCACCGTCGCGGCCGGCTCGGTCGAGCCCGGGCAGCGGGTCCGCGCGCTGCCCTCGGGCCGCGAGAGCCGCGTGGCCCGCGTCGTCACCGCCGACGGCGACCTCGGCCGGGCCGTGGCCAACCAGAGCGTCACCCTCACGCTCGCCGACGAGATCGACGTCTCGCGCGGCGACGTGCTCTGCGCTGCCGACGCCCCGGCCGAGGTGGCCGAGCGCCTGCGCGCCACCCTCGTCTGGATGCACGACGCCCCGGCCCGGCGCGGGCGCAGCTACCTGCTGAAGCTCGGCACCAAGACCGCGACGGCCACGATTCTCGCGATCGAGCACAAGGTCGACGTCAACACCCTCGAGCAGGCGCCGGCCGAGGCGCTGGGGCTCAACGAGATCGGCGTGGCCGAGCTGCAGCTCGACCGCCCCGTCGCCTTCGACCCCTACCGCAGCAACCGCGACACCGGCGGCTTCATCTTGATCGACCGCCTCACCAACGGCACCGTCGGCGCCGGCATGATCGAGCGCGGCCTGCGCGGCGCCGGCGACGTGCGCTGGCAGGCGACCGCGGTCGACAAGGCCGCGCGCCGCGCGCTCAACGGCCACGGCAGCGCCGTCGTGTGGCTGACCGGCCGCTCGGGCGCCGGCAAGTCGACCCTGGCCGACCTGCTCGAGCGGCGCCTGCACGCGCGCGGCCTGCGCACCTACCTGCTCGACGGCGACAACGTCCGCCACGGCCTCAGCCGCGACCTCGGCTTCACGCCCGAAGACCGCGCCGAGAACGTCCGCCGCGCGGCCGAGGTCGCCAAGCTGATGGTCGACGCCGGCCTCGTCGTCATCGCCGCCTTCATCTCGCCCTCGCGCGCCGAGCGCCGCGCGGCCCGCAACCTGCTGGGCCCGGGCGAGTTCGTCGAGGTCCACGTCGACGCGCCCTCGGACGTCGCCGAGCGGCGCGACCCGCGGGGGCTCTACGCCAAGGCGCGCGCCGGGCAGCTCAAGAACTTCGCCGGCGTCGACGCGCCCTACGAGGCCCCCGAGGCCCCCGACCTCCGCATCGACACCTCGACGACCAGCCCCGAAGACGCCGTCGAGCAACTGCTGCGCGCGCTCCGCGAGCGCGAGCTCTTCTAGCGTGCCCCCGGGGCAGGCCGCGCCGCCGGGGCGGGGGGCGCCTTGCCCCTGACCCCGACCTTGCGCGGCGTCATCGAGCGGCTCGGGGCCCTGCGCGGGGCGAGCGCCGACGACCTCGCGGGCGCCCTCTCGGCCCCCCTGACCTTCGACGACGTGCGCGCGTTCGTCCGGTTCGACGGCGAGACGTACGTGCGGGCGCTCGTCTTTCGCAACGAGCACGCCGAGCTGCGGCTACACAGCTGGCGGCCGGGGCAGTCGACGACCTTTCATTGCCACGGCCCCTCCGCCTGCGCGTTCCGGGTCATCCGGGGCGCCGCGACCGAGATCGAGGCCGGCCCCTGGCTCGGGCGGGGCATCGCGTACGGGGTCGAGAGCGAGTTCTTTCGCCTGAACGTGCCCGCGTCGAAAATGAGCCCCGAACGAGGCCGTCGAGGTCAACGACGCCGAGGTCGCCTTGCGCGGCGGCCTCGCGCTGCCCGCCGACGCCGTCGTCTTGGCGACCGGGCGCGCGCCGCGCGTGCGCCGCGCCGCGTGGCACCCCGGCGTCGTCGACGCCTGGGACGAATGCGCGCTCGCGACGCTGCCGCGCGGGGGGCGCCTGCTGCTCGTCGGCGCCGGCCTCAGCGCGCTCGACGTGGTCGCCTTCCTCGACGCCCAGGGCTTCGAGGGGCGCGTGACCATCGTCTCGCGCCACGGCCTGCTGTCCTCGCCCCACGAAGACGTCGCGGAGGGCCAGACCCCGCTCTTGCGCTCGCTCCTCGAAGGCGGCTTCGCGCGGCGCGGCTCGCGGCGCTGCGCCAAGCGCTCGGCGTCGAGCCGGCCACGGCGGCGCGGAGCCGGCGCGACCCCCTCGCGCGGCGTGACCCGAGGCCCCTCGATTTGCGCGATCGCTCTCGTCATGTAACTTCCGAGGCCGTTCGGCGGAATTCCGGCCGGTTGGAAAGGTAGGGCGTCGATGACGATCAAGCGAATGGACAACGTCGGCATCGTGGTAGAGTCGCTCGATACCGCCATCTCTTTTTTCGCCGAGCTGGGGCTAGAGCTCGAAGGACGAGCCACGATCGAAGGAGAGTGGGCAGGGCGCGTCACGGGGCTGCGCGACCAGCGCGTCGAGATCGCCATGATGCGCACGCCAGATGGCCACAGCCGGCTCGAGCTCTCTCGATTTCTCACGCCGCCTGTGGTCGCCGATCACCGGAACGCCCCGGTCAACGCCCTCGGCTACCTACGCGTCATGTTCACCGTAGAGGACATCGACGATACGCTCGCCCGGCTCCGCAAGCGCGGAGCGCAGCTCGTCGGCGAAGTGGTCCAGTACGAAACCACGTACCGGCTCTGTTACATCCGGGGGCCCGAAGGGCTGCTCATCGGGCTCGCCCAAGAACTCGGCTGAGCGCTGATGAGGGCCGCGGTAGCCCGCCGTGGCGAGGTCGGCGGACCGTCATGCCGCCGGCACCCCGAGCGCGACCTTCGCCGCCAGCGCGGCCATCGCCCGCGGCCGCGCCCCGCCTTAATGAGGCGACCCCGCCTCGAAGGGCCCGGCGAAAAAAAACGGTCGAATTCGAGCAACCGCCGGGGGGCGGGGCCGAAGGGTAGGCATGACCGCGAAGAACCGCCCGGGCCCTCTGGCCCGACCCTGGGGGGTCGGGCGGGGTGGCGTCGGTGCCGGGGTAGCGGGGCAGAGAGAGGGAGGGGGCGACAAAAAGATCATCATGGCGAGCAACTCGGCGGGGGCCGGGCCGAAGGGAAGACAGAGGGCAGGGGCCGGCGCGGGCCTTTGCCCTTCGGGGGGCCGGTTGGCACCCAGACGAGCAGGCAACTGACGACCAGTGAGGGTACGATGGAAGCGAACAAGACAGAGAAGAAGGGCAAGGCAGAGAAGAGGGGGGGAGGGCCAGGGCCGGGCCTGCGGGCGCGGCGGCCGCGGCCGAGGTAGCGGCGAAAGAAGACGCGCTGGCCTTCTTGCGGGTTCGGCCCGAGATCGACGCGATGTCGATGGCGGGGCTGGGGCGCATTGTGGTCTCGATTCCGGTAGCGGTGAAGATCGGGCTCGGGGCGCTGCCGAACATCGAGGCGCGGCGCGACGAGTTTCGTCGGCGGCTGCCCGAGTACGACGTCGAGCGGGCGGGCCGGCTGCGCGACTACGCGCGCGCGGCGCACTACGCGCACATCGTCGCGATTCGCCACGCCGACGGCGAGGGGCGGGTGCGGGCGATCTTGGACGAGGCCTCGCCCCTGCGCGAGCGGATGTTGAGCGCGGCCGAGCTTCACGCGCTCTACGGTCTGCTCGACGGCGGGCGCGTTTCGGCCATTCGCCGCGGCACCGGGCACATCGACACCGCCAACGATCTCGTCGAGCTCTCGGTGCTCTTCGGCGAGTCGGGCGACAAGCTGGCGGGGCAGACCCCCGTGACCGAGGCCGACGTCGGGCGCGCCGCCGAGCTGGGCTTTCAGCTGCTCGACGCGCTGGGGCAGCGGGATCTGGGCACCGACGGCTCGTCGACGCCGGCCAGGCAAGAAGAAGACCGCGTCAAGGCCTTCTGGCTCTTTCATGACGTTTATGAAGAGAGCCGCCGGGCCATGACGTACGTTCGCTGGCGCGAGGGCGACGCCGACCTGCTCGTGCCCTCGCTCTTCAGCGGTCGCCGCCGCCGCGGCTCGCCTTCGGGCGAGCCCGACGAGGGGCCCGAGCCGGCCGAGCCGCCCAGCCCGGTCGAAGGCGTCTGAGGCGAGAGCCAGTACCACGAGGCGCGCCCCCTGCCCGCGCCGGCAGGGGGCGCCGCCTCGTCAAGGGCGACGCAAGCGAGCAGAAGCCGCCCCGAGCTCGGCGGCCTTGGGGGGCGGCTCAGCCGGGCGAGCCGCGCGACCGCGTTCGCCCGACCGGCATCGGGTAGAGGCGCGACTCAGTCGCGCCGTCGCCTCGCTGGCCGTCGTCGTTTCGGCCCCGGCCGTGCATCCGGCCGATGAGCGAAACCGTAATTGTCAAACCCTCGGGCTCAGGGTATGGAAGCGCCGGAGAGACCCGCCCATGTCGGACGCCCGGACACCGCTGCGATTCTTTGGACAGAGAGAGGGCAGCGAGGGCGCGTACGGGCCCTTCTTGCGAAACGGCGGCAAGTACCGTCGTGTGTACGACCCGTTCTGCGGCTCCGCGTCGGTGACCGCCTTCGCCATGCGCAACGGCTTGGCCGACGAGTACGTGTTCAGCGACGTCGACCGGCCCCTGATGGATTTTTGGGCGCTCGTCAAGGCGCTGCCAGAGCTGGTGATCGCGCGGTACCAAGAGCTCGCCGAGGCGCTCGCCGCGTTGCCGTCCGACACCGAACGGGCCGCGGCGTTCGACGCCGAGGTCGCGCGCTTCAACGACAGCGACGACCCGACGGCCCGGGCGCTTTTGTACCCATTTCTGCTCAACGCCTCTCGCCTCAACTTGCCCCGCTTTCGAGACGGTCGGTTCGTCAACGTGTACGGGCAGCTGCCCGCGCCCGGAGAATTCGCCGAGCGCGTGCGGGCGACCCACCGGGCGCTGAACCAGCATCGGGCCAACGGGTGCTGCGCCGGCGCGCTCGACGCGACGGCCTGCGCCACCGACAGAGACCTGGTGCTGCTCGACCCCCCCTACCCGGACTGCCAAAACCCCGGCATGGAAGGGGTCAACCAGATCTACAACTACCCCGGGGACAAGCGCGCCCTCCACCAGACGCTGCTCGAGGTGATCGATCGGCTGAACGCCCGACGCGTGCCCTTCCTTCTGTTCTACGGAGCCATGGATTTTGACCCGTCGTTCCTGCTCGACGAGCGGCGTTCGCAGGTGCACCACTGGGCTCACCTGGGGGGCGGCGGCGACGACGTGCTCGGCTTCTATTCCGAGCACATCTACACTTCGACCCACCCTGCTTTCGAGCCATCGCAGCTCCCGGCGCGCGTCAAGCGCTTCGACCCACGCATCCATGGCAGCAACGCTCGCATCGTCGAAGACCTGCTCCGGTCCGCTGGGCCCTGAGCGGTCGGAAAGCGCAAGGAGACTCTATTGAACCCGCATCGTTCATCGGCCCTGGCACCGGGCGTCCGGGCCTACCGTACCCCGCCCCCCCGTCGGCCCGGGTCGTCCCTCGGGGTCCGGCCGGGCGAGCTCGCGGACGGGTCGCCGGCTTCGATGCGTGACGTCTTCCCTCGCGTCCTTTTGTACGAGGGCCGCCTGGGTACGCGCTGCCTGTCCGAGGTGGTCGCGGACTCGACGCTTTCGGCGCTCCGGCCCGCCGATCTCGAGCTCCCCGGGGCGAGACGGCGCTTGCTCGAGCACGCGCGCGCCCGAACGCTCCGCCTCGTTCTCGAGTCCGAAGCCTTGCTGCCGCGGCTGCGGGGCCTGGGCCTGCCGGGCTTCGACGAAATGGTGTCGCCCTTTCAGGACAAATGCGCCTTTCGCCAGGGCATGGCGGGCGCTGCCGAGACGATCTCGCCGGCGTCGGTGACCGTCTGCCGGGCCGAGATCGCCGCGCTCGACGGCATGCGGGCCGCCTACGCGCGGGTCGGCACCCCGGCGGAGGGGCGCCTGGTCATCAAGCCCGTGCGGGGGAGCGCGAGCGAGCTCGTGTTCGTGTGCCGCGATGACGCGGACTGGGAGCGGAGCCGCGACATCATCTTGCGGTCGCCGCCGAGCTCGGCGAGGGTCGACCGCGAACGGTTCGTACTCGAGCGCTACGTCGAAGGCGACGAGCTGGCGGTCGACGTGTATTTTTCTGACGGCGCCCCCATCATCTTGGGGATATACGAGCACCCCTTCGCCCATGACGGGGACGTGCGCGACACCATCTACCGCACCAGTGCGAGCACGATGCGCCGGTACCGCCCTCGGCTCGAGGCCGCGCTGCGACGCTGGGGCCGGCACTGGGGCATCGCAGACCTCGCTGCGCACGTCGAGGTGCGGGTCCGACCGGACGGGCTCTTTCCCGTCGAAGTCAACCCTCTGCGCTTCGGCCTGCTGACGGCAGATTTGTCCGCGGCGGCGTTCGGGATCAACCCTTATACGTATTTTTTCTCCCGGCGGGCCCCGGACTGGGACGCGATCCTTTCGTCGCAGGCGCACGAGCTCGCGACGTCTCTCATCGTCGGCGACGTCCCGGAAGAGCGCGTCCCCGCCGGCCGGCCCCTCGCCCCGGACCTCGGGCGTTTCCTGGGGGCACTAAGGGGCCGCGGCCTCGAGGTGCTGCACGGCTTTTTGCTCCCCGCTTCGGAGCGCCCGTACGTGTGCGCGGCGTACGTCCGCGGGCCGACGGAGGCGATCGACGCGTTTCTGTCCTTCGATTTTGCCACGATCCTGCGCTGAAGTGCCGCCGAACGCGGGCGGGGCGCGTCTCGCCGAGCTCAAATCCAGGCGGCGGGCGCGCGTCTGGCGCGGTCGGCGGGCGCCCCGAGCTCGCCCTGCGGGCTCAGGCAGCGGGGGGCCCGCCCGCCGAGCGCGCGAGGCCGCCCGCCGCCCGTGAAGGGCGACGTTTCGACGGGCCGGAGGCTCGCGACTACGCCCGTGCCGGGGGCGGGGGTCACCGGGGCGGCTTCTTCGCGTCGGGAGCGAGCGCCCGCGGCGAAGACCCGTCGCTTTGGCGCAGGGCGAAGGCAATACCACTTTGCAGGGTCGCCTCGGTGGTCAGGGTTGATAGATCCATGCCCAGGTTGACGATGGTCTGGGCCACGTCGGCACGAATGCCCGTAATCACGGTCTCGGCCCCGAGCATTCGCAGCGCCCGCGCGGCGTTCACCAAGATGCTCACGACGCCGGTGTCGGTCACGGTGATGCCGGTAATGTCGACGATGACGCTTTGCGCCTTTCGCCGGGCGACGCCTTCGAGCAAGGTCGACAGCACCCGCTGCGCCCGCTGGGAGTCGACGGCCCCGATGAGCGGCATGACGAGAATGCTCTCTGAGAACGGAATCAGGGGCGTCGAGAGTTGCGCCAGTGTCTCCGCCTGCACGCGGATGGTCTCGTCTTGCAGGCGAGCCCTGGCGTTCGCCTCCTCCGCGCGCTTGCGATCGGTGATGTCGGTCGTGACGCCACAGATCGCGTACGGCGCCCCCTGCGCGTCCCGAATCGGAAATTTGATCGAGAGGTAGGTCCGCCTCTCGCCGTCGAAGACCGCGTCCTCCTCCTCTTTGACGGGCGCCTGACTCGAGAGCACGCGCCGATCGTTGGCCTGCCACGGCGCGGCGATTTCGGGGGGCATCAAATCATAGTCTGTCTTCCCGATGACGGCGGCGCGAGCCGTCCCGAACCATTCTTCGAAGACCTGATTGACCATCAGGTATTTGCCGGCGGGGTCTTTGACGTAGATGGAAGCGGGGCAATTGTCCAAGATCGCGTGCAGCTGGGCCTGGTTGGCGCGCAGCTGCGCCCCGACGTGCAAGCGCTCGACCTGAGGCCCTAGCAGCAGGCCGATGGTGGCGAGCAGATCGTCGTCCACCTCGGTCGGTCGGGTCGAAAAGAGTTCGATGACGCCCATGACCGTCTTGCCGACGAGGAGCGGAATCGCGCAGGCGCTTACCATTCCGAGCTGCGTCGCCGCATCGGCATAATGCGCGGCGGGGTGCGCCGCGACGTCGGCCCGGTGGACGAAGCCGGAAACGACGGCCTGCCCGGCGACGCCGTCGCCGGGGCGGAGGTCTTTGCGCAACGCCTCGCGCAACGGCGCGTACCGTTCGTCGTCGCCGCTCGACACCGACGAGACGAACGTGCCGGGAGCGGCCTGGAGATACCCGTGGGCGACCGACGCGCCCAAGGCGGCACGGAGCTCGTCGAGGCAAGACCGGAGTGCCTCGTCAATATTGGCCGCCCCGTTGATGGCCCGGATCATGCGCTGCAGTAGGTCTAGGCGCACTTCGGCGCGGCGTAGATCTTGCACAAGATTGGTTTTAGCTTTTATACGACCGCCATGTCAACGACTTGCGCCGGCTTGTGTCCTTCGTTTAGGCACTGTAACGAGCGCGGCGAGGGCGGCGAGGGCGGCCTGTTTATGGGCGGCGGCGCGGGGGCGCGCGCGCGCAAACCCAACCGCCGCCCGCATACGGGTCACCGCCGACGTACGGCCGCTGCGGGTGATCTGCCTGCTCGTCCGCCGGCGTCCGGGCGCTACCGGCGCCCGCGGACGGTTACGCCGCCACCCCGCAGCGCCGCGGGCCTGCCGGGCAGCGGCCCGAGCCATGCGGGTGAGCACGCCTCGCCCGCCATGAGCTACCTTTCGCTCGCCATGAATAACCTTGCTCGATCGCTCTTTCCGCTCCTCCTCTTCGCCGCCACCCTCGGCGCCGTCGCTGCGCTCGCCGCCTGCGACGACGATGACAGCTCGCCCGGCACCACCGCCGGCGCCTCGGGCGCGGGCGGGGCGGGCGCCGGCGCCCCGGGCGGCGGTGGCCCCTCCGGCGGCGGGGCGGGCGCTGGCGGCGGGGCGGGCGCCGGCGGCGGGGCGGGCGCCGGCGGGGCCGATCTCGCCGCGGCCCAGGCCGTCTGCCAGGCCATCGAGCGCCGCGTCACCCGCTGCGACATCGGCGGAGAAGAGCCCTTCGAACAGTGCGTCGCCGCCAACCTTTGCAACCTCAAGGCCGTTCGCCCCGAGTACCTCAACGCCGGCGCGAGTTGCTACGACGGTCTCGCGTGCGGCGTTGCCTCGGACGTGTGCAACCTTGACGCCTCGGACGCGCTCGCCGGCCAAGAGTACGAGCCTTACTACGGCGCCTGTCTGAGCAAGGCGGCCACCTGCGGCGGTGCGGGCCAAGGCGGCGCGGCGGGCGCGGGCGGTTCGGAGGCCGAGCGCCGGTGCCGCTACCTGGCGACGGTGTTCCGCCCCGCGTTTCTCGACGGCCCGGCCCAGGCTTGCGCCGACAGCGTGTGTGCGAGCTCCGCGCTCGAAGCCTGCGTCAACCAGGCGTTCGAAACGCTCGACTGCCCCGAGTACTGACGCCCCGCGGGGGCGGCGAGCCTACCGCGCCCGCGGGGCGGCGCCGGGCGCGCCTTGGGGCTGGGCGGCGAAGCGGCGGAAGAAGCTGTCGGCGTTCCACGAAGGGGGGGTGGGCGCGTCGGCGACGCGGCGCAAGAGGTCGGCGACGAGGCGGTTGAATTGGGCGGCGGCCTCGCGGTCGAGGGGCTGCTGCAAATCGTCGGACGGCGCGTGGTACCGCTCGCGGACCCACGTGCGGTGCAGTTGCTCTTCGGGCGAACCGGGCAGGGCGGCGAACTTGAGCGCCAGCGCGGGCACGCCGACGCGCACGAAGTTGTACTGGTCGCTGCGGACGAAGAGCACGCGGTTCGGCTCGCGGTCGGGCAAGAGCTCGAGGCCGCGCTCGCGGGCGACGGCCTCGAGCGGCGCCTTGAGGGTCGACTCGTCGGCCCCGTAGGCGACGAGGCGCTTGAGCGGGTGCAGCGGCAAGAACATGTCGACGTTGACGTCGGCGACGAGCTTGCCCTTGACGCTCGGGTGGAGGGCGAAGTGGCGCGAGCCGAGCAGGCCCTTCTCTTCGCCCGTGACGGCGACGAAGGCGACCGAGCGGCGGGGCCGGGGCCCGGCGGCGAGCGCGCGGGCCGTCTCGAGCAGCGCGGCGACGCCGCTCGCGTTGTCCATCGCGCCGTTGTAGACGGCGTCGCCGTTGATGGGCTCGCCCACGCCGAGGTGGTCGAGGTGGGCGCTCATCACCACGACCTCGCCCCGCAGCGCGGGGTCGGCCCCCGGCAGCAGGCCGGCGACGTTCTGCGAGCGCACGGGGCTGCGGGTGAAGGCGACCTCGGCCTGCAGGCGCACCGCCAGCGGGAAGCGCGGCAGCGGCTTCTCGGCGTCGGCGAGCGCGAGCAGCTCGGCGAGGGTGTGGCCGCTGCCCTCGAAGAGCCGGTCGGTGTGCGCGGGGTTCCAGCCGACGAAGAGGCGGGCGCCGCGGGCCTCTTGGAGGGCCGGGTCGGCGAAGACCATCGAGGGCTGCTTGCGCGCGAGGGTGGCGCGCTCCCAGGGGATGTCGACGAACTTGGGGTTCGCGAGGTTGACCATGCCGAGGGCGCCGGCGCGCTCGAGCACCGCCCAGCGCTCGCCGAGCGACGAGGCGTGCGCGCGCAGCGGGGCCGAGGCGCCGGCCGGGCCCCCCTGCATGCAGGCGACCAGCTTGCCCTTCAGATCGAGGCCGGCGAAGTCGTCGTGCCCGGCCTCGGGCATCGAGAGGCAGTAGCCGGCGAAGACGAGGGGGGCGTCGGTGCGGCCCTCTTCGCCGGCGCGCGCGCCGATGACCGCGTGCTCGCCGATCGCGAGGGGCTCGGCCTTGCCGCCGCGCACGAGCGCGAGCCGGCTCTTCTCTTCGACCACGGTGCGCGCCTCGAGCTCGATCGGCTGCAGAAAGCCCTCGACCCCCGCGGGCTCGGCGCCCGCCTCGGCGAGCTTCTGCGCCACGTAGGCGGCGGCCTTGGCGTGGCCGGGGCTGCCGGTGTTGCGGCCCTCGAGCGCGTCGCTCGCGAGGTATTCGACGTGCGACCACCAGCGCTGCGCCTCGTCGGCGGCGCTCGCCGGGGCGCTCGCCGGGGCGCTCGAGGCCGCGGGCGGGGCGTCGTTGCGGGGGCCCGAGGTACACGCGCAGAGCGACGCGGCGAGGCAAAGGGCGACCGGGGCGGGGCGAAGGTGCATGGCGGACTCCGTGGGCAAGGGAACACCGGGCCCGCCGGAAGGTTCGCCGCGCTCGCCCTCCCCGGGCCGCCGCCGCGCCGGGCCGCCGCCGCGCCGGGGCGGCGGCCGGGCGCGGCGGGCGGGGCGGCGGGCTACGCCGCCGTCACTGCGCGGGCGCGAGGGGCGCGTCGGCGGCGGCGTCGGGCGACGAGGCCGGGCCGCTCGCGCGCTCGCCGCGGTGCGCCTTGGCGAGGAGCACGTAGACCGAGGGCACGACGAAGAGGGTGAAGAGGGTGCCGACGGTCATGCCGCCGACGAGCACCAGGCCGATCGAGTTGCGGGCCGACGCGCCCGGGCCGCTCACCAGCGTCAGCGGGAAGTGGCCGGCGACGGTGGCGACGGTGGTCATCAAGATGGGGCGCAGGCGCGTCAGCGCCGCCTCGCGCACCGCCTCGACCTTGCCCATGCCCTGCTCTTGCAGCGCGTTGGCGAACTCGACGATCAAGATGCCGTTCTTCGACACGAGGCCGACCAGGGTGACGAGGCCGACCTGCGAGTAGATGTTGAGCGTGGTCGTCCAGCCCTCGGTGGCCGCGAAGGTCATGCCCGGCGGCCCGAGGAACTTGAGGAAGGTGAAGACGAGGGCGCCGAACATGGCGAGCGGCACCGAGCCGACGAGGATGACGAAGGGGTCGCGGAACGAGTTGAACTGCGCCGCGAGCGCCAGGAAGATGAGCACGATCGCGAGGCCCATGACGGGGAGGAACTTGTCGCCCTCCTGGCGCATCTGGCGCGACTCGCCGGTGTAGTCGACGCGGTAGCCGCTCGGCAGCGTCTTGGCGGCGTTCTCGATGACGCGCAGGGCGCCGTCGAGCGACTGGGTGTGCACGCCCGAGATCTTGACCGAGTTGAGCTGCTGGAAGCGGCTGAGCGAGCGCGGCTCGACGGTGTCGCGCACGGTGGCGATGGTGCCGAGGGGGATGAGCTGGTTGTTCGGCCCGGTGACGTGGATGTTCATCAGGTCGTCGGCCGTCAGGCGGCCGGCCCGCTCGATCTGGGCGATGACCTTGTAGCTGCGGCCGTCCATGCTGAAGCGGTTGACGAAGTTGCCGCCCAGCATCGAGGCGAGGTCGGCGCCGACCTGCTGCATGCTCAGCCCCATCGAGGCGACCTTGTCGCGGTCGATGGTGAGGTCGGCCTTGGCCTGGTCGTACTTGACGTCGATGATGGGCGGGAAGGCGAACTGGCCGCTCTTGGCCGCGTCGGCGACGATCGCCTCGCTGAAGCGCAGGAGCTCTTCGTGGTCGGCGGTCGTGGCGATCACGGCCTCGACGGGGAAGAAGCCGGGGCTCGGCAGCGCCGGCGGCAGGAAGACCGGGTGGCGGATGCCGGTGAGGGGGCCGAGCCGGGCGCTGACGTCTTCTTGGATCTCGAAGATGGTGCGCTTGCGCTCGCTCGGCGGGACGACGAGCATGCCGCCGAAGCCGCCGAAGGGGAAGGTGACCCGGAAGCTGTGGCTGTACTCGGGGGTCTCGCGCCAGATGCGCTCGGCCTCCTCGGTGTAGGGCGTGAGCTGCTCGAGCGTCGCGTTGGCGGGGACGTCGATGGCGCCGAAGAGCGAGCTCTGGTCTTC
>DASTPP010000429.1:0-2816 GCA_035762175.1 Polyangiaceae bacterium | reverse complement strand
AGCGCAAGGCGCTCGAAGGGCGCGAGCTGGTGCACATGGCGCGCGACGAGATCTCGCAGACCATTCACGGCCTGCGGTCCATCATCGCCGAGGGCCTCGAGGGCGAGGGCGACGAGCGCTGGCGGCACTTCTTCGAGACGCCCTTCCCCGGCTTGCGCGCTCAGGGGACCGGCGCGGGGGGCTCGAACGCGGCGACGAGGGCGGCGAGGCCGGCGTCGTCGGAGGCCTTGAGCACGAGGACGTTGCCCTGCGCGTCGCGCGTCACCTGCGCCTGGCTGCGTACGATCGCCCGCGCCTTCGCCATGAAGGTGTTGCCGCTTTCGGGCGTCGCGAACGAAAGCCGCCAGGCGAGGGCGGTGCCCGCGGGCGAGCCGTAGATGTAGAGGTGGTCGCTGCGGAAGGGCTCGACGAGGGCCTGGGCGGCAAGTGGCCCCTGGTTTCGGCCGAAGAGCATGACGCCGAACGCGCCGAGGACGTCTTCGAACATCAGCTCGTAGCCGGCCACCAGGGGCGCGGCCCCGAAGTCGACGGGCGCGGCGTCGGCGCCGCCCAGATCGCGCTGCAAGACCCGGCGCGTGGTGCTGGGCGGGCTCGCGAAGAGGGCGCGCACGGCCTCGGGGCCGCCCGCGGCGAAGGCCTGGTAAACGTATTGGCCGCCCGGCCCGTAGGGGAAGCTCAGGTCGGCCGCCAGGTAGGCCGAGTCTTGCGCCATGGCCCAATCGAGCTCGAGCTCGGTGCGGGCGGCCAAGAGCGCGGGCAGGTCGACCCGGGCGAGGTCGATGCCGTTGAGCGCGGCGGTGACCAAGACCTCGTAGAGCTCGGCCTCGCCCTCGACGAGCGCGTCGGACGAGAGGGACGAGTCGAAGCTCTTGGCGTAGGCCTCGCGGTACGCCCCCAGGCCGAGCTCGCGGTCTTGCGCCGCGTGCACGAGCTCGTGCGCGAAGGTCACGTTGACGCTGATGCCGTCGGCGGGCCGCCCGTGGTCGATGACCGTGATGGCCTTGTCGTCGAACGAGTAGTAGGCGGCGACGGCCGTCACGTACGTCTCGGAGGGCTCGTCGCTGGTGAACGAGCCCGGCACGGCGAGCTCGAGCAGGGTGAGCGCCCGCTCCCAGTGGGGGAGGTTGGGGTGCGGCTCGCCGCCGCCCTGCCGCAGCTCGGCCGCGAAGTCGGCCTCGCTGATCACCCGGACGGGCACGCCCATGCCGGTCGGCGCGCCGCGCAGGCAGCCGACGAGCGCGTCCCACTGGGTTTGGCAGGCGGGGTCGACGACGTTGCACACGGCGTACGAGTGCGACTCGCACCCGGCGACCGGCACCGGCGTGACGTACGGCGGGGTGGGCCCGGCCGGGGCCCCGTCGTCGTCGTCGGAGCCGCAGCCGGCGAGCGCCGCCGCGAGCAGCAGGGCCCCGAGGGCCGGACGGGGGGCTGCGTAACGAGAACGTGCGCTCAAAGCAGGCCTCGACGGCGTTACAGGTGGGGGCTTCGACGCAGGCGGCCGCCCGATCGAGCAGCGCCTGATCGAAGTATTTCATGTTGTCGACGCAGGCCCCGACGTCGACACCGTAGCCGCACCCGAACTCTCGCTCGAGCACGAGCTGACAGTAGGCAATGCTGCCCTCGGTCGCGGCGAGCGTGGGGCGCATCTCGTCCCAACAAGTGGGCCAGAAGTCGCCCGACGCGATCGCGGCGCAGCCCTGCCCCCTCGCGCAGTCGCCCATGGCCCGCATGACCTCGCCCCGCACCTCGGCGTCGCGCTGTAGGTCGCCGCACCACAGATAGCAGTTGCCGAGCAGTATCTGCCGGTCGCACGCGACGACCGCCTCGCAAAGCGGCTGGCACGCGGCAAGCTCGGGCGAACTCTCTGGTTCGTCTTCGGACGAACACCCCGTCGCACAGAGTGCGAGCGCGAAATAGGCCGGTAGCAAGGCCCCCCAAGGACGCATGACCGCATGCTTACAGAACGACGCCGCCCTTCGCAACATCGACGTACCGGGCGCGCGGGGTCGGCACGAAGATCTTCACAACCGCGCCCTCGCCGCCGCCCCGAGGACATCGACGTACCGGCGGTCGAGAAAGCGCACGTCCAGCGCGGCCATCGGGTCCGCGGGGAGTAGGCGCGCCGGCCCGGGGTGCGCGAGCTGCAGGTACTCGATAATGATGCTGGACTCGACGACGCTACGCTCGCCATCAACCAAGAGCGGGAACTTGCGCAGCGGCCAGCGCCGCAGCCACTCGGCCGAATGCTGCGGCGCGTCCGGCCCGAGGCAGCGGAACTCGAAGGGCGTGGCGTTCTCGTACAGCGCGATGAGAACCTTCTGCCTGTCCTCCTGGCGGTGTGCCAGGCCGCGCCCGCGGCGCGGCGAGGGGCGACACGGCTGTCTCTCTCGACAGACAGGTGGCCCCGCTCGCCGGCGGCGCCGCGCTTCGCTACGCCCTCCGCTAAGAGTCGCCTCGAGTGCCAGTTAAAGAACGTACAACCCCGGCCAGTTCGGGGCCGTCGGTGTCGGCGGCCGTGGGCAATTTCTAGGGGGTTTTCGCGCAAGTGTTCGAGTTCATCCGACCCGCGGCCGGGGCGGCCTCCGGGGCTCGTGGCGGCAGAGTTTGTGCTACCAATTGGGGGCGGCGCGGTGACCGGCCGCGCCCACGCCCGCGGAGCCATCGACGAGCATGCCTGCTTTTGCCGCCCCCCTGAACGACGCCCTCGCGCAGCACCACGAAGAGCTCGTCGACGTGCTCTACGACTGCCTCGTCCGCCAGAACGAGCGCAAGGCGCTCGAAGGGCGCGAGCTGGTGCACATGGCGCGCGACGAGAT
>DASTPP010000428.1:0-32596 GCA_035762175.1 Polyangiaceae bacterium | reverse complement strand
GAGCGGCCCTGGTAGAGCACGAGCTCGCCGGGGGCCTCGTCGGTGCCGGCGAAGAGCGAGCCGATCATGACGCAGGCGGCGCCGGCGGCGAGGGCCTTGGTGACGTCGCCCGAGTACTTGATGCCGCCGTCGGCGACGACGGGGATGTCGTGGCGGTCGGCGGCCTTGGCGCAGTCGGAGATGGCGGTGATCTGCGGCACGCCGACGCCGGCGACGACGCGCGTCGTGCAGATGGAGCCCGGGCCGATGCCCACTTTGACCGCGTCGGCGCCCGCGTCGATGAGGGCGCGGGTGCCGTCGGCGGTGGCGACGTTGCCGGCGACGACCGGCACCTGCGGGTGGCGCTTCTTGAGGGCGCGGACGGTGTCGAGGACGCCCTTCGAGTGGCCGTGGGCGGTGTCGACGACGAGCACGTCGACGCCGGCGGCGACGAGCGCCTCGGCCCGCTCGTCGCGGTCGGCCGAGGGGCCGAGGGCGGCGCCGACGCGCAGGCGCCCGAGCTCGTCGCGGTTGGAGAACGGGTGGCGCTCGGCCTGAATGAGGTCTTTGATCGTGATGAGCCCGACGAGCCGGCCGTTCTCGACGACGAGCAGCTTCTCGATGCGGTGCTCGTGCAAGAGCTCGCGCGCGCGCTCGCCCGAGACGCCGGGGGCGCAGGTGACGAGCTCGCGCGTCATCAGCGAGGCGACGGGCTGGTCGAGGTTCTTCTCGAAGCGCACGTCGCGCGCGGTCAAGATGCCGACGGGCCGCTGGCCCTCGACGACGGGCAGGCCCGAGATGTCGTGGGCGCGCATCAGCTCGAGCGCCTCGCGCAGCGACTGGCCGGGGGCGCAGGTGACCGGGTCGACGATCATGCCGCTCTCGGCGCGCTTGACCCGCTCGACCTCGCGCGCCTGCAGCGCGGGCGGCAGGTTCTTGTGCAAGATGCCGAGGCCGCCCTCGCGCGCCATGGCGACGGCCATGCGGGCCTCGGTCACCGTGTCCATCGCGGCGCTGACGATGGGCGTAAAAAGGGGGATGGTGCTGGTGAGGCGGCTGCGCACGTCGACGTCGGAGGGCAGCACCTCGCTGTAGGCGGGCACCAGCAGGACGTCGTCAAAGGTCAGGCACTCGCGGGGCGCGTCGTCGAACATGGCGGCTGCCCGCCTTCTTTACCCAGGTGGCGCGCGGACGCCAGTTGTCGGCGAAGGCCCCGCGCCCGCGGCCCGGGCGGGCCTCGGGCGGGGGCTCAGCCCTTGGGGGTGCGCGGGCCGCGGGCGCCGGCGGGCGGGGGCGGCGGCAGGGGCGAGGGGGCCGGGGGGGCCGAGGGGGGCAGCAGGTTCGACAAGTCCCAGGTCGACGAGCGGGGCATGACGCCGCCGCTGGTGTTGTCGTCGAAGTAGCCCTGGGCGGAGGCGGTGCCGGCGGCGACGGCGCGGTTGTGCTCGACGGCGAGCTCGCGCCAGGCCTCGAGGGCCTCGGCGGCGGTGGCGAAGCGCGCCTTGCGGTCGCGCGCGAGGGCGCGCGTGAGAAAGCGCTCGATGCTCGCGGGCCACTGCACGCCCGTCGCGTCGGAGAGGCTCGGGGCCTCTTGGTCGAGCTTGGCGGCGAGCAGCATCGAGGCGGTGGTGCCCTCGAAGGGCAGGCGGCCGGCGAGGGCGCGGAAGGCGACGGCGCCGACGGCGTAGACGTCGGCGCGCTCGTCGGCGCGGGCGGCGCCGCGCACCTGCTCGGGCGCCATGTAGGCGAAGGAGCCGAGCGTCGCGTCGAAGGCCGTCAGGCTGCGCTCGTCGCCGAAGGCGGGCCGAATGACCTTCGAGACGCCGAAGTCGAGGACCTTGGCGCGCTCAGTGTTGTCGGGGAACTTCTCGAGGAAGATATTGCCGGGCTTGAGGTCGCGGTGGATGACGCCGACGGCGTGCGCGTCGACCAGGCCCGAGAGCACGTCTTCGACGAGGGTGCCGACCTCGGAGAAGGGCAGGTCGTTCTCGCGGCGCAGGCGGTCGGCGAGGCTCTCGCCCTGCAGCAGTTCGAAGGCGATGTAAAGCTCGCCCTCGGCGGTACGGCCGCAATCGACGAGCTCGCAGACGAAGAAGCTCTTGATGCGCTCGGCGATGCGCGCTTCGCGCTCGAAGCGGGCGACGAGGTCGGGCTTGCGGGCGGCCTTCTCGAGCAAGACCTTGAGCGCGACGCGGCGGCCGCTGGGGGCGATGGCGGCCCACACCTCCCCCATGCCCCCCCGGCCGAGAAGACGCTGAATGCGAAAGCGTCCGTCGAAGAGGTCTCCCTCGCGGAGTGCCACGCCGACTACCTTAGCACCACGGCGGAGACTTTCACGAGCGCAGAGCGCGCCGGGCGGCCGCGACGCGGGCTTTCGCGAGACGGCGAGCGGGCGCGGCGCCCGCCGCCCGCCGAGGTCGGTGCGGGCGCGGGCGGCGGGGCCGGGGTGGGAGGGAGAACGGCGCGGCGGGGGCTCGGTTCGGTCGACATCGGGCGCCGGGCCTGTGATACTCTGACAAAAGGGCCGCCGAGGCGAAACTCGCGTCGGGGTGTTGCGTCGTGTCGAAGGGACCGTCTCCGCTCCTCGGGTTCAACAACAACGTCCGGCACCGGGGTAAGCTCTTCCACATTCAGACGGAAGACTCGGGCATACGGCACCCGCACGTCATCACGCACCTTTTTTCCGACGGCGGCCGCATCATCAAGACGACCAAGACCTCGTACGCCGAGTACGTCGGCGGCGAGAACATGGCGGGGGTGGTGCGGCAGCTGATGAAAGAGCAGCACAAGGCGATGTTCCTCGCCTTGCGCGGCGGCCTCTTCGACGACGCCATCGACGGCGGCGAGACGGCCGCGCCCGGGGCCCGGCGCGAGGTGCGCGAGCTGCGCCCGGCGGTCAGCTCGGTGCCCGACGAGCCGACGGCCGCGCCGCCGCCACCGCCCGAGGCGCCCCCCTCGAGCGAGCTCGCGGTGCCGGCGACGCCGACCTCGACCGAGCGGCCGGCGCTGACGTCCTTCGAGCCGCCCCCGGCGCCCGAGCCCCTCGAGCCCTTGTCGCTCTCGACGCCGCTGCCCTCGATCGAGCAGGCCCCGCTGCCGCCCGCGCCGCCCCTGCCCTCGGCGCGCGGGCTCTCGCGGCCGCAGCCGCCGCCGCCGCCCCCCGCGCGCCCGGCGCCGCCGGCGAGCGCGGTGCGCCCGTCGCCCCCGACGAACGCGGTGCGCCCGCCCCCCGCGCCGAGCGTGGTGCGCCCGCCCCCCGCGCCGAGCGTGGTGCGCCCGTCGCCCCCGACGAACGCGGTGCGCCCGCCCCCCGCGCCGAGCATGGTGCGCCCGCCGCCTCTGCCCGGCCCCGGCCATCCGCCGCGCCCCGCCGCGGTTGGCGTGATGGGCCGCGAGGTGCGGCCGCCGGGCGAGCCGCGCCACGCCGAGGCCCCGCCGCCGCCAGGCGCGCCGGGCGAGCGCGGCCGGCCCACGCCGCCGGCGCTCCGGGCGCTGCCCGAGCCGGCGCCGGTCGCCGAGGCGTCGGCGTCGCCGTCGTCGCGACCGGTCTCGCGCTCGAGCTTCCCGCGGGCGGCGCGCCCGTCGAACGGCCGGTCGATCTTCGGCGACGACCTCATCAGCGAGAAGTCGCTCGACGAGGTCATCTTGAGCTACCTCGCCGACGATCTCGACGGCACGTCCAACCTGCCATGAGGGCCCGGGCGGCCGCGGCGCGGGCGCTCTGCCTCGTCGCGCTCGGGCCGCCGGCCGGCCTCGCGGCTTGCGCGCGCGCGCCCGAGCCGCGGCCGCGGCCCGCCGCGCCGCCGCGCGCGAGCGCGAGCGCGACGCTGCGCTTTCTGTTCACCTCCGACGAGCACGGCTGGATCGCGCCGGCCGAGAGCGAGGGCCGGGCCCGGGGGGGCGCGGCGGCACTGCTCGGCCGCTGGCTGCGCGACGAGGGGCACTGCGTGCCGTCCGCGTCGGGCGGGTGCGAGGCCGCGGCGACGCTCGCGCTCTCGGGGGGCGACAACTGGACGGGGCCGGCGGTGTCGAGCTTCTTCGAGGGGGCGCCGGCGACCGAGGCGATGCGGCGGCTCGGCTACGCGGCCTCGGCGCTCGGCAACCACGAGTTCGACTTCGGCCGCGAAGCGCTCGAGAAGAACGCCGCGCGCCAGGGCTTCCCCTTCGTGGCGGCGAACGTGCGCCCGCGCGAGGGCCGGCCCGAGCTCGCGCGCCCCTTCGTCGTCGTCGAGCGCCGCGGCGTGCGCGTGGGCGTGGTGGGCCTGACGCTCGAGTCGGCGCCGCGGCAGGGGCTGCGCTCGAACTACGAGGGCTACGACTTCGAGCCCGAGGGGCCGGCGCTCGAGCGCGCGGTGCCCGCGGCGTACGCGGCCGGCGCCGACGTGGTCGTGGTCGTCGCGCACCAGTGCGGCGGCGCGCTCGCCCCGATCGTCGAGCGCCACCCGGCGTGGGGGCTCGGCTTCGTGGGCGCGGGGCACTGCCACGAGAAGGGCCTGCGCTGGGCGGGCGCGGTGCCCGTCGTCGAGGCGGGCGCGTACCTCGGGGCGTACGCGCGCGTCGAGCTCGTCGTGGCGAAGGCGCCGGGCGCCCGGGCCGAGGTGACGGGGCGCGACGTGAAATTCGTCGATTTGACGTACCCGCCCGGCGCGTCGCCGCCGGCGCCGCCCGACGCGGCGCTCGCGGCCGAGGTGGCGTCGTGGCAGGCGAAGGTCGACGCGGCGCTCGGCGAGGTGGTGGGCCACGCGGGCGAGCCGCTGCCGGCCGAGTCGCCGGCGCTCGTCAACCTGGTGGCCGACGCGTGGCGCGAGGCGGCCTCGGCCGACGTGGCGGTGCTCGGCCGCTTCACCACGCGCCAGGGCTTCAACCCGGGGCCCATCTCGCACGCGGCCGTCTTCTCGACGCTGCCCTTCGTCAACCGCCTCGTGACCGTGCACATCACGGGCGCCGAGCTGCTCGACAACCTCGCCTGCTGCGGCGGCCACGTCGCGGGGCTCGAGCGCGGCGAGGGGGGGCGGGTCACGCTCGCGGGGGGCGCGCCGCTCGAGCCGGGGCGGCGCTACCGCGTGGTCACGAGCGACTACGCCTACGCCGGGGGCAGCGACTACCTCTTCGGCCGCCAAGACCCGAGCCCGCGCTTCGGCGAGTCGATCCGCGAGCCGGTGCTGCGCTGGCTGCGGGCGCGCCCGACCTCGCCCTCGCGGGGCCTCGAACGGCTCGTCGACCGGCGCGATCGGCTCGGCACGAGCGGGGCGCCGCTGCCGCGGCCGGGCGGCGCCGGCCCCTGACGCGGGGCGGGCCGTGCTAGGTGCAAGGCGAGGCCACCGGCCGCGCCCGCCCATGCCCGCCCCCCCTTCGCTCCGACCTCGCCCGCCCGCTTTCGCCCTCGCGGCCGCGCTCGCGCTCGCCTCGCTCGCGGCCCCGCGCGCCGCGCGCGCCGAGGGGCCTTCGCCCTTGCAGGTGCCCGCCGCGGCGGGGCAGCAGGCGCTCGGCGTCGCGGTCGACGCGGCGGGGGTGCGCGCGCGCGCCTGCCCGGCGTCGCCCTGCGACCCGGGCGCGGCGGCCCCCCTGCCCTTCGGCGAGGGGTTCGGCGCGCGCTGGGCCGAGGCGACGCTGCGGCGGGTCGACGTCGGCGCGGGGCGATCGGCGGCGCTCGTCAGCGTGCCGGGGCGCGAGCCGGGGGCGCGCTGGGTCAGCGTCGTCGCCGCCCCGCTGCGCTCCGAGTCGGGCGACGCGCGCGTCGTCTTCCACGACCGCGCGGCCTTCGCCGACGAAGAGGGCTCGCCCGAGCCGAACGTCGTGCGCCTGGCGGGCGAGGGCGCCGAGGGCCAGCTCATGGTGGGCACGCGCCACCCCGAGCTGACGCTCTGCGGCCGGCCCGCGATGGCGACGCCACGCGTGCTCGACCCGAACGATCTGGCGCTCAAGCACGTGCGCGCGCAGCAGCTCGAGCGCGCCGAACGCGAGCGCGCCCCGCGCGTCAAGGCCCGCAAGCGCGCGGCCGGCGAGCGGGGGCCGCTCGGGCGCGTGCTCGCCGCGGTGGCGGCCTCGAGCGGCACGGGCTCGCCGATGGCGCTGACCGACGGCGACCCCGACTCGAGCTGGTCGGAGGCGCGCGGGGCCGACGGTCGGGGCGAGTTCGTCGTGTTCCGCGCGCCGCGCGATCTCGCACTGACGGGGCTCTCGCTGCAGGTGCGCCCGAGCCAGCGCGCGGTCGAGCGGGGCGCGGCGCCGAAGCGCCTCTGGGTCGCCGCCGACGGGGGGCGCCTCGTTCAGGTCGAGCTGCCCGACGACGCGTGGGACGAGCCCGGCGCCGCGTACGAGCTGCCGCTCGAGCCGCCGGTGCGCACCGCGTGCCTGGCGGTGGTGCTCGAAGAGGGGCGCGCGCCGAAGGGCGCGAAGGCGGGCGCCGACGTGGCCGTCACCCTGACCGAGATCGAGGCGCGCACCGAGTTCGACGGCGGGGGCGATCTCGCGGCCGTCGTCGACCTCTTGCAGGGCGAGCCCGCGCGGGCGCGGGCGGCGGCGGCCCTGCTCGCCGGCGCCGGCCCCGAGGGGCGTCGCCTGATCGCGACCCGCTACGGCTCGCTCGACGCCCCGGCGCGCAAGCTCGCGCTCGGCGCCTTCGACGGCGCGCCTTGCGCCGAGTCGGCGCCCCTCTACGCGCGGGCCCTCGGCGCCCGCGACGAGGGCGAGGCGGCCTACGCGCGGGCGCGGCTCGAGGGCTGCCGCCGCGACGCCGGCCCCGCGCTGGCCGAGGCGGCGCTCGACCCCTCGCACCCCTCGCGCGTGCCCGCGGCGCTCTTGCTCGCCTCGCTCGACCCCGCCCGCGCCGTGGCCGTGGCCGCGCGGCGCCCGGCCGACGCCTCCGAGCGCGAGCGGCAGGGCTTCCGCAGCGCCCTCGCCCGGGCCCTGCGCTCGGCCCGCGCGCTCGACCCCGCCGCCGAGCTGCTCGGCGACGCGGCGCTCGCGCCCGCCCGCACCTTCGAGCTCCTGCGCGAGGCGGGCCCCGCGCTCTCGTCGCCCGCGCTGCGCGAGCCGGCCTCGCGGGCCCTCGCGCGCGTCGCGCCCGAGGGCGCCCCCTTCGCCGACCGCTTCCGGGCGCTCGCGCCCGCGTCGGCGCTGGCCCGCGAGCGCGATCCGCACGCCGTCGCGCTCCTCGCGCGCGCCCTCGGCGACGCCGACGCGCGGCTGCGCGGCGAGGCGGCGCGCGTCTCGGGCGGCGTCGCCGAGCTCGGCCCGCGCCTGCTCGCGCTGGCGGGCGACCGGTCGCCGCGGGTGCGCCAGGCCCTCGGCCCGGCCCTCGCGTCGCAGGGCGGCGGGGCGGCCGAGGCGGCCCTCGTCCGCCTCGCGGCCGACCCTTGGACCTTCGTGCGCGCCTCGGCCTACGACGCGCTCGCCGACCGGCCCGCGGGCGGCCGCGGCGACCGCGCGCTGCTCGACGCGCTCGACGAAGAGCGCGTCCCGGACGCGCGCGTGCGCGTCGTCGACGCGCTCGTCCGGCGCCGCCCCGCCTCGGCGGGCCCGAAGCTCTGGGAGCTCGCCGGCGAGGCCGCGGCGCCCCTCGAGGTGCGCGTACGCGCCCTCGAGGCCCTCGGCGCGCTCTGCCACCGGCCCGCGACCCAGGGCCTCGTCGATCTGGCCCGGCGCGGCTTCGCCAAGGGCGCCGACGCCGGCGAGGTCGCCCTCGGACGCGCCGCCCTCTCGTCGCTCGGCCGCCTGCGCCCCCGCGAGCTGCCCGCGCTCGCCGCCGCCTTGCGCGCCGCGAAGCCGCCCGCCCCGCTCGCCCGCGCGATCGTCGAGGCGCTCGGAGAGCCCCAGCGCTGCCCGGCCGGGCGCTGAGCCGGGCGGCCGCAACGAAGGCCCCCCCGCCCCCGGCGCCCGTGCTAACCCCCCCGCATGGCAACCAGGGGCAAAGTTCTCGTGACGGGGGCGGGCGAGTTTCTCGGGGCCCGCGTCGCCCGACAGCTTCTCGACGCCGGCGAGCGCGTCAAGGCGTTCGTCTCGCCCGGCGAGGGCCGGCGCGCCCTCGCGTCCTTGCCCCGCGAGGGGCTCGAGGTCCACGAGGGCGACGTGCGCGTCGGACACACGGTCTACCGGGCGCTCGCCGGCTGCGACCGGCTCGTGCACGCGGCGAGCGCGGCGCGCCCCGGGGCGGGCGGGGCCGGCCGGGTCGCCGCGGCGGCCGAGGCCTGCGCGCGCGAGGTGCTCGAGGCGGCGCGCCTGCGCGGCGTCGCCCGCGTCGCCTACGCGTCGAGCTGGCTGACGCTCGGCACGAGCGGCGCGCAAGAGGCGCTCGACGAGGGCCACGCCTTCAACCTGCGCGATCCCGACCCGCGCGTCGAGGCGGCGCGCCGCGCCGAGGCCGTCGCCCTTTCGTACGCGAACGAAAAGGGTCTGCCCCTCGTCGTCGCCCTGCCCGCGGCCCTGTTCGGCCCCGACGACTGGCGCCCGAGCCCGCTCGGCGCCCTCGTCGCGCGCTTCCTGCGCCACCGCGCCCCCTTCTTCGACTTCCCGAGCGCCGAGGGCGGCCTCAGCGTCGTCGACGTCGACGACGCGGCGCGGGGCCTCGCGCTCTGCCTCGAGCGCGGGCGCCCCGGCGAGCGCTACGCCCTCGGCGGCGAGAACCTGACCTACGAGCAATTCTTCGGCGTCCTCGCCGACATCAGCGGCCTCTCCGGGCCCGGCCCCAAGGTCGGCCGTTCGCTCGCCGAGTGGGCCGGCCGCCTCGGCGCCTCGCCCGGCGCGCCCGGCGAGGGCGCCGGGCTCTCGTACCCGATCGCCCGCGACTACGTCGGCGCCTACGCCTGGGCCTCGTCGTCGAAGGCCGAGCGAGAGCTCGGCTACTCGTTCCGGCCCGCCCGCCAGGCGCTCGCGCGCGCCGTGCAATTCTTCGTCGCCGCGGGCTTCGTGCCGCCCGCGGACGCCCGGCGCATCCGCGTCGATCTGCGCGCCGCGCTCGGCTGAGCCCGTAGCGCGCTAGCGTCGGGGGCGGGCCCCCGGCAAACGCCCTCCGGGCACCCCAAACTCGCCCCCTTCGCAGGGGGCTCAGACAGTGGGGCCCCCGCCCTCCGGGCGTTTGCCGGGGGCCCGCCCCCGACGCTAGCGCGCCTTCTTCGGCGGCCAGTTGTCGAGGTTGCCGTGGCCCGGGCCCAGCACCTTGTGCATGCGGGCGACCGGGTCGAAGCCCTCGACGTGCGGCGGGTGGTGGCAGGCCGACACGCAGCCCTGCGGGTCGGGCTGCGCCGCGATGAGCCCCTTCTTCGCCGGGTCGGCGGCGTGCAGCGCGCCGGGCCCGTGGCAGCTCTCGCACTGCACGCCCTTGAGCGCCGCGTTCTCGGTGACGGTGCTGCCGCCCGGCCGCTCGTAGCCCGTCACGTGGCACGAGACGCACTCGAGGTTGTACTCTTTGTACTGGCGCGAGAGCGTCTCGTAGGCGTGCGCGTGGGCCGTGCCCTGCCAGACGTCGCGCGCGCCTGGGTGGCAGGTGGCGCACGCCTCGCCGCCGACGTAGCGCTGGCCGCCCTCGCCCGGCGGCGGCGGCTTGCGCCCCGCGAAGGCCTTGCGGTTGTGCTCGTTGACGCGCTGGTAGTAGGCGAGCATGTCGCGGTAGACGGCCTCGTCGCGGCCGAGCGCGTCGGCGACCGGCACGTTCGTGAATCGAAAGAAGCTGCCCTTCGCGGGCGGCGCCGGCGTCTCGAGCGCGCGCAGCTCGCGCCGCAGCCGCTCGACGTCGCCCCGCCGCGCCTTGACGTCGTCGCGCGCGACGCCCGGGTCTTGCTCCCACCGGCGCAGCTTCGCCTCGAGCTCTTCGATGCGCCCGACGAGCGCCGCGCGCTCGGACGCGCGCGCGACCCCCGCCGCGTCTTGGAAGGTGAACGCCCCGTCGCGCACGTACAGGTCGACCACGCCCACCGTCTGCAGGTGGTTCGCCGTCTCGACCACCAGCGTCTCGCCGATCAGCACCGGCGGCGACGCCTTGTCGTTCGCCTCGCCCGCGTCGAAGGGCTTGCCGACGAGCAGCACGTGCACCCCCGGCGTCTGCTCGACGAGGCGCAGCGCCTCGCCCCGCGGCAGCGCCGCGAGCGCGACGAGGACCTGCGCGCCCTGCCCCTTTAGCCCCTCGATCGACCGCCGCAGCGCCTCGGGCGCCGGGCCCACCTCGACCCCTTCGGGCCCGACCCCCGCCCGCTGCGGCGCGCTCAGCCCCAGCAGCCCGACCTTCACCCCGCCCGCCTCGCGCAGCGCCGTCGGCAAAAGCCCCACGCCCTCGGCCCGCAGGTTCGCCGCGAGCCCCTCGCCCTTCGACCGCTCGCGCAGGCGGGCGAGCGCGCCCGGGCCCTCGCACCAGTCGTTCAGCCCGGGCGCCCAGCCCGCGAAGCCCATGTGCCCGAGCGCCCCCGCGATCGCCTCGGCCTTCCAGGAGTCTTGCGTCGCGCGCTCGCCGTGCGGCGCCGGGTCGAGAAAGAAGAGCGGCCCCGCCTCGAGGTAGAGCGAGCGCTGGGCGAGCGCGCCCTGCTGGCGAAAGTACGCCGCGAGCCGGTCGAAACCGCCGAGCTGGTTGGGCGAGCAACCGCAGGGCTCGAGCGCGCCGGCGACCGACGACGAGAGGTAGAGCCTCAAGGTCGGCGGCTCGGCCGGCGCCGACGCCGCATCGCCGGCGGGGCCGGGGGTGCGGCAGCCCTCGCACGCGGCGAGCAAGGCCGAGGCGAAGAGCGCCGACGCGACCGTGAGGGACGAAACGCGGCGCGAATGGGTCGGGCGTCGGTACGACATGGCGAGTAAGGGGGGGCCTGCAGCGTAGCAACCTCGCGCCCGGGGTCGACCCCCCTCGTCGACCGGCCCAGGCGCCCCCGCCCCGGAGCCCGCCGCCCTAACTTCTTCGCCGGCTCGCCGCCCTTCGCGTCGCCGCCCTTCGCGTCGCCGGCCTTCGCCGCCTCGCCGGCGGCCGTGGCGTTGAACTCGACCGTCACCTTGCCGCCGGCCTTCTCGGTCGGCTTCGGCCACGCGGCCTTCTTGAAGGCGCCCTGCAGGCACTTGGTGAGCGCCTTGTCTTTCACCTCATCGGACACGACCTTGACGCCCTTGGTCTTGCCCTTCGCGTCGACCTTGACCTCGAGCGTGGTCTTGCCGCCCGCGGCCTTCTTCTTTTTAAAGTGCTTCTCGTAGCACTTGTCGGTCGCCCCCCCGACGTCGCCCACGGCCTTGCCCGCGTCCTCGCGGCTCAGGCCCGTCGCCTCGGTCGCCGCGATTCCGTAGTTGCCCCCGCCCGAGGAGCGCATGATCGCGCCGAGGCCCGTGCCCTCGGACGCGGCCGGGGCCGGCGTCTCGGCCGAGGCCGGCGGGGCCTCGGGCGGAGGCGCCTCGGCCGCCGCGCTGCCCGACGCCGCCGGCGCCTCGGACGAGGCCGGGGCGGCCGCGCTGTCATCGGACGAGCCGGCAGGAATGCGCGCGCGGTGGCCACCACCGCAGGAACAAAGACCCAATACGAGCAGACCGAGCGCTAGGCGACGCATGGCGCGCCACCATGCCTCACGAAGGGCTTTCTGGGCAAGAGAAGAGGCTCAGCTCGCGGCCGGCGTTTCGAGAGCCGCGAAGAGCGCCCCGGCGACGGCGTCCGGACGCTCTTCGGGCACCCAATGCGATATGCCCGGTAGCCGCTCGACCCGCAGCTGCTTGACGAAGGGCGCGAGCGCGTCCGGGTGCGAGGGGGCGAGGGCCCGGTCGGCTTCGCCCCAGACCAGCGTCGTCGGCACGACCACCGGCGGCGCCTGCGCCCCGTCGAACACGTCGTCGACCGAGCGGGGGAAGGCCTGCCGGTAGTACGCGAGCGCCGCCTCGACCCGCCCCGGCCGGTCGAGCGCGCCGACGTACTCGCCGAGCTCGTCGCCGAAGACGCCCGGCGGCGCCGACGCGCGGATCAGCTTCGCCCCGAGCGCCACCCCGTCGCGGGCGAGCAGCCGCTCGACCCCCGGCACCTGAAAGAGGAACATGTACCAGCTCCGGAAGAGCTGCCGCGGCCTGCGCAACTCGCGGGCGAAGGCCGCCGGGTGCGGCCCGTTGACGACGACGAGGTGGCGCAGGCGCGCCGGGCGCGTCTGCGCGTAGTGCCAGGCGATGACGCCCCCCCAGTCGTGCCCGACCAAGACAAAGGGCCCCCCGCCCGTCGCCGCCGCCACCGCGTCGACGTCATCAGCGAGCCGCCCGACGTCGTAGCGCCCGTCGGCCGACAGCTCGCTCGCCCCGTAGCCGCGCAGGTCGGGCGCGACGAAGCGCACCCGCCCGCGCACCAGCTCGAGCACCCGGCGCCAGCAGTACGCGTGCTGCGGCGCCCCGTGCAGCAAGATCACCCGCGGCGCCCCCTCGGGCCCGCCGACCACCGCCCGCAGCCGCGTGCCGTCGCCCGACCGCACCCAGACGTTCTCGTACCCCTCGCGCTCGGCCCACCCGAGCAGCCGCTCGTCAATCCCGGGGTTCATGGAGCGCTTCTAGCACCGTAGCTGCGCCCGTCCCAACCGGCCGGCGGCTGGCCCCCTCGCCGCCCCGCACCCCCACGGCTCATCCACTCGCCGCCCGGCGCCCCCACGGCTGATCCACTCGCCGCCCCGCGTCCCCACGGCTGATCCGCTCGCCGCCCCGCGCCCCCCACGGCCCCGCTCGCCGCTCCGCACCCCCGGCGACCGGGGCCCGCGAAAGGCGCCCTCGCCCACCCGCTCAGCGCTTGCCCGGCAGGCGAATGCGCGGCGGCGGGGGCCGGTCGCCCGGCGGCGGCGGCGGGGGCTGGGTGCCGATGGGCGGAGGCTTCGCGCCGCTGCCGCCCGCCCCCGTATTTCTCGGGGGGGCCGTCGTCGTCGCCTTCGGCGGGGCCTTCGGCGGCGCCGTGCCCGTCGCCTTGGGCGGGGGCTGCGCCGGCACCGCCCCGATCGTCGGCACCGTGGGCACCGTCGGCGGCGCCGTCGGCACGGCCGGCACCGCCGTCGACGTGTCGATCGCCGTCACCGTCGCCGGCGGCGGGGCCGGCGAAATCGGCTGAATGGGCACCGCGTCGTCGGACGACGATCGGCCCGCCACGGCGGCCACGAGCGCCGCCGCGCCGCCGAGCAGCAAGAGCCCGCCCCCGGCCACGAGCGCGATCAGCCCGCCGCTCGCGCCGCCCCGACCCCGCCCCGCCGGCGCCGGAGGAGGCGCCGGCGCCATCGCGTACCCGGGGCCCATCGGCGGCCCCCCCGGGCCCGGGGCATAGCCCGGCCCGTACCCGGGCGCCGCCCCCGGCCCCGCGCCATGCCCGGGCCCGTACCCAGGCGCTGCCGCCGGCCCCGCGCCATGCCTGGGCCCGCCCCCGGGCGGAGCGACGGGCGGACCACCGCCCATGTCGAACGACGCAATCTGCGTCTTCGGCGTGCCCGGCGCACCCTCGGTCGGCACGAAATACGGCTGAGCCAGCACCGTCGCGTTCTGAGCGCGGCTGGGCTCGGCCGACGACGACTTGTCGACAATTGTGCCACTTGCCCCGCCCTGACCAGACCCGCCCGGCGAATGATTCATGGCTTTCGGCCTCCTGTGTGGGCGCCTTCGACCCCCGCCCGGCGCCCCCGCGCCCCACGGCCCCGCCCGAACCCGGCCCCGGGCCGCGCGCCCCGGGCGCCGGCCCTGCGCTTTCGAGGCCCCGTCGCGAGCATGGGGCAACCTTACGCGAAAACAGGGCGTCCCGCCCCCCCGCTTCTTCAAACGCCGAGGTATCAGATCGTATTAAGGTGGCACGCTCTGGGAGATTCAATCGCCGCCTGGCGTACACAGGCGTGCGGCGGGGTGGGTTCCGGCCAGAGCGCGAGTAAGGAGAGACCGGATGAGAAAAGGGCTTCGCGGGGGGCTTGTGGGGGCCATGCTCCTTTTGGCCTTCGGCGCTTGTAAGGTCGAAGAGGCCAACAACGACGACGACGACGGCGGCTCTGGCGGCCGGTCGGGCAACGGGGGCAGCTCGGGCAACGCCGGCAGCGGCGGCGGCGCCGCGCTCGACTGCGGCGACGTGCCCGCCTCGGGCCGTTGCATCGACAACGGCACCGCCATCGAGTACTGCCGCACCCCCCCGCCCAACGACCAGGGCCGGCAGGGCCCGCCGACCACGGTGCGCGTCGACTGCCTCGCGGGCGTCGAGAGCTGCCGCGAGCTCGCCGACGGCACCGCCGCGTGCGAGCTCGACCAGGCCGCCGGCGTCGTCTGCCGCCCCGGCGACACCCTCTGCGAGGGCGACACGCTGCGCGCCTGCAGCGCCGACGGCAAGGCCTTCGAAGAGACCGACTGCGCGGCCGACGGGCAGAGCTGCCGCACCCCGCCCCAGCAGCCCGCCCAGTGCGTCGCCTTCTCGAGCGCCGGCGGCAACGCGCCCCGGCTGAGCGGCGCGGTCAAGTTCGAGCGCCGCGGCATGTCCGAGACCGGCCCAACGGGCATCACCGTCGACGCCGCCTGGCTCGACTTCGTCGCCATCTACAACGGCGACAAGTACATCGGCTCCGACGTCACCGACGCCGACGGCAAGTTCGACGCCGAGCTGACCGAGCCGGCCAACGAAGACACCACGGTTTACGTCTTCGCGATGGACTTCGACGCGACGACCCAGCAGCCGCTCGTCGCCGTCGTGCGCAACGACGACCCCGGCATCACCACCCAGACCTCGACCGACTACTGGTTCTGGAGCAACAAAGACTACCAAGGCACCAACGGCCAGGGCACCATCACCGTCGACGGCGACAACGCGACGATGAGCGAGTTCGTCATCCCCGAGCGGGACGGCGCGGGCGCGCTGCGCGTCTTTCAGTGGATCCGTTACGGCATGCTGCGCCTCGACGACCCGGCCGGCCTCACCGGTTCGAACGGCCTCGAGTCGACCAAGGGCAAGCCCCAGCAGACCGTCGCGGTGTTCTGGTCGCCCGGCGTCGACAGCGTCTGCGGCGCGTGCTTTCTGGGCAAGCAGGGCGGCGGCGCCCTCGTCAAGCCGAAGGACACCACGACCGAAGACCACTACGACACGCTGATGCAGATCTCGGGCTCGAACGGCAGCCCGACGCACTGGTCGTACAGCGTGCTCTCGCACGAGACCGGCCACTGGACCATGGCCAACTACTCGCGCTCGCCCGGCGAGGGCGGCCAGCACTTCGTCGGCCAGGCCTCCAAGCCCGGCCTCGCCTGGAGCGAGGGCTGGGCCACCGCCTTCGGCCAGTGGAACTCGTCGGACACCTTCGGCGGCGAGTACGACCCGGTCTACTTCGACACCCAGGACGGCACCACCTTCTGGGTCAACATCGCGACGGCCGCGTACACCGGCGGCGCCCTGCAGAAGCCCGACCCCGCGGGCGGAATTGACCAGTTCATCAACGAGAACGTCGTCTCGAGCATGGTCTGGCACCTCTGGCACCCCGAGCAGGCCCGCTTCAGCGCCGCGCCCGGCGGCACCGACGCGGGCACCTACGCCGGCGCGGGCGACGACGCCATGTTCCGCGCCGTGCAGAGCGACCGCATCCTGCGCGACCAGTACAACCGCGGCTACTTCAAGGTCGACCTCGTCGACTTCTACGACGCCGTCACCTGCGGCGGCGGCGCCTCCGACGGGAACGTCGGCGACGTCTCCGCCGACGTCGGCTTCCCCTGGGATAGCGACCCCACCTGCCCCTGACGAGCGAAAGGACTACCCCCATGCGTTTTGCTTCGTTCCTGCGGGCGGGCTGCGTGCTCGCCGCCTCGCTCGCCCCCCTCGCCTGCTCGACCGCCGAGGCCCCCGCCCCCAACAACGCCCCGGGCGCGGGCTTCGAGAACCCCGAGCAGACCTCGATGCGCGCCCCCGTGCGCCTCAGCCTCGAGCGCGGCGCCGAGTACGCCGCGACGGGCGAGGCCGACCTGCTCGTGCACATCGACGTCGCCGAGCCCCTCGGCTACCCCGTCAGCATCGACGCCACCCCGCCCGGCGGCGCGCGCCTCGCCGCCGGCGCGCCCAGCGAGACCCTGCGCCTCGACCGCGCCGGGCGCCTGACGCGCGTCTACCGCGTCGCCGGCGCCAACGCGCTCCGGCCCGAGGCGCCCTTCCGCGTCGTCGTGCAGGGGCGCACGCCCGACAACAGCATGGGCTTTTACGCCAAGAAGCAGTACCCGCCCGAGCCCGAGATCACCGTGCCCCCGCGCACCCGGCACGTGCCCGGCGGCCGCCCCCCGGGCTTCACGCCCCCGCGCTGAGCCGCCCGCCCCGAAGCCCCGGCGCCGAACGCGGCCGCCAGCCCGAGGGTGCGGCGCCGAACGCGGCCGCCAGCCCGAGGGTGCGGCGCCGAGCGCGGCCGCGGCCCCGAAGGCGCGGCGCCGACGCGGCCACCGACCCGAAGGCGCGGCGTTGAACGCGGCCCCGAAGGCGCGGCACCGAGCGTGCCGACCGCGACATCGCCCCCAGGGCGCGCTCGAACCTTTGACCCGGGCGCGCCCTTTCTGCTTTGTTCAGAACGTGCGCCCCCGCCCGACCCACCTCGCGCTCTGCTTCGCCCTCGCGACCGGCAGCGCCTGCAGCCGCAACCCCGAGGGCTCGGCGCAGCCGACCGCGAGCGCCTCGGGCCCCCTCGCCCCCTTCGGCGCCCCCGCCGCCTCGAGCCCAGCCGCCGCCCCGCCCGACGCGCCCACGGCCGACGCCCCGAAGCCCTCGGGCTCGGCCGACGCCCCGAAGCCCTCGAGCTCGGCCGACGCCCCGAAGCCCTCGAGCTCGGCCGACGACCCCAAGCCCTCGGGCTCGGCCGCCCGCGACCCCGGGCGCTACCGCGCGCCCGTCGTCATGACCCTGCGGGGCGGCAGCGGCGCCCAGCCCGGCCCCATCGTCGTCACCATCGACGTGCGCGAGCCGGTGCAGGCCCCCGCGACCCTCGCCCTCAGCTACCCGCTCGCCGACGGCGGCGTCGGGCGCAAGTCGCTCGCGGTCTCGCTCACGAGCGGAGGCGCGCAGACGCACACGATCACGCTCGAGGCCGGCGCGCGCGCGCCCGTGCGCGTCACCCTCGACGCGAGCGATCCGGCGCGCGGATCGGGCCTGCACGCCGAGCGCACCTGGCCCGAAGCCGCGCCGCCCGCCGCCTCGCCCCCCCCGCCTCGCACGCCCGGCCCGCCGGGCGGACGGCCGCCCTTTTCGAAGCCGCCGGGCTGAGGCGTCAGCCGCCCTTGCCGCGCTCGGGGTCGGGCACGACGAGCACCGGACAGTGGGCGCGCTGCACGACGCGCTCGGCCACGCTGCCGAGCAGCGCGTGCTTCCAACCGGTGCGGCCGTGGGTGCCCATGACGACCATCGAGGGCCTGGCCTGCTCGACGTAGTCGAGAATCTGCGGCGCCGACTGCCCGCGCCGCACGATCGCCTCGCACGGCACGCCCGCGTCGCGCACCGAAGCGGCGAGCGCCTCGACGTGCTCGAGCAGCCGGCGCTCGAGATCGCTCAGGTACGTCGCCGGCACGGGCGGCACGCCGACGGGCGAGACGTAATAAAACCCCTCGTCGATGACGTGCACCAGCGCGATGCCCTGGCCGAGCCGGCGCGCGAGCTCTTTCGCGTAGTCGAGCGCCGCGCTCGACGCGGCCGAGAAGTCGGTAGGAACGACGATGACGGACGCTTGGGCCATGGCAGACCCACTAGCATCGGCGCCCTGCCGCGCAAGAGCTCGGACGGGGCCGTCCGGCCCCGCGTTACGCCGGCCCTCGCCCTGACCGACCCCGGAGCGACCTCAGGGCCCGTGACGAGCCCCGAGGCGCGCCAAGGGGCCGGCCCGAGACCGGCCGGGCCCTAACGAATGCCCGGCCCGCACTCGTCTTTCGGGCCCTCGGTGGCGCGCTCGAGGCAGCTCGCGTAGACGCGCTTGGCCTCGCCGCGCTGGCCCGTCTCGTTGAGCGCCTTGGCCCAGATCACGTAGGCGCTCGCGTCGGCGGGGTCGAGCTCGACCGCGCGCGACGCGTACTCGATGGCCTCGCGGTAGCGCCGGCCCCCGAGGCTCGAGTCGGCCTGGCGGGCGAGCTCCTGGGCCCGCTGCGCCTCGGGCGAGCGGGGCGGCGGCGCCGGCAGGGCCGAGTCCACCGCGCGCGCCGTCGCCACCGAGGTCGTGGGCATCACGGGCGGCGAGAGCTCGACCGGCGCGGCCACCGTCTCCGGACGGAACGAGGCCGCCCGCCCGGCGCCGCGGTCGCGCAAGGCGAAGCGCACCGACCCGAGCCCGAAGAGCACGACCGCGCCGCCCATCACGTACGTGAGCACGCGCCGGCCGCTCTGCCGGCGCGCGATCTGCGCGGGCGAGGGCAGCGCCTTCTGCTTCTCCTCTTCGCGCAAGAGCTCGAGCACCGCCTCGCGCTCGCGCGCCGCGGCCTCGTCGGCGCGGGCGAAGAAGGCCTGGTGCTCGTCGTCGAAGCCCCGGCCCGAGTGCGGCGCGGCGTCGACGCTGTGCGCCGGCGGCGTGAGTTCGCCGGGCCCGGCGGCGTCGAAGTTCAGCATCACCCGCATGCGCCCCGAAGGCGCGTCGACGGCCGCGGCAGGGCTCGCCGCGCGCGCCCCCTCGGCCGGGGGCGCCGCTTCCGCCCGCGAAGGGGCTTCGTCCGCCGCAGGCGCGGCCACGACCGCCTCGACCGGCGGGGGCGCCGTAACGCTCGCCTCGACCGCCGGAGGCGCGGCGGCGGCCGCCTCGAGCGGCAGGGGCGCCGCGACGCTCGCTTCGACCGCCGGAGGCGCGGCGGCGGCCGCCTCGACCGCCGTCGCGCTTCCGCCGGCCGCCTCGACCGCCGGAGGCGCCGCGACGCTCGCTTCGACCGGCGAAGGCGCCGTAGCGTTCGCTTCGACCGCCGGGGACGCTTCGACGGGCGGAGACGAGCCTGTCGTCGGGGACGCTTCCGCCGCCGAAGCCGCTTTCGCCGCCAGAGACGCCTCCGCCGCCGGAGGCACGTCAACCACCGCGCTCGCTCCAACCGTCGCGGGCACCTCGGCCGCCGAAGGAGCCCCTCCCGAGGCCGCTTCCGTCGCCAAAGGCGCCCCCGCCGAGGCCGCTTCGGCCGCCGAAGGTGCACCTGCTGAGGCGGCATCGGCCGCCAATGGCGCTTGCGCCGAGGCCGCTTCGCTCGCCGAAGGCGTCTCGGCCGGTGGGGCCTCCGTCCCCAAAGGCGCTTCGACTGGCGCCTCCGCCTCGACCGGCGCATTCGCCTCGACCGCCGCGGAGGCCACTTCGTCGGCCGCCGTCGCGCCGCTCATCGTCGGCGCCACAGTGGCGACCGGCGCCTCGAAGGCCGCGGCCTCCGCTTCAGACGCCGACGAGGGTGCTTCGACCTTCGCTTCGGGCGCTTCGACCTTCGCTTCGGGCGCCGACGCGGGCGCTTCAGCCTTCGCTTCGGGCGCTTCGGGCGCTTCGGGCGCTTCGGGCGCTTCGGCCTTCGCTTCGGGCGCCGACGCGGGCGCTTCGGTCTCCGCGTTCGCTTCGTCGGCGGCCGACGCGTCGGCGGACGCCTGCGGCTCGGCCGCGGGCGCTTCGGGCGGCGCCCCGCCGTCGCGGTGCGCGTCGACCACGTCATGGGTGCCGGAAGGGGCGGTGCCTTGGGCTTCGGGCTGGGTCGGCTCCGTGGCGCCCTGCGACGGCGGCTGATTCTTCTCGTCGCTGCCAGACAGGGCGAGCACTGCAGCCCCCGAACCGGTGCGCGCGCTGCGCGATGATTTGCCGTTCGGTGGACGCCCCTGACGCTTTTTGCCCATGAACTCCTCGACAACAGAAAAGGCGCGGCGGCCCGCCTACCGGCAGAGGGCGGGGGCACCCCCAACCATAGGGCAAAACGGCCTAGGCGTGGGAGGCCATGCGCCTTCGCTCGCCGGGGCTGGCGGCAGGCTCAGCCTTGCGACGTTCTTGACCACGGCCGCCGCGGCCATTTTGCGAGCTTCGTGCCTCTTCAGGGTGGTTTTACGCCACCCCCCCGACACACGAGCGCACACGGCACGAGGTGTGCCCACGAGCTCAGCCGTAGGGCCGCTCGTCGAACGTTCGATGTCGAGTTCGATCGAGGCTGCCGGAGAGCGGCCCTTCTCGGACGAGAGGGGCCGTTCGCTTCGGGCTACGGCGAAAGGCGCGCCCGGCTCGGCGGCCGCGCCGGTCGAGCAGAGCGCCTACTGGCGGTAAACCCTGCACGCCGGAATGTCGGCGTTGTTGAGCTTCACGTCGATGGAGCAGAGGCGCACGGGCTGCCCCGTCGTCTGATCGAGCCGCGTGCCGCAGACGCCGCTGATGCACTCTTCGTTTCGCGAGCAAGGCTGGTCGTTGCCGATCTTCGGCTGGCACGTCGTCGTCGGGGAGCCGGCCGGCGCGTCTTGGGCGGGCAGGCAGCGCTCGTTGGCGCCGCAGCTGTTGAGGCCCACGCAAGGCTCGGCGACGCCGGAGACGTTCTCGACGCAGTTCTGGCCGTTGCAGAAGAGATCGCGCTGGCCGTCGTCGACGCACACCGAGCCGAGCTCGGTGCAGGCGCTGCCCGGCTGCACCGGCTTGACGAGGGCGCACTTGCCCGCGAGCGCGTTCGTGACCGTGTCTTTCTGGTAGAAGCAGTCGACCTGCGACGCCGCGTTGAGGCTGGGCGCGCAGTCGGCCTTCTCGACGCACGCGCCGCCGATGGCGTTGCTCGGCGAGAAGACGAGGTCGCAGCGGGCGTTGATGTCGGCCATGTCGCTCGCCGTCAACACGCCGTCGAGGTGCGCCGACTCGATCGACTGCAGGCACGCCTCGGCCTGCGCGCCTTGGTAGAAGCCGTCGGCGTTGTTCTTGCGGCGCGCGGGCTCGAACGAGCCGTCGAGGCAGTGCGACCGGACGGCGGACGCACAGCGGGCGATGTCGTTCGGGTTCTCTTTGGCGAGGCCGCAGCCGTCGACCACCGCGCCGGAGCAGGCCTTGTTACCGACCTCGTTGCAGAAGTCGATCGCCGAGGCGTAGCGGAACGTCGGCGCGACCGACTCGGCCTCGTCGCTGCTGCAACCGGGCCACGCCAGGGCGGCGGCCGCGAGCCCGATCGCCCAAGCAAATGAAGGTGTACGTAGGTGGTTCACGCGCGATGCCTCCCGAAGCTGTGGCGAAAACGTAGCGTAGGGTGGCGGGGGGGGGCAACGTCGAGAAACCCCCAAACGACCCCGTCAGCCCCCTTTCTACGAAAGGACGAGCCGCTCTCTTCGCTGGGTTGCGAAGGACAATCGAGGGTAAGGCACCGGCGCCATGGTGCGGCGAGAACCCGGGGCTCAGGTATACGGAGGGCGCGGGGCGGGCATGCCGAGGCGAAGGCGGGTGGGGCCGCCGGCGGTTCAGGGCGGGCGACGGGCCGGCGCCGGAGGTGCTAGAAGGGGCGGCGTGCAGGCCAAGGGCTACATCTCGCTCGAGGGGCACCGGCGCCTGGCGGCCGAGCTTCTGCGGCTGCGCACGGTCGAGCGGCCGAAGGTGGTCGACGAGGTGGCGGCGGCGGCGGCGCAGGGCGACCGGTCCGAGAACGCCGAGTACATCTACGGCAAGAAGCGCCTGCGCGAGATCGACCGGCGCACGCGCTGGCTCGAGAAGCGGCTCGAGGTGCTCGAGGCGGTCGACGTCGACCGGCCCCGCGACGAAGGCCGCTGCTTCTTCGGGGCCTGGGTGAGCGTCCAGGACGAAGACGGCAAGGGGGCGACGTATCGCATCTTGGGCGAAGACGAGATCGACGCCGGGCGCGGTTACATCAGCTACAGCTCGCCGCTCGGCCGTGTGCTGCTCGGCAAGCGCGCAGGCGATGTGTGCGAGGTGCAGACGCCCTCCGGGCCGCGCGAGGTCGAAGTGCTCGGGGTGCGCTACGGGCCGCCCCCTTGAATTTTCGGCGAAACCAGGCTGTTGTGCCGTCCCGCCATGCTACGCGCCCTGACCGCCCTCAGCGGGCTGCGCCCCCTGGCGGGGCTACTCGCCCCCTTCTTCATGCTCTTTTCGGTGGCGTGCTCGCGCTCGTCGTCGCCCGGGCCCGAGCCCCGCGCGCTCGAGCGTTACGCGCTGCGGCTCGACACGCCCGCCGGCTGGACGGGCGGCGTCGCCGGCGGCACCTACGAGTACCACAGCCCCGACGGGCTCGGGCGCGTGCGCGTCGGCCGGCTCGAGGGCGCGACGGGCGTCGCGGGCCTGAAAGACGTGCAGCTCATGGCGGGCACCGGCGCCTCGCCCTCGGCCCGCATCGCCGCCCCCTCGCCCACCAAGGTCGGCCCGCTGCCGGCGCTGCGGGCGAGGTTTTCCGGCGGCGACGGGCGCGTCTACGACGTCGTCGCCGTGCAGCTGCCCGGGGCCCCCGGCGCGCCCCCCTCGGTTGTCCTCGTCCAGACGAGCGTGACGGCCGACTACGCCGCCGAGCACAACGCCGCCGTCGAGTCGCTCTTCGCCCTCGTCCGCCAGTCACTGCGCTACGAGGGCGCCGCACCCGCCGCCGCCTCCGCCCTGCCCCTCGCCGCGCCCGCCCCGACCTTAGCCCCCCGGCGCGGCCGGCTGCCGCCGCGTCGGCCTCGCCCCGGCGCCGCCCAGACCAGCACCCCAGCGCCGCCGCCTCTTCGGCCTTCGTCCCGGCGCGGCCGCGTCAGCCTTCGCCCCGGCGCGGCCGCGTCAGCCTTCGCCCCGGCGCCGCCGCCTCGGCCTTATGCCCCGCGGCGGCGCGGCCGTCGCCGGGCTCGAGCCACCCGCCGCTCGTCGGGGCCGGGCTCGCACGGCCCATGCTCTCGGCGCTCGTCCGCAATTCGCGCCTGTCGTGCACAAACGACCGAGCCCCGCGTCCGGCGGCGCCGGGGCGGGGCTCGCGGGGCGCCCCCGTCAGCGGGGCGGCCGCTCAGGCGGGGCTAACTTCGCCTCGGCGAGGGCGCGGTCGATGACCTTCTTGAACTTGCCGAAGGGCTGCGCGCCGCTGATGAAGTAGCCGTTGATGACGAAGGCGGGCGTGCCGCTGATGCCCGCGTCGTCGGCCACCTTCGAGTCGGCGTCGACGACGGCCTTGTGCGTGTGCTCGTCGAGCGCCTTCTTGAACTTGCCCATGTCGGCGCCAAGCTCTTCGGCATACTTCTCGAGCGCGGGGCGCAGCAGGCCCTCGGGGGTCTTCTGGTTCTCGAAGAGCTTGGCGTGGTACTTCCAGAAGCCCTCGTTGCCCTTCTGCTTCTGCATCTCGACCGCCGCCTCCGAGGCGAGCGGCGCGTTCTTGTGCATCGGCAGCGGCTTGTGGCGCCAGACGATCTTCACCTTGTCGCCGTAGGCCTCGGCGATCTGCTTCACCGTCGGCTCGACGCGCGCGCAGAAGGGGCACTCGAAGTCGCTGAACTCTTGAATGACGACCTTCGCCTTGTCGCCGCCCTTGAAGGGCTGGTCCTTCGTGACCGCGGCGACCTGCTTCTTCTCCGGCGGCGGGGGCTCCTTGCCCTCCTTCATGATCTCGTCGTAGACCTTGTCGGCCGCGATGCCCTTGGCGCGCAGGCCCTCGGCCTTCTTGACCTCCTCGTCGATGATGGCCTGAAACTTCTCGATCGGCTGCGCGCCGACGAGGCGGCGGCCGTTGATGAAGAAGTGCGGCGTGCCCGACGCGTTCAGGTCGTCGGCGAGGCCCTGGTCGGCGTCGATCTGCGCCTTGTACTTGTCCTTCGCGATCGCGTCCTTCACCTTCGCGACGTCGAGGCCCAGGTCCTTGGCGACCGTCTCGAGGTCGGCGTCCTCGAGCTTGGGGGCCGAGGCGAAGAGCTTGTCGTGCGCCTCCCAGAAGCCCTTGTCGCCCTTCTGCGCCCGCGCCTCGAGCGCCAGCGTCGCGGCCGGCTTCGCCCGCGGGTGGAAGGGCAGCGGCTGGTCCTTCCAGACCAGGCGAACCTTGTCGCCGTTGGTCTCCATCACCTTCTTGAGCGTGTCCTCGACCCGCTTGCAGAAGGGGCACTGGTAGTCCGAGAAGATCACCATCGTGACGGGCGCCTTGTCGTTGCCCAGCACCGGCGCCTTGCCGACCGGCACCTTCCAGACGGTGTTCGTGTCCTCGTCGCGCTTCGGCGGGTCCTTCTTGTCGGCCGCCGCGGGCTTGGCCTGCTGGTTCTCCTTCGCGAGCGTCGCGTAGACGCGCTCGGGCTTGACGCCCGAGGCGATCTTCGCCTTCGCCTTCTCGAGCTGCTGGTCGATCGCCTCCTTGAACTTCTCGTACGGCTGCGCGCCCGAGAGCTCGACGCCGTTGACGTAGAAGTGCGGCGTGCCGTTGGCGCCGACCTTCTTCGAGAGCTCCATGTCCTCGTCGACCTTCTTGGCGACGGCCGGGTCGCTCTTGAACTTCGCGAACGTCGCCGCGTCGACGCCCGCCTCCTGCGCCCACTTGACGTAGTTGTCTTCGTTGAGCGCCTGCTGGTTCTTGAACGCGATGTCGTGGAACTTCCAAAACGCGTCCGAGCCCTTGGCCGCGAGCACCGCCTGGGCCGCGATCGCCGCCGGGCGCGCGTCCTTGTGGAAGGGCAAGGGCTCGTGCTTCCACACGACGCGCACCTTGTCCTTGCCGTAGTTCTGCTTGACCTGGTCGATCGTCGGCACGACGCGCGAGCAGAACGGGCACTGGAAGTCCGAGAACTCGATGATCGTGACGGGCGCCGCCCGGTTGCCCCACACCGCGTCGTTCGGGCCGACGGGGATGGGCGCCTCCTGGTCTTCGGCCCCGAAGCCGGTGCCGTCGGCGACGATGCTGCCCGCCGGGGCGCCGGCGCGGTGGTCGACGCCGTACATGAGGCCGGCCCCTGCCAAGAACGACAGCAGGAAGCCGACGATGGCTGTTCCTTTGTTCATGTCTCGCAAACCTTTCTCAAAACACTTCGGTCTCTAACGTCGTCGGGTCGGGCCTTCGCCCCGGCGCCTCTCGCGCCGTGACGGGCCCGTGCGCGCCTCCGGCGCCCGGGCGGCCTGAGCCGCCGTACGCCGGAAGCGAAGGGTCGGGCGCCCGGCGCGCGAACCATCGCCGCCAGGTCGCCCCCGAGTTTTTCAGGGCGTCAAAAACGCCGCGAGGCGCCCGCGCGAGGCGGGTGCTCGATGAGCCGCGGCCAGCCCACCGGCCCCGACGAGCCGCGCGGCGACGGCCAGCCCGGCTCGACCCAGGGCGACCTCAGCCGCGCGACGAGCGACGGCAGCGCGAGCGCGTCGATGAACACGGGGTCACTCGCCTGCGGCCCGAGCGGACGCCCCTCGTCGAAGCTGCACGAGAGGCCCGCCCCCAGCTGGCAGAGCGCGGGCTCGGCGGGCAGCCCCGGCCCCAGCTTTTCATCAGCCAGCGCCCGGACCACCAGCGGCGCCACCGCGCTCGCGCCACGCTCGTCGCAGACGCCCGCCGTCGAGGCAAACGCAAGGCGCGGCGCCGTCAGCACGAGCCACCAGGCCCACGCCCCGAGCCAAAACCAGCGCCCACGCAGCAACGCCCCGAAAAGCACGCCCCCGCAGACTACCCAGCCAGGTCCCAAAGGCAAGTAGACACCTCGCCCGACACTTGCGCACCTACCCTGGGACGAGCCCGGACTGAGATTGTGAGACTCCTCGAGGCACGGCGCCTTGCTGCCGAGTTCTCACCCCTTCTTGAGTCGGGGCCTGCCGCTGCTGCCCTCCCCCCCTACGGTCGGGCCTGCGTCCGCCCGCTTCGGCGTGCCTACGGTTGGGCCCGCGTCACCCCGCTTCGGCGTGCCTACGGTCGGGCCCGCGTCCGCCCGCCTCAGCGAGCCTACGGTCGGGCCCGCGTCCGACCACCTCGGCGGGCTTACGGTCGGGCCCGCGTCAGCCCGCTTCGGCGAGCGCGCGGTCGATGACCTTCTTGAACTTGCCGAAGGGCTGCGCGCCGCTGATGAAGTAGCCGTTGATGACGAACGCCGGGGTGGCCGGCATCGAGGCGTCGTCGGCCACCTTCGAGTCGGCATCGACGAGCGCCTTGTGCGTGTGCTCGTCGAGCGCCTTCTTGAACTTGCCCATGTCGGCGCCCAGCTCTTCGGCGTACCGCTCGAGCGCGGGCCGCTCGAGGCCGCCCGGGGCGCGCTGGTTCTCGAAGAGCTTATCGTGGAACTTCCAGAAAGCTTCGTTGCCCTTCTGCTTCTGCACCTCGACCGCCGCCTCCGAGGCGAGCGGCGCGTTCTTGTGCATGGCGAGCGGGCGGTGCCGCCAGACGAACTTCACCTTGTCGCCGTACGCCTCCATGATCTGCTTTACCGTGGGCTCGGCCCGGTTGCAGGCGGGGCACTCGAAGTCGCTGAACTCTTGAATGACGACCTTGGCCCGCTCGCCGCCCTTGAAGGGCTGGTCTTTCGTGGCCGCGGCGACCTGCTTCTTCTCGGGGGGCGGGGCCTCTTTGCCCTCTTTCATCAGCTCGTCGTAGACCTTGCCCGGGGCCACGCCCCGCGCCACGAGCGCCTCGCCCTTCTTGATCTCTTCGTCGATGACGGCCTGAAAGCGCTCGAACGGTAGCGCGCCGACGAGGCGGCGGCCGTTGATGAAGAAGTGCGGCGTGCTGCCGGCGTTCACGTCGTCGGCGAGCGCCTGGTCGGCCTCGATCTGGGCCTTGTACTTGTCCTTCGCGATGGCCTCTTTCACCTTCGCGACGTCGAGGCCGAGCTCGCCCGCGACGCGCTCGAGGTCGGCGTCTTCGAGCTTGGGGGCCGAGGCGAAGAGCTTGTCGTGCGCCTGCCAGTAGGCCTTGTCGCCCTTCTGCGCCCGCGCCTCGAGCGCCAGCGTCGCCGCGGGACGGGCGCGGGGGTGGTTGGGCAAGGGCTGGTCCTTCCAGACGAAGCGAACCTTCTCGCCGTAGGTCTCGGCCACCTTTCGCAGGGTGTCTTCGGCCCGCTTGCAGAAGGGGCACTGGTAGTCCGAGAAGATCACCATCGTGACGGGCGCCTTGTCGCTGCCCGAGACGGGCGACTTGCCGACCGGCACCTTCCAGACGGTGGTCGTGTCTTCGTCGCGCCTCGGCGCCTCGGGCCGCTTGTCGGCGCCGGCGGGCCTGGCCTGCAGGTTCTCCTTCGACATCGCGGCGTAGACGCGCTCGGGCTTGACGCCCGAGGCGAGCTTCGCCTTCGCCTTCTCGAGCTCGCGGTCGATCACCTCTTTGAACTTCTCGAAGGGCACGGCGCCGCCCTGCACCAGGGTGCCGTTGACCAGGGTGTGCGGCGTGCCCGAGACGCCCGCGCGCCGGCCGACCTCGAGATCGTCGTCGACCTTCTTCGCGACCGCGGGGTCAGCCTTCGCCCGCTGGTAGGCCGCCGGCTCGACCCCCACCTCTTGCGCCCAGCGGGCGAAGCTCGCCTCGTTGAGGGCCTGCTGGTTCTTGAACGCGATGTCGTGGAACTTCCAGAAGGCTTCGGGCCCCTTGGCCGCGAGCACCGCCTGGGCCGCGAGGGCGGCGGGGCGGGCGTCTTTGTGGTTGGGCAGGGGGTTGTGCTTCCAGACGATGCGCAGTTTGTCGGGGCCGTAGGCCTGCTTCAGCTGCTCGAAGGTGGGGCCGAGGCGGGCGCAGAAGGGGCACTGAAAGTCGGAGAAGAGCGTGACCGTGACCGGCGCGCCGGCCGAGCCCCAGACGGCGTCGCCGGGGCCGACGGGCACGGGGGCCTCGCGGTCTTCGGCCGCGAAGCCGGCGGCCGCCGACAGCTCGCGCGTGGCGGCCGGGGCGCGGTGGTCGGCGCCGTACATCAGGCCGGCGCCCGAGAGAAACGAGAGGAGAAAGCCCACGAGGGCGGTGCCTTGTTTCATGACAATTTGCTTTCGAGAGAGACGTTTGCTTCGTTTTGAGGGTAGGGGCCGCCCTCGCGAGCTCGGGTTGTCCGAAATCGCCGGGGGCCGCGGCCCGCGCCCCGGCCGCGGCGCGCGGGCGCGCGCTCGGGCCGTGACGGGGGCTCGGTGGCCCTGGGGCGCGCGCGGGTTGCGCGGGCGCCAGGGTGCGCCAGAGCGAACGCGCGGCGGGCCCTCGCGGGGCGGGCCGGGCGCGGCGGGCGCCGTCGGGTATGGGCGCGCGGGCGCCGATCGCTAACCGGGTAATGTTAGGTTGGCTCGCTACCCGCCCGTGGCTGGTATCGAACCGAGGCCTACCGGTCTTGAATCGGGGCCTTGGGCCCACGCGGGGCCCGGGTCGGGGCGCCGCGCCGGGCTCGTCGCCGCGCGAGGGCCTTTGTTGGCCGCTCGGGGCAGAGCCTGGCGGGGCGCGCCGAGCCGGCGCCCGCGCGTGAACCGCGCCATGCGGGGCCGGCCGAAGCCCGCCCCGACCCGACGGAGCCCGCGCGCGCGACGGCCGACCCCTTCGCGCGCGGGCGTTTCTGCCCGGCGCGAAGCGGAAGGGGGCCGCACGAGGGGGCGGCTCAGCCCCGGGGCGGGTGCTCGATGCGGCGGCGAACGCCGGGGGGCGCGAGGGCCTCGGGCGGGTCGGGCCACGCGGCGCGTTCGTGCGGGGGCGAGAGGGTGGCGAGGCCGCTCGAGCCGAGGGCCGGCTCGGTGTCGGCGAAGGCGAGAAAAGACGGGGGGCCCTCGCGGCCGCGCTCGACGCCACAACCGGCCGTCGCGTCGACCTCGCAGAGCTGGGGGGCGGGGCCGCCGGCCTCGATGGCCTCGTCGCCGAGGGGCAAGACGGGCAGGGGGGCGACGGCGCTCAGGCCCCGCTCGTCGCAGAGGCCGGGGGCGCTGGCGGCGGCGGCCGCGCGCGGCAAAAAGAGGGCGGCGAGCGCGAGCACCACCCCCCAGAGGGGGGCGAATCGGCTGGAGCACGCACGCCTTGCCACGCTGGAGAGACAGCCTACTCGACGCGCGCCGCCCCGCAAGGGGGTTTCGACATCGGGCGCGCGGGTCAACAAAACGGTTAGGGCGGGGGCGGCCTCTGGCGAATGCAATTGAGAATGGGCCGCCCGGCCCGGCCCTTCGGCATCGGGGCCAGGGGTTCGGGCGCGGGGCCCCTTGCGAAATTTGGCCGGGCCGCGGCGCACCCTGTACGCAGGCGGCATGGCCTCTGCCGTCAAGACCGCCACCGCCGCGTCGCTCCGCTCCGAGGGCCAGGGCTCGCTGCCCCGCCCCTTCGGCCGGCTCACGCTGCTCAAGTTGCTCGCCCGCGGGGGCATGGGCGAGGTGTACCTCGCGGCCTCGGGGGCGATCGAGGGCGCCGAGCGGCCCTGCGTGGTCAAGGTGATAAGGCGCGATCACGCCGACGACCCCTCGTTCGTCGCGCGCTTCCTCGACGAGACGCGGGTGCAGGCGCAGCTCGACCACCCGGGCGTGGCGCGCGCGCTCGAGGCGGCGACGACCGAAGACGGCCAGCCCTACGTGGTGGTCGAGTACGTCGAGGGCGCGGCGGTCTCGGACGTGCGGGCGCGGGCGGTGCAGGCGGGCGAGCGCCTGGGCTGGGCCGACGCCGTCGCCCTCGGGGCGCAGGTGGCCGAGGCGCTCGCGCACGTGCACGAGCGCACCGACGCGCGCGGTAACCCGCTGCACATCGTGCACCGCGACCTGTCGCCGCAGAACGTGATGCTCGGCTTCGACGGGGGCGTTCGGCTCATCGACTTCGGCACCGCGCGGGCCGAGAACCGGCGCTGCCACACCGTCGCGGGCGTCGTGTACGCCAAGCCCGGCTACGTCGCGCCCGAGGTCGCCAACGGCGTGCCGGGCGGGTCGCAGTCCGACCTTTATGCGCTCGGCGTCATGCTCTGGGAGCTCTGCGCCGGCCGCCGCTTCCTGCAGGGCGACGCGGGCGAGCACCTCGCCGCCGTCGGCGCCGACAAGAAGCCCCTGCCGCCCATCGCCGCGCTCGCGGGCGCGCCGGCCGAGCTCGACGCGGCCATCGCCCGCCTGACCGCCTTCTCGCTCAAGCACCGCACGGCCTCCGCCCGCGACGCCGCCGCCGCGCTGCGCCCGCTGCTCGCGCTCGCCCCGCCGCCCGAGGGCGACCGGGCCCGGCTCGCCGCGCTGATGGGCCGGCTCTACCCGTCCGAACCTGCCCGCTCGCGCGCCGAGTTCGAGCGCCTCGTCGGCCTCTCGCGGCGCCTGCGCGCCGAGGCCGTCACGCCCCGCGCCAAGACCCCCCGCGCCGCCGCGGCCGACGACCGGCTGCCCGGCACCGCCTACCGCCTCGTGCGCAAGATCGACGAGGGCGCCGTCGGCATCGTCTACGAGGCCGAGCACGTCGAGCTCGGCCAGCGCATGGCCCTCAAGGTGCTCGGGCAGGCCGCCCTCGAGAAGGCCGACGCGGCCCTGCGCTTCCGGCGCGAGGCGCGCGCCATGTCGCGCCTGACGCACCCGCAGGTCGTGCGCCTCTTCGACTTCGGCAAGGCGTCCGACGGCAGGCTGTTCCTCGCGATGGAGTTCGTCGAGGGCGAGACCCTCGAGAAGAAGCTCGCCCGCGAGGGCGGCCCGGGCCTGACCCCCTCGCTGCGCCTCGCCGCCGAGGCCGCGCGCGTGCTCGCCGCCGTGCACCGCGCGGGCGTCGTGCACCGCGACGTCAAGCCGACCAACCTGCTGCTCGCCGAGCGGGGCCTGAAGCTCGTCGACTTCGGCGTCGCGCAGGTCGAGGGCCAGACCGACCCGGCCGCGGAGACCGGCGCCACGACGCGCGCCCTCTGCCTCTTCGGCACGCCCGAGTACATGGCGCCCGAGCAGGCCGACGGCTCTCCCGTCGACGGCCGCGCCGACGTCTACGCCCTCGGCGTCGTGCTCTACGAGATGCTCACCGGCTCGCTCCCCTTCCGCGCCGGGTCGGCGGTCGCCATCTTGCAGGCCAAGCGCAAGGGCGCGCTCGAGCTGCCGAGCGAGCGCGCGCCCGACCGCAAACTACCCCGCGAGATCGACGCGCTCGTCGCCAAGGCCCTCGCCATCGACCCCGCCGAGCGCTTCGCCTCGGCCGACGCCTTCGCCGCCGAGATCGAGGGCATCGTCGCGCGCTGGCGCCCCGCCGACGCCGCCCCCGGCCGCCGCGGCAAGGCCGTCGCCGCCGCCGTCATCGCCCTCGGCACCCTCGCGCTCGCCTCGCTCGTGCAGCAGCGCCGCCCCACCCCCGCCGCGCAGCCCATCGTCAGCGCCGAGCCCGGCCACGCCGCGCAGGCGCTCGCCCGCGCCCCCGCCGCGGCGCACGCCACCGGGGCCGCCGCCGCGACGCACGCCGCCTCGCCGGCCGCCGCCGCGACGCACGCCGCGGCCGCCGCGACGCACGCGGTCGCCACGACGACGCGCGCCGTCGCGCCCCACGCCGACGCGACGCCGACCGCGGCCGTCGTCGACCACGAGCCGACGCGGCTCGACCCGCCCGCCGCGCTCGCCGTCGACGCCTCGCCCTTCGCGACGCGGGGCTCGGCCTCGCCACCCCCCGACGAGCGCCCCGGCAAGGACAGCGACGAAGGCGCGCCGGGCGCCCCGCGGCGGGGGCCGAACAAGTCGCGGCAGGCTTCAGCCAACGGGCGCCACCCGAGCCCGCCGGCGGCGCGCCCGCGGCGCGATGACGAGGGCCGAACTCGCACGCGCTCCGAAGAGCGGGCGCGCTCCGAAGAGCGGGCGCGCAACGAGGAGACCGAGCGCTCGCCGCGCGTTCGCGCCGACTCGCCTGCCCCGCGCGCTCACGCCGCGGAGGCGGGCTCGGCGAAGACGCGGCCGAGCGCCGAGGGCGCGGCGCGCTCGCCGCAGCAGGGCGAGGGCGGGTCGCGGGGGCGGGCCGAAGGGGCGTCGTCGCGCAAGCGCCGCGATGGGGGCGATGGGCCGGCGCGGGCAGAGGCGTCGGCGCGGCCGAAGCCGCAGTTGCCGCCGCCCTGATGAGGGGCGGGGGGCCGCCGTGGTTACGACCGCCCTCGGATGCGCACGGCGGCTCGTGGGGCGCGCGCTTCGGGCACCCTGAACTCGCCCTCCCAAGGGGAGGGCTCAAACAGCAGGGGACCCGCCCTCCGCGCGCGCCCCACGAGCCGCCGTGCGCATCCGAGGGCGGGGGCGGAGGCGAGCGAAATGGTCGGGAACGCGGCCTTGGCCGACGTGCGGGCGATACGTTGGCCGACCGTTTCGCGACGCCTTCCTCGGGCTGGGCGGCGTTGGCCGACCGTTTCGCGACGCCTTCCTCGGGCTGGGCAGCGTTGGCCGACCGTTTCGCGACGCCATCTTCTACCCCAGAGTGCGAACAAGATCGCTCGATGCGGGTCTTCGGCGCTCTCGCTCTTGGTGGAGACGTCACGTTAGGGCCTCAAAGTGGGTTGAAATGTATCATTCGATGTCATAACTCGACCCTCGCGACGTGTGATTCTTGGTTTACGCTGCGATTATAGACCCCTCTTCGGGTGCGTTCGCTGCCATGGTGGTGGGTAGTGGTGGGCTCGCCCGGGCAAATAGAGACGTAGATGGCACGATTTGGGTGGTCGAGACCCCAAGTCGTGGTATTTCATCTCGTCTTCGAACCTGCGTGGGGTTATGGTCGTGACATTTTCGGTCGACGCCGCCCGGGCCCGAGGCATGGCCTGGGGCGAGCGTGGCCCGAGGGCGGGTGGCAGATGGCAGAGATGAGCATCGGCGAGCTCGAAGCGAAGCTCGGGGTCTCGCGGCGGGTCGTTCACAGTTGGGTCGCGCAGGGGCTCTTGCCGCCGCCGCTGCGGCGCGGGCCGAGAACGCGCTACGACGAGGCG
>DASTPP010000427.1:0-125506 GCA_035762175.1 Polyangiaceae bacterium | reverse complement strand
GGGCGGGCACCTGACGCACAACGGGCGGCCGGGCTGGCAGGTGCTCTGGCGCGGCTACGAGGAGCTGCGCGCGCGGGCCGCCGGCTGGCGCGCGGCCATGGCGACCTTGCAAGGAAAAAAAGTGACCAATCCCTAGGCCCCTCGTTGGGGCCGGGCTCCCTCGCCGCGAGCGGCTTCGCGCGCTCGCCCGGAAGCCGCAGCCCATGGGAGCCCGGCCCCAACGGGGGCTGGGCTTTGCGCGCCGCATCGGTTCGAGGCCGCGCTGCTCGAAGGGGCTACGCCGTGCCCCGGACTTCGAGTCCGGGGCGCGTGCCCGGCCGGAGGGCCTCTCGCCCTGCTGCGAGAAGCGCTCTAAGATGCCCGCCCCGTGCCGCCCGACCGCATCGCCGAGCCCGCCGAGTTCCGTAACGCCTGCGACGCCGCCCGCGCCCGGGGCGCGCGCGTCGGCTTCGTGCCCACGATGGGCGCGCTGCACGAGGGCCACCTCGCGCTCGCGCGCGAGGCCAGGCGCCGCGCGGGCTGGGTCGCCGTCTCGATCTTCGTCAACCCCACGCAGTTCGGGCCGGGCGAAGACTTCGAGCGCTACCCGCGCGATCTCGAGGGCGACGTCGAGAAGCTGCGGGGCGTCGGGGTCGACGCCGTCTTCTGCCCGCGCGCGGCGGCCATGTACCCGCCCGGCGACGCGACGCGCGTGCGCGTCGAGCCGCTCGCCCGCTCGCTCTGCGGGCCGGTGCGCCCCGGCCACTTCGAGGGCGTCGCCACGGTCGTCACCAAGCTCTTCGCGCTCGCGGGCCCCTGCCTCGCGGTCTTCGGGCGCAAAGACTACCAGCAGCTGCAGATCATCCGCCGGCTCGCCGAAGACCTCTGGCTGCCGGTCGAGGTGGTCGGCCTGCCGACGGTGCGCGAGCCCGACGGCCTCGCCATGAGCTCGCGCAACGCCTACCTCTCGCCCCCCGACCGCGCCCGCGCGCTCGCCATCGCCCGCGGGCTGGCCGACTGCCACCGCCTCTTCGCCGCGGGCGAGCGCGCCGCGGGGGCCCTGCGCCGCGCGGCCCTCGCCCCGGTCGAGGCCGCCGCCGACTCGGTCGACTACGTCGCCGTGGCCGACGCCGACTCGCTCGAGCCGCTCGAGGGCGACGCGAAGGCGCCCGCGCGCGCCCTCGTCGCCGTCGCCGCGCGCTTCGGCAAGACGCGCCTCATCGACAACCTCGTCCTCGGCGAAGAAGGCCCGCCCGCCGTCGCCGCCGCGGCCCCGGGGGGCGCGCCGTGATCGAGGGCACCTTCGTCGTGCTCGAGGGCATCGACGGCGCCGGCACCAGCACCCAGTCCGAGCGCCTGCGCGCGCACTTCGCCGCGCGGGGCCTGCCCGCCATCGTCACGCGCGAGCCGACCGCGGGCCCCATCGGCTCGCTCATCCGGCTGGCGCTCACCCACCGCTTCGTCGTGCCCGGCGTCGGCGGCTCGCGCGCCCCCAACTGGAAGACGATGGCCCTGCTCTTCGCCGCCGACCGCCTCGACCACCTCGAGGCCGAGATCATGCCGAACCTGCTCGACGGCGTCAGCGTCGTCTCCGACCGGTACGACCTGTCGAGCCTCGCCTACCAGAGTGCCACGTCCGAAGAAGACGTCGACCCGACCGAGACGCTCGACTGGCTGCGCGCCCTGAACCGCCACGCGCGGCGCCCCGACCTGACGATCATTCTCGACGTGCCCCCCGGCGTCGCCGAGCAGCGGCGCCGTCGCCGCGGCGGCGCCGCCGAGCTCTACGAGCACGAGGGGCTGCAGGCCCGCCTCGCCGAGGCCTACCGCGACGCCTCGCGCCTGGTGCCCGGCGACTACGTCCACCACATCGACGGCCACCGCCCCGTCGACGCGGTCGCCGCCGACATCGCCGCCGCCGTCGACGCCTTCCGCCGCCACGGCCGCGTGCCGGCGCCCTGACCCGGGGGGGAGGCGAGAGGGGGGCCGCCCCGACCCGGGAGGCGAGGGGCGGTCGCCGCCCCGACCCGGGGGGCGGGGGAGGGGGCCCGCCCCGGTGGGGCCGTCTGTAAGGCCCCGCGGGGGCCCGCGTTGAGAGGCCATACCATGACCTCCCTCGCCGCCCGCGCCGCCCGCCCCCTGCTCTGCCTCGCCCTCGCTTCGTCGGCCCTCGCTTGCGGCGGCATGTCGAAGGAGGCCATGGCGCCCCCGTCCGCGCCCGAACTCGCCCACGCCGAAGAGCCCGGCGGCCCGCCCGCGGGGCTCTTCGCCCAGGGGGTTAACGTCGCGAGCGCCGAGAGCGGGGGCCGCCGCGAGGCGAGCGACGCGGCGAAGGCGGGCCCGGTCGAGGCGTCGGGCGAGCGCAAGATCGTGCGCGACGCCACCGTCAGGCTCGAGGTCGGCAGAGAGGTTCAGATCGCCCCGGCCCTGCGCGCCGTGCACCAGGTGGCCGCGCAGACCGGGGGCTTCGTCTTCTCCGAGACGAACGACACGGTGGTGCTCAAGATCCCCGCGAATAAGCTCGATGATGCGCTCGCCCGCGTCGGCCGGGTCGCGAAGGTGCGCGACAAGAACGTGAGCGCGCGCGACGTCACGAGCGACTACGTCGATCTGAACATTCGCATCGACAACGCGCGCAAGCTGCAGGCGCGGCTGAAAGAGCTGCTCACGCAGACCCAAGACGTCGGCAAGGTGCTCGAGGTCGAAAAAGAGCTCGCCCGCGTCACCGAGCAGCTCGAGCGCCTCGAGGGCCAGATGCGCCTGCTCTCGCAGCAGACGACGTACGCGACGCTGACCGTGACGGTCGAAGAGGACGTCAAGCCGGGCCCGATCGGCTGGGTCTTTTACGGCGCCTACTCGGGCATCAAGTGGCTCTTCGTCTGGGACTGACCCGGCGCCGGGGCGCCGGCCGCGGCCTCCGGTCGTTGCGCTGACCCCACCCCCGCGCCCGCCCCGCTCGTCGCCCGGGGGCGGGTCGGCTTCGAAGGCGATGTGCTCGGAAGAACGTGAGCCCCCCGCGGGCGGCCCCGGCGGGGCCGCAGGCTAGGCCCCGGCTGACTCCCACAAGGGCCGCAGCGAACCAACGCGGCCGGCGTCCCTTTCGGGGCCGCCCGCAGGGCGCTCACGCTTCTGGTTGCCCGAGCGGGCTGGGGGCCGCCCGCAGGGCGCTCACGCCCTGGGCTGGCCGAGCGGGCCCGGGGCCGCCCGCGGGTCGCTCACGCCCCCAGCTGACCGGAGCGAGCCCGGGGCCGCCCGCGGGTCGCTCACGCCCCCGGTTGCCCGAGCGGGCTCGGCGAGGCCGGCGCCGGCGGTTCGCCGGGCCCGTCGTCGCGCCAGAGCTCGCCGTCGCGGTACTCGACGACGCCCTTGGGCGAGGGGGCCATGAAGGCGTCGGGCGCCCCGAGCGCGAGCGCCTCGCGCAGGACGTCGTCCATGTGGTCGACGAGCACGAGGCGCAGCGCCTTGAGCACGCGCCGCGGCACCTCGCGCAGGTCGCGCCGGTTCTCTTTGGGCAAGACGACGGTGGCGACGCCCGCGCGGTGGGCGGCGAGCAGCTTCTCGCGCAGGCCCCCGATGGCGAGCACGCGCCCGCGCAGGGTGATCTCGCCCGTCATCGCGACGTCGCGCCGCACCGGCGTCTTGACGAGGGCCGAGACGAGGCTCGTCGCGATGGTGATGCCGGCGCTCGGCCCATCTTTGGGGATGGCGCCCTCGGGGAAGTGCACGTGCACGTCGATCTTCGAGTAGAAGTCGGCCTCGAGCCCGAGCACCGGCGCCCGCGAGCGCACGTAGCTCATGGCCGCCTGCGCCGACTCTTGCATCACGTCGCCGAGCTTGCCCGTGATGGTGAGCTTGCCCTTGCCCGGCACGACGGCCACCTCGGCGACGAGCATCTCGCCGCCGAACGCCGTCACCGACAGGCCGTTGGTCAGCCCCACCTCGTCGCGCTCTTCGGCGCGGCCGATGCGGTGCTTGGGCGCCCCGAGGTACTGGGGCACCTCGGCCGGCGTGACCTCGATCGGCGGGGCCTGCGGGCCCTCGCGCACGAGGCGCCGGGCGAGCTTGCGGCAGACGCTCGCGAGCTCGCGCTCGAGCGCCCGGACGCCGGACTCTTTCGTGTAGTAGTGAATGATCGCCCGGATCGCCCCCTCGCTGATCGTGGCCGACGAGCTCTCGAGCCCGCACTCGTGCCGCAGCTTCGGCAGGAGGTGCTTGAGCGCGATGTTGAGCTTCTCGAACTCGGTGTACCCGCTCAGCTGGATGACCTCCATGCGGTCTTGCAGCGGCAGGGGGATGCCCCCGAGCGTGTTGGCCGTGGTGATGAACATCACGTCCGACAGGTCGTAGTCGAGGTCGAGGTAGTGGTCGTTGAAGGCCGCGTTCTGCTCCGGGTCGAGGACCTCGAGCAGCGCCGAGGCCGGGTCGCCGCGGAAGTCGGTCGACATCTTGTCGACCTCGTCGAGCAGGAAGACGGGGTTGCTCGCGCCGGCCTTCTTGAGCGACTGCACGATCTTGCCCGGCATCGCCCCGATGTACGTGCGCCGGTGGCCGCGAATCTCGGCCTCGTCGCGCAGCCCGCCGAGCGACAGGCGCACGAACTTGCGCCCCGTCGCCCGCGCCACGCTCTTCGCCAGGCTGGTCTTGCCGACGCCGGGCGGGCCGACGAAGCAGAGCACGGGGCCCCGCAGCCGCCGCGTCAGCGCCTGCACCGCGAGGTACTCGACCACGCGCTCTTTCACGCGCTTGAGGCCGTAGTGCTCTTCGTCGAGCACGCGCTCGGCCTCCTCGAGGTCGTAGCGCTCTTCGGTCTTCTCGGCCCAGGGCAGCGAGACCACCCAGTCGACGTAGTTGCGCACCACGGTCGCCTCGGCGCTCGTCGGGTGCATCAGCTTGAGCTTCTTCAGCTCTTTGCGCACCTTGGCGAGGGCCTCCTTGCTGAGGCGCTTGGCGCGCAGCTTCTCTTCGATCTCTTGCAGCTCGGTGCGGAACTCGTCGCGCTCGCCGCCGCCCAGCTCCTTCTGGATGGCCTGCATCTGCTCGTTGAGGTAGTACTCTTTCTGCGTCCGCTCCATCTGCTTCTTGACGCGCGACCTGATCTTGCGCTCGACCTGCAAGATCTCGATCTCGGCCTGCAAGAGCTCGAAGAGCCGCTCGAGGCGGGCCTTCGGGTCGGCCGCCTCGAGCAGCGCCTGCCGGTCGGCGAGCTTGACCGCCGACAGGTGCGAGACGATGGCGTCGGCGAGCCGCCCGGGCTCTTCGATCGCCTGGGCGGCGAGCAGCACCTCGGGCTGCACGCGCTTGTTGAGCTTGACGTAGGCGTCGAAGGCGTCGACGAGCGAGCGCATCAGCGCCTCGATCTCGACGCCGCGCGCGGCCGGCTCGGCGAGCTCTTCGACCTCGACGCGGAAGAAGGGCTCGGTCTGCTGGAAGGCGGCGATGCGCCCGCGCCGCCGGCCCTCGACCAGCACCTGGACGGTGCCGTCGGGCAGGCGCAAGAGCTGCATCACGACGCCGACGGTGCCGACGGCGAAGATGTCGTCGCTCGTCGGGTCGTTGGTGCGCGCGCTCTTCTGCGCCGCCAAGAAGATCGCCTTGTCGCGGGCCATCGCCTCGTCGAGCGCGGCGATGCTGCGCTCGCGCCCGACGAAGAGCTTCGACACCATGTGCGGGAAGACGATGATGTCGCGCAGCGGCAGCAGGGGCAGGGGGCGCGCTGTCGCCGCCGTCGCCTTCGTGTCGTCGTAAACCATGGGCGGGCCGGGCGGCCCCCGCGCGGGGCCGCGTGTCGAGGGGCGCGCTGTCGTACAACCCGTCTAGAGGGCCCGGCCCCCGCGCGCGCGACGCCGCGGCCCTCGGCGCCGCCGGGGCGGCCCCCGCGAGGGGGGCCCGGCCCCGCGGCCCGGCCGGCGGCCTTACGAGACCTCGGCCTCTTTCTGGTACACGATGAGCGGGGGGTCCTGCTTGGTGATGACGTCCTCGTTGATGATGACTTCTTTGATGCCCGTCCGCGAGGGCACGTCGTACATGATGTCGAGCAGCGAGCGCTCGACCACCGCCCGCAGGCCGCGCGCCCCGCTGTTGCGCGTCAGCGCCTCGCGCGAGATCGCCGTCAGCGCCGGCCGGGTGAACTTCAGCTTCACCCCGTCCATCTCGAAGAGCTTCTGGTACTGGCGCACCAGGCTGTTCTTCGGCTTCGTCAAGATGTCGATGAGCGCGTCTTCGGTCAGCTCGTGCAAGGTGGCGATGACCGGGAAGCGCCCGATGAACTCGGGAATGAGCCCGAACTTCAGGAGGTCTTCGGGCTGCACCGACTCGAGCAGCTCGCCGAGCCGAAAGTCTTTCTTCGACTTGACGTCGGCCCCGAAGCCGAGCGACGACTGCCCGATTCGCCGCTGGATGATCTGGTCGAGCCCGACGAAGGCCCCGCCCGCGATGAACAAGATGTTCGTCGTGTCGACCTGCAAGAAGTCTTGCTGCGGGTGCTTGCGGCCGCCCTTCGGGGGCACGTTGGCGATCGTGCCCTCGATGATCTTGAGCAGCGCCTGCTGCACGCCCTCGCCCGAGACGTCGCGCGTGATGCTGGGGTTGTCGCTCTTGCGGCTGATCTTGTCGATCTCGTCGATGTAGACGATGCCGCGCTGCGCCCGCTCGACGTCGTGGTCGGCGTTCTGCAAGAGCTGCACGATGATGTTCTCGACGTCCTCGCCGACGTAGCCCGCCTCGGTCAGCGTCGTCGCGTCCGCGATGGCGAAGGGCACGTTCAAGATCTTGGCGAGCGTCTGCGCGAGCAGCGTCTTGCCCGAGCCGGTCGGCCCGAGCAGCAAGATGTTCGACTTCGACAGCTCGACGTCGTCGCTCGAGACGCGGCTCTCGATGCGCTTGTAGTGGTTGTGCACGGCGACGGCGAGGATCTTCTTCGCCCGCTCTTGGCCCACCACGTACTCGTCGAGCACCGACTTGATGTCGGCCGGCTTGGGTATGGGCGCCCCGCCGACCGGCGCCTCGTCTTTCTCGCCCTCTTCGGCGATGATGTCGTTGCAGAGCCCGATGCACTCGTCGCAGATGTACACCGTGGGGCCCGCGATGAGCTTGCGCACCTCTTTCTGCGACTTGCCGCAGAAGGAGCAGCTCAGGTTCCCGTTCGCTTCGTTCCGTCGGTCTCGGTCCACGTCAGCCCCGTGAGGTTCTACGGCAAAAGGCAGGCCCAAGTCGAGCGGCCCGGGCGGGGAAAAACTTTAGACCGCGGCCCCCGCCCCCGCAAGCGCCGCGGCCCGCCCCCCCCGAGGCCCCCGCGGGGGCCCCGCCTTCACTGCCCGGACGCGCGCTTCTTCGGCGGGAAGACCTCATCAATGATGCCGTACTCTTTCGCCTGGGGGCCCCCCATGTAAAAGTCGCGCTCCATGTCGGCCGCCACCCGGTCTCGCGGCTGGCCCGTCGCCTCGACCAGAATGTTAATGAGGGTGCTCTTCAGGTGGTGCACCTCGCGCGCCATGATCTCGATGTCGGTCGCCTGCCCGCGGCCGCCGCCGTGCGGCTGGTGGATCATGATGCGCGCGTTCGGCAGCATGTAGCGCCGCCCCTTCGCCCCCGCCGCGAGCAGGACGGCCGACATGCTCGCCGCCTGCCCCAGGCAGATCGTCGAGACCGGGCAGCGCACGTACTGCATCGTGTCGTAGATGGCGAGCCCCGCGGTCAACACGCCGCCCGGGCTGTTGACGTAAAGCTGAATGTCCTTGTCGGGGTCTTCGCTCTCGAGGAAGAGAAACTGGGCGATGATGATGTTCGCCACGTCGTCGTTCACCTCGGAGCCGAGGAAGACGATGCGGTCCTTCAGCAGGCGGCTGAAGATGTCCCAGGTGCGCTCGCCCCGGTGCGTGGTCTCGTAGACCTGGGGGTAGATGATGAAGTTCTTCGCCCGCTCGCTCTCGAGCACGGCGAGCGCTTCGTCGCGGGTTTCGGGTCGTCGCGTCATCATCGTTGCTCGCTCCTCGTGCGGGCGGCCCCTCGGGCGGCTGCCCCCTAGCTTTTCGCCACGGGCCGCGCGCTGTCAACCGCGCCGCCCCGAAGCCCCCGCCCCGCGCACGGAGCATGGCGCCCGGCCCGGGCGGCGCGCCGCGCCGGCCCGGGGCCGAGGGCGCCCCGAAGGGCCCCTCGAGACGGACCGCGGCGCGCGCGGCGCCCGGCCCCCGATAAAGGGGCCGCGCCCGCCCGCCGCCGCGCGCCTCGGGGCCGCCCGGGCGCCCCCGCAGAGATGACACGGCCCGGCCGCGCGCGCACCCCGCCCGAACGGGCGGGTCGCCGCGCCCCGCGCCGGGGGCCCTCAGCCCTCGTCGGTCAGGGTCGCACGGTCCTGCAAGACCTTGAGCACCTTGTCTTCGAGGATCATGCCCAGCAAAATTTCGCGCTTGCGCGGGTCGCGGTACTCGGCCTTCAAGCGCGCGACGTTCTTGCCCGTCTGCTCGGCCAGCTCGACGTAGGCCTGCTCGACGTCCTGGTCGCTCACCTTGATCTCTTGCTCCTTGGCGATCGCCGCCATCAAGAGCCCCGCCCGCACCTTGATCTCCGAGTCGAGCCCGACGCGCGCCCGCAGCTCGTCGCTCATCGCGAAGGGCGTGCCCTCGCGCCGCGCCTGCTCCATGATCTCTTGCTCGGTCAGCTCGGCCTGCCGCTTGACCAGGCTCGGCGGCACCGGAATGGGGTTCGCCTCGCAGAGCGCCACCACCAGCCGCTCGGCGGTGACGTCGTCGGCCTCCTGCTTCAGCCGCTTCTCGACCTGCTTGGTCACGTTCTCGCGCAGCTCCGCGATCGACTGGAACGACCCGGCGTCCTTGGCGAAGTCGTCGTCGAGCGTCGGCAGGACCCGCTCCTTGACCTCCTTGACGGCGATCTTGAAGTGGCCCTCCTTGTTCCGGAAGTCGCTGCGCACGTGGTCCTTCGGGAACTTGACCGTGGCCTCGCGCTCGTCGCCCGGCGAGCTGCCGAGCAGGGCGTCGTCGAGCTCCTTCAAGAAGCGCCCGACGCCCACCTCGGTCTGGATGTCCTTGCCCGACGCCTCCGGCACCGGCTGCCCGTCGATGGTCACCTCGAAGTCGATGACCAGCACGTCGCCCGACTTGGCCGGCCGCGCCGGGTCCGGCGCCCGCAGCTCGGCGTGCTTGTTGCGCAGCGCCTCGAGCTCGCGCTCGACCAGCTCGTCGGTCACCTTCACCGCCGGCCGCTTGACCGCGAGCCCCTCGTAGTTCACTTTTTCGATGTCCGGCGAGACCTCGAAGCGCGCCTTGTACGTAAAGGGCTCGCCCGCCGCGAGCTTGTTGGGCGAAATGCTGAGCGTCGTCAGGGGCTGCACGCTCTTCTGCTGCAGCGCCTGCTGCAGCGTGCTGTCGACCAGGCGCTGCGTCACGTCGGCCTGCACGCGGCTGCCGAACATGTGCGAGAGCACCTCGCGCGGCGCCTTGCCGGGGCGAAAGCCGCGGATTTTCGCGGTCCGACCGAGCTCGGCGTAGGCCTTGTCGACCTCGACGCGCACGCGCTCGGCGGGCACTTCGACGGCGAATTCGACGAGAACGGGAGAGAGGCGCTGGACGTTGACTTGCATCGGGGCACCGGAGAGGGAACGCGACCCGGGGGGCGGGCCCCGCGGGTCGCGGTAGAGGTCGTAATTTCGGGCGCGGTCGGCGTTGGCACGGCCGCGCACGGAGACCGGCCTCTCGCATACTGAGTCGCACCCGTCAAGTAAGGCCAGCGGGGTTCTTTCCGGGCGAGAGCGAGCCACGCCGGCCTCGCTCCGCTCGCCCCGAAACCCCCGCTCGACCCCCCGCTCGGCCCCCCGCTCGACCCCCCCGCTCGACCCCCCCGCTCGACCCCCCGACTCGTCCCGACCCGACCGCGCGCGAGCGCCCCCCGCTCGCTCTCGCCCCTCCGCTCGCCCCTCCGCCCGCCTCGGGGCCGCCGCGCGCTCGCCGCGCTCGCCTCGGGGCCGCCGCGCTCGCCGCGCTCGCCTCGAGGCCGCCGCGCACTCGCCGCGCTCGCCTCGGGGCCGCCGCGCTCGCCGCGCTCGCCTCGGGGCCGCCGCGCACTCGCCTCGCTCGCCTCGCCAGCCGCACCTCGGCCGCGAGCGAGAGCCCACCTCTTTTACATCTCCCCGCGCGGGCGCATCGCCCGATCCGCCCCGCCATCGACTCAGCTCGGCCCGACCGAGGCTGCCCCGCGCGCGAGGGCGGCCCGCGCCGGGACCCGGTCTGAGGGCGGGGGCGAGCGAGGCCGCCCCGCGCGCGAGCGCGGCCCTGCCGAGCTTCTTGCCCAGGTGCAGGCGGGCGCTCTTCCCCGTCGCGCACGGGGCGGCCCCGTGCGCGAGCCTCGCCCCCATGCCGTACAAGGCTCTTCCCCGTCGCGCGCGGGGCGGCCTCGCCGCGAGCTCGGCCAAGAAGGGGTACATGACTCTTCCCCGTCGCGCGCGGGGCGGCCTCGGTCAAAGCGCTTGGACCCAATCGACCGCTACGGGTCAGCCGGTCACACCCGAGCGCGCCGCGCGGGGGCTCGGGGGGTGGGGGCCCCATACACCCGACGCTCGATCGAGAGGATGGCGTCGCCCCGCCCCCGGTCGCCCGCGGCACCGGCCTCGGTAAGGCCCGGCCCCGGCTTTAGGCACCACGTGCCTGAAAAGATCAGAAAAGCGGGCAACACGTGCCTCAAGGCCGGAAACACGAGGCGAGCGCGGCCTTCCGAGGGTCGGGGGCTGCCCTCACCGAGGCTCGGGCGAGCCGGCGGCCCGGGCGAAGGGGCAGGTCGGCCGGGGGCGACTCAGGTCTCGTCCCAGTCGAGCGGATCGCGGTCGAGATCGACGCCCTGCGAGTTTTCGAAGCTCGCCTCGTCGACCAGATCTTCCATCGAAAACCCGACCTTGAAGTTCGGTCGGATCTCCTCACGTTCGAAGTCGGCAAAGGTGCGATAGAACTTGGGCAGGCTCATGCTAGGCACTCCTCCGCGTGGGGTAGGTAGGCTTGGCAGGCTTTGCTCCCGGCTCGCTGAGGGGCCGGGGCCTCGAGCGCAAAGTCAGGCGATTCCGCGAAGGTACGAGACGGGCTCAGCCCCCGACGGGCGTCGGTGACGCCGGGCGAAGGGGTACGAAGAGACGCGGAGGGACGCTTGGCTTTGCCTACGTAGACCTACATCTGCGGCCAATGTAGCCATAGCCCTTGACAGGCCCAAAAAACCGGGTCCGATTTTGGGGGCGGGGGTGCCGGGGGGGCTGCTCGGAGGCGGTGCTTGACCTAAGGGGGCGGGGCGGGTACTGGCGGGCACTCTCATGGCCGTGCAAACGAAGGTAATTGCCATCGCCAACCAGAAGGGTGGGGTTGGCAAGACCACCACGGCGGTCAACCTGGCCGCGGGGGTGGCGGCGGCCGAGCGCGCGACGCTTCTGGTCGATTTCGACCCGCAGGCGAACGCGTCGAGCGGGGTCGGGGTGCGGCCGCGCACGGTCGAGCGGGGCATGTACGAGGCGATCATCGGGCGGGCGCGGCTGCCGCAGATCGTGCAGCCGACGGCGATGTCGCACCTGTGGCTGGCGCCGGCGACGCAAGATCTGGCGGCGGCCGAGATCGAGCTGGTCGACGATCCGAAGCGGGCGTACCGGCTGCGGGCGGTGCTCGAAGACCGGCAGGGGTTGCCGGCCTACCGCTACGTGTTCATCGACTGCCCGCCGGCGCTGGGGCTCTTGACGATCAACGCGCTGGCGGCGGCGCACAAGGTCGTGGTGCCCTTGCAGTGCGAGTACTACGCGCTCGAGGGGCTTTCGCAGCTGATGGCGACGATCGACCGGGTCAAGAGCACGCTGAACCCGGGGCTCGAGGTCGAGGGCATCGTCTTGACGATGTACGACCCGCGCAACAACCTCGCGCAGCAGGTGGCCGACGAGGTAAAGAAGCACTTTCGGGTGTTCAGCTCGGTGATCCCGCGCAACGTACGACTTTCTGAGGCGCCGTCGCACGGCAAGCCCGTGATTTTGTACGACATCCAGTCGAAGGGGGCCCAGGGCTACCTGGGCCTGGCGCGCGAGATCATGGCGCCCGCGCCCCGGAAGGCGTCGTGAGCGCGAAGAAAGAGAAGCCGCGGGCGCTCGGCCGGGGGCTCGACGCGCTCTTGCCGGTGCCGGCGGCGGCGCCCGCGGGGGGCGGGCCGGCCTTGCCCGCGGGGCTGGTGGCGGGGGCCGAGCGGGGGCTCTTTTCGTGCCCGGTCGAGCGCATCCGGCCGCAGCGCGGGCAGCCGCGGCAGCACTTCGACGAGGCGGCGCTCGACGAGCTGGCGGCGTCGATCCGCGACCGGGGGCTGCTCGAGCCCATCGTGGTGCGGCGGGCGGCGGGCGACCCCGACGCGTTCGAGATCATCGCGGGCGAGCGGCGCTGGCGGGCGGCGCAGCGGGCGGGGCTGACCGAGGTCCTGGTCGTGGTCAAAGACGTCTCGCCGGGCGAGGCGTTCGAGCTCGCGCTGGTCGAGAACGTCCAGCGCGAAGATCTGAACCCGGTCGAGTTCGCCGAGGCGCTCGACCGGCTCTTGCACGAGCACGGCTACACGCACGAAGAGCTGGCGGGCCTGCTGAAGAAAGACCGCTCGACGGTGACCAACGCCCTGCGGCTGCTGAAGCTGCCGCCGAAGGTGCGGGCGATGGCGGTCGAGGGCCGGCTGAGCGAGGGGCACGCGCGCACGCTGCTCGGGCTCGGCGACGAGAAGCAGATCGAAGAGTTCGCCGAGCGCGTGGCGCGGGGCCGGCTGAGCGTGCGGCAGACCGAGGCGCTGGTGAAGGCGGCGCGGCCCGAGGGGGCGCCGGGGCCGAAGGGGCGGGGCAAGGGCGAGGCGCCGGCCGACAAGGGCCCCTCGGTGCGCGACGTCGAGGCGCGGCTGGGCCGGCACCTCGGCACCAAGGTCGAGCTCGTCGACCGCGGGGGTAAGGGCCAGATCGTCGTCTCGTACGGGTCGCTCGACGAGCTCGACCGGCTGCTCTCGCTCTTCGGCGCCTGAGCCCGGGGCCGGCGGGCCCGCGCGCCCGAGGCGCCCGTCGGGGCCCGAGCCGGGGGGCGGGGGGGTGCGGGGCGGCTGGGCTGCGTTAGAGTGGTGCGATGGCCACTCTGATTCACCTCGCGGCCCTCTCGGGGCTCATCGTGCTGCTCGCCCGGCTCTTGCCGGGGGTGCGTGTCCGCGGCGTGGGCAGCGCCGTCGCCGTCGCCGTCGTCTTCAGCCTGCTCAACTGGCTGCTCGGCTGGCTGGTCACCGGGCTGGTGACCTTCGTGCTCTTTCTGCCGGCGATCTTCACGTTCGGGCTGCTCTTCGTCATCATTCCGCTCGTCGCCAACGCCGTCTTGCTTTGGCTGACGGACAAATTTCTCGACTCGTTCGAGCTGCGCGGCGGCAAGGCGTTCTGGCTGACGGCGCTCGCCATCACGGTCGCGAACGCGGTCTTGCACGGCCTGCTCAACCCGCACCACCACGAAATCGTGCGGCGCGGCGTCTGGGCCTGAGCGGGGTAGGGGGGGCGCCCGGGCGATTATACGGGGATGACCCCGCGCCGTCGGGCGGGCCGCTCGAGGTGTTTGTGGCGCGCGAGCTCGAGGCCCCAGGCGAGGGCGCGGCGGGTGTCGCGCGGGTCGATGATGTCGTCGACGTAGCCCCAGCCGCCCACCTTGTAGATGTCGATGTTCTTCTGGAGCTGCTCGACGAGCGCCTTCTTCGCCTCGGGTGGCGGCTCGAGATCGCCGAAGACCTTGCGCGCGGCGATGCCGACCATGCCCTCGGCGCCCATCACGCTGATCTCGCCGCTGGGCCAGGAGACGATGAGGTCGGGCTCGAAGGCGCGGCCGGCCATGACGTAGTAGCCGGCGCCGTAGGCCTTGCGCACGACGACGGTGAGCTTGGGCACGGTGGCGGCGGCCATCACGTGCAGCATCTTGGCGCCGTGGCGGATGATGCCCGCGTGCTCGACCTTCGAGCCGACCATGAAGCCCGGCACGTCGACGAAGAAGACGAGCGGCAGGCCGAAGGCGTCGCAGATCTGCATGAAGCGCGCGGCCTTGTCGGACGCGTCGTTGTCGAGGATGCCGCCGAGGTAGTTCGGCTGGTTGGCGACGACGCCGACGGGGCGGCCGCCGATGCGGGCGAGGCAGGTGATGATGTTGCGGGCGAAGCGGGGCTTGACGTCGAGCAGGTCGCCGCGGTCGACCACCGCGCGGATGACCTTGTACATGTCGTAGCCGCGGCGCTTCTCTTCGGGCAGGACGTCGAGCAGCGACTCGTCGCGGCGGTCGACCGGGTCGTCGCACGCGGCGACGGGCGGCTCCTCGTCGCAGTGCGACGGGAAGAACGAGAGGTACTTCTTGACCGCCTCGACGCACGCCGCGTCGTCGGGCACCTCGAGGTCGCCGACGCCGCTCGTCTCGCAGTGCACCTTCGAGCCGCCGAGCTCTTGCTCGCCGATGTCCTGCCCCGTGACGGCCTTGACGAGCGGGGGGCCGCCGAGCGCGAGCGAGCCCTTTCCCTTGACCATGGGCACGAAGTCGGCGAGCCCGGGGATGTACGCGGTGCCCGCGGCGCCGGGGCCGACCATGGCGGCGACCTGCGGCACGACGCCGGACATGTGCACCTGCTCGCGGAAGAGGTGCCCCGAGGCGGCGAAGAGGCTGATCATGTCCTGGTGCTGCATCGCCTCGATGCGCGCGCCGGCCGAGTCGACGAACCAGACCATGGGCCAGCGGCCCCGCAGGGCCATCTGCCGCAGGCGCGTCACCTTCTCTTCGCCCGTGTGCCCGATGCTGCCGCCCTTGACCGTGAAGTCGTACGCGGCCGAGCACACCATGCGCCCGTCGACCTTGCCGAAGCCGCAGACGACGGCGTCGGCCGGCGTCCTCTCGCCCGCGCCGGCGCTCAGGCCCATCTGCGTGCCGTGCATGCCGACCTCGAAGAAGGCCCCGTCGTCGAAGAAGAGCGCGAGCCGCTCGCGCGCCGTCAGCTTGCCCCGCTCGTGCTGCCGGCGCACCTTGTCGGGGCCGCCCATTTGCCTGATCTCTTCGCGGCGCCGCTCGAGGTCGGCCACCAACTCGCGCATGTTCATCGTGTGTCCCTCGTCGTCGCGCGCCCTCGGGCGCCCCGTCTCGTGTGTGCCCCGCCCGCGCGCGGGCCCTAGCGCCCCGTCCAGCGCGGGGGGCGCTTCTCGAGGAAGGCGGCGAGCCCCTCGCGCGCGTCGTCGGTCGACAGGCAGGCGCCGAGCCGCTCGCGCAAGAGCGGCAGGGCCTCGGCGAGCGCGAGATCGTCCTGGTCGGCGAAGGCCGCGAGCCCGAGGCGCATCGCCGCGGGGCTCTTCTGGCCGACCTTCGCGGCGAGCGCGGAGACGGCCTCGTCGAGCTCGCCGGCCGGCACGACGCGGTTGACGAGGCCGTAGGCGAGCGCCTCGCCCGCCTTGAGCCGCTCGCCGAGCAGCATCATCTCGAGCAGCCGCCGCCGCGGCACGAGCCGCGCGAGCACCGCCATGATCATCATCGGGAAGAGCCCCACGTTGATCTCGGGCGTGCCCAGCTCGGCCCCCTCGGCCGCCACCGCGAAGGTCGAGGCCGCGACGAGGCCGAGGCCGCCGCCGAACGCCGCGCCGTTGACCCGGGCGATGATCGGCTTCGGCGCGCGCATGAGCAGCAGCAAGAGCTCGGCGTAGTCGCCGCGGCTCGCCCGGAGCGGCCCCGGGCCCTCGGTGATCTGGCCGAAGTCGGCGCCGGCGCAGAAGGCCTTGCCCGCGCCCGTCAGCACGACCGAGTGCACCGCCTCGTCGCCGAAGGCGAGCGAGAGCGCCTCGTGCAGCTCGCCCACCATCTGCGGCCCGATGGCGTTGCGCCGCTCGGGGCGGTTGAGCGTGAGGGTGCGCGCGCCGTGGGCGCCGTCGGACGCGAGCAAGGTTTCGTAGGTCGGGGACATCGGGCGGCCTCGGGGGGGCGGGGGCGTTCGTACGGGGGGCGGGCGGGGGCGGGGGCGGGGGCGTTGGGGCGTACGGGGGGCGGGCGCGGCCGCTCAGGGCTCGGGCGCGTCGGGCGCGTCGGGCGCGCCGGGGGCGTCGGGCGGCGGCGGGGGCCCGGCCTCGTGGTCGACGAGGGCTTTCACGCCGCGGGCGAGCTTCGTCAAAATGCGCAGGAGCTCGCGCGTGTCGTCTTCGCTCAGCCCGAGCAAGACCTGGCGCACGATCTCCATCGGCTCGACGGGCACCTCGCGCGCGAGCCGCGCCCCCTTGGGCGTCAACCTGATGTGCACGACGCGCCGGTCGACCGCGCTCCGCGCGCGCGTGACGAGGCCCTCGCGCTCCATGCGGTCGACGATGCCGGTGACGGTGCTGTTCTGCGCCCTTATTTTCTCGGACAGGCGCGAGAGCGACAGGTCGCCGAGCGCCTCGAGCATCTTGACCACCGTGAGCTGCGGCCCCGTCAGCCCGTAGCGCGCCGCCACCTCTTTCGTGAGCCGCCGGCTCTCGGTGTAAAGGTAGACGATGGCCTCGACGACCGCGTCGACGTCGGGCTTGACGGCCTCGGGGATGGGAGCGGGCGGCTTCGGAGAGAGCAAGGTTGGCTCGGGCACCCCCCGCCTCGGGCCCGGCCGAGACCGGACGGCGCGCGACCCCGGGGCGCGTCACGAGCGCCGGCGTCGCGCCGCGGCCGGGGCCGAGGCGGGGGAGGGCCGTTCTAGGCGACGAATGTTTCGCATGCGAACATTTCGCGCGCCCAAGGCATCTCGTCAAGAGACGGCGAGGGGGGGGAAGCGTTCGGGCCACCCTGAACGGGGGGGTGTCCACCCGTTGGGGGCGTTGGGGCCGGCATTTGCGGGGTTTCGGGGCCCGGGGCGCCTGGCATAGAGCGTGCTAATCTGGCAGGTTGCCAGTTGAGGCACAGCCGCGGGGCCCTGATGCGCGTACGTGCGTTCTTGTTGCCGATCATGCTCTGGGGCGCCTCGGCTTGTGCCGAGCAGCCCGGGCCGCCCGAGCCGCCCCCGCCGCGGGACGTCGGGGCGCGCAGCGCCGAGATCATCGCGCAAGAGGTGAACGGGGCCAACGGCGAGGCCGACGGGGCGCTGCGCCTGAGCCGCCTGGTGCTCGGCCGGCTGGGCGCCGACGACATCAAAGATCAGGCGACGGCGGTCGAGCGGGTGGCCAACGGCACGGGCGGGGGGCTCGGCGCCCAGTGCGCGACGTCGGCGCGCACCGAGCCGAGCGACCCGGGCGCGGTTTATGTCACCTTCGACGGCTGCCGCGAGCCGGCCGACGGGCAGATCATCACGGGTACGCTGCGCTTTTTCTTCGGCAAGGCGCCCGGGGTGCTGGGCATCCGGGTGCAGGTCGGCATTGCCCCGGGCTCGAGCCTGACGGTCGATGGGGCGAGCGTGCCCGAGTACCGCATCGACGCGATGCTCTCGTTCCCGGCGCCGGCGACGGCCGTGATGGCCTGGGAGGTCGCCTTGGCGCGGCAGGGCGGCGAGGGGCCCGACCTGCGGCTTGCGGCGCGCTTTCGCACCGTGGTCAAGACCGAGGGGGCGCCCGGCGAGGCGCAGCGCGAGTGCTCGACGACCTCGGGCCGGGCCTCGTTCGAGGCCGGCGAGCGGGGCGCTTCGTTCGACGTCGACGGCCTCTTTGTCTGCCGGGCGCCCTTGATGCTCCGGGCGGCTTGCCCCTCGGGCGGCACCTGGTCGGTGACCGACGACGAGGCGCGCACGGTGACCTTCCAGTTTACCGGCCGAGACGCCGAGCCGGGCCCCGGGGGGGCGCCGCGGACGATCTTGCAGGTCACCGACGCCGAGGGCGAGCCGCGCGAGATCAGCGTGCGCTGCGGCGCGCGGGCCGGGGCGAGCTGAAGGGCGCGCGGGCCGCGGCGGAAGGCGCGTCGGCGCGCGCGCCGCGGCGGCCGCGGCGGAAGGCGCGTCGGCGCGCGGGCCGCGGCGGCGCGGGTCGGGGGCGGGCCGAAGGCGCGGCGGGCGGGGCGACGGGACCCTCGGGGCGAGCGGCGCGGGTCATTCGGGCGATAACTTTGGAAACCTGCGGGGGGGCAGGGGCGTACCATCGAGGGCCGGGGCGAGCCCGGCGGGGGCCGAATTGGCGGCCCTTGAGTGCGAACCGTGCTACGCATGACGGCGTACGGCTCGGCGTGAGCGTTGCGAGAGAAGTCGGGCTCGGGCGACCCCCGTCGTTGCCTCGTGGGGTCGTACTCGGTACGATATGCCGCGTATGGCGATAGGTTCGTTCCCCCCCCGTTCGTTGTCGCGCTGCCCCCCGGGGGCGCGGCGTGGTGCGGGCGCGGGCCGCGTCGGCGAGGGCCGCCCGTGAGCGTGCCGGCGGGGCCGACGGGGGTGCACGGCTCGCTCGACGACGAGCGCGAGGTGCTCGGCAAGTATCGCCTTCTCGCCAAGCTCGGCGAGGGCGGCATGGCGAACGTGCACCTCGCGGTGGCGTCGGGGCCGGTGGGCTTTCACAAGCTCCTGGTCGTCAAGCAGGTGCGCACGGCGCTGGTCGACGAGCCCGACGTGCTCGAGATGTTCTTCGACGAGGCGCGGCTGGCGGCGCGGCTCAACCACCCGAACGTCGTGCAGACGCTCGAGGTCAACGCGACGCCCGAGGGCTGGCCCTTCATCGCGATGGAGTACCTGGACGGCCAGCCCTTCCATCGCATCTTGGGGCGCCTCGGCGTGGGCCCCACGCGCTACGCCAACCTGCCGCTCTACGTGCGCACGATCGCCGAGGCGTGCGAGGGGCTGCACTACGCGCACGAGCTCAGCGACTACAACGGCGCGCCGCTGAACATCGTGCACCGCGACGTCAGCCCCCACAACATCTTCGTCACCTACGAGGGGCAGGTCAAACTGGTCGACTTCGGCGTCGCCAAGGCCGTCACGTCGGCGGCGCTGACGCGCACCGGGGCGCTCAAGGGCAAGGTGCCGTACATGGCGCCCGAGCAGGCGAGCGGGGCCGAGGTCGACCGGCGGGCCGACGTGTTCGCGATGGGCGTCGTCCTGTGGAACGTGCTCAGCGACACGCGGCTCTGGCAGGGCCTGAGCGAGCTGGTGGTGCTGCAGCACCTGGTGGGCGGGCGCATCCCGTCGGCCGACGAGGCGCTGCCGACGGCGCCGGCCGAGCTGCGCGCGGTCGTCAACCGCGCGCTCGCCGTGCGGCCGCGCGACCGCTACCAGACCGCGGCCGAGATGCGGCGCGACCTCGAGAAGTACCTGCAGGGCACGGGCGCGAGCCTGACGCCGCGCGAGGTCGGCGACTACATCGCGACGTACTTCGCCGAAGAGCGCGCGTCGCTGCGCGCGCTCGTCGACGCGCGCCTGCGCGAGGCGGCCAACCAGGGCCCCGTGGGCGAGCCGATGGGCACGCCGATGAGCCGGCCGGTGAGCCGGGCCGGCGTGCACGTCGAGCCGGGCGTCAGCTTCGGCGGCACGGGCATGACGCCGAGCGGGCACGGCACGATGCCCTCGGGCTGGCACAACGCCTCGCACGCGCAGCTGCACGCGACCGCGTCCCTGCAGCCGGCCGCGTCCTACCCGCCCACCCTGCAGGGCGCCGTGAACCCCTCGCTGCCGATGCCGCCGCCGGCGCCGGGCTCGCGCGCGCTGGTGCCGGCCGCCCTCCTGGCCGGCGCCGGCCTGGTCGCCGGCACGCTCTGGTTCGCGCTGCGCGCCGGCCCCGCGCCCGCGCCGGCCAACCAGCCCGCGGCGACGACGACGGCGCCGGCCGCCGGCGAGAAGGTCGAGCCGGCGCCGCCGCCGGCCGCCGCCGGGTCCGTCACGCTCGAGGTCGAGGCGTCGCCGCCCGAGGCGAAGCTCTTCCTCGACGGCAAGGCCCTCGAGAAGAACCCCTTCGCGGGCTCCTTCGACCGCGACGACCGGGTGCACGTGCTGCGCGCCGAGGCCCGCGGCTTCGTCTCGCGCGAGCGCGAGCTTTCGCTGCAGCGCGACGCGCGCGTGCAGTTCGCGCTCGAGCGCGATCACGACCGGTCGAACGGCGGGCACGCGCGCGTGCGGCCGCCCCCGCCGGCGGCCCCGCCCGCCACGGCCAAGCCCAACGTGCGGCAGGTCGACGACGACAACCCCTACAAGAAGGCGCCATGAACCCGCGTCGCGCGCTCGCGGCGCCGCTCGCGCTCGCCCTCTCGCTGGCGCTCACGGCGCCCGCCGGGGCCGAGCCCGAGGCGCCCAAGCCCCCCCCCTCGGCCGAGGCCGTCGAAGAAGCCGCGCAGCGCTTTCAGCGCGGCCTCGAGCTCTACAAAGAGGGCGACTACAAGGCCGCCCAGGTCGAGTTCAAGCGCGCCTACGAGATCTCGCCCAACTACCGCGTGCTCTACAACCTCGGGCAGGTCTCCTACCAGCTGCGCGACTACGCGGCGGCGCTCAAGTCGTTCCAGGCGTACCTCGAGCAGGGCGGGCGCGAGGTGACCGCCGCGCGCCGCACGCAGGTCACCGCCGAGATCGGGCGCCTGCGCTCGCGCGTCGGCAACCTCGCCGTCGAGGCCGACGCGCCCGGCGCCGACGTGAGCGTCGACGACGTCTGGGTCGGGCGCACCCCGCTCGCCGAGCCGGTGCTCGTGAGCGCGGGGCAGCACAAGGTCGCGGTGCTCAAGCCGGGCGCGTCGTCGCCCGTGATTCGCACGGTCGAGGTCGGCGGCGGCGACAAGGTCGAGCTCAAGTTCGAACTCGGTCCCCTCGCCCCGCCGACCGACCAGGTCACGCCCCCGCCCGCCGCCACCACCGCCGCGCCCCCGCCGCCCCCGCCGCCCCCGCCGCCCGCCCCGAACCGGCTGCCCCTCTACGCCGCCTGGGGCGCGACGGGGCTCTTCGCCGTCGGCACCGTCGTCGCCGCGTTCGTCATGCGCTCCGAAGAGAACGCCCTCGACCGCAAGCGCGACGAGGTGCCGGTCTCGCGCGAAGACCTCGAGCACACGCGGTCGCACGTGCGCACGGCCGCGCTCGTCACCGACGTGCTCGGCGTCGCGACGCTCGCCGCCGGCGGCGTCGCCGCCTACCTGACGCTGCGCCCGGGCGCCAAGCCGCAGAGCGGCGCGGGCCCGGCCCGCCAGGCCGCCTCGCCCTGGCACCTCGGCGTCGGCCCCGGCGGCGTGTCGTTCGGCGCGCGGTTCTGACGCCCCCGCGTCAGCCGCGGGCCGCCTCCGGCCACGCCAGCCGCCGCGCCGCCGGGCGCGCCCGGAGGTACACCGCCGCCGAGCCGACGGCGACCGCGGCCGCCGCGGCGAGGGCGGCGGAGAGCGCCGCCGGCGGCACCTCGACGTAGACGCGCGCGGCGAGGGCGAGCGCGGCGAGCGCCCAGGCGGCGCCGTGGGCGCGGGCGGCGCGGCGCAAGACGACGAGGCGCGCCGGGGCGGGGCCGGCGAGGCGGGCCCAGAGCAGCTCTTCGTGGCGCCAGTAGGTGTACACCACGGGGATGATCTCGAGCGTCAAGAAGGCGCTCGTCAGCAGGCCCCCGACCATCGGCGCGGCGACGCGCTTCATCACGTCGGCGCCCGAGCCGGTGGCCCAGAGCAGCGGCACGAGGCCGACGAGCATGGTCGAGACCGTCATCAGCTTGGGCCGCACCCGCAGCACCGTGCCCTCGAGGTGCGCCCGCACGATGTCGTCGAGATCGCGCACCCGGCCCGCCGCCCGCCGCCGCTCGTAGGCCTGGTCGATGTACACGATCATCACGACGCCGGTCTGCGCGGCCAGCCCCACCAGCGCGATGACCCCGACCCAGACCGCGGTCGAGAGGCGGTAGTCGAGCAGGTAGAGCAGCCACACGCTGCCGACCAGCGCGAAGGGGATGCTCAGCAGCACGATGAGCACCTCGGTCAGGTTGCGAAACTGCGCGTAGAGCAGGAGCACGACGGCCAAGAGGGCCGCCGGCACGAGCAGCTTCATGCGCTCTTCCATGCGGGCGAGCTGCTCGTACTGCCCCGACCACTTGAGGTACGACCCCGCGGGCAGCGCGAGCTCGCCCCGCGCCCGGGCCCCCTCGACGAAGGCCCGCGCGCGCGCCACGTAGGTGCCGACGTCGACCGCGGGGTCGAGGTCGAGGTAGACGTAGCCGACCAAGAGGCCCGCCTCGTTGCGCACCATCGGCGGCCCGCTCGTCACGTGCACGTCGGCCACCTCGCCGAGCGGCACCTGCGCGGGCGCCTCGGCCCCCGCCCCCCCCCCCGCGGCCCCCGCCCCCCGCGGCAGCGGCACCAGCGCCTCGCGCAGGCGCTCGACCGACGCGCGGTAGTCTTCTTGGTAGCGCACGTTGACCGAGAAGCGCCGGCGCCCCTCGACCGTGGTCGTCACGGGCGCGCCCCCGACGGCGCTCTCGACCACCAGGTTGACGTCGTCGACGCGCAGGCCGTGGCGGGCGAGGTCCCCCGGCCGGGGCGTGACGTCGACGTAGCTGCCGCCGAGCGAGCGCTCGTAGAAGGCGCTGCGGGTGTCGGGCGCCTTCGCCAGCAGCCGCTCGAGCGCGACGCCGACCCGGTCGACGTCGGCGAGGCTCGTGCCGAACACCTTCAGGCCCACCGGCGTGCGGATGCCGGTCGAGAGCATGTCGATGCGGTTGCGGATGGGCATCGTCCAGGCGTTGCGGAAGCCCGGCAGCTCGAGCGATGCGTTCATCTTGGCGACGAGCTCGTCCCACGTCTCGGGCCGCTCCTCGGGGAAGAGGCGGGCGAGCCGCGCGCGCAGCGGCGCGGGCGCCCACGACGAGAACCAGCGCTTGCGGGGCACCTTGGGCCAGCGCGCGGGCGGGTGCAGCTGCACCACGGTCTCGACCATCGTGAGCGGCGCCGGGTCGGTCGGCGTCTCGGCCCGCCCGACCTTGCCGTGCACCGTCTTGACCTCGGGGAACGATCGCAAGATCGCGTCCTGCCGCGCGAGCTGCCGCTTCGCCTCCTCGACGCTGATGTTCGGCATCGTCGTCGGCATGTAGAGCACGTCGCCCTCGTTGAGCTGCGGCATGAACTCGGAGCCGAGCCGCCGCGCCGGCGGCACCGCCGAGGCGACCGCGAGCAGGCCGATGAGCACCGTCGTGAGCGGCCTCCGCAGCGCGACGTAGACGAAGGGCTCGTACACCCGCCGGATGGCGCGCGAGACCGGGTGCCGGTGCTCGGGGTAGATCTTCCCGCGCAGGAGCAGATCGCGCAGCGCCGGCGCGAAGGTGACGCTCAGCAGGGCGGCGCTCAGCATCACGAAGGTCTTGGTGTAGGCGAGCGGCTTGAAGAGCTTGCCCGCCTGGCCGTCGAGGCCGAAGACGGGCAAGAAGGCGACGGCGATGACGAGCAGCGAGAAGAAGATGGCGGGCGTCACCTCGGCCGCGGCGTCGTTGAGCAGGCGCCGCCGCTCGGCCTCGGGCAGGCCGGGCGGCGCCCCCTCGAGCCGCTTGTGGCAGGCCTCGATCATGACGATCTCGGCGTCGACCGTGGCCCCGAGCGCGATGGCGATGCCGCCCAGGCTCATGATGGTGGCGGGCAGGCCCGAGGCGTAAAAGGGCACGAAGGCGAGCAAGACCGCGAGCGGCATGCTCAGCGCCGGCAAGAGGGCGCTGCGCAGGTGCAAGAGAAACACCGCGATGACGAGCGCGACGACCAGCCCCTCTTCGGCGAGGGCCCGGCGCAGCGTGTCGACCGCCCGCTCGATGAGGGCGCTGCGGTCGTAGGTCGTCACGACCTCGACCCCCGGCGGCAGCCCCCCCGCGAGCGACGCGAGCCGCTCGCGCACGCGCCCGATCACCTCGCGCGCGTTCTCGCCGTAGCGCACCACCACGATCGCCCCCACCGCCTCGCCCTCGCCGTCGAGCTCGCCCAGGCCCCGCCGCAGGTCGCCCCCGATGCGCAGCGCGCCCACGTCCTTCACCCGCACCGGCGTGCCCCGCGCCGGGTCGGCCTTGACCACCACCTCGGCGAGGCCCGCGAGCCCCTCGAGGTAGCCCCGCCCCCGCACGTAGTACTCGCGGCCCGACAGCTCGAGCGTGCGCCCGCCCACGTCGTTGTTGCTCGCCCGGACCGCGTCGGCCACCTCGGCGAGCGTCACGCCGAAAGCCCGCAGCCGCCCCGGGTCGAGCGTCACCTGGTACTGCCGCTCGTAGCCGCCGAAGGGCGCCACCTCGGCCACCCCCGGCACGCTCTCGAGCGCGTAGCGCAGGTGAAAGTCTTGCAAGGCCCGCAGCTCGGCGAGGTCGTTGCGGCCCGAGCGGTCGACCAGCGCGTACTGGTAGACCCAGCCGACCCCCGTCGCGTCCGGCCCGAGCACCGGGGCGACGCCCTGCGGCAGCCGCTCGCGCAGCGACGAGAGGTACTCGAGCACGCGCGAGCGCGCCCAGTAGACGTCCGTGCCCTCCTCGAAGAGCACGTAGACGAAGCTCATGCCGAACATCGAGAAGCCGCGCACGTCCGTCACCTTCGGCGCCGCGAGCAGGCCGCTCGCCAGCGGGTAGGTGATCTGGTCCTCGATCGTCGTCGGCGAGCGCCCCGGGTACTCGGTGAAGACGATGACCTGCGTGTCCGACAAATCGGGGATCGCGTCGAGCGGCACCCGGCGCGCCAGCGAGAGCGCGAAGCCGGCGAGCGCCAGGTAGAGCCCCAGCACCGCCCAGCGGTGGCGCGCGCAGAACTCGAGCAGCCGCCGGATCACCGCGCCCCCCCCGCCGCCTTCGGCTCGAGCGGCATGCCGCACTTCGGGCAGCGCCCCGGCGAGTCGCTCAGCACCTCGGGGTGCATCGGGCAGGTGTACTGCGCCGGCTCCGGCGCGGGCGCCGCGGCGGGCGGCGGCGTTGGCAACGAGGGGGCCGCGGCGGGCGGCGTCGGCGACGAGGGCGCTGCCGTCGGGGCCGGCGGCGAGGCGGGCGGAGGCGCCGACGCGTGCGGCGAGGCGGTGCCCGCCGACGCCGGCGGCGCGACCACCCCGGTCAGCGCGGCCTGCAGGCGGCTCTCGGAGTCGAGCAAGAAGGTCGCCCCCGAGACCACCCGCTCGCCCGCGCGAAGGCCCGAGACGATCTCGACGCGCTCGCCCGCCTCGGCCCCGAGGGTCACGAGGCGGGGCGCGTAGCGGCCCTCGCCCAGGTCGACGAAGACGTAGCGCGACTCGCCCGTGTCGACGACGGCGTCGCGGGGCACGACGAGCGCCCGCCGCGCCCCCGTCTCGAAGCGCACCTCGCCGTAGAGGCCCGGGCGGAGCAAAAGGCCCGGGTTCGGCACCTGCAGCCGCACCCGCGTCGTGCGGGCGGCCGCGTTCATCTCGGGGTAGATGAGGTCGATCTTCGCCTTGATCTCGGGGCCTGGTAGCGAGGCGAAGCGCACGAGCCCCGCCGAGCCCACCCGCAGCGAGGCCGCGTCGCGCGTGAAGACGTCGGCCACCACGTAGACGCGCGACAGGTCGGCGATCTCGTAGAGCACCATCTCGGGCGTGACGTAGGCGCCGAGCGCGACCTCTTTACGCGTGACGTGGCCCGACGCCGGCGACCGCACCGGCACCGCGCGCTCGGGCGCGCCCTTGCGCACGATGTCGTCGATGTCCTTTGCGGTCAGCCCGTAGAGCTCGAGCCGCCGCCGCGCCGCCTCGAGCGTCGGGCCCGCGGGCGTCCCGCCGCCCGGACCGACGCCCTCGAAGCGCCGGATGGCCAGCATCTCTTCTTGCGCCCGGTAGATGTCGGGCGAGTACACGTAGACGAGCGGCTGCCCGGCCCCCACGGCCACGCCGGTCTGCCCGACCGCGACCCGCTCGACGAAGCCTGGCGCCCGCACGTGCGCCTGGCTCGCCCCCGACTCGGGCGCGCTCACGTAGGCCGGGGCGCGCAGGCCCGAGCCCGCGTCGGCCTCCTCGACGAGCGCCGTGCGCACGCCAATCTTCTGCGCCCGCCCGAGCTCGACGTGGATCGGCACGAGCCCCGGCGGCGTGTCGGGCGGCAGCTCGGCGGCCGCGGCCGCCGCCCCCTGCTTGCGCGCCTCGGCGGCCTCGGCCGGCATCGGCACGAGCTCCATGTGGCAGACGGGGCACTCGCCCGGCTCGTCTTTGACGACGAAGGCGTGCTCGACCATCGGGCAGGTGTACTTGACGTTCGCCGCCCCCTCCGGCGCGAGCAGAAACCAGAACGAGAGCAGCGCCACCGCCGCCACCCCCGCCAAGATGGCCCAGCGCAGCGTCGCCATCGCCCGCACCCCCGGCGGCGGCGCCTCGGGGCCCTCGCTCTCCGGCGGCGGCGGCTCGCTGCCCTCGGGCGCCCCGAGGGGCGGGCGCGTCTCGGCGACGCCTTCGCGCGGTTCAGCCGCCATGGGTCGCCTCCCCGGGGTCAAGGGCGCCGCGGGGCACCGGCGCGCCCGCCGCCCGATCGAGATCGGCGAGCGCCCGATCGAGCTCGCCGCGCGCCTCGACCAGCGTCTTGGTGACGTCGAGCCGCAAGCGCAGGGCGTCGAGCCAGGGCAGCGCGTCGCCCGGGCCCCCGACGTACGCGGCGCGCGCCGCCTCGACGGCCCGATCGCTCGCGGGGCGCACCCGCGCCTCGAGCAGCGCGAGCTGCCGCGCCGCCGACCTCGCGCGGGCGTATGCCTCGCCGACCTCGCGCTCGACGTCGAGCGCCGCCGACCGCTCGCCCGCCGCCGCCGCCGCCCGGGACGACGCCGCGGCGTCGCGGCGCGCGCCCGACGCGGGCGTCAGCCAGGGCAGGCTCACCGCCGCCGTCGCGCCCCAGGTGTCGGGCAGCCCGCTCTGGCGCATCAGGCCGTAGTTGAGCCCGAGCGTGATCTCGGGCCAGCGCGCGTTCGCCGCCGCCGCCTCGGCCCTCGCCCCCTCGCGGCGCGAGAGGGCGCGCGCCTCGGCGAACTCCGGCCGGTTGCGCCGCGCGAGCTCGCGCACCTCGTCGAGGCTCGCCCGCGGCGCCGCCGGAGCCTCGTCGGCGGGCTCGCCGAGCGGGGCGCCGGGGGGGCGGCCGAGCAGCGCGTTCAGCTCGGCGGCGGCCCGGGCGCGTCCCCCCTCGGCCATCACCGCCTCGCCCTCGAGCCGCGCGGCGTCGAGCTCGACCTTGGCGAGATCGAGCAGGGCGGTGCCGCCCGTCGAGATGCGCGCTCGCGCGGTGTCGCGAAGCTGGGCGAGCAGCGTTCGGTGCTCGAGGTGCACCCGCTCGAGGCGCCTCGCTTCGGCGTAGTCGGCGAAGGCCCGCTCGGCCCGCCGTACGAGCTCGCGCTCGCCCGCCGCGAGCGCCTCGATCTCGGCGCGCGCCTCTTCGAGCATCGCCCTCGCCTCGGCCGAGCGCGCCCCGGCGGCCGGGAAGGTCTGCTGCAGCCCGAGCATCAGCATCGAGCCCTCTCCGTAGAGGTAGGGCGATCGCAGCGGCGCCTGCCAGAGCGTCGCCATCGCCACCGGCGGCGGCAACGCGCCTGCCGCCCGCGCCTCCGCCGCCCGCGCCCTCGCCCGGTGCGCCCGCTCGCGCAGGGCGGGGCTGCGCGCGACGATCGCCCTCGCCAGCGCCTCGCGCGAGAGCGGCCCCCGCAAGCCTTCTTCGCCCGCCGCCTCGCCCAACGCCCCCCGCGCGCCCAACGCCGGAGCCGCCCCCCGCTCGCCCCCCGGCGAAGCCCCCGCGCCCGCCCGCTCGCCCGCCGTCGACGCGCCTGCCCGCTCGCCCGCCGTCGAGGCGTTCGCCCGCTCGCCCGCCGTCGATGCGCCCGCCCGCTCGCCCGCCGTCGATGCGCCCGCCCGCTCGCTCGCCGTCGAGGCGTTCGCCCGCTCGCCCCCCGGTGACGCACCCGCCGTGCCCGCGCCTCCGCGCGCCGCCGGCGCCGCCCCCTTGCCCGCCGGCGCCGCGCCCTCGCCCGCCGGGGCGGCTTCTCCGGCGTAGGGGCGCAGCCGCGGATCGGCGGCGAGCGCGCGCGCCTCGCGCGACGTTGCGCCCCCGCACCCGGCGAGCGGCGACGCCGCGCCCGCGACGAGGAGCACGATGCAAGGCGCGGCAAGGCGCGCCGCGGCCCCCTGGACCAACTCGGTGACCATGAACCAACCCCGCGAGCGGCGCGCGAGCGAACGCGCGCCGCGGCTCGAAGCTCACGCCGTCGCGCACGCGCCCGCGGCAGACGTCCGCGCGCACCGCGCGCGCGAGACGGGGGCGTGCGCGGGCCGGCTCAGCAGAGCAGGCGACCGAGCCGGGCGAGGCGCTCGGACGAGGCCGCCGGCGGGGCCGGCCCTTCGCGGCTGCGCCAGCGACGAGCGGGCACCGGGGGCAGGGGGGCGAGGGCCGGGGCGAAGGCGATCGGCTCGGGCCCCGGCGGCGGCAAGAAGGGCACGGCGAGGGACGCGAGCGGCGCCGCCGCCGGGGCCCCCCCGGCCGCCGGCAGCATCGAGAACGAGCGCTCGACGCAGCACGCCTTGCGCTGGGCCGCCGGCGCCTCGTCGCCGTCGTGATCGAGCCCCGGGCAGCAGGCCGCCCAGTGCACTGACTGCATGACCGCGCACGCGATGTACGAGCGGCCCTGCAGCGCCACCCCGAAGAGCAGCGTGATCAGCGCGAGCGCCGCCCACGCCCTCGCGGGCCAGCGACGCCAGGGCTTGAGTCGCGCGCGGCGCACGCCCTCGTTGTAGACCGCCCCCGGGGCCCCTTCAACCCGCCGCTTCGCCGGGGGCGGCCCCTCGCCAGCCCCAGAAGGCAGGCGGCGACGACCGGCGCGACCACTCGGCTCGTCGCGCGCGCGTTTCGGCCCGCCCCCTCGGCTCGTCGCGCGCGTTTCGGCCCGCCCCCTCGGCTCGTCGCGTGTGCGTCTCGGCCGGCTCAGCCCCGCCTCGAGCTTCGGGCGGCGCCAAGGCCCTTGTGCGGCTGCTTCGAGAATATTAGAAATATCGGGTGGCCTCCAGGCTCGAACGCTACGCCGGGCAGCTCAGCGCCCTCGGGCACCCCGTGCGGCTCGCCATCTTGCGCTTCGTCGTGCAGGGGGGCCCGGCGGGCGCGCCGGCGGGCGAAATTCAGGGGCACGTCGATGTGCCCGCTTCGACCCTGAGCCACCACCTCAAGCGGCTCGTCGACGCGGGCCTGCTGACCAGCCGCAGCGAGGGCACCTACCATTATTACTCGGCCGACTACGCCGCCCTGCGCGGCCTGACCGACTACGTCTGGGAAGACTGCTGCAAGCGGGGCCAGCCCGGCGGCGGCAAGTGCTGCTGACGGGGCGCAAGCGGTGCCGCCTCGACCTGATGGGCGCGGCCCCGCGAGGGGGGCCATGTCGGCGCGGCCTGATGGGCGCGGCCCCGTGAGGGTAGGCCATGTCGACGCAGGCTGATCTCTCGCGGCGGGCGGCGGCCGAGGGCCTCGGCACGGCGTTCTTGCTCGCCGTGGTGGTCGGCTCGGGCGTCATGGGCGACCGGCTCTCGGGGGGCAACGTGGCGCTCGCCCTGCTCGCCAACTCGGTCGCCACGGGCGCGGGCTTGGTCGCGCTGATCCTCACCTTCGGCCCTGTCTCGGGCGCGCACTTCAACCCCGCGGTCACGCTCGCCGTCGCGGCCGAGGGCGGCCTGCCCTGGCGCGAGGCGGCCGCCTACGTCGCCGCCCAGGTGGCGGGCGCCTTCGTCGGCACGGGCGTCGCCCACGGCATGTTCGGCCTCGCGCTCGCCTCGGCCTCGCGGCACGAGCGCTCGGGCCCGGCGCAGCTCTTCAGCGAGTTCGTCGCCACCTTCGGCCTGCTCGCGGTCGTGTGGGGCTGCTCGCGGCGGCGCGCGTCCGATGCGCCCTTTGCCGTCGGCGCCTACATCACGGCCGCCTACTGGTTTACCTCGTCGACCTCCTTCGCCAACCCTGCGGTGACCATGGCCCGCTGCACCACCGACACGTTTGCCGGCATCCGCCCCGCCGACACCCCCGGCTTCGTCGCCGCGCAGGCGCTCGGCGCGCTCGCCGCGACCGCGCTCTTTCGCTGGCTCGTCCCGACCCTGCCCGCGACGGCCGCGCGCGCCGTCGAGCCGCGCGAGGGAGGCGAGCGATGAGTGCCTGCGCCGCCCTCGCCCCGACGGGTCGACGAGCCCCGCGGCTCGACGCCGCAGCGCGGGGGCGGGGGGCCGCGTGAGCGTCGTCGTTCTCTTCGCCTGCGTCCACAACGCGGGGCGCTCGCAGATGGCGGCCGCCTGGTTCAACGCCCTCGCTGACCCGGCGAAGGCGCGCGCCCTCTCGGCGGGCACCGAGCCCGGCGAGCGCGTCCACCCCGAGGTCGCGGCGGCCATGGGCGAGGTGGGCATCGATCTGTCGGGCGAGCGGCCGCGCTTCCTCTCCGACGATCTCGCCCGGGCGGCGAGCCTGCTCGTCACGATGGGCTGCGGCGAGGCGTGCCCGGCGGTGCCCGGGCGGCGGCGAGACGACTGGCCGCTCGAAGACCCCAAGGGCAAGCCCCTCGAGAAGGTGCGGGCGATTCGCGACGAGGTGCGGGCGCGGGTCGAGGCCCTGCTTCGGGCCGAGGGCTGGGGGCGCTGAGGGCGGCCGGGGCCGCGCTCGCAAGGCCGGGCCGAGGCTGACGGTCACCGAGGTCGCCGGGGCAACCCTCGACCTCTCGCCCGCGCTCGCCCGCGCGCCCGGACGCAGCGTCCGACCCCTGGGTCGGGTCGAAAGCGCGCCTTTCGGTAGGGTCGGACCCCCCACCCGGCCGAGAACGCACCCGAAGGCAGGGTCGGACCCCCCACCCGGCCGAGAACGCACCCGAAGGCAGGGTCCGACCCCCCCCACCCGGCCGAGAACGCGCCTGAAGGCAGGGTCGGACCCCCCCACCCAGCGTAGAACGCGCCCGAAGGCAGGGTCCGACCCCCCCCCACCCGGCCGAGAACGCGCCTGAAGGCAGGGTCGGACCCCCTCGCGAGGTCGAAAACGGGCTTCCCCGGAGGGTCGGACCCCCTCGTGAGGTCGAAAACGTGGTTCGCGGAAGGGTCGGACCCCCTGGCGAGGGCGAATCCGGGCTTCGCAGGAGGGGCGGACCGGGGGTCGGGCCGAAAACGCAGGTCGACCCTGGTTTTTCGCGTCGTTTGGGGAGGCGAAAAAAAAATCGAAGAGATCAAGCAACCGGGGGTCGGGGCTGGCCGAGCAGGAGATCAGAAGCGCGACGGCCATGCCCCGCACGGCGGTGCGGGAGGGCCTTCGCCCCGGCGGCCCGAGGGCCGCATCCGCCCGAGAGAGACCCCCATGACGACCACGACCGTTCATCTCGCCCCCGCCAACCCCGCCCCCGCCCACGCCCTGTCGCCCCGCGAGACGGCGGCCGCCCTCGAGCGCGTGCGCGCCGACGCCGCGGCGCTGCCCGCGAGCGAGGTCGGACGGGTCAACGCGCACGTGCCCACGGTCGTCGCGATCGCGATGGGGGCGCAGGCGCACTTCGAGGCGTTCGGCGAGCAGATGCGCCGCGAGCTGCCCTACCTCGACCACGCCTCGCTCGCCAAGCTGCCCGACTACGCGCGGGGGCTGCAGCACGCCTACCTCTTGACGCTGCCTCAGGCCGAGGGCGAGACGGCGCTGCAGGCCCTGCTCGGCGAGGCGTCGCCGCTGCGCGAGAAGCTGCTCGTGACGGCCGAGGGCCTCGCGCTCTTCGGGCTGGTCGACCGCGAGCGGGTGGCTTCCATTCGTCGTGGCAGCGGGCGGCTCGACGCGGCGAACGATCTGATGGCGCTCGCGCAGCTCTTCCGGGCGGGCGGCGACGAGCTCCTCGCCAAGACGCCGCTCTCGCGGGCCGAGATCGATCGGGCCGACGAGCTCGGCTGGCAGCTCGTGCTGGCGCTGGGCAGGCGGCGGGTCGGGTCCGACGGCGCCAGCGCGCCGGACGAGGCCGACGAGATCTGCGCGCGGCTCTTCCGGCTCGTGGTGCGCACCTACGACGAGGGCCGGCGGGCGCTCGCCTTCCTCCGTTGGAGGGAGGGCGACGCGAGCGATCTCGCGCCCTCGCTCTTCGCGCAGCGGCGCGGCGGCAGGGGCCCTTCGCCCGAAGCGCCGGGTGGCGAGGGGCCGGGCGAGCCCGGCGCGCCGGGCGGCGAGGGGCCGGGCGCGCCCGACGCGCCGGGCGGCGGGGGGCCGGGCAAGCCCGGCGCGCCGGGGGGCGAAGGGGCGGGCGGCGCGGTCGACTGACGAGGGACGGCTCGGGGGCGCCCCCGCGACCTCGGCGGCGCTCGGCCCGCCGCGGCGGGCGGGGGACCTAACTTGTCGTCCCAGACGACCCAGGCGCCCTGGGCCCAGGTGTCGTTCTCGTCGCGGAAGGCACCATAGTACGTGGCGGACGCGTCGAAGAAGCCGTCGTTCGGGGGGGTGGCGGCGCCCTGGGCGATGGCGCCGGTGGGCCGCAGGCGCAGCGCCCTCGGGTCGAAGCAGTCGACGAAGGCGGCGGGCCGCTCGGTGCCGTTGCCCGTGCCCCCGTCGACCCAGGCGTTCTCGTTGAAGCCGCCGTCGTCGTCTTCGAGCTCGGCGTCGCCGCTCGCGGACTCGTTGTGGGCGACGTCGGCGGTCAGGTTCTCGAAGAAGATCGACGCGCCGAGCTCGAGGCTGCCCTCGGTGATGTTGGCGACGGTGAGGTCGTCGCCGATGTCGAGGCCGGCGTCGAAGCCCGAGACGAGCAGGTTGAAGAAGTGGCCCTTGGCGCCCTGGCGCAAGAGCAGGCCGTAGTGCTCGAGGTCTTTGGTCGACTGGGGGCCGCGGCCGCAGAGGGTGGCGTTGTAGACCCGGGGCTCGGTGAAGGGCTCGTTCGGCGCGAGGTTCGGGTCGTTCTCGGCCTCGAGGCCGTTCGGCAAGAACTCGCCGGCGTCGAGGTCTTGTTGCATGACCAAGAATTGCATCCGCCCGGTGTAGCCTTGCTCGAGGTCGAAGCCGTCGTCGCCGGCGCGCTGGCAGATGAGGTGCTTGACGTCGACGGTGCCGCCCTGGAAGGCGAAGCAGTCGTCGACCGTCTCGCGCACTTGCACGTAGTCGATCTCGGTGCCGCTGCCGACGCCGGCGAGGGTGAGCCCGTTGAGCTCGTCGTTGGGGGTGGTCGCGAGGCCGGCGTACTCGATGCGCACGTACTTCAAGATGCCGCTCGAGTCGTCGGGGTCGAGGCCGCCGTAGGTGATGGGCTCGACGACGCCGTCGATGGTGCCGAGGGCGGGGTTGCCCTGCCCGTCTTTCAGGTTGATGGGGGCGTTGCCGAGCAGCGCGACGCCGCCCCAGTCGCCGCGCGACGGCGGGCTCGAGGCGCTCGTGAAGACGATGGGCGCGTCGGGCCGGCCGACGGCCTCGAGCTTGCCGCCCGGCAGGACGAGCAGCGTGCCGGGCGGCTGGCTGATGCCGACCGAGCCCCGGCCCAGGACGCGCGTGCCGGGCTGAACGGTCAGCGTCACGCCGTCGAGCACCTTGACGTAGCCGCTCAAGATGTAGTCTTTCGAGCAGTAGAGCGTGCGGTTGCGGTCGATGTCGCCCGTGATCTCTTCGACCTCTTTGTCGGCGCGGTTGCAGAGGGCCGGGTCGCCCGAGCCCCCCGCGCCCGCTTGCGCCGGGTCGCGCACGCACACGCCCTGGCCCCGGTCGCACACGTAGCCGTCGCGCCGGCCCGCGCAGTCGCCGTCGGTCTGGCACTGCTCGATCGAGTCTTCGACCAGGAACGAACAGGCGGCCAAGGTCGGCAGGGCCGAGGCCGCGAGCGCGAGGGCAAGGCGGAGGGCAAGGCGGGCGGAAAGCATGAGGGAGGGCCCTAGCGTACCAGAGAGGGCCCGCACCGTCTGTGCAAAGCCCGGCGCGCCCCGCGGGGGCGGCCTCGGGGCGTTCGCCAGGGCGGTCGGGCCCGCCGTCCGGCGCCCCTTGGCCTGCGGGCTCGAAGCGCGGGGCCCACCTTCGGGCGGGCCCGGCCGCCCTAGGGTTGCCGCGGGCGCTTGGCCTCTTGTTCGGCCTGACGCAGCTCGTCGAGGTTGGCCTTCGGGCGCGGGTCGCTCGGATCGAGGGCGCGGGCGCGCTCGAAGGCCTTGCGGGCCTCGGCGAACTGCTTCTTGCGGGCGAGGGCGGTGCCCAGGTTCAGCCACGCGCTGGCGAACGAGGCGTCGAGCTCGACGCCCTTCTTCGCCGCGGCGATCGCGCCCTCGACGTCGCCCTTCTGCAGCCGGGCGAACGACAGGTTCGCGTGGAACGCGGCCTTGCGCGGGTCGAGCGTTATCGCCCGCTCGAGCAGCGGCACCGCCGCGTCGGCGTTGCCGAGCGCGAGGTGCGTCGCGGCCAGGTTCGACACGCCCCGGGCGTCGTCGGGCTCGAGGCGCACCGCCGTCTCGAACGCGGGCAGCGCGTCGCGCGAGCGCCCGAGCGCCAGCAAGACCGTGCCCAGGTTGCGGTGGCGCGAGGCGACGTTCGGCTCGAGCGAGGCGGCGCGGGCGAGCTCGGCGGGGGCCTCGGCCCGCTGGCCCGTCACGAAGAGCGCGAGGCCGAGGGCCCCGGCCGTCTCGGCCTCGGGGGCGCCGAGGCGCTTGGCCTCGCGCATCGACGCGAGCGCCTCGGGGCCCCGCCCGCGGATCAAGTGCACCCGACCGAGCTCGAGGTGCGCCCTGCCGAAGGAGGCGTCGAGCTCGAGGGCGCGCTTGAGCAGGCGCTCGGCCTCGGCGGCGGCGGGGTGGCGGGGCGCGCTGTTCCAGTCGGGGGCGACGTCGGCGCGCGCGAGCGCCGCGCGGGCGAGCCCGACGAGCGGCGCCGGATCGCGGGGCGCGGCCTTCGACGCCTCGCGGTAGGCCTTCTCGGCCGCCGCCGCGTCGCCCTCGTCGAGCGCCCGATCGCCGCGGGCGAGCGCCGCGTCGTGGGGCTGCCCGTCGCCGCGGGCGAGCGCCAGGGGGTCGCGCGCGGGGGCGGGCGGCGGGGCGGGGAAGCTGCTCGCGGCCGGCAAGAGGCGCGGCAGCGGCGCCGACGACGCGGCCGGCGCGGGGCCGGGCGAGACCGTGAGCGGAGGCTGCCGCCGCGTCGCCACCCGCTCGGGGTTGCGGCTGCCCTCGCCCGAGCTCGCGCAGGCGGCGAGCGCGAGCAGCAGGGCGAGCGCGCCCCGCGCGGGCGAGGGTGGTTCGAAACGCGGCGAGCCGCCCCCGAGTGAACTCGGGGGCAGCGGACGCCCTCGGAAACGGCCGTCAAAGCCCTGCCGGAGGCAGGGCTCGCGCGAAGCGAGCCGCTCGCGCGCGCTCGCCCGGGGGCCAGAGCCCGCGGGAGCCCGGCCCCCGCCAAGGGGGCGGGCTTTGCGCATCGGATCGGGTCGGAGCCACATGGTCTGCGTGGGTTAACCCGTGCCCCGTACTTTAGTGCGGGGCACCGCCCGCGGCGGGCGCGTCCTCAAGGGTCGGTCTCGGCGCCCTCGGCGGGCGCGTCGGCGGGCGGGTCGGGGGCGGCGGGCGGCGCGGCGGCCCCGGCGCTCGCTTCGTCGAGGGGGGCCGTCCGCTTCACGCGGGCGTAGGCGTGGGCCATGACGGTGCGGGCGGCCTCGAGCAGCCGCTCGTCGGCGGCGCGCGAGCGCAGGGCGACGAGGGCGGCGCCGGGCGCGGGGGCCTCGGTCAGCAGGCGGGCGGCGTCGCGCACGGGGGCGGGCACCGCCTCGCCTTCGCGGGCGAGCGCCGCGAGGTGCTCGACGTAGCTGCGGCCCCAGGCCGGGTTCGGCTCGACGATGAGGGCGCCGTTGAGGGCCATGCCGGCCGCCCGGCGCGCGCTCGCGTGCCCGGCCCGCGCGTTCTGCTGGCGGAAGGCCCGCTCGGCGGCGGCGAGCTCGGCGAGCGCCGCGCGCACCCACTCGTCGGGCGAGAGGCGGTGGAGCCAGTGGTGCGGGTCTCTCGCGAAGGCGGGCATCGGTCGTCGGGCGGGGCCCCGCGGGCGGGGCGCTCAGAGGCGGAAGGGGCGGCTCGTGTGCTCGGCGCCGTCGTAGCGCAAGAGCACGCTCTTGTTGTCGAGCGTGGTCGCGATGGCGACCGGCCGCCGCCACATGCGCTGCAGGGCCTTGAGCGTCTCTTTCGCGTAGTCGACGCGCAGGTCGAGCCCGGCGTGCTCGTGCTTGAGGAGCAACTCGCCGCGGTTCTCGAAGTTGGCGTCGTGCACGAAGATGACGGGGTTGCCGCTGTTGGTGAGCTGGAAGAGCAGCTTGTCTTTGACCTTCTTGAACTCGCGCGACTCGATCTCGAAGCGGTCGTTGCGGTTCGAGTACGAGAAGGTGAAGAGCTTCTGCTCGATGGCGAACTCGGGGGTCAAAAACTCGTCGAGGAAGGTGACGTCGGTGTAGAGCCGGCGGACCTCGAAGATCTTCTGGCGGCCGAGGCCGAGGCGCAGGTCCCAGTGCCGTTTGGCGTCGAGGTCGTCGCACTCTTCCCACTCGCGGCCGAACTGGCCCTTGTCCCAGCGCTCTTCGATGTGCCGCAGGAGCTCGACGCCGAGCTTGTAGGGGTTGATCTGGCCCTTGCCGGTGGCCATGACCGAGGCGTTGCGGTCGGCGTAGTCGATGATCTCGGTCGCGTCGGCGATCTTCTCGGTCATCAGGCGGCTGTGCCAGTAGCTGGCCCAGCCCTCGTTCATGATCTTCGTCTGCATCTGCGGGACGAAGTAGTACGCCTCTTCGCGGATGACCTCGAGGGCGTCGCGCTCCCAGCGCTCGAGGGGGGCGTGGTCGAGCAGAAAGCGCAGCACGTCGCGCTCGGGCCGGTCGGGGAAGCGCCGCTCGCGCTCGGCCTCGGCGACCATCTTCTTCTTCTGCTCCTCGATGTACTCGTCGGGGTTGATGTACTTCTCCATGTACCCCTTGGCCCGCAGGCGCGGCACCTCGCGCGCGGCGGGCTCTTCGAGCTCTTCGCGCGTCGGGCGGGTGGGCTTGGGGGCGAAGGGGCGCCAGGGGTCGATGAGGTTCTCGAGGCTGAGGCAGGCGTCGATGAACTCTTCGACCTTGTTGACCCCGTGCCGGTCCATGTGGCGGCGGATTCTCGAGCCGTTGTTGGCCATCTTGTCGACCCACTTGCGGTTGGGGTCGAACGGGTCGGTCCGGCGCATCGGGTCGCTGAGGCGGCCGCGGGCGTCGAGGTCGGTGGCGCGGAAGGCGAAGTTGTTCTTGAAGAAGTCGACGTGCCCGAGCACGTGGGCCATGACGAGCTTCTGCTCGGTCAGGCTGTTGCCCTCGAGCAGGTAGGCGTACGAGGGGTTGTTGTTGATGACCATCTCGTAGATCTTCGACAGGCCGTACTCGTAGCTCTTCGAGAGCTGCTCGTACTCCATGCCGAAGCGCCAGTGCGGGTACCGGTTGGGGAAGCCCAGGTACGCCGCGATCTCGTTCATCTGGTCGTACGTGAGGATCTCGAACACGACCGGGAAGAAGTCGAGCCCGTAGCCCCGGGCGTACTTCATGATGATCTCTTGCCACTCGCGCAGGTACGAGGGCAGCGACGTCTTCAGCGCGAACTCGCTCATTTGCCCTTCCCCAGGAACTCTTTGATGCTGCCCACGATCGCGTCCTTGTCTCGGATCTCGCTGGTGACCACGCGCTCGTCCGAGCCGAGGTGCTCGCGCAGGTCTTTGATGAACTGGCCCGAGCCGTAGGGGCTCTCGACCTGCCCGTAGGCGAACATGTTGACCCGCGGGAGCAGGCGGTTCTTCAAGAGGTCGATGCAGAGCAGCGTGTCGTCCATCGACCAGTTGTCGCCGTCGGAGAAGTGGAAGGGGTAGATGTTCCACTCGTCCGGCGGGTAGTGGTCGTCGATCATCTGGGCGCAGAGCTTGTACGCGCTCGAGATCATCGTGCCGCCCGACTCGCGCGTGTGGAAGAAGGTCTCGCGGTCGACCTCGCGCGCCATCGCGTCGTGGATGATGTAGCGGCTCTCGAGCCCCTTGTACTGGCGCTTGAGCCACGTATCGAGCCAGAAGCTCTCGATGCGCACGATCTCCTTCTGCTCGTCGCCCATCGAGCCGGAGACGTCCATCATGTAGATGATGACGGCGTTGGCGACGGGCTCGGTCTGGGTCTTCCAGCTGCGGAAGCGCTTGTCTTCGGGGATGGGCACGACGAGCGGCGTGCCGCGGTCGAAGGTGCCGGACGCGATCATGCGCTTGAGCGCCTCGCGGTAGGTGCGCTTGAAGTGCAGGAGCGAGTCGGGCCCCGCGCGGCGGATGCCGACGTAGCGGTCTTTGGCGCTCTGCACCGCGCTCTTGCCCTTGTTCTGGATGTCGGGCAGCTCGAGCTCTTCGCCGAGGATGTCGGCGAGCTCGTCGAGCGTGACGTCGACCTCGAGCAGGTGTTCGCCCGGGTCTTTGCCGGCCTTGCCCTGGCCGCTCTCGCCCTCGCCCTCCTGGCCGCTCACCGGGTCGCCCGGGTCGCCCTCGCCCTGGCCGACCCCGCCGCGCTGCTTGTCGCCGAAGCGAAAGCGCGGAATGTCGATCTGCGGGATGGGGATGGAGACGATGTCCTTGCCCTTGCGCCCGAGGATCTCGCCCTGCGAGATGTACCGTCGCAGGTTCTCGCGGATCTTGCCCCGGACGATTTGGCGGAAGCGGCGGTGATCTTGATCGATCTTGAGCGACATCCTTCCGGCTACGCTAGCACCCCCCGGGCCGCCTCGCTCAGGGCCTTTCTGAGGCCGCGCCCCCGCTCGCACCCCGGCGCCCCGGCCCCGGGGCCGCCGCCCGGGGCCCCCGGGCGCCCGAAACCTCGCGCCCTCGGCGCCCTCGCCCTCGCCCTCGCGCTCGCGGCGGCGCCGGGCTGCCGCGCGAGCGTGGGCTCGGTGGGGGCCGTCTTCCGGCAGGATCGGGCCTCGGGGCGGCTCTGGGTCCGCCGCGTCGAGCCGACGATGGACGGCGCCCGCGCCGGCCTCGAGCCCGGCGACGAGGTGCTCGCGGTCGACGGGCGCGACGTGCGCGACCTCGACCCCGGGGGCGTGCACCGGGCGCTCGCGGGCGAGGTGGGCTCGGCCGTGACGCTCACGGTCGCGCGCCGGGGCCGCGTCGAGCGCCTGACCGTGGTGCGCAAGCCCTACCGCCGGCTCGCGCTGCCGGCCGGCCGGGGGCAGGGCACGGTGCCGGCCGGGGAGGGGGAGTTACAGGGCCCGCCCCGACCTTGCGGCGCGGCCCCTGGCCGGCGTCCGAGTGCGCCTCGCTCGCCTGCCTTGGCCGGGGGCCGTTCGCGGCGGTCGAGAGGGGCCCGGTTAGAGCCCCTCGTGCTCGAAGACGAGCGGGAAGTTTTCGCGCAAATTGTGCGGGGTCAGCAGGGCCTTGCGGCGGTGGAACTCGGGCAGGACCTCTTGGAAGGCGAGGTCGAGGCGCAGGTCGCCGCCGGGGTGGTCGAGCGCGAAGACGGGGGCGGTGTCGCGGGCGAGCGAGGGCAGGCCGGCGTACTGGCCGCGCTCGCGCAAGATCTGGGCGGTGCCGGCGAACATCAAGATGCCCCCGGGGATGGCGCCGAGCGCGGTCGTGTTGACGGCCGGGTAGCAGAGGCGCGCGGTGCGCACGCCGAGGCGCGCTTTGATCTCGGCGAGGCTCTCGCGCTGCAGCACCTTGGCGCGGCAGAGCGGCCCGTGGGCGTAGACCGGGTCGTCGGGCTCGTACTCGTAGTCGGTGAAGGCGACGAGGCTCTCGCCCCGCTTCAAGAGGCCCGCGGCGGCGAGCGCCTCGGCCCAGGGCGCGGTCGAGCGGCCCATGTACCGGTAGGTGCGCTCGATGTCGCCCTCGGTCGCGACCTCGACCTCGGCGAGGCCGATCTTGCGCAGGTTCGACCACGACGAGAAGTCGGGGGTCTGGCGCACGGGGTCGAAGGCGACGTCGAGCTCGCGCACGCGCGTCGGGCCGTGCTCGACGAAGCGCTTGGTGGCGCCGGCGGCGATGCCGTTGACGAGGTGCGCGACGCGGTAGCGCGCGGCGAGGTCGGCGACGACCTGGGCGATGACCTCGGGGCGGGTCGCGTCGTGGTTGTAGAAGGCGCAGCCGACGCCGGCCTCGGCCGCGGCGGCCGTGAGCGCGCGGGCGTGGTGGTAGCCGACCTGCAGCTTCTCGCTGTCGTAGTGCACGGCGTGCACGGCCACGCCCTCGCCGAACAAGAGCTGGATGGCGACCGAGCGCAGGATGCCGCCCGAGCCCCCGAGCAGGAGCACGACGTGGTCGTCGGGCAGCGCGACGCCGACGGGGCGCAGCGCGGCGCGGGCGCGCTCGAGGTCGCCGGCGGCGACCTTCGGGCCCTCGGACGAGAGGCGTTGCACCATCGCGCGGCGGTCGATGCCGCCGAGGGGCTGCTTGGCGAAAGGTTGTAGGTCGGGGGTGTCCATGACCGCTTGCGGAAGCACCCTACTGCGTCGTGCGACCGGCTGAAAACCATGTTCTGCCGGCCGCCGCCGGCGCCCGCCCGGCGCGCCGCCCGGGCGCCGGGGCGGGGTGTAGTTTTTTAGCCCGCTCTGGCTGCCGAAGGGCCGTTGCCGGCCCGCGCGAGTCGTGCGAAGCGTCCCGCCATGGGCGCGCTCGTCTTCTTGCTCGCGATGCCCCTCGCCCGCCAGGCCGCCCCGGCGCAGGCCGCGGCCTGCTCGGGCGGCCAGGCGACCTATTACGCCGACGGGTTCGCGGGCAAGAAGACCGCGAGCGGCGAGCCCTACGACCCGCTCGATCGCACGGCGGCGCACCGGTCGTTGCCCTTCGGGGCGCGCGTGCTGGTCGAGCGCGGCGATCGCAGCGTCATCGTGCGCATCAACGATCGCGGCCCCTTCCACGGCGGGTCGGTGATCGATCTGTCGCGCGCGGCGGCGGTCGACCTGGGCATGGTCGGCGAGGGGCGCGCGCGCGTGCGGCTCTGCCGGCTCGCCGACGAGTGAGCCGCCGGCGCGCGCGGCCGCCTCGCCCCGCGCGCTTAGCGGACGACGGCGAGGCGGGGGCCGAGGCCGAAGGCGCGCAGGTGCCCGCTCTCTTCGGCGACGTAGAGGTCGCAGCGCTCGTCGACGCGCAAGAGGTCGGGCACGAGGTCGGTGGGCGCGAAGCCGAGGCCCTCGCCGTCGCGCGGCCGCAAGAGGTGCACGCCGTCGGCCTGCGGCACGAAGAGCGCGCCCGCGCGCAGCACGGGCTCGAGCCGGCGGGGCGGGGCGCCGCCGTCGCCGAGCCGCCGGCGGAAGAGGACGGAGCCGTCGGCGTCGCGCAGGCCGGCGGCCTCGCCCTCCTCGGTGTTGCAGAAGATGGTGGCGTCGACGGCGAGCCAGGCCGAGCCCGGGGGGGCGGCGAAGGGGCCGGGGCCGAAGCGCGGCTCGCCGCTCTCGCGGGCGAAGCCGGCGACGCCGACGACGCCCTCGCCGCGCACGAGCAGCGCCACCGAGGCGTCGGTGCGCAGGGGGGCGGCGCCCGGCTCGGGCGGGGCGGGCAGGGCGACGCGGCGCCGGACGGCGCCCGACCAGGGGTCGATCAACAGGAGGTGGCCGCCGTCGTCGTCGCCCGAGGCGACGTAGACGGTGTCCTGATCGAAGAGGGGGGGGCCGGCGATGGGCTCGCGCTCGCAGAGGCGCCAGACGAGCTCGCCGGTGGCGACGTCGATGGCGGTGAGCGTGCCGTCGCCGGCGTTCTCGAGCATCAGGCGGCCGGCGCGCCGCAGCCGGCAGGGGCCGCCGCGGGGCCGCGCGTGCCGCCAGCGCAGCTCGCCGCTGACGAGGTCGACGGCCGTCAGGTGCCGCTCGCCCTCGGCGACGACGAGCAGCTTGGGCAGGCCGGGCGCGTTGACGACGGCGCCGCCGGGCGCGCCCGAGCGCTGCGGGGCGAGCGCGAGGGCGAGGCCGACCTCGCCGGTGCCGTAGTCGAGCACCTCGACGCGGCCGTCGGCGTAGAGGCGCGCGAGCCCGCCCGGGGTGGGCACGCCGCGGGCGGGCGCGGCCGGCCGGCGCCAGAGCACGGTGCCGCCGGCGCGCTCGAGGCACGCGGTCTCGCGGCGCCCGCTGACGACGAGCCGGTCGCCGCAGAGGAAGGTGCCGTGCAGATCGAGCCCCGGCACGAGGGCCTCCCAGCGCAGGGCGTAGCGTAGCCGGCCGGGGCCGAGGGGCGAGCCCTCGGCGGCGCGGGCGGGGGCGGGGGCGGGGGCGCCGCCGGGGGCCCCCTGCTTCGCCGACTCGGCCAGCGCGTAGGCGCGGAAGCTCTCGGGGGCGGCGTTCAGGCGCGCCTGGGCCGGCGCGTCGGCCGGGCGCAAGGCCTCGCCGAGGCGCTTGAGCGCCTGGCGGAAGGCGCCGAGGCGCAGGTTGCTGCCCTGCGCGCGGTCGTGGCGCAGGATGGCCCGCGCGAGCCCGCGGCCGAACTCGAGCGCGGCGCCGGCGAGCGCCTCGGGCGGCACGGGCGGCGGCTCGGGCGCGCGGCCGGGCCGCCCGACGGCGAGGCGGCAGCCGAGGCCGGGCTCGAAGCGCACGCCGACCGGGACCCCGCCGACCGACTCGTGGCGCGCGAACGCGGCGCCGCGGCGGGCGTGCGCGAGCACGTCGAGCGCGAGCTGGGCCAGCCGCTCGGCGGCGAGCACGAGGAGCACGTCCTCGGCGGGCGCCTTGCGGCCGTGCGCCTCGGCCCAGAGCGGGCCCCGCACGAGCAGCGAGGCGAGGTCCGAGCGCTCGACGCCGGGGGTCGCCTCGCCCCGCCGGGGGCGCAGCGGCACGCGGCAGAAGAGGCGCAAGGGCGCGCCCTCGGCCGTCGCGATCGCCACCTCGACGGGCGGGGGCAGCGCGGGCCCGGCCGCCCAGGGGCCGAGCCCCGCGAGCAGCGAGCGCGCGTAGGCGAGGTCGGCGCGCCCGTCGCGCTCGCCGGCGGCGGGCGGCGCCGGCTCGCAGGCCGCGAGCAGGGCGGCGACGAGGCGTTCGCCGCGGGCCCGGTGCTCGTGCACGGCGATCTCGGGCTCGGCGCCGCCGCGGAAGACGGAGACGAGCACGTCGGCGCCGTCGCGCTCGAGGCTCACCTCCCACGCCTCGTCGCGCTGGTAGTGGCGCACGGCGGCGCGCTCGCGGCGCCCCGAGGCGAGGTCGGCGGCGGCGAGCGAGAGATCGCGCAGGAAGGCCGACGCCTGCCCGGGGCCGACGCGGGCGGTCAGGTTGATGCCGTCGACGACCAAGTCGACCGGGCCCTGCGCGCGCGCGGTCGGACGCTGGGAGGGGCGCGGGGCGTGGCTCACGAGGAAGAGCGTCATGGGCGGGGCGGACGCGATGCTAGGCAGGCCCTTGCGCCCTTCGAACTTTTCGACTCCTTTCGTCGGAGAGTGGACAAGCGCGCGCCGACCCTCGGGGCCCCCTCGCGGCCGCCGCCGCGCGCCCGCGCCGCGCCCGCGGCGGGCCCGCGGGCGCGCTGGGCGCTCGCCGCCCTCGCGCTCGCCGCGCTGCCGCTCGCGCTGCTCTCGGGCTTCACCGTCGACGACGCGTGGATCGCGCCGCGCTACGCCGCGCACCTGGCCTCGGGCCTCGGCTATCGCTTCAACGCCGGGGGGCCCCCCACCGACGGCGTCACGCCGCTGCCCTGGGCGCCCCTGCTCGCGCCCTTCGGCGGCGAGCCCTTGCGCGTCTGGCGCGCGGCGCGCGCGCTCGGCGCGCTCGCGTGGCTCGCGGCCGCCGCCCACCTCGGCGCGTGCGCCGCGCGCGCCGCCGGCCGCAAGGCGCGCGCGCTGCCGCTCGCGGCGCTCGGCGCGAGCGCGCCGCTCGGCGCCTGGGCCTGCGCGGGCACCGAGACCGGCGTCGTCACCGCCCTCGTCGCCTTCGCCTGCGCCGCCCCCGCGCGCGCGCGCGCCCTCGCCGCCGCGGCGTGCGGCGCGGCGGCCTCCTTCCGTCCGGAACTTCTACCCTTCGCCTGCGTCGTCGGCGCCTTCCGCTCGCTCGAGCCGCCGGCCCCCCCGGCGCACCCCTTCTCCTCCGACTCCTCCGACTCCTCCGGCTCCTCCGGCCCCCCCGCGCCCGACGCCGAGCCCCTCGCCCCCCGACCCGCCCGCCCGCGCGCCCTCTCGGTCTGGCCCTTCGCGCTCGCCGTCGGCCCCTGGCTGGCCGTCGTTGCCCTGCGGCTCGCCCTCTTCGGGCGCCCGGTGCCGCTCGCCGTCGACGCCAAGCCGAGCGACTTCCGGCACGGCTTCGCGTACGTGGTCGCGGGCCTCCTGCTCGGGGGCTTCCCGGCGCTCGCCGCGGCGCCGCTCGCCCTGCTGCGGCGGCCGGAGCTCTCTCGCGCGCGCTGGCTCGTCGCCGCCGCGCTCGCGCACGCGGCGAGCGTCGCGGCCGCGGGCGGCGACTGGATGCCGCTCAGCCGCCTGCTCGTGCCCGCCTTCCCGGCCCTGCTCGTCGCCGCGGTCGACGTCGCCGCGCTCGCCCCCCTCGGCTGGACGCTCGCGCGCCTCGCCGTCGCCCTCGCCGCGATGGCCTTCGCCTGGTCGCGCGCGGGCGCGGCCGCCGCCTCGGTCGTCGGGGCGCGCCTGCCGCTGGTCGAGCGCGCGCGCCGCTCGCTCGACCCGGGCGAGGTCGTCGCCGCGCTCGACGTCGGCTGGCTCGCGGCCGCGGGGGAGAGCCGCATCGTCGACCTCGCCGGCCGCACCGACCCCGCGATCGCCGCCCTGCCCGGCGGCCACACGTCCAAGCGCGTGCCCGCGACCTTGCTCGACGCGCGCGGCGTCACCACGCTCGTCGTGCTCTCGGCCGAGGGGGCGCCCTGCCGCGCCGAGCGCGCCCCGGCCGCGCGCGCGGTCGAAGAGCGCCTCTTGCGCGACCCCTGGGTCGCCGGGGCGTTCGAGCCTTCGGACGCCTGGGCGTCCGGGCGCCTCTGCTATGTGGTATGGCGCAAGCGAAGCGTCGGCGGCGAGGGCGCGCCCGGGCCTGCGCCCCGCTGAGCGTCCGCGGCGCAGTGCCCGGCGGGCCCCAGAGAGCACGACCGGGGCGGCCGCGATGCCCCGGCCGGCGGGCGCCCTGGCGGCCATCTCGCCCCGGGGCGTTTGAGGCGGGGGGCCGGGGCTGTTGGCCTCGACCCCCCGTCGCCAGTTTATGTAGGGTGACCTACTTTTTACCGGAACGTCCGACCTAAATACGTGCGCCGTGAAGAAAGACGGCGTCGCCGATTGCTGGGGCGGTAACCGTCACGGGCAGCTCGGCCGCGGCACGAAGGGCGCGCCGGGCGGGGCGATCGGCAGGCCGCCCGGCGTGGTCAGCAACTCGGGCGGGGTTAAGCAGGTGAGCGTCGGTGGCCCCTACGCTTGTGCCCTCACATCGGATGGGACGGCCTGGTGCTGGGGCTCGAACTAGAGCGTAGGTCAGGCGGGTTTGGTACACTCTCCGGCCGCCCCAAACTCGCCTCCGGCTCAGTCATGGGGCCCCCGGCCTGCGGCTGGACCAAACCCGCCTGACCTACGCTCTAGACCGAGCAGCGGACCCTCGATAGCAAGGAAGACGCCCTTCCCCCGGTACGGGCTGGCACGGAGGCATTTCCCGTCCCTACCCCGGTCGCCTGGAAGGTAGCGAAACCAGCCTTCGCCGTCGGGCCACAAAGCGCGACGCCCCCGGCCGACTCGCGTCGGCGGGGGGCGCGGCGATTCTCGACGAGCACCGCCGGCGGCGCCGGCGGTACTATCGAATAAGGGCTCGTACGGGTTCGGGTCGGCCAGGTCGTCCGTCCGCGGGACGGAGTTGCCGAAGGTGACCACGTCCGGGCCGGTGTGGCAACTGGCGCACCCTTGGCCCGCGGTAACTTCATAGTTGCGGCCGGGGCCGGCGGGTTGCAGGTCTTCGCCCTGGGCCGGGGTCGCGGTGGCGAAGAACCACGTGAGGTCGGGCTTGAGGGCGAAGTAGGCAATCTCGATGACGTTGTCACTCGCATCGAGGGTCTCTTTCAGGGCGGCCGCCCCGATGGGCCAGCCGGCCGCGTTGCCGCCGTCGGTGTCGGCCTTGAACTCGAGCCCGGCGAGGCTGAAGTTCGCACAATTGCGGGCGGGGGCGGCGTCGACCGGGTCGCGGTTTTCGTCGAAGGCGTGCGCCTTGCTCGTCGCCTCGCCCAAGTTGATGTTGCCGATTTGTTCGTTCGAGCAGGCCCACTTCTCGGCCTTGACCTCGGGCAGGTAGTTGCCCGCGTTGAGCGCCGTCTGGAGCCCGGCCACGTCGGTCGGGGGCAGGGGCAGCGTGCTGCCGCCGCCCGAGCCCGCCGCGCCGCCGCTGCCCGCGCCGCCGCCGGTGCCGCCGCCGCCGGTGCCGCTGCCGCCGCCGGTGCCGGCCGAGCCGCCCGAGCCGCCGCGGCCGCCGGTGCTGGGGTTGTCGTCGTCGTCGTCGTCGCCGCCGCAAGCGACCGCCAGCGTACCAGCCAGCGCGAGCGCGGCCACAGAAACCAATTTAACCCAGTGTCCGTTCATGACTTTGCCTCCGAGGGAACACGACAAGAAAGACGATGTGAATGCGACCGCCAGGGGTGTTGGATCGAACCAGGGGTGGCGGGCAGCCCGGCCGAGGCACGCGCCCGAGCCACGTCAGCAAGCGGCAGGCCAACCGACCATGGGGCCCACCAAAGACGGGGCGCACCATAGTCTCATTCAGTGCCAAAAGGAAACAGGTGGCCTGAACTTTCTTATGAAAATGAAAATGATTTTCTGTTTCTCGTCTCGTCGCCAAAATCAAGCGAAACTTGGCCGACAGGCGAGCTCGAAAAGGAGAAATCTTTGTGGAGTTCGGGTTCTCGATTTCTCTGCGCGGTAGCGCCGAAGCTCTTCGGTTTAACGCTCTTTTCAAGGGGGCGCGTACGCTCTTTCTCGATGCCGAGCACGCGCCCGCCGCCGCGCGGCCGAAGGCGCGCCTATGATCGTGACGTCATGGCCGGGCGCCGTATGATCGCTACGTCATAGCGTAGCCGGATAGAGACTACCCCGACACGCTGGGCACGAGGGGCCGGCCTGCCCTGGCCGTTTCGGCGCCCCGCAGCCCGAGGTCGGCCACGGGCCGTCGTCGCGCGCGGCGCGCGTCGATTCGAACGCAGGAACGACCCGGCGCCCCGCCGCACCCGCGCGCGCCGCCGACACGCCGGCCTGTCGCGCGCGATCGTGACGAGCCTGAATCGACGCACCCGCGCGCGCCGCCGACGCGCCTGCGATCGGGGTCGGCGCCTCCGCGCGGGCGGAGGCTCTCGCGGGGAAGGAATATGGGATCGTCGAAGTCCGTACCGGCCTCGAATGCTTTGAAGTTTTTCATCGAGGGTCGAAAACGACGCAAGCTAGCGCGGTGGGCCTCGGCGCGGCCAGCAGGGTCTGGGAGGAACCCCTTTGCGGGTGGGCTCTGGCAGGGTAATCTAGTCTGGTGTGCGCAGTGTGTATGCCAGTGGCGGGGCGGCGCCAAAAATCTTACGAGGGCCCGGCTGGGCCCCGAATCGCGTTCGCCGCCCGGCCGTCGTGCGAGCGTCCCCTCGCCGCGAGGCTCGGCGGGCACGCGCGTCACACCGGGGGGCGGGCCCTTGGCGCAGCGCGCCGTCGCTTCCCCGCGGTCGCGGGGTCTTGGGGGCAGAGAGGCTCATCATGATTCGACGAGAGTTCGGCCTTCGTTTGGCGTTGGTGGTGGCGTTGGGCGCGGGGCTCGCGGGCTGTGGCGACGCGGCCGACGGGGGCGCGGCGGGCGCGGGCGGCGCGGCGGGCGGCGCGGGCGCGGGCGCGGGCAACGCGCCCGGGTCGGGCGGCGGGCCGGGGGCGGGCGGCGCGCCGGGCTTTCGGCCCGGCGGCACGCCGCCCGTGAAGCTCGCCGACGTGCAGGCGTTCCTCGCGGCGGGCGCGTACCTGCCGGAGAACGACGACAACTGGCTCTGCGGCGAGGTCGGCCAGATCGTGGTCGGCATCTCGCCCCACACCAACTCGGACGGCACGGCCGACGCGCGCATCTGCGCGACCAAGAGCGTCGTCGACGATTCGAACTTCGTGACCGACGGGCCCAACAAGGGCTGGCCCGTGGGGATCGCGGCCGTCAAAGAGATATACGACGACCCGGACGACCGCACGGCGCTCACCCGCTATGCGTATTACACGAAGACGAACGACGCCTGGTATTGGTACGAGGCCGCGCCCGGGGCCCCGGCGCGCGCGGTGCAGGCGGGCCTGTCGCTCGAGCCCTGCCAAAGCTGCCACCGCAATGATGAACTCGAGTTCGTCCGGCGGGCGAACGAGATCGACGGCGAGGGCCCGGACGGCGCGGCCTCGCCCTGAGGGCGCGGGCGGCGGGGCGGCGGCGCGGTCAAGGCCGGGCGTCGGGCGCGGCGTCGGGCCGCTCGGCCGCGGCGAGCCGCTCGAGGCCGAAGACGTGCTCGTCGTGCACGCCGTGCTCGCGCAGGAAGGCGGCGAGGCGGCGCAGGTACTCGACGTTCGGGCCGCTCGGCCCCGCCGAGCGGGCGATGTGCCGGGCCATCGCCTCGGGGGGCGCCTCGCCGAGGTAGTCGGGGTTGCGCGGGTCGGCGACGTAGACGATGGCGCGCAGGGGCGCGCGCGCCGGGTCGAGGGGGACGAGCTCGTGCTCGATGCGCCGGTAGCCGGCGCGCTCGCGGCGGTCGAGCTCTTCGAGGACGTCGTCGCGGCAGCCGTCGTCGAGGCCGAAGGCGAGCCCCCAGCAGAGCCCGGCGGCGTCGGGCACGAGGGTGACGACGCGCCCGGGCGCGCCCGGCGTGCCGCGGTGGTCGGGCGAGCCCTGGTAAAACCGCCGCGACCAGCCCGGCAAGAGCGCGGGCACCTTCTCGACGTACGAGAAGCCCGGGCGCCAGAGGAGCGAACCGTACCCGAAGACCCACGCCGAACTCTTCGCCATGCTCGACCGTCGCGCCGTAGTTTCTCGCACGCGCGCCCGAGCGCGCAACCGCTCCGGAGCCGCCCGGCTTCGTCGCGGGGCCCCGCCCCCGGGCTCGGCCGCCGGGGCCGCCGCCCGCCGGTCGACACGCCCGGACCGGCCCGGGGCCGCCAAGGTTGACGTCACGGCGCCGCCCGATGGGCGACGGACGCCCGCCGGCCGTCCTGAGCCCGCGGCCGGCCCGGCGCGCCGGGGTCGCGGGGCTCGAGGCGGCCGGGGCCGGCACGTTGCGGCCCCGGCAGGCGTGGGCTAGAGCCTCGATCAACGAGTCGATGGCGCCGGTCGTCGCAACCACCGCGGGCGTGCGCGCAGCGCTTCGCCCCGAGCCGGCGGGCGGCGCCGCGGCGCGCGAGGGCCCATGAGCGAAGGCATTCTGCTCGACCCGGTGCCGCGCGGCACGCTCTTGCCCGAGCCGGCGCGCCTGGCGCGGCTCGAGCAGGCGGCGCCGCAGATCGTGGCGGCCCTCGAGGGCGAGACCGACGCGGTGGCCGTGCAGGCGACGCTCGCGTGCCTGCTCTGGCAGACGCTGCCGCAGTGCAACTGGTGCGGCTTCTACCGGCGCGTGGGCGAGCGGCTGCTCGCGGTGGGGCCCTACCAGGGCACGATGGGCTGCCTGCGCATCCCCTTCGACCGGGGCGTCTGCGGCGCGTCGGCGCGCGGCGAGCGCACGGTGCGCGTGCCCGACGTGCGTGCGTTCCCGGGGCACATCATGTGCGACGACGCGACGCGGTCCGAGCTCGTGGTGCCCGTGTTCGGGGGCGGCCGGCTGCGCGCGGTGCTCGATCTCGACAGCCCGCACCTCGACGCCTTCGGCGAGGCCGAGGCGCGCGCGCTCGAGGCCCTCGTCGAGCGCGCCTTCGCCGCGGCGCTGGTCTGGTAAGAGATCGCTGGCGCGCGCCGCCCCGGCGGGCGCGGCCTCGGCGGGGGCGGCCTCGGCGGGCGCGGCGCCGGCCGCCGCGGGGCCGTCGAGGGTCGACCAGACGAGGTCGGTCGGGCGCAGGCGAAAGAGCAGGCTGCGGCGGGGCGCTTCGGCCATGATGGCCTCCCAGGTGCGGCGGCGCGGGCGGCGCATCTGGTCGGCGAGGCCATAGGGGAAGCCCGTCAGCGGGTCGACGGTCTCGACCAGCATGGCGTGCTGGTGAATCTTGTCGTCCTTCTTGTAGCCCTGGATGGCGACGACGTCGCCGGGGGCGAAGTCGTCGGCGCGCTCGAGCAGGTGGCGAAAGAAGCGGTCGCGCAGCGCGAAGGGCACGCGCTCGCGCTCGGGGACGCGCGCGGCCGAGAAGAGCTCGGGGTGCTCCTGGGCGAAGGCCTCGAGCGCCAGCACGCCGCGGCGGTTCGGCGGGTGGTAGGCGTCGAAGTCGAGCCGGCCGACGCGCCGCCGCGGGCCGCCCTCGACGCTGAAGCGCGTGCCGGCGGCGCGCTCGAAGCTCTCGAGCACGAAGTCGACGCAGACCTGGGGCGGGAAGGGCTCGCCGCGGGGCGAGAGCACGGGGTAGGCGCGGCCCTCGTAGAAGAAGGTCGTGTAGCCGCCGAAGAAGGCCGACTGCCAGGCCGCGCGCAGCTTGCCGTCGGTGTCGGGCGGGGGCGTCTCGCCCGGCTCGCCCTCGGGCCGGTCGAAGCGCAGCCCCTCGTCGATCTGGCCGGTCACGGCGTCGAAGAGCGCCCGCTTGGCGCGCCGTTCGGCCCCGCGCCCCGCGCGGAAGGCGAGCACGTTGGCGCGCACGTCGGCGCTCTCGGCGAGGCAGTCGACGCGCAGCGCGGGGCCCTCGGCGCGCAGGACCGCCCGCACCCAGCGACCGCCGAAGCGCAGCTCGGCCGCGGCGCCCTCGCCCGCGACCGTGACGAGCCGCGCGCGGTCGAAGCCCCACGCCTCGCCCTCCGCGCTCAGATCGCGGTGCAGGGGCGCTTCGAGCTCGGCGGGCGAGGCGGCCAGCCGGTCGAGGAAGAGCAGGTCGGCGCTGCGGCCCGCGCGCGGGCCCTCGGCGTAGCGGTACGAGGCCTCGCCCCGGCCGGCGCCCGGATCGCGCACCAGGCGCGCCGTGTGCGCGCCGCGTTGCAGCCAGACCTCGGGTTCGTCGAACAGGTCGGTGACGCGGAGCGAGGTGACGAGGTCGAGCGCTTCGTACGGGTCGGTCGCGTAGACGTAGCCCTCGCGCAGCACCGCGGCGCGCAGCGCGCGCGGGTCGCCGCGCAGCCTCTGGCGCAGCCGCCGGGCCCGCGCGCCCTCGCCCCTCGGCGCGGGCGGGCCCGCCGCCCGAACCGCCTCGGCCGGCGCCGCCCCGGCGCGCGGCTCGCGCACGAAGAACGAGGGGGCGCCGCGGACGCGGCCGAAGAGGTGCGCCCGCTGCACCGGGTCGGTGAGCGCGAGGGGGACGCCGGGCGAGGCCTTCAGGGCCTCGAAGCGGGCCGAGCAGGCCTCGGGGTCGGGCCCCCCCTCGCTCGAGGGCCCGGACGCGTCGCCCGCGGCCAGGCCGCCGCCCTCGGCCGCCGGCTCGCCGCGCCCTTCGCCCGGCCCCTCGCCGGGCGGGGCCGCGGGGGGCTCGCAGGCGAGCGAAGCGAGGGCGAGCAGGGCGAAAGGCAGCAAAGCGCGCATGGTGGGCGTCGCACGTGACGGCGCGCCGGGGCGCCGCTCAGGGCGCCGCGCGCAGGCCTCGGATCGGCCCTCGGGCGGCGGCCCTCGCCTTCGGGCGCCCCCTCGTGCCGGGCAAGGCCGAGGGGGTGGGACGCTGCCTTCGAGCGCGGGCCGCCAACCCGAGAACCGCCCCCGCCTTTAGCGCGTCTTGCGGGGGGCTGGAAATTTCTTCTGCTCGCCGGCGCTTTCAGGGGCTCGGCGCCGGGGCGGGCTGGGGGCTCTCGGGCGTGCCCGAGACGAGGGCCTTGTCGGGGTTCTTCTCGGCGAGCTCGCGCAGCGCCTCGAGGCGCTTGTCTTTCGACGCGCTCTGCCACTCGTCGGCCGAGAAGGCGCTGCGGGGGTAGGCGTGCGTGCGGTACTCGCCGGGCATCGGGGCCATCTCGAGCTTGTCCGGCTCGTCGCCCTCGGGCAGCCGGTAGCCGGTGACGGTGCGCAGCACGAAGGGGGCCCGGGCGTCGGCCTCGTGGAAGAGCAGGCCGAAGAAGAGCAGCGTCGCCTCGCCCGCGCCGCGCCCGAGCGTCGGCCGGTCGACGGCGAAGCCCACGGGCTGGTCGCGGGCGTCGAAGAGCAGGCCCTGCACGACGTAGTGGCCGGGCTGCTCGACGTCGAGCCCCACGCGCAGCTCGAGCCCCGCGGGCGCGAGCCGCTCGGCCACGCGCCCGTTGAAGCGCGCGGGCGTCACCGCCCCCAGCTTGAAGTCGAGCGAGGCGTGCGCGAGCTCGCTCGCGCCGGGCGCGACGAAGGCCACCTCGAGGCGCGCGGGCCCGTTGTAGCGCTCGAAGCCCGCGAGCGTCAGCGGGTCGACCGAGAGCGAGTAGCTGAGGTCGCCCGCCTTCGGATCGCCGTGCTCGCCGCGGTCGTTGAGCGGCAGGCCCTCGGCGAGCGGGGCGGGGCCCGAGGCGCGCAGGACGCACTCGCGCACCTCGAGCGCGACCCGCTCGGCGCCGCGCCCCTCGTCGGGCCGGCCGCGCGTGACCTCGAGCGTCGCGGCGAGCGGCTCGCCGGGGGTCAGGGCGAAGCGCGGCCCGGTGAAGAGCACGAAGAGATCGCGCTCGGGGTCGACCTTCTGCCCGCGCGCGTGCGCGGCCGCGAGGGGCTGGGGCTGCTCGTGGCGGCGGTTCGGCCGCAAGACGTCGGTCATCTCGGCCGTGAGCGGGCGCGAGTCGGGCGGAAAGCGCGTCAGCTCGATCGCGTGATCGAGCGCGTCGAAGCGCTTAGCCTGCCGCGCGACCCCCTGCTCGTCGTAGGGGCGCTCGGCCTCGGGCGGGGCCCCCGGCGGGGCCTGCGCCCGCCCCTCGCGCGCCCTCGGCGCGGCCGCCTCGCCCGCCGGGGCGGCCTTCGCGGGGCCCGGCTTCGGCGGCGGCGGGGGCTCGGGTGGCGCGCCCGCCGGCCAGAGCCGCCAGAGGGCGAGCGCGCCGAAGAGGGCGAGGGCCGAGGCGAGGGCCGCGCGCGGCACCCGGCGGGGGCGAGCGCGCTCCGTCACGTCGGGTCGATCAGTACCAGTAGGCCGCCCGGTCATCGATGCCAAAGTGATCGATGCCGCCGCAGACGCCGTTCGGGCAGCTCCACGAGTTGCCCGACGCGTTCGCCCAGATGTCGAGCTTGTGGCCCGTGAACTTCGCGCACCCCTCGGTCTGCGAGCCCGAGCCCGAGCAGCCGAAGGCCGAGTGGTAGGGCACCACGCTGTCGTCGTCGCCCGAGATGAAGCCCGAGGTGACCCACCAGAGCCCGTTGCCCGGGCCCGTGTTGCCGCCGAGGTGGTAGGTCGAGATGCCCGCGCTGAGCGAGTGGTTGTACGCGTTGCGCGCCCCCGAGACCGTGAGCGTCGCGTCGACGCCGCTCGGGTAGGTCTGCCCGAGCCAGCTGCCGACCGTCGACGTCCAGTTGTTCAGCAGCTCGGTGCCGCCGGCGGCCGAGCCGCCCGCCTCGATGTAGAGGGCGTTTTCGAGCACCGAGGGGTAGTTGGCCTGCGTGTAGCCGATCTGCAGCGCCCCGTTGCTGTACGCGACGATGATGCAGGTGTTCACGCCCGTACAGAACGAGGCGAGCTGGGGGCGAAGCTGCGCGTTCGCCTGGGCGAGCGTCGCGGTCGTGGCGTTGTAGGTGACGCCCACGGTTTGCCAGCCGGGCGTGGCGAACATGGGGTTGTCGCCCCACCCGTTCTGCCCCCGGCCGTGTACGTGCACGACGTACTGCGCGGCCGAGGCGGCGGCGGGCGAGAGGGCGAGGGCGAGACCGAGGGACAGGGCGGAGGAGAGGGCGAGGACGTTGCGCATAGGTCGCGCGCCTATGAGCAGCCCCGGTGCCAAGCGGGGTTTCGGCTGCGACGCGCCTCCGCGGGGCCCCTTTGTTCAGAGACCAAACGCCCGCGGGGGTTCACTCGATGAACTTCCCGTTCGTTCTTTGTACACGCCGCCCCCCTTGGCGGGGGCCTTTGCTGTGGTTAAACGTGCGCCCCGACACGCCATGGAAATCATCGCTTTGCTCCTCGCGTCTGCCCTCGTCGCCCTCCAGGCCTTCGCCACCCTGCGCGTCCGGCGCAGCGTCGCGTACGCGCCCGACCAGAAGTGGGCGCAGATCCGGCTGATCTGGCTCTTGCCCTTGCTTGGTGCCGCACTCGTGCTGTCGGTCCTGCACCAAGACGGCGAGCTCATGCCGCGCCGCGGCACCTCGTCGCAGGGCGACCGGGGCTGAGCGAGGTCGGCGGCGCGGCCCGTCCGACCTCGGCGCGGGGGGGCGGCGGGCGGGGGGCCGTCGGCGCTGAAGGCGTCGGGCGCGGGGGGGCGGGGGGCCGCTGGCGCTGAAGGCGGCGGGCCCGTGCCGTCGGGCGGGGGTGGGTCGAGCGCGGCCGGCGGGCCAAAGGCAAACCTGGGCCGTTCGCGCCGAATGCAGGTCGCGGGTTTGCCTTTTTCAGGGCAGCAGCAAAATAAGAGGTGCTGTGCCCGCATCACCAAAGCGCTCGGTCGCCCTCGAACGAAGCGACTGCGCGACCGCAGTACCCCTTTCGCGCCGCTTCGGCCTTTCGTTCTTCCTGATCGGGTCGGCCCTCGGCCTCGGCGCCTGCGCCCGGGCCACGCCGGCGCTCGACGACGAGCCCGCCCCGGCCGGCGCCGAGGGCCCCTTGGCCCAGCCCGACGCGCGCCCCGTGCTCTGGTGCGACGAGGCGGGCACGGCCGCGCCAGGGGGCCGGGCCGAGCCGCCCGGCGCCGCGACGCCGCCCGCCCCGCCCGAGGCCAGCCCGGCGGCATGCCCGCCCGAGATGGTGCTCGTCGAGGGCGCCTATTGCCCGAGCGTCCAGCACGAGTGCGTCGAGTGGCTCGAGGAGCCCTCCAAAACCGCCTTCGCGCGCTGCGCGCGCTACCGCGAGCCGGCGATCTGCGCGAGCCCCGAGCGCGTGCCCATGCGCTTTTGCATCGACCGCGACGAGTACGTCGAGCCGGGCGACGAGTTGCCGCTCGGCGAGGTGTCGTGGACGGACGCGAAGGCGCGCTGCGAGCGCGCGGGCAAGCGCCTCTGCGCCGAGCGCGAGTGGGTCTTCGCCTGCGAGGGCGAGGCGATGCGGCCCTACCCCCACGGCTTCGAGCGCGAGGCGGCCCTCTGCAACTTCGAGCAGACCGAGCTCGTGGGCCCCGACGGAAAGCTCCGCGATCTGCGGGTGGCGCCCGCGTCGAGGCCGGGCTGCCTCTCGCCCTTCGGCGCGCGCAACATGGTGGGCAACGTCGACGAGTGGGTGGTGCTCGACCGGCCGCACATGTCGGCCAAGCACGGGGGCCGGCGCATGATGTCCGGGCTGAAGGGGGGCTGGTGGGGCCCGCTGCGCAACCGCTGCCGCCCCGTGACCGTCGACCACGACGAGTACTTTCACGAGCTGCAGACGGGCTTCCGTTGCTGCGCCGAGGCGTCGGGCGCGGCGGGGCCGGGCGCCGCCAGGCCGGCGGGCGAGGGGGTCCCGAAGTTAGTCTTCGGCCGCGGCGCGCAAAAAAGTGGTAGTGGGTGGCAGACCCACGTGCCGACCGAGCGCGCCCTTCGGCCCCTGCGAACGACCGCGACGCGGGGGCTTTGGGGCTCGCAGGCCGCGGGGCGGCGGGCGATCGCGGCGGCGATCGCGGCGGCCTGGTGGTGGCCGGCGGGGGCGGCGGCGCAAGGGGCGCCGGCGGCGGGCGGGCCGGCGGCGCAAGGGGCGCCGGCGGCGGGTGAGGCGGCGGGCGAGGCGGCGCCCGAGTCGAAGACCGGCTCGTATTCGGACTACGAGCGCAGCACGATCGAGCGGGTGCTCGCGCGGCGCGGCGGCGCGCTCGAGCCCGAGCCCGAGGGCAAGGCGATCGAGGCGATCGACGTCGAGGTGCTCGAGGTCATCGAAGACCGCGACCCGGCGCCGGGCATCTTGAACGTGCTGCACGTGCGCTCGCGCGACTACGTGATTCGGCGCGAGGTCTTGCTGCGGCCGGGCGAGCCCTACCGCAAGGTGATCGTCGACGAGACGGCGCGCAACCTGCGGCGACTGCCGCCGCTTTCGGTCGTCATCTGCGTGCCGACGCGGGGCTCGGCGCCCGACCGGGTGCGGCTGCTCGTCATCGTCAAGGACATCTGGAGCCTGCGGCTGAGCACCGACGTCGCGTACACCTCGGGGGGGCTCGAGGGGCTGGTCGTCACGCCGATCGAGATCAACCTGCTCGGCACGCAGCAGAGCGCGGGGGCGACCTTCGGCTACGCGCCCGAGTCGTACACCTACGGGCTGCAGTACGGGGTGCCGCGGGTGATGGGCTCGCGCGTGGCGGCCTCGGCGGCGGCGGCGCTCTACGTCAACCGCGACCGGGGCGAGCCCGAGGGCTCGGCCGGCGCGTTCGAGGTCGGGCAGCCGCTCTACTCGACCCGGACGCGCTGGGCCTGGTCGACGACGGCCTCGTGGTCGACGCGCGTGGCGCGCCGCTACGTCAACGCCCGGCTGGGCTCCTTCGACGCCGAGGCGACGCCCGACGACGACCGGCTCCCCTTCCAGTACCGGGCGCGCAGCGCGCTCGGGCGGGCGCTCGTGACGCGCTCGTTCGGCTGGGCGCAGAAGTTCGACCTGACGGCCGGGGCGCGCGTGCTCGCGCTCGACTACGCGACGCCGGGCTTCGGGGCCTACGACCCGCGGGCGGTGGCCGAGTTCCGCGGGCGCTACGTGCCGGCGAGCGACACGCGCGTCGGGCCGATCGTGCAGGCGCGCGCGTACACGACGAACTTCTTGCGCACGTTCAACGTCGAGACGCTCGGGCTGCAAGAAGACTTCCGGCTCGGCCACGACCTCGCCCTGCGCCTCTACCCGGTGGCGCGCGCGTTCGGCTCGTCGCGCGACTTCCTCGGCGTGTACGCGGCGGCGCAGTACACCGTGGCGCTCGGCGACGGCTACGCGCGCGCGGCGGTCGAGTCGACGACCGAGCACGCGGCGGGCGGGGTGGCCGACGGGCTGCTCGAGCTGCGCGGGCGCGTCGTCACGCCCTTCTTCGGCCTGCCGGGGGGCAGCAAGTTCGTGCGGCTCGTCTACGACGCGTCGGGCCTCTCGCGCTACCGCAACTTCCTGAACCGCACCACCTTCCTCGGCGGCGACACGCGGCTGCGCGGCTACCCGAGCAGCTTCTTCGTCGGCAAGGACTTCGTCGCCTCGAACCTCGAGCTGCGGACGGTGCCCCTCGAGGTCTTCTCGGTCCTGGTCGGGGGCGCCTCCTTTTACGACGTCGGCGGGGCCTTCAACGGGTTCGACAAGATGCGCGTCTACCAGTCGGTCGGCCTGGGGCTGCGCGTGCTCTTCCCGCAGGTCAACCGCGTGTCGTTCCGCCTCGACGCGGCCGTCCCGCTCGAGGCCGGGGGCCCGCCGCCGGGCGTCTCGCGCTTCGGCTTTTACGCCGCCTTCGAGCAGGCCTTCGGCACGCCCGGGGTGACCCCGCCCGACGACCGCTGAGGGGGCCGGGGCGGGCGGGGCGGCGGGCTCAGGGCTCGCGCCAGCGGAAGCCGTCTTGTTGGAGCAGCGCGTCGGCGGAGGCGGGGCCCCAGGTGCCGGCGGCGTAGGTCTCGACGCGCTCGGGCGGGTGCGACTCCCAATGATCGAGCAGCGGGTCGGTGACGTGCCAGCCGAAGGACACCTCGTCGCTGCGGGTGAAGAGGGTGGCGTCGCCGAGCATCACGTCGAGCAGGAGCGTCTCGTAGGCGGGCGGCAGGTGGACGCCGAAGGCGTCGTCGTAGGTGAAGTCCATGTCGACCGAGGTCGCCTCGCTGCCCTCGGTGAGCGCGAGCGCGGTGCCGGGCACCTTGGCCTCGAAGCGCAGGGTGATGCCCTCGTCGGGCTGGATGCGGAAGATGAGCACGTTCGGCGCGACGCCCTGGCGGCCGGGGGCGAGGCCGACGACGCCCTCCATCAGGTAGGGCGGCACGTGGAAGGTGACGGCGATCTCGGTCAGGCGCTTGGCCATGCGCTTGCCCGAGCGCAGGTAGAAGGGCACGCCGCGCCAGCGCCCGTTGTCGATGAGCACGCGCAGGGCGGCGTAGGTGGGCGTGGTCGAGTCCGGGGCGACGTGGGGCTCGTCGCGGTAGCCCGGCACCGCCTTGCCGCGCACGACGCCCGGGGCGTACTGGGCGCGCACGGCGCTGACGCGCTCGCCGGCGACCAGCGGCCGGATGGCGCGCAGCACCTTGACCTTCTCGTCGCGCACGTCGTTCGGGCTGAGGGTGGTCGGGAGCTCCATCGCCGTCAGGGCGAGCAGCTGCAAGAGGTGGTTCTGGAACATGTCGCGCACGACGCCGGCGCGCTCGTAGTACTGGCCGCGGCCCTCGACGCCCACCTCTTCGGCGGCGGTGATCTGCACGTGCGAGATGTGCTGGCGGTTCCAGAGCGGCTCGAAGATGGCGTTGCCCGACCGGAAGACCAGCATGTTCTGCACGGTCTCTTTGCCGAGGTAGTGGTCGATGCGGTAGACTTGGTGCTCGGCGAAGGTCTCGAGCACGAGGGCGTTCAGGGCGAGGGCGGTCTTGAGGTCGTGGCCGAAGGGCTTCTCGACGACGAGCCGGCGCCAGGGCCGGGTGGTCGGGTCGTCGAGGCGGGGGGCGAGGCCGCTCGCGGGCAGGTTGCGCACGATGGGCTCGAACAAGAAGGGCGGCACGGCGAAGTAAAAGAGCCGGTTCGCCTCGGCCTCGCCGACGTCGCGCTCGATCGCCGCGAGCCGCTCGACGATGGCGCCGTAGCCCTCGGGCTGGGTCAGGTCGGCCGGGGCGTAGAAGACGCGGCCGCGCAGGTTGTGCCACACGTCCTCGTCGATGAACTTGCGATCGCTCGACTGGTAGAGCGCCTCGCGCACGAGGTCGCGGAAGGCGCCGTCGGTCAGGGGCTGGCGGTCGACGCCCAGCAGGAAGAAATTTTTGTGCAGGAGGCGTTTTTTCTCGAGGTCGAAGACCGACAAAAAGAGCTTCTTGCGGGCGAGATCGCCGGTGGCGCCGAAGAGCACCATCGTGCAGGGGTCGCCGTACTGGCGGCGCCGGATCGAGGCGGGCGGCGGGCCGGACGGCACCGCGCGGATGGAGAGCGTCGAGCTCACGAGGTCCTCCTACGTACGTGCGAAGGGGTGGGCGTGCGCGCCGGGGGGCGTGGGGGCGCGGGCCGGCGCCCCCCGGCGCCCCGCGGGCGCCATGGCCGGGAAGGCCTACAGCGGTTGGGGCCGCGGCGAAAGCAGGGGCGTGTGCCTTGGGCCGCTTGCCAGGCCGCCCGGGGACGTGCGAAGGAACGGGGGGTGAGCATCACCACGCCCCCGCCCAGCGCGTCCGGGGCCCGCCGGCACGTGGTGGTCGCCGGGGCGACGGGCCTGGTGGGCCGGGCCCTCGTCGCCGCCCTCTCGCTCCGGCACGACGTGCGCGTCGCCGCGCTCACGCGCGCGGCCGGCCGCGCGCCCCTGCCCGCCGAGGTCGAAGAGGCGGTCTTCGACTACGACGACGACGAGTCGTACCGGCGCATCGGCCGCGAGCTGCCCTGCGACGTGCTCTACTGCTGCCTCGGCACGACGCGCCGGGTGGCGGGCTCGGACGAGGCCTTCCGGCGCGTCGACCTCGAGTACCCGCGCCGGCTCTTCGCGCGCGCCGCCGCGCTCGTGCAGCGGCCGGTGGTCGGGCTCGTCTCGTCGCTCGGCGCCGACCAGCCGCGGGGCCTGTACCTCGAGACCAAGGCCGAGGCCGAGGCGGCGCTGCTCGAGACGCGCCTGCCGCACGTCATCGTGCGCCCGTCGCTCTTGCTCGGCGAGCGGCCCGAGCTGCGGCCGGCCGAGCGCGCGGCGCAGCTCGTGTTCGGGCCGCTCGGGCGCCTGGTGCGGGTCGTGGCGCCGAAGAGCGCCCTCTTGCGCTACGCGCCGATCGAGGCCGGGCGCGTCGCCGCCGCGCTCGTGCACTTCACGCTCGACCGGCCCGGCCGCGCGGCCTACGCGATCGAGGGGCCCGGGCTCTTCGACCCGGCCGCCTTCGTGCCCCCGGCCCGGCCGTCCGGGGGCTGAGGCCGCCGTGCCCGCGGGCGCCCCCCTGCGCGTCGCCAACGCCAGCGCCTTCTACGGCGACCGCTTCTCGGCGCCGCTCGAGATGGTCGAGGGCGGGCCCATCGACGTGCTCACCGGCGACTACCTCGCCGAGCTGACGATGGCGATCCTCTTCCGCCAAAAGACGAAGAGCCCCTCGGGCGGCTACGCCGCCACCTTCCTCCGGCAGATGGAAGGGGCGCTCGGCCGCTGCCTCGAGCGCGGCGTGCGCGTCGTCACCAACGCCGGCGGCCTCAACCCGAGGGGCCTGGCCGAGGGGCTTGAGCGGCTCGCCTCGTCGCTCGGGCTGCGCCCGCGCGTCGCCTACCTCGAGGGCGACGACGTGACGGCGCGGCTCGGCGAGCTCGGGGCGGCGGGCGAGCGCTTTTGCCACCTCGACCGCGGCACGCCGCTCGCCGCGGCGGGGGTGCGGCCCTTCTTGGCCAACGCGTACCTCGGCGGCTTCGGCATTAAGCGCGCCCTCGAGCTCGGGGCCGACGTCGTCGTCTGCCCGCGCGTCGCCGACGCCGCGCTCGTCGTGGGCCCGGCCGCCTGGCGCTTCGGCTGGGGCCCCGAGGCCTACGACGAGCTCGCGGGCGCCGTCGCGGCGGGGCACGTGCTCGAGTGCGGGCCCCAGGCGACGGGCGGCAATTACGCCTTCTTCGAAGAGGTGCCCTCCTTCGAGCGCGTCGGCTACCCCATCGCCGAGGTGCGCGAAGACGGCTCGGCCGTCATCACCAAGCACCCCGGCACCGGCGGGCTCGTGTCGGTCGGCACCGTGACCGCGCAGCTGCTCTACGAGATCGAGGGCCACCGGTACGTCACGCCCGACGTCGTCGCCCGCTTCGACGCTCTCTCGGTGACGCAAGCGGGCCCCGACCGGGTGCTGGTGAGCGGCGCGCGCGGCGAGCCCGCGCCCGCGACGGCGAAGGTGGCGCTGCTCGGGCAGGGGGGCTTCCGCAACTCGGTCACCTTCCTGCTTGCCGGCCTCGATCTCGAGGCGAAGGCCCGCCTCCTCGAGGCCGAGCTCCTGCGCGCGCTCGGCGGCCGCCAGCGCTTCGCTTCGTACCGCGCCGAGCTCGTGCGCACCGACCGGCCCGACCCCGGCTCGAACGACGAGGCCGTCGCGCGCCTGCGCGTCACGGTCACCTCGCCCGACCCCGAGCGCGTCGGGCGCGCCTTCTCGGGCGAGGCCGTGGCGCTCGCGCTCGCGAGCGTGCCGGGCCTGACCCTGAGCGCGCCGCCGGCCGACGCCTCGCCGCACGTCGTCTACTGGCCGACGACGCTGCCCGCGCGCCTCGTCGAGCAGCGCGTCGTCTTCGAGGGCACGTCGTACCCCGTCGCCCCCCCGCCCGCGGCGGGCCCCGAGGCGACGCTCACGCCGTCGTCGCACGACGCGCCGACGCTGCGCAGGCTGCCCGAGGGCGAGACCGTGCGCGCCCCCTTCGGGCGGGCTTTCGGCACGCGCTCGGGCGACAAGGGCGGCAACGCCACCCTCGGCGTCTGGGCCCGGAGCCCCGAGGCTTTCGACGTTCTGCGCCGCTTTCTGACCACCGACCGCCTGCGCAACCTCCTGCCCGATCTCGCCGCGTACCCCATCGAGCGCAGCGAGTTCGCCAACCTCTGGGCCCTGCTCTTCGTCGTCCGGGGCCTGCTCGGCGACGGCGCCCTCGCGAACGATCGCACCGACCCGCAGGCCAAGACGCTCGGCGAGTACCTCCGCGCCAAGATCGTCGAGCTGCCGGCGTCGCTCGTGCCCTGATCCGCGCGGCCGCCGGCGGGCGCGCCCTGATCCGCGCGGCCGCCGGGGGCGCGCCCCGCCCTCATTCGGCGGGCGGCGCCGCGGCGGGCCCCAGCACCACGACCTCGTCGTTGCGGAAGAGCTCGCGCAGCCCCGCCGGCGCCCGCGCCGGGGCCGTGACGATGACCCAGCCGGTCGGGCCCTGCCAGGTCGGCGGCACCTCGCCGCCCCACGCGATGAAGCGCCGGTACGGCAGCCCCGTGTACACCTCGACCCGCGGCAGATCGGTGGCGACCGTGACGCCTTCGGGGGCGAGCGACGGCAGCGCCCGGGCCGCCTCGCGCTCGGGCAAGAAGGCGCGGCGGTGCGCGTCGAAGAGGAAGCGAACGGAGGGGCGGGTCTGCGCCAAGGCGACGAGGGCGACGGCGGCGAGGGCGGCGTGCGCGCCGCGCGGCGCGGGCGCGTGGCGCCGGGGCGCGGGGGCGGGGCGGCGGGCGGCGAGGCCGCGGGCGAGCGAGCCCGGCAGGCGCAGCGGGCGGCGCCCGGAGGGCCGGCGGCGCGCGGCGAGGCGGTAGATCGCGAGCGCCCCCGCGGCCATGGCCGTCGCGTAGAAGGGCGCGAGCGCGACGTAGTGGCGCGCCAGGCCGAGGTGCTTGTGGGCCACGGTGCCGTAGGTCAAAAAGGCGAGCAAGAGGGTGCCGACCGCGCGGTGCGAGGCGGGGGCGCGGCGGGCGAACCAGGGCAGGCCGGCGAGCGCGAGCAGGGCCCAGGGCCCGTAGTCGCGGTAGGGCTGCGTGAGCGGGTACCAGGCGAGGCCCCGCAGCAGGCTCGGCGCTTTGCCCCAGGGGTAGCCCGCGTGGGCGATGGCGTCGCGCACGTAGTCGTGGTTGACGCGCAGAAAGGCGAGCCACTCGCCCGTGCGCTCGCGGTGCAGCGCGCACCAGCCGGCGACGGCGAGCGAGGGCAAGAGCCAGGCGGACGCGCGGCGGGGGGCGCGCGGGCCGCCCGCCCAGAGCAAGAACCAGGCGGCGGGCAGCAGCCACGCCTCGTAGCGCAAGAGGGCGGCCGTCGCCGAGAGCAGGCCGGTCGCGACGGGGCGGTCGCGCTCCCAGGCGTGGCAGGCGGCGAGCACGAGCAGCTGAAAGAAGGTCTCGGGCTGCGACGAGGTGCCGAGCCAGAGGCACTGGGGCGAGAGGGCGAGCAGCGCGCCGGCGGCGGCGGGCAGCGGCGAGCGGGGCGCGGCGGCGAGGGCGAGCGTGCGCGCGAGCACGAGGGGCGTCGCCGACGAGAGGGCGACGTCGACGAGGCGCAGCGCCTCGAGCCCCGAGCCAGCCCGGGCGAAGGCGGCGTGCACGACGTGCCAGAGCGGCAGCCAGACCCAGTGCAGGTGGATGTTGCTCGGGTCGACGAGAAAGCGCCGCCCGATGACCGCGTGCCCGTAGGCGTCGGTGTCGAGCTCGGGCCCCGAGGCGGCGAGCGCGAGCTTGAGCGCCGCGAGCAGGGCGACGAGCCCGACGAGGGCGACGAAGCCGCGGGGCCGCGCCGCTCCGGGCGGCCTCGGCGGGGGCGTCGCGGCGGCGCGCGCGGCCATCGGGCTCAGGCTCGGGGCGCCCCCGCGCGGGGCCGGCGTTCATGCGTCATCGGGCCGCGAAGGCGGTAGCGCAGCCCGCGCGCCCCCTCAAGGCGGTAGCGCGGCCCGCGCGCCCCTCAAGGGGGTAGCGCGGCCCGTGCACCCCTCAAGGTGGTAGCGCGGCCCGTGCGCCCCTCAAGGCGGCAGCGCGGCCCGCGCCGCCCGGCGCTCAGGGGCGGACGAAGAGCTGCGTCGTCGGGCCCTCGGAGGGCTCCCAGCGCACGCCGTGCCAGCCCTCGGGCAACGTGGGCTCGGCCCAGTGAAAGAGCCAGCGCCCGTCTTCGACCGAGACGTTGACGCAGCCGGCGCTCATCTTCTCGCCCCAGCGGTCGTGCCAGTAGGCCGCGTGAATGGCGTAGGGCCCCTCGAAGGTGAGCGACCAGGGCACGTCGCTGTGCACGAACTCGTGCTTGGTCGCCATCGTGGCGGTCGCGAACTTGCCGTTGATCGAGAAGTGCCCCGTCGGCGTCGACGCCGTCTCGAGCGTCGGGCGCCCCGGCTTCGGCTTGCCGCCCCGGCCCGTCGAGACGAGCGTCGCGTAGACCGGGCGGGCGCCCTCGTAGGCGAGCAGCCAGCCGCCCTCGATGCTCACTTCGATCCACGTGCGGCGCCCCGCCGGCCCCCGCCCCGTCAGGTCGGGCACCCCCACCTTCGCCCCCCAGGGCGTCAGCGCGCGCGGCTCGGGCACGACCGCGTCGGACGCGAGCACGTAGAGCCCGCCGTCTTTCGTTTCGAGAAAGGTCTCGTCGCCCTCGCGCTCGGACGCGCCCGTCAGCCCGACGCGCCCGAGCCGCGGCCACGACTCGCCCGTCCGCTCGAAGCCCCCGCCGGCGCGGCGCCGGTACTTGGGGCGGTCGCGGCCGCGGAAGAACGCGAGCGGCAGCGCCGCCTCGTCGACGAGATCGACGCCCCGAAACCCATCCGGCGGGTAGGGCGCCACCCGATCTTTGGGCACCCACTTGAAGTCGCCCGTCAGCAGCCACGAGCGCCCTTCGAAGAGCGCCTCGTGCGACCAGGACACGGTCGAGAGCTCGGTGAGCCAGTCGCGATCTTGCTGCAGCCCGGGCGGCAGCGACGGCAAGGGCGGCGGGCCCTCGGGCGCCGGCGTCGGGTCGATGCCCTTCCAGGGTCCGGACGCCGCGGGCCCGGCCCCGAGCGACGAGAGCCGCGCGAGCCGGGCCCCGACGTCGCCCTCGCGCTCGCGCTGCTCGGCGGGCGTCGGCAGCGCGCGGTAGCGGGGCGCGTCGCGCGACTCGCCGTAGCGGTAGGGCGACGCGCGGTCGAGCCGGGGCGCGAAGGGGCGCAGCGCCCGCAGCACGGGGTCGTCGGGGTCGAGCGTGGCGCCGCGCTCGTCGACGCACACGTAGCCCCGCGGCTCGATCGCGTACCACGCGCAGTCGGCGCCGACCCGCACGGGCGAAGGCTCGCGCAGCTTGGCCGAGCCGCCCAGCCAGAGAAAGCCCGTCCAGCCCGCCTTGTAATGGGGCTCGTAGCGCACCCAGACGTAGCGCGTCTTCGCGTAGACGCGCCCGGGCCCCGCCTCGCCCTCGCCGGGGGGCGGGGCGGCCCCTTCGGCCCGGGGCAGGCCCCCCGACGCCGCCTCGTCGATCGGCGCCCGTCCGAGGGGCGAGGGCGCCGCCTCGTCGATCGGCGCCGGCCCGAGGGGCGAGGGCGCCGCCGTGTCGATCGGCGCCGGCCCGAGGGGCGAAGGCGCTGCCGCGTCGAGCGGGGGCGGGGCGTCGGCCGGCATCGCCCCGCCGGGCTCGGCCGGCGCGAGGCCCCTCGGGGGCACCGGCGCCCCGGCCCGGTCGGGGGCGGCGCCGCCGGGCGGCTCGCGGCGGCAAGCGGCTGCGAGCGAGAGGGCGACGACCAAGAGGGCGCGCGGGCGCCGCCCGGCGGGGGCGGGGCGGCGGGGCGCGGGGGTCGCCTTCGCGGTCATGGGCGCCCGTCGATCTTGCACCGGAAGGGGGGGGGCTTTGCAAACTCCTGCGCGGGTCGGGCCCCCGGCTCTTGCACCGGAAGGGGGGGGCTTTGCAAACTCCTGCGCGGGTCGGGCCCCCGGCGCGAGGGCTCGGCCCCCGGCCTAACGGCTCGCCCCCCTCGGGGGCCGGCGGCGGCGGGGCGACGAGGTCGGCGAACTTGCCTTCGCGCTCGAGGCGCCAGATGTCTTCGTCGGTGACGAACTCTTGGCGCAAGATCTCGCGCGCGCGCTTGATCTTGGCGACCAGCATCGGGTCGTCGACCGGCGTGTGCGAGTCTTTGGTGGGCGGCGGCGGCGGGCGCATCAGCGAGAACGAGCCGCGCACGGCGTAGCCCTCGGGGGTGACCCCCTCGAGCTGGTAGGTGACGGAGAAGACGTCGGGCTCGCGCCGCGTGTCGAGCGCGAGCGAGACCGCGGCGCCCTCGCCGGGGGGGATTTCGGTGAGCCCGAGCGCGTCGTCGACCAAGCTCTCGTCGGGCGGCGCCGGCGCCTCGCCGTTGTGGTGGCGCAGCGCGCGCACCCGGGTGATGCGCACCGGCGACGGGCGCTGGTGCGAGAGCCGGAAGGTCTGGCGCACCGTGCCGTCTTTCGACACCTCGGGGAAGCGCGGCTCGGGCACCGCCGTCAGCGTGACGATGCGCTTCTTCTCGAAGTCTTCGAACGACGAGTTGAGCAGCTCGAGCGACGCGCGCCCGACCAGCTTGTCGTTCGACTCGGACCGGACCTCGACCGTGACGAGGAGCTGCGAGTAGAGCGCGTTCTGGGGCCGCCCGCGGTACGAGTGCGCGACGAAGGGCCGGTCGGTCACGTCGCTCGTGCCGTCGCCGAACGACCAGTAGTAGCGCCTCGGCTTGAAGGGCGGCGCGTCGGGCTTGCCCTTGGCGCCGACGTCGACGAGCCGGGCGTAGAACTCGAACTCGGACGGCGCGTTCGGCAGCGCCCGCGACTGCACGTGCACCGCGCGCAGCGGCTCGCAGTCGTTGACCCGGAAGGGCGGCACCGGGGCGCGCGTGACGACGTTGTTGCGGCCGAAGGCGGCCACCTCGGGCATCTCGTAGCTGCCGTCGGGGTTGCGGAAGACGCGCACCGGCACCTGCGTGCCCGTGCCGGCCCCGCTGACGGCGTAGTGCAAGAAGGCGTCGGTGCCGTCGGGCGTGTGCGCGCGGATGGTGACGAGGTTCTCTTCGCCCGAGCAGACCTCGCCCTTCTCGACCTCGATGGCGTCGATGACGGGCGGCGCGCCCGACCGGCCCGCCGGCGCCGAGGCGGGCGGGGCGGCGGCGGGCGCGGCGCGGGCGACCTCGGGCGTGGCTTGGGGCGCAGGCGCCCCCGGCGCGGGGGCCGGGGCGGCGCCCCCCTCGCGCCCGGGGCGCAGCAGCAGAAAGAGCCCGAGCGCGGCGAGGGCGAGGCCGGCGAGGGCGGCGCGGCGCCTCGGCGCGGGGCGGCGAGGCGGGGCGGCCCCGTCGGGCCGGGGGGCGGCTTTCATTGATCGGCGCGGGCGGCGGGCTCAGTACCAGCAGCCGTAGACGTTGCCCCCCGAGTTCCACTGGACGTCGTTGTTCCAGTCGATGCTCCAGACGGGGTCTTCGGGGCCGCCCCACGAGTGCCCGCTCCAGCCGCCCAGGCGGTCGGGGCTGATCGAGGTCGCGGTCGCGTTCGGGTTGTCGCGCACCGCCTTCCAGTTGTCGCCGTTGGTGCTGCCGCACCCGTTCGTGGCCATGCAGTTGGTGACCTGGTTGCCGGCGCTGCCGCACACGTCGTAGAAGGGGCAGCCGACCGACGCGCCGATGTTGCCCCAGAAGCCGAGAGAGCTCTTACACTCGTTCTTGACGCTGCTAAAGAGCGAGTTGGCCGCGCTCGCGATGCTCGCGTGGCTGTAGGTGAAGGGCGTGATGAGGTTGTCGCCCGCCTCGAGGCTCGCGAACGCCAAGAAGGTCGAGCAGACCATGCCGTTGTTGATGGACGGGTCGCCGTAGGGCGTCCCCTCGGAGTCGCGGTACTGGTAGAGGCTGTAGGGCGAGACGCCCCCCCGCACCCACGGGCGGAAGATGCTCTGCGCCCCGTCGACCTCGGACTTCTGCGCCACCAGGCCGTAGTCCCACAAGATGTGGTCGCCGATGGCCGCCGCCCGCTGCGCGTCGCCGAGCTGGTAGGCGACGAACTTGGTGCCCTGATCGCTCGTGTCCGCGCCGTAGATGTAGCGGTAGATGCCGCCCTGGTTCACGCGCTCGAGGCCCGGCCGGCCGTAGCGCAGCTGGTCGACGTTGATGGGCGTGCCGCAGACGGCGGGCCAGCTGTTCTGCGCCGGCGTGCGCATCGTGCTGTGCGTCGCCGCCTTGCCCGGGCCGTGCGACAGGATCGAGTGCGTGCGGTACTCGCCGAGCGCGTTCATCACCGAGGCGATCGGCCCGCTCTCGCCCCGGGTGAAGACGACGGCGCCGTTCGGCGCGTTCCACCCCGAGGACGAGTAGCCGCACGCCTGCGCCGCGGCGGCGCGGCCGGCGGCGCCCAGGACGGCCAGGGCGGCGAGCAAAGACAAAGCGCTGTGACGTGCCATCGGACCTCTCTCCTCTTTGGTTCGGGCCGGCGCGGCGACGGGCGCGCGCGGGCCCTCGGACGACCAACGACGTTCGGCCGCCGGAAAGCACGTCGGGCGCCCTCGCGCGCCCGCCCGCGCCACCCGCGACCCGGGGGCGGCCAGCCCTCACACCCAAACGACAAGCCCCGCGCGCCGATGCCCCGCACCGGCGACGCCCCCCAGACCTACCGGAAAATCAGCGCCCTAACTCTACCTTTTCACGCGCCCCGAGCAAAGGCTGAATACATCGTTCGCTCTTTGTTGGCGGGTCGGCCCTTTCACTACAACCAATGGGCGACACGTCGTGTCAGGCCGACAGGCGCCCTTATCTAACCAACGGGGCCACGCGGCGAGGGCGGGGCGCTTTGCAAAGAAGGGTGCGCAAAGAGCGCAGAAACCCGGAGGCGACCCCGACCTCTGGCGCGGCGGTATGGGACGAGACAATCGCCCCCGGCCGGCCCCGCCGGGGCTCCTGGGGCCGTCGGCGGGTGCCCCCGCGGGGGGGCGGAGGCCGGCGGCCTCGGGGCGCCGACGGGGGCCGGGCGGCCGACGAAGGGGGGGGCCCGAAAATCTCAGTCGTAGGGTCTGCGTCGGGGTATGCTTGGCCCCCCCATGGCCTTGCAAAGCGAGTGGCAGGCGCTCAAGCCGGTCGCGGCGGCCCGGTCGGACGTCGGGCGCGTTCGCTCCGTCAACGAAGATCAGGTGCTCGTCGCGCCCGACATGGGCCTCTACGCCGTCGCCGACGGGGTCGGCGGCCACAACCGCGGCGACGTGGCGAGCGCGCTGGCCCTCGCGGTCATCAAGAACTTCTTCCAGACCACGCACGGGCGCTTGCCCGACGAGGCGGTCGTGGCGGGCGGCACGCCCTCGATGGGCGCGCGCCGGCTCGGCGTCGCCATCCGGCGGGCCAACACCCTCATCGGCGAGATGGCCTCGGTCTCCGAGGGCTTCCGGACGATGGGCACGACCGTGGTCGCCGCGCTCTTCTCGATCGAGACGGGCCGGCTGCACATCGCGCACGTGGGCGACAGCCGCTGCTACCGCCTGCGCCGGGGCGCGCTCTCGCAGCTGACGCGCGACCACACCCTCTCGAACGACATGCGCGCGCTCAACCTCGGGGTGTCCGAAGACCGCCTCGCCGGGCTGCCGCGCCACGTCGTCACCCGCGCGCTCGGCGTGCACCCCACGGTGCGGGTCGACCTGCGCACCGAGGACGTCGAGCGCGGCGACGTCTACCTGCTCTGCACCGACGGCGTCTCGCAGCTGGTCGCCGAGGCGAACCTCATCGAGGGGCTCGAGCGGCCCGACCCCGACGAGGCCTGCCGCGAGCTCATCCGGCTGGCGAACGAGGCGGGCGGGTCCGACAACGCCTCGGCCGTCGTGGTGCGCTTCGGCGACCGGCCCGCCTCGCCCTCGCTGCGGCGCTCGCTGCAAAGCTACCGCTGGGAGGACTCGGAGCCCGAGATCCCGCTCGACGATATCTTCATCGAGGTGCCCATCACGGTCGTCGACGAGGGCGGCGCCGAGGCGGGGGGCCAGCCGGGCCGGGGCCCGGGCAAAGACAAGGCCTGACGGGGGGCGGCGGGCGCCCGGGGAGCGCGCGAGGCGCTCCCGACGCCCGGATCAGGGCTCGGCGGGCGGCGCCGGCGCGCGCGCCAGCACGTCGGCGACCGCGCCGCGCAGGGCCTTGGCCGAGTAGGGCTTGTCGAGCCAGCGGGCGCGCACCGTGGCCCGGAAGTCGCGCACGGCCTTGGTGAACGCGGCGGCGGTGACGAAGACGAAGCGCTCGGCGAAGTCGGGGCGGCGCTCACAGAGGCGGAGGTAGAGCTCGGTGCCGTTGAGGCCGGGCATCAGCACGTCGCAGACGACGGCGTCGAAGGCCCCGCCCGAGAGCGCCTCGAGGGCGCGCTGCGGGTCGGTGAAGGTCTCGACCTCGAGGGGCGGCGAGAGCAGGCGGCGCACGGCCTCGGCGGCGATGGGCTCATCGTCGACGACGGCGACGCGGCCCGAGGCGGGCAGCTTGGCGGGCTCGGGCGGGGGCCGGGGCGTCGCGGCCGGGGCGGGCAGCGAGCGGGCGACCGGCAGGAGGACCGAGAAGGTCGTGCGCACGCCCGGCTCGCTCTCGACGCGGATCTCGCCGCCGAAGGCGCGCACGATGCCGTGGCTGACGGCGAGGCCGAGGCCGGTGCCCTGGCCCGGGCCCTTGGTGGTGAAGAAGGGGGTGAACAGGTTCGGCAGGTGCTCGGCGGCGACGCCGGCGCCGGTGTCCCAGACCTCGACGCGCACGCGGTCGGGCGGCTCGGGCCGCGCGCGCACGCCGACCCGGTGTCGCGCCGGGTCGCCGGGGCCGAGGGCCTGCACGGCGTTCTGGATGAGGTTGAGGAACACCTGCCCGAGGCGCAGCTCGTTGCCGAGCACGGGGGGCAGGGCGGGCAGATCTTCGACGAGCTGCGCCCGCTCGCGCGCGCTCGGCCCGAGCAGGCGCAGGGCCCAGCGCACGCTCTCGGCGACGTCGACCGGGCCCGTGCGGCCGGCGTCGGCGCGGGCGAAGGCGCGCAGGTCGGCCACGATGCGCCGGATGCGGTCGCCGCCGACGAGCACGTCGTCGAGCGCGCGCACGAGCTCGCCGAGGTCGGGGGGCGCGCCGCCCTCGGCCGGGCGGGCCTCGGCGAGGGCCGAGCGCACGAACGAGGCGTTGCCCGACACGAAGGTGAGGGGGTTGTTGATCTCGTGGGCGACGCCCGCGGCGAGCATGCCGAGCGAGGCGAGCCGGTCGGCGTGCTCGACGCGCCGCTCGAGCTCGCGCCGCCCGCTGACGTCGCGCAGCACGACGACGGCGCCGAGCCGCTCGCCGCCGTCGACGATGGGCGCCGAGTTGCCCTCGACCGGGCAGCGGCGGCCCGGGGTCGAGAGCGCGGCGTGCGGGGGCAGCTCGGCGGGCCCGCCCGCGGCGAGCGCGGCGCGGGCGGGGTTGGGCAGGGGGCGCAGGCTGCGCTCGTCGACGAGCGAGAGCACCTCTTCGACGGGGCGGCCCTCGGCCCGCGCCTGCGTGAAGCCCGTCAGCGCTTCGGCCCGCGCGTTGAGCGAGCGCACCTCGCCCGCGGCCCCGACCGAGACCACCGCGTCGCCGATCGCGAGCAGCGTCGTCGCCAGCCAGCGCTCGCGGGCCCGGATCGCGTCCTCGGCCCGCTTGCGCGCGAGCCCGACCTCGATGGCGATGCGCAGGTCGCGCGGGTCGACCGGCTTGACCACGTACCCGAGCGGCTCGCCGGCGCCGGCCCGCCGCAGCGTCTCGTCGTCGGAGAAGGCCGTCATGAAGATGACGGGGATGCGCCGCCGCTCGCGCAAGAGGCGCGCGGCCTCGATGCCGTCGACCGCCCCCTCGATGTGGATGTCCATCAGGACGAGGTCGGGCGCGCGCGCCGCCGCCAGCTCGAGCACCTCGGCGCACGACCGGGCGACGCCGCAGCACTCGTAGCCGAGCTCGGCCAGGATCTCGCTCAGGTCCATCGCGACGAGCGGCTCGTCCTCGACGACGGCCACCGTGGCCCGCGGCGCGCTCACGCGGGCCTCGCCGTCGGCACCCGCAGCCGGAACGACGTGCCCCCCTCGCGGCCGACCCGGACCGTGGCGCGCAGCTGGTCGGCCAGGCTCGTGACCAGGCGCAGGCCCACGCTCGGCGACGCGTGCGGCTCGACCCCCTCGGGCAGCCCGACGCCGTCGTCGCTCACCTCGAGCTCAATCGCGTCGGGGCCCGCCGGCCGCAGGCCCACGCGCACGAAGCCCGTCCGGCCCTCGGGGAAGGCGTGCTTGAAGGCGTTGACGATGAGCTCGTGCGTGATGAGCCCGCAGGGCACCGCCGTCTCGACCGACACGAGGAGCGGGGTCAGCTCGAGCTCGAGCCGCGGCGCGCCCCGCCCGAGCGCCGAGCGCATCGTGTTCTTGGCGACGTCGCTCAGGTACGCGCTGAGGTCGAGGTCGACCAGGTTGCGGCCGCCGTCGAGCGCGTCGTGCAGCGCCCCGAGCGCGTAGATGCGCTCGCGGTTCTCGTTCAGCGCCGCGCGCACCGCCGGGTCGGCCGACCGGCGCGCCTGCAGGTTGAGGATGCTCGCGATGAGCTGGAGCTTGTTCTTGACCCGGTGGTGCACCTCGCGCAAGAGCACGTCCTTCTCGCGCAGCGACGCCTTGAGCTTGCGCTCGGCCTCCTTGCTCGCGCCGATGTCGCGCGCGATGAGCGCGACGCCGCGGCCGCCCACGATCGGCGAGGCCGTCAGCGCGATGTCGAGCCGCGCGCCGCCCCGCCCGAGGTGCACGGTCTCGTGGCCGCTCGTGCGCTCGCCCGCGAGCCCCCGGCGCACGATCTCGCGCAGCTCGCCCTCGCGCCCGGGCGCGGCCAGCTCGTCGACCGGCCGCCCGATCGCCTCGGCCTCGGGCCGGCCGTAGAGCCGCTCGGCGCCCGGGTTCCACGTGTCGATGAGGCCGGCCGGCGTGCACGAGACGATGGCGTCGTCCGACGAGGCGACGATGGCCGAGAGGCGCGAGCGCTCGTCGCGCATCTGCTCGGTCACGTCCTGGCTCACGACCATGCCGCCGAAGATCGCCCCCGCCTCGTCGCGCACCGGCAGCGCGTGCGAGTCGAACACGCGCCCGTGGCGCTCGACCGAGAAGCGCGCCTCGCGCCCGGCGAGCGCGGCGCGGGAGTGCGGCTCGAGCTGGGCGAAGGTCTCGGCCGACATCGACTCGGCGAGCGGCCGGCCCTCGTACCAGCCGACCGGGTGCGGCAGCACCCCCGCGCCCGCCCCGTCGACCAGCAGGATGCGCAGGTCGCGGTCGAACAGGATGACCACGCCGCTCGGGAAGTGGTGCGCCACCGCCCGGTAGAGCGCCTCGCTGCGCCGCAGGGCGTCGGCCTTCGCCCGCTCGCGCGTCACGTCGCGCGTGGAGTTGACGAAGAACGCCGGCGCCCCGCCCCGGTCGCGCACCAGCGTGCTCGCCACCTGCACCCAGACCCAATGCCCGTCGGCATGCAGGTAGCGCGTTTCGGCCTCGTAGAGCTTGGCGGCCCCCGCGCGCAGCGCCGCCCACCCCGCGGCGTCGCGCTCGTACTCGCTGGGGTCGCGGATCGACCGGGCGTCGCGGCCGATGAGCTCGTCGGCGCCGTAGCCCGTGATGGCCGAGAAGGCGGCGTTGTACGCCTGAAAGCGCCCCTCGAGATCGAGGACCGCCATGCCCATGGGCGAGACCTCGAAGGCCCGGCGCATGGCTCGCACCCACGGGAGGCGGGCCTGCGGATTCATCCCCTAGCTAGTCAGGGTAGCGGCCGGACGCCGGGCCGGCAAGCCCGTTCCGGCCGGCGCGGCGCCCCGCGGCCGCCGTGCTACCCTCGCCCCCATGGAAGAGCTCGAGACGCCGCCCGGGCCGCGCTGGCTCTACTTGCACGGCTTCGCCTCGGGGCCCGATTCGTCCAAGGGTCGAAGCATCGCCGCCCACTACGCGCGGCGCGGCGTGCGCCTCGAGCGCCTCGGCCTGCGCGTGCCGACCTTCGAGCGCCAGCGCCTCAGCGCCATGATCGAGACGGCGCGCGTGGCCATCGGCGGCGAGCGCGATCGGGCCGTCCTCTTCGGCTCGAGCCTCGGCGGCCTCACCGCCTGCCGCGCCGCCGAGCGCGACGCGCGCGTCGCCGCCCTCGTGCTGCTCGCGCCCGCCTTCCGCTTCGTCGAGCGCTGGCGACGGCGCCTCGGCGAGCCCGCGTGGGAGGCCTTCCGCCAGACCGGCTGGCTCGAGGTCGACGACTACGCCGAGGGCGGCAAGAAGCGCGTCGACTTCGGCTTCGCCCTCGACGGCGAGGCCGTCGACCGGGTCTCGGGCGGCTTCCCCGACGTGCGCGTGCCCTGCCTCGTCGTGCACGGCCGCCGCGACGAGACCGCCGACGTCGAGCTCTCGCGCCGCTGGGCCGCCGGCAAGCCCCACGTCCGCCTCGTCGAGGTCGACGACGGCCACGCGCTCGCCGCCAGCCTCGACGTCATCGTGCGCGAGGCCGACGCCTTCCTCGCCCCCTTCCTGCACGGCGCCCCCGCCCGCTGACCGCGCGCCGGCGAGGGCACGGGGCCCGCCCGGCGAGGCGCGCGCGGGGCCCGAACCCCTGCCCCCCCGCCCGGCGGGGCGCGCGCGGGGCCCGGAACCATGCACCCAACGAACCTCGCCCCCTTCGCCGCCCTCGCCGCCCTCGCCGCCGGCTGCCGCTGCGACGCCCCCGGCGGCCCGGGCGGCGGGCCCGGCGGCGTCCCCCAACCGGCCGGGGCCTCGGCGTCGGCGAGCGCGTCGGCGAGCGCCTCGGGGCCGGCGGGCGCGTCGGCGAGCGCGTCGGCGTCGGCGGGCGCCTCGGGGCCGGCGGGCGCGGCGGCGTCGGCCGCGCCCGCCTCGCCCTGCGGCGCCTCGGCCTGGCTCACGTACAACCACGACGGCGCCCGCACCGGCGCGAGCGACGGGTGCTGCCGCGGGCCCCTCCGCCAGGTCTGGACGGCGCGCCCGCGGGGCGCCGGCCGCGAGCGGCCCGGCGTGTACTACCACGCGGTCGCCGACCGGGACGCGGTCTACGCCTCGGGCGTCATCGGCCAGTCGCCCTCGGTCGTGCGGCTCTCGGCCGCGAGCGGCGACCCCGCGTGGGCCTTCGACAGCCGCGTCGACTACGCGCAGGCGACCTGGCCCACGCTGGCGCCCGCGCTCGGCCGCGTGGTGCTGAGCGACGACGGCTTCTTTCTTCTCGACCCGGCGAGCGGCGCTCGCGTCGCCAAGCGCGGGCTCGATTACTGGGGGCAGACCGCGTCCGACGGCGAGCGCATTTACTACGTCAACACCTCGCACGTCGACGGCCCCGGCCTCTTCGTCGGCGCCGCCGACCCCGACGGCGCCCCGCTCTGGCAGAAGAACCGCTTCGGCAGCGCCCCGCGCGACGTGACCGACGAGGTCGGCGCCATCGCGCTCGCGGGCGCGCGCCTCGTGCACGCGACGCGCGTGCGCGGCGGCGGGCCCGCCGGCGTCTTCGCCTTCGACGCGGCCACGGGCGCGCCGGGCTGGTCGGCCCAGGTGCTGCCGCTCGGCGACCCCGCCGCGCGCGACGGGCGCCTCTACTCGGCCGAGCAGGCGGCCGCGGGGCCCGCGCTCCTCGCGCGCGAGGTCGAGACGGGCAAGCCGCTCTGGTCGGCCCCCCTGCGGCCGGGGCCCATCCGCCGCGCCCCCGTGCTCACCGGCGGGCTCGTCGTGCTCACCGAGCGCGACGGGCTGCGGGCGCTCGAGGCCGAGGGCGGGCGAGAGCGCTGGCGGGCCGACGTGAAGCTCGGACTGCGCGAGGCGCCCCCCGCCGCCACCGCCGTCGCCGCCGCCGAGGGCTCGAAGACCCTCGTCGTCGCGACGGCCGACGAGGGCCTGCTCGTGCTCGACGCGCGCGACGGCGCCCGGCTCTGGCAGGGCAGGCTCGAGCCGCCGAAGGCCGCCCCCCACAGCCCCGTCGTCGTCGGCTCGCGCGTCTACGTCGTCGCCGAGGGCAACCTCGTCGCCCTCGACTGCGGGCCCGGCGCCCCCTAAAACAGGCGTCCCCGCGCGCCCCCCGTCGAAAATTTGGCCCCCCGCCCGCCGCCGAGGCAGGCCCGGCGGCATGAACTACGCGAACGCCAAGCTCGCCTCGCTCACCCCGGCCGCGCCCGGCTGGCACGCGGTCTTCGTCAACGACGACGGGGAGCCCGAGCTCGAACCCATCGCCTGCTGGGGCCTCTACGAGATCGACGACGAGAACGCCGTGCTCGCCATGACGCGCTCGGCCGGCAACGCGAGCCGCCTCGTGCCCGCCGACCTCGACCCGACCTACGTCGGCATCGCCGCCCCGGGCGAAGACGAAGACGACTGGGCCGACGCCTGCCGCGAGCACCACGCCGACCTCGGCGGCGAGGGCGGCGAGGGCGACGAGGGCGACGAGGAGGCCGACGGCGACGACGACGAAGACGAAGACGTCGACGACGGCCGGCGCGCCGGCCGCGCCGCCCCCCGCTTCGACGCCGAGTGAGCCGGCGCCGCGGCCGGGCGGCGCCCCGGCTGGGGTCGCTCGGACACGCTGTGCGGCGCCCGGCCGAGGGTCGCTCGCACAGGCCGTGCGACGCCCCGCCGGGGGTCGCTCGCACAGCCCGGGCGGCGCCCCGCTGAGGGTCGCTCGCACAGCCCGGGCGGCGCCCCGCCGGAGGTCGCTCGCACAGGCCGCGCCGTCGGCCCCGGGGCGGGGCCGGCGCCTGCCTTCGGTCGCGCGGCAGTGGCGGTAGAAGGCGGGTTTGCGTAGGCTGCGCGTGCGGCCTCCGGGAGGGCCAGGCATGGCAGGTGACACGATACTCGACCGACTGCTGGGGCTCGCCCAGGCGCACCCCGACCGGCCGGCGCACTACTTCTGGCGCGAGGGCGGCTGGGCCCGTTGGACGTGGTCCGAATACGTCGGCCGCGCCCGCGCCTTCGCCGGCGCGCTCGTCGGGCTCGGCTTCCGCCCGGGCGAGTCGATCGCGATCATGGCCGACAACGGCCCCGAGTGGGTCATGGCCGACGTGGGCGCGATGTTCGCGGGGGGCGTGCCCGCGGGCATCTACGCGACGCTCAACGCCGAGCAGGCCGCCTACGTCGCGGGCCACTGCGAGGCGCGCGTCGTCGTGGTCGACGACCGGCGCCGCCTCGAGACGATCCTGTCGCGGCGGGCCGAGCTGCCGCGGCTCGAGCGGGTGGTCGTCATCGACGAGGCGGCGGCGCGCGGGGCGGGCGACCCGCGCGTCGTGTCCTTCGCCGACTTCTGCCGGGGGGGCGCGGGCGCGCAGGCCGAGGTCTCGCGGCGCGCCTCGCTCGTCGGCGGCGACGACCCCGCGACGCTCATCTACACGAGCGGCACGACCGGCCCGCCCAAGGGCGCCGTGCTCACGCACCGCAACCTCGCGTACATCGGGCGCAACGCCGTCGATCTGACGGGCGTCACCGTCGACGACCGGGTCGTGTCGTACCTGCCGCTCTCGCACATCGCCGAGCAGGTCTTCACCATCCACGGCCCGGCCACCGCGGGCGTCTCCGTCTGGTTCGCGCGCTCGCTCGAGCGGCTGCGCGAGGCGCTCGTGGCGGCGAGGCCGACGGTCTTTCTGGGCGTGCCGCGCGTCTGGGAGAAGCTCCGCGGCGTGCTCTCGGCCCGCTTCGACGCGGCGACGGGGCCGCGGCGGCGGCTGCTCGCGTGGGCGCGGGCGACGGGGGCCGAGGCGGGCCGCCGCCACCTCGCCGGCGAGCCGCTGCCGCGCGCCCTGGCGCTGCAAGAGCGGGCGGCCAAGCGGCTCGTCTTCGACCGGGTGCGCCGAGAGCTCGGCTTCGACGCCCTGCGCATCGCCGTCTCGGGCGCCGCGCCCATCGGCGTCGACGTGCTCGAGTTCTTCCTGTCGATCGGCCTGCCCGTCCACGAGGCCTACGGGCAGACCGAGGGCAGCGGCGCGGCCACCTTCAACCTGTCGCCCGGGGGGCGGGCGAAGCTCGGCACCGTCGGGCGGGCGGTGCCGGCCGTCGAGCTCAAGATCGCCGACGACGGCGAGATCCTCGTGCGCGGCCCGGGCGTCTTCGCCGGCTACCACAGAGACCCCGAGGCGACGGCGCAGACCGTCATCGACGGCTGGCTGCACTCGGGCGACGTCGGCGAGGTCGACCGAGATGGCTACCTGCGCGTCACCGACCGCAAGAAAGACATTCTCATCACCTCGGGCGGCAAGAACGTCACGCCCGTCAACATCGAGCTCAAGCTGCAGCGCATCGAGGGCGTCGGCCGCGCCGTCGTCGTCGGCGATAGCCGCAAGTACCTGAGCGCCCTGCTCACCGTCGACCCCGACCGGGGCCCCTCGCTCGCCCGCGCGAAGGGCTGGCCCGAGGGGCGCGACGAGCTCGCGCGCCACCGCGGCTTCTACGAGCACGTGCGCCAGGGCGTCGAGCGGGTCAACGCCGAGCTCGGGCGGCACGAGACGATCAAGCGGTTTACCATCCTCGCGCGCGACTTCACGCAAGAGGGCGGCGAGCTGACGCCCACCCAGAAAGTCCGCCGCCGCGCCGTCGCCGACATCTACCGCCGCGAGATCGACGCGATGTACGACGAGCGCTCGCCGGGCCCCGCCTGATCGGCGCCGGGCGCGCCCCCTCGGGCCGCCCGGGCCGGGCGCGGCGCGCGCCCCCCGGCCCCGACCGGCGCGGCGGGCCCGAAGGCCTCCGCGGGCGCGCGTGGGCGGGCCCGATGGCCCCCGCGGGCGCGCGGGCGGGCCCGATGGCCCCCGCGGGCGCGCGCGGGCCGGCCCGATGGCCCCCGCGGGTCGCCGGGCGCCAAGGCTCGCCGCCCGCCTCGCGGCGGGTGTATACTTTTCATCCATGGCCGAAGCCCCCGCGGTCGGCGTGCCCGTCGACGTGCGCCTCTTCGAGATGGGCTTCGTGCAGCACGTGCCGCACAACCGCGCCCTCGGGCTGCGCTTCCTCGCCTGCGAGGCGGGCGGCGAGGTGGTGGTCGAGCTGCCCTACCGGCCCGAGCTCGTGGGCAACCCCGACACGGGGGTCATCCACGGCGGCGCCATCACCGCGCTGCTCGACGCCACCTGCGGCGCGGCCGTCTTCGTCAAGATGTCGGTCTTCGCGCCCATCGCCACGCTCGATCTGCGCATCGACTACCTGAAGCCCTCGCCGGCCGGCTCGCCCGTGCGGGCCAAGGCCCACTGCTACAGGCTCACGCGCCACGTCGCCTTCGCCCGCGCCGTCGCGTACGGCGACGACGAGGCCGACCCGATCGCCTCGGCGGCGGCGACCTTCATGCTCTTCACCAAGGGCCGCTCGGGCGTCGTGCCGAACGAGCGGGGGGGGCCGTGAGCGGCGGCGGCTTCTTCGAGGCGCTCGCGCGGGCCAAGCGCGGGGGCGACTGCGGCGCGCTGACCGAGGCCATCCCCTACGCGCGCTTCCTCGGCGTGCGCGCCGAGCGCATCGCCGGCGAGCTGCTCTGCCGGCTCGCCTACGCGCCCGACCTCGTCGGCAACACCGCGCTGCCCGCGCTGCACGGCGGCGTGCTCGGCGCCCTGCTCGAGTCGGCCGCGGTCGTGCACCTGCTCTGGGAGGTCGACTCGCTCGTCCTGCCCAAGACCATCACCATCACCGTCGACTACCTGCGCTCGGCCGGGCCCGTCGACACCTTCGCCCGGGGGCGGGTGACGCGCCTCGGGCGCCGCATCGCCACGGTCCAGACCGAGGCGTGGCAAGACGACCGCCAGAAGCCCGTCGCCACCGCCGTCGCCCACCTCTTGCTCACGCCGGTCGAGGGCGCCGCGGCCGGCGGCGGGGGCCGCGGGCCCTAGCGGGGCCCGGGGCGGCGGGGCGATGGCGGGCGACGCACCGGGCGAAGGCGAGCTGGCGACCTACCCGCCGGGCACGAGCCCCTTCCGCGGCAAGGGCCTCATCTACCTCGCCTCCAAGCAGTTCGCCGAGCAGCAGCTGCCGGGCGGCTGGGCCGGGGTGCTCGACCACGTGCGGTACGACGACGAGCTCACGCGCTTCCTCGGGCAGCCCTTCCTCGCCGCGAGCTGGTACGACGCGCTGCCGATGGCGCCGCTCACGCGCGCCGGCGCCCGCGCCGCGGGCCTGTCGTTGGCCGTCTTCTCGAGGCGGCGCGGCGAGTGGCAGGCCCAGCACGACGTGCGCGGCGTCTACCAGACGCTCTTGCGCCTCACCTCGCCCGAGGTCGTCGTCGAGCGCATCGTGCGCGTCACCTCCCAGCTCTTCGACTTCGGCTCCGCCCGCCTCGAGCAGCTCGGCGAGCGGCACTTCCGCCTCGTGCGCGCGGGGGTGCCGCGCCCGCTCGTCTCCTGGTACGCGGCGCTCAGCGAGCCCTACTGCCTGCGCCTGCTGCGCCTCGCGGGCGCGCAAGACCCGGTCTTCCGGCCCGACCCCGTCGTCGCCGACGACGGGATCGCGCACGGCGTACCGACGTTCAGCATCTCCTACGAGGCGCGCTGGCGCTGAGCGGCCGCCACGCCGCCCCGGTCTTCCGAGGGGGTTTCAACACGAGGCCGGCGGGCCGCCCCTGACTGAAGTCGGGGGCAACGAACGCCCGCGGAAACGGCGTGCAAAGCCCTGCCGGAGGCAGGGCTCTCGCGCCGCGCGCCGCTTCGCAAAGCTCGCCCGCAAGACGAAGCCCGCGGGAGCCCGGCCCCCGGCGAGGGGGCGGGCTTTGCTCTCCGAATCGGCCCGCTTCCGCGCGGCACGAGCGGGCGCCCGCTGCCCCCGACTTCAGTCGAGGGCAGCCAGCGGGCGCGTTTTGCAACACCCTCTTCCGTCCGGGGCGGCCGAACCCACCCGCCGCTTGCATAAGGCAAACCCGCGGCCCCGGCCCGTAGCGGGGGGCGCGCCCGCGGTATAAAAGAAGGCCCTGGGCACGGCGCCCCTCCGCCGGGGCGCGCCCCGCGCCCCCCTTCCTCCCCGTCGCTCCCGCGGGTTCTGCCATGAAATCGACCACCCCCCTCGTCTCGTTCCTGCTCGCGGCGCTGCTCATCCTTGGCTGTACGCCCCTCGACCCGCCCCCGCCGCCGCCCCCGCCGCCGCCCCCGCCGGCGCCGCCCCCGCCGCCCCCGCCGCCCCCGCCGCCGGCCGCCCCGAAGCCGCCGCCCGGCCTCGGCGGCAACGTCGGGGGCGGCACCTTCCGCGTCGTCTCGGCGCTCGCCTTCCCCCGCGAGGGCGGCAAGATGATCATCTTGTCCGACCAGAAAGAGGGCTGCGACGACATCGGCCGGCAGGCCGAAGGCACGCGCCACCTCATCTTCAACGTCGCCGCCGAGGCCGGCACCGAGCGCGACTTCCAGAGCCCGGTGACCGCGTGGCAGAAGGGCGAGTGGGTGCAGCTCGCGATGGTCCGAGGCAAGGCCAAGACCACCCGCGCCATGACCACGCCCGGCGAGCGCGGCGCCCTGCGGGTCGACGCCGCCGACACCAAGACGAGCGATCCGTTCGCCGGTGACGCCGAGGTCACCGTCTGCGAGACGGCCTGGCGATAGCAGACGCCACCAGGTTCGAACCTTGGCGCCGGCGGGGCCAAACCCTCACCGGTTGAGGGTCGAACCCTCACGAGCTGAGGGTTGAACCTACCTCGCTTGAGGGTCGAACCCTCACGGACTGAGGGTTGAACCCTCACCGGTTGAGGGTCGAACCTACCTCGCTTGAGGGTTGAACCTACCTCGCTTGAGGGTTGAACCCTCACGAGCTGAGGGTTGAACCCTGAACGTTCGGGTATCCCGAACGGCTCGAAGGCCCCACGCGCCCCCCGCAGGTTGCCCTCGAGAAAGGGCTGCGAAAGGCGGCGGGTATTCTCGAGGGGCGCCGCCCAGGTTGAAACCTGGGCGGCCGGGCCGCCGGGCGGCTTGGCCGTCAGAACGTGACCGCCACGCTCAGCCCCGGCAGGGCCCCGCCGGCGGGCGCGCGCGATCGGTCGGAGCCCCACGCGGTGGCGCGGCCGGGCAGCGCGCCCGAGGCGGCCGGCAGCACGCGGATGGTCGCCTCGTCGGACTTGCTGGCCATGATGCCGCCGGCGATGGCGCCGCCGATCAGCACGACGCCGCCGACGACGAGCTTGGTCGAGTCGACGTCGATCTCTTGCTGGCAGACGCCGGCCTCGCACTTCTCGACGCGGTCGAAGGAGGTAAACACGAGGAAGGCGCCGCCGAGCACCGAGGCGATGCTGATGACGGTGCCGGTCGTGCGCAGGGCCGCGTACGAGGTGTACGTGCCTTGCAGGGTCGAGGGCCCGGTCACCTGCACCGGCTCTTCGGCCTCGATGGGCGAGCCGTTGCCCTTCGAGAGGGCCATCGGGTACGTGCCCGCGGGCACCGACGCCTCGCAGGGCGCGGTGCAGATGCGCCCGTACGAGCGGCCGTGCACGCTCGTGAACGCGGTCGAGGGCATCATGGCACCCCGGCCGTAGCCGAAGCCGTAGCCCATGCCGAACCCGGTGGTGACGGCCGAGCCGGTCGACTCGCCCGTGCGCACGTGAAACGTAACGTCGCCCTCGTCGGCCCGGATCTGCACCGGCGCCTCGGGGGCGTTCACCGTCATGCCGGCCGGGCCGCGCTGCCCGCCGCCGCCGCGGGGGGCGCCCGGGGCATTCGCGGCGGGGCCGGCGTAGGTCAGCTCGCCGGCGCCGATGCGCTTGGTGTCGCCGGCGACCGTGACGATGGTCACGTGGCTGCCCGGCACGTACTCGCTGATGGTGCCGCGCACGAGCCCGCCGCCCCGCAGCATCACGACGTCGTTGGCCTGGGCCGACTGCGCGGCCGCCGGGCGCGGGGCTGCCGTCAGCGACGCGAGCGCGACCCCGGCGGCGAGGGCGAAGGAGGGGAGGAAGGTTCGCATGGCGGCCTTGATCTACCACGCCCCGCGGCCCCCGTCGCGCCGGGGCCCGGCGGCGCGCGGGCCGCGGCGTCGGGCGTCGCGCGTCGCGCCGGTGCGGCCGGGGTCGAGGCCGGGCGACGGCCGCCCGCCGCGAGTCCGCCTCACCAGCGCAGCGGAGTGTTCCGGTCGGCGATCGCGACGTCCGCCTCACCAGCGCAGCGGGGTGTTCCGGTCGGCGAGCGCGACGTCCGCCTCACCAGCGCAGCGGGGTGTTCCGGTCGGCGATCTCGAGGAAGTTGCGGCCGAGCACGTAGCCGTACTGGTCGATCACCTCGACGCGCAGCACGTTGGGCACGCCCGTGGGGCGCGGGGGTATGCTCGCGCGCATCGTCGGGCCGTCCTGCACCCAGGTGACCGTGATGGGGTCGGTGTTGAGCGTGACCTTCGGCGTCAGCTTCAGCGTCGAGGGCAGGGGCGAGCCGTCGCGGTTGAGGGGGCGCACCACCACCGTGATGGTGTCGCCCGGCCAGCGCGCGCGCTTCGGCCCGATGTCGACGTCGATGTGGAAGGTGCGCGGCTCGAGCCGGACGGCGAACTCGCGCGTCGTGCCCGGCCGGCGCAGCCGCAGGGTCTGCGGCCGGTCGGTCATCAGGCGCGCCTCGTTCGCGGCGGGCGCGAACGAGGTCGACTCGTTGAGGGTCGACTCGAGCCCGTGGACGTGGCGCAGCCCGAGCTTCTGCCCCTCGGGGATCTGAATGTTGTTCTCGGACACGTAGACCGCGCCCGGCGGCAGATCGAGCGTGATGAAGTTGACCGGCGCGGGCGTCGACCAGGCCTCGTCGAGCTCTTCGGCGTCGACCGCCCGCACCACCGCCTCGTACGCCCCGGCGGGCACCTCGGTCAGCGCGAGCGAGAGCGTGGTCGCCCCCGTGCGCCGCGTCCAGGTCGGGCGCACCGAGCCGAGCGGCCGCAGCGCCACCTCGTAGCCCTCGGCGCCCGGCACCGCCTTCCATTTGAGCATCGGCGGGGCCGAGGGCGGCGTCGAGACCACGCCGAACGAGGGGTCGGCCGTCACCGCGGGCGCGACGAGCGCCGCGCGCACCGGCGCCTTGCCCGTGCGCAGGAGCGTGCGCGCCCGCCCGGGCTTCAGCTCGAGCCAGTCGTTCTCGGCCCCGCTCGTGATCGTGCGGCCGCTGCGCACGCTGACCGCCAGCCGGTCGGGCGCCGCCCGGAAGGCCGTCGTGCCCGCCGCCACGATGCCCACGAGCGTGCCCGGGCCCCGCACCACCACGGCCTTCGGCGGCGTGGTCACGGGCGAGAGCGTGCAGCGCGCGCGGCCTTGCAAGAGCTGCACGACCGGCGCCTTCACCTTCGCCGGCACCTGCACCGCCTGCGTCTGCAGGAAGCGCACCTCGGCCTCGGGGTCGAGCTCGAGGATGCTGCCGTCGTGCAGGCGCAAGGTCGCCCCCTCGGCGCCCGCGACGAACGCGCCCTGCGGCCCCGTCGTCATCTCGGCGCTCGCCGCGCGACAGGTCGAGCCCGGGGCCTCGCGCACGCAGCCGGCCCCCTTGGCCACCGCCGCCGTCGTCGCCTCGGGCGGCGGCGGGGGCGCCGACGCGGCCGGCCCGCTCAGGGCGAGCGCGGCGAGAAGGGGAGCAGCAAGGCGCGTGAAGACGGAGAGGGGGCCACGAGACGGGCTCGGACGCATGGGCGCAGTGTACTCCAGGCGCCCGGGCGCTCGCAGAACTGACGCATGGCGACTCGGGTCGGCGCGAGACCGACATCGGCGCACCCTCCGGGAAGGGGCACCCGAGCGAGGGCCACTCAAGGAGGCAACTCGACGAGGCCGGCGCTACGCAAAAGGGGCCCGAGAAAGACGCGCGGCACGTCTTCGTGCGTGGCCATCGTGCGCAAGAGGACGAAGGGGCGCGCGAGCTCGACCTCGGCAGGCGTCGCGCCCGAGGCCGATTCGAGGGCGAAGGCGCCGCGGCGGGCGGGGGTCAGCGGCGACAGGATGTCGTGAAAGAACGCGACGCTGCGGGGGCCCGTCTTCTCGCGGTCGGTGTAGACGACGCTCAGCCGCCGCGCGGGCTTGCCGCCCGAGGCGAGCGACTTCGACGAGGCGCGGGCCCAGCGCTCGAGCGAGGTCGGCACTTGGTAGAGCGCGTCGAGCAGGTGCACCTCGTGCGCCTCGAGGCCGCCTTGCGCGAGCAGGGCGCCCAGCGGGTCGTAGGCCCCGCTATGGGCGAACAAGAGCACGCGGGCGAAGTCGTCGGGCGAGCGCCCGCGCCCGAGCGCGCGTCCGAGCTCGTCGTCGGCGAGCAGCTCGGCGACGAGCGCGCGCAGCCCGCCCTTGCGCTCGAGGCGCCCACCGTCGCTCGAGGGCGCGTCGAAGGCGAGCTGGGGCACGACGAGCAGGGCGTTGACGCGCGCCCGCTCGAAGGCGCCCACCACGCCCATCGCGGCCCGCGGCGGCCCGACGCCGGGGCGGCAGGGCGCCCACGCGTCGCCCGCGACGACGTCGACGCAGCCGAACCAGCCGTGCAGAAAGACGACGAGGGCGAGCGGCCGGTCGGGGCGCAGGCCTTCGGGCAGGTGCACGAGCACCTCGGGGTGCGCGGCGAAGGGGGCCGACGCGGGCCGCAGGACGCGCGTCGTGCCGGCGGGGCGGGGCGGGGCGGGGGGCGAGGGCGCGGCGGGCTCGGCCGACCCTTCGGCGGGGGCGGCGCTCGGGGCTTCGGCGGCGGGCGCCTCGGGCTTCGCCTGCGTCCGCGCCGCGTCGGCGCCGGGGCCGCAGCCCAGGGCGACGAGGGCGAGGAGCGCGAGCGAGCCACGGCCTTGGCGGGAGCGCGCGGGCATGGGTCGGGGGGCGCCGGGTACGCTACTACCCCGCTTCTGCCTCGGGTAGGGCGGAGCCGTCGCGGCCGAACTCGGCCCGTCGCGGGCCGGGGCCGGGGGCCTCGTGGCCGGCCGGGGGCGCCGTTTGCGCCGGGCGCGGGCGGTGCTAGCTGCCCCCGGGGCCTTCGCCGCCCGCGGCCGCGAGCGGCGTGCGCCCCGGGCGCGCCCCCGCGGGCGCGCCGGCCACAGAGAGAGGTCGAGCCCGATGCCGCTACGAACCACCTTGCTCGCGACGCTGCTCTCGTTCTTCGCCGGCATGCTCGTCATGTACGGCGTCGACGAGCGCTTCGGCCGCCCCGCGGTCACCGCCGACGTCGCCGGGGGCGAAGAAGACGCCGCCGTGCCGGTGCTCCCCGCCGACCCCACGCGGGGCGCGCGCACGGCGCCGGTGACGGTGGTGATCTTCTCCGACTTTCAGTGCCCCTTCTGCGCGCGGGCCGAAGAGACGCTCGCGCAGCTCCGGCAGAATTACGGCCCCGAGCAGCTGCGCTACGTCTGGAAGCACGAGCCCTTGCCCTTCCACCAGAACGCCAAGCCCGCGGCCGTCGCCGCCCAGGCGGTCTTCGCGGCCAAGGGGGCCGACGCATTTTGGAAGTTCCACGCCCTCGCGTTCAAGAACCAGCGCGAGCTGACGGCCGAGAACTTCGTCCGGTGGGCGCAAGAGGCGGGCGTCGACGCGGCCACGTTCGAGAAGTTCAAGAGCGACCCGGCCGTCGCGAAGAAGGTCGAGCGCGACCACGAGCTCGCCGCCAAGCTCGGCGTCGAGGGCACGCCGCACTTCTTCATCAACGGCGTCGAGCTCTCGGGCGCCCAGCCCTACGACAAGTTCAAAGAGATCGTCGAGGCCCAGATCGAGAAGGCCCGGTCGAAGCTCGCCGCCGGCACCGCGCCGCGCGCCCTTTACGCCGCCCTCGCCCGCGAGAACCGCGCCGCCGCCGCCGCCCGCCCCGACGCCGAGGCCGAGGGCGACGAGGCCGACGACGCGCCCGAGCCGGACGAGCCGGCCGAAGACGACAAGACCGTCTGGAAGGTGCCGGTCGGCGGCTCGCCCGTCCGCGGCCCGGCCAAGGCGCCCGTCACGGTGGTCGAGTTTTCGGACTACCAGTGCCCCTTCTGCAAGCGCGCCGAAGAGACCCTCAAGAAGGTGGTCGAGGCCTACGGCGACAAGGTCCGCCTGGTCTGGAAGGACGAGCCCTTGCCCTTCCACCCGCGGGCGAAGCCGGCCGCGACGCTGGCGCTCGAGGCGCGGGCGCAGAAGGGCGACAAGGCCTTCTGGGACGCGCACGACAAGATCTTCGCCTCGGCGCCCGCGCTCGACGACGCCGACCTCGAGCGCATCGCGGGCGAGATGGGCCTCGACGTCGCCAAGGTCAAGGACGCGATCGCGAAGGACAAGTACCGCGCCCAGATGGAGGCCGACCAGGCGCTCGCCGACGATCTGAAGGCCGAGGGCACGCCGCACTTCTTCGTCAACGGGCGGCGGCTCGAGGGGGCGCAGCCCTTCGAGCGCTTCCAGGCCGTCATCGACGACGAGCTGAAGAAGGCCGAGGGGCTGCGCGCCAAGGGCGTCGCCGAGGCCAAGATCTACGACGAGATCATGAAGGGGGCGAAGGGGCCGCCGCCGCCCGAGAAGAAGCAGGTGCCGGCGCCCGGCAAGGACCAGCCCTCCCGGGGCGGGGCCCGGGCGAAGGTGGTCATTCAAGAGTTCAGCGACTTCGAGTGCCCCTTCTGCGCGCGGGTCGAGCCGACGCTCGCCCAGATTCTCGAAGAGTACGGCGACAAGGTGAAGCTCGTCTGGCGCCACAAGCCGCTGCCCATGCACAAGAACGCGCCGCTCGCCTCGGAGGCGGCCGTCGAGATGTACAAGCAGAAGGGCAACGACGGCTTCTGGAAGTTCCACGACCGGCTCTTCGACGAGCAGCAGGCCGAGGGCGGGCTCGAGCGGCCCGCGCTCGAGCGGTACGCCGCCGAGCTGGGCGCCGACCTGGCCAAGTTCCGCCAGGCCCTCGACGAGCGGACGCACAAGGCCGCCGTCGAGGCCGACTCGAAGCTCGCCGACGACGCCGACCTCGGCGGCACGCCCGCCTTCGTCATCAACGGCTACTTCCTCGGCGGGGCGCAGCCGCTGCCCAAGTTCAAGAAGCTCATCGACCGGGCCCTCGCCGACGCGGGCGTCCGGTGAGCGACGCGATCTCGCCCGTCGACCGGGCCCTCGCCGACGCGGGCGTCCGGTGAGCGACGCGACCTCGCTCTTCGGCCCGCGCGCGGGCGACTACGCGCGGAGCCGGCCCTCGTACCCCGAGGCGCTCTTCGACGAACTCGCCGCGGGGCCGCTCGGCCTGCCGCCCCCGGCCGACGTGGCCGAGATCGGCTCCGGCACCGGCCTCTTCGCCGAGGCGCTGCTCGCGCGCGGCTACCGCGTGCTGGCCGTCGAGCCGAACGGGCCCATGCGCGAGGCGGCCGAGAAGAGGCTGGGGGGCGCGCCGGGCTTCGTGTCGGTCGACGGGCGGGCCGAGGCGACGGCGCTGCCCGACGCCTCGGCCGACCTCGTCGTCGCGGCCCAGGCGCTGCACTGGTTCGAGCGCGAGGGGGCCCTCGCCGAGATGCGCCGCGTCGCCCGCCCGCCCCGCCGCGCCCTCTTCGTCTGGAACGTGGGCGACCGCGACGCCTCGCCCTTCATGCGCGAGTACCACGCGCTCGCCTGCGAGTTCGCCCCCGGCACCGCCTTCAACCAAGACCCCTCGTCGTTCGACGCGCTCGTCGCGTCCTACGCCGGGGGCGCCGAGCGGCGCGACTACCGGCACGAGCAGCCGCTCGACCGCGAGGGCCTCGTCGGGCGGCTGCGCTCGGCCGCGAGCGCGCCGAAGCCGGGCGAGCCCCGCGACGGCGAGATGCGGGCGCGGCTCTCGGCGCTCTTCGACGCCCACGAGCGCGCGGGGCGCGTCGCGATCGCGTACCGCTGCGTCGCCTACTTCGCCGGCCTCTGAGGGCGGCCCGCGGGCGGGGCTCGAGCGCCGACCGTCCAATCCGGTCGGCGCTCGAGAAATTGCTTCCAAGCTAGAGCCGCTCGACCGGACCATGCCCAAGGCTGGGCATGGTCCGGTCGGCGCTCTAGCCCTTCGGGGCCGTGAGCGCCTCGCTCGCCTCCCAGAGGCGCTTTCTGGCCCCGACGTCGTACGAGGCGGGCGACGAGCGCTTCTCGCGCTCGCGCACGAAGTACTTGCCCGTCACGCCCTCGACCTCGGGCGACGAGGCGAGGTAGACCGAGGTCTTGGCCCCCTTCGCCTCGTCGATCAAGAAGGGCCGCGCGACCGTGGCGAGCACGCGCAGCAGCCCGGGCTCGTGCCGGCCGAAGCCGCTCGCGACGACGCCGGGGTGCAGGCAGTTGGCCGTCACGCCGCTGCCCCGCAGGCGCTCGGCGAGCTCGTAGGTGAAGTAGACGTTGGCGAGCTTCGAGCGGCAGTAGGCGTCGACGGCGCCGTACGACCGCTCGGACTGCAGGTCGTCGAAGTCGAGCGCCGCGCGCCGGTGGGCCTCGGACGAGACGTTGACGATGCGCGCGGGGGCGCTCGCGCGCAAGAGGTCGAGCAGCCGCGTCGTGAGCAGGAAGTAGCCGAGGTGGTTGAGCGCGAAGGTGGCCTCGAGGCCGTCGGCGGTGGTCGTGCGCTTGGGGATGATGAGGCCCGCGTTGTTGACGAGCACGTCGATGCGCGCGTGGGCGCGCTCGAGCCGGCCCGCGAGCTCGCGGATCGACGCCTGCGACGACAGGTCACAAAGCTCGAGGTCGACCTCGCCCCCGCCCGCGCCGAGCTCGGCCCGGGTGGCCTCGCCCTTCGCCCGGTCGCGGCAGACCAGCACGACCCGGGCCCCGCGCGAGGCGAGCGCCCGCGCGGTCTCGCGGCCGATGCCGCCGCTCGCGCCGGTCACCACGCAGGTCTGGCCCTTCATCTCGTTCGTCATGGGCCCTGCCTATAGCACCCGCCGGGGCCCGGCCCGCCTTCCGACCGGGGGCCGGGCGTGGTAGGCGCCTCGGGTGCGCCCGCAGCTAGCCCCCGCGCCCCGCCCGGGTCGGCTCGCCGCCCTCGCCCCGCGCCCGGGCCGGCTCGCCGCTCCCGCGCCCCGCCCGGGCCGGCTCGCCGCCCTCGCCGCCCGCCCGGGCTGGCTCGCCGCCTCCCTCGCGCTCGCCGCCGCTCTCGGCGCCTGCGAGCCGCCGCCGCGCCCCCGCGCCGCCCCGCCCCCGCTGCCGCCTCCGCCGCCCGCGGGCCCACCGGTCTTCGCCTTCGCCTCGGCCGAGGCGGGCGCCTCGTCGGTGACGCTCTGGGCGCGCGCCGGGGGCGGCGAGCCGCGGGGCACGCGCCTGAACGCCCTGGTGCGCGAGGCGGCGGGCGGCCCCGACGTCGCGGGCGGCTCGGTCGCAGTCGGGGCCGAGACCGACTTCGCCGGTCGGCTCTCGCTGCGGGGGCTCAAGCCCGGGGCGGCCTACGCCTACCGGGTCTGGTTCGCCGACGCGCGCGGCCCGGGCGAGGCGCGCGAGGGCAGGTTCCGCACGGCGCCCGAGCCCGGCTCGCCCGAGCCGCTGCGCTTCGCCTGGCTCGGCGACGTCGGCGGCCAGAACGTGTGCCGCGACCGGGTCGAGGGCTACCCGATCTTTCGCCGGGTCGAGCAGAGCGCCCCCGACTTCTGGGTGGCCCTCGGCGACATGGTCTACGCCGACGGCGCCTGCGAGCCGACGGGCGCCTTCGGCAACCCGCAGGTGGCCCCGGGCCCCCGGCCCGCCCGCTCGCTCGAGGGCTTCTTCGCCCACTGGCGCTACAACCGCGAAGACCCCGCGGCCCAGGCGCTCCACGCCGCCGCCCCCTACTTCGCCGTCTGGGACGACCACGAGGTCGCCAACGACTTCGGCCCCTCGGCCCCCGACCCCTACGACCCCTCGCGCCCGATCGCCGACGCGCTCTTGCCGGCGGGGCTGCGCGCCTTTCTCGCCTACAACCCCCTCTCGTCGGCCGGCGCGGGCGGCGGGCCGCTCTACCGCGCGCTGCGCTGGGGCAAGCACCTCGAGGTCTTCTTCCTCGACACGCGCGGGCGCCGCGACCCCAACGCGGCCGCCGACAACGGGCCGGCGCCGAAGACCATGCTCGGCGCCGAGCAGCGCGCCTGGCTCGAGCGCGCGGTGCCCGCGTCCGACGCCACCTGGAAGGTCGTCGTCTCGGGCGTGCCGCTCTCGGCCCCCACGGGCTCGTCGGGCGAGCAGGCGCGCGACGGCTGGGCGGGGCACCTCGGGCCGACGGGCTTCGAGCGCGAGCTCGGCGAGCTCTTGCGCGGGTTCGCCCGCGCGTCGGTGAAGAACCTGCTCTTTCTGACGACCGACGTGCACTACGCGCAGGCCCTGCGCTACGCGCCCTTCGCCGAGCACCCCGGCTTCGTCTTCTACGAGGCGATGGCGGGGCCGGCCGCGGCCGGGCTCTTCCCCTCGCGCGCGCTCGACCCGACCTTCGCCCCCGAGCGCCTCTTTTTCTTCGGCCCCGAGGGGGCCGGGGCCGCGCCGCGCGACTTCGCCGCGGCCAAGCGCTGGTTCAACTTCGGCCTCGTCGAGATCGACCGCGGGGGCGCGCTCGCGCTGCGCGTCGTCGACGCCCTCGGCGGCTCGCCGGGCGCCCTGCGGCTCGCGCCGCGCTGAGCGCCCGGGGCCCGGCGCTCAGAGAAAGAAGTCTTCGAGCAGGTCTTCTTCGCGCGTGCCGGGCTCGCGGTACTTCGCGAAGTCGGCGACGCCCGCCTCGCGCAGGAGGTCTTCGTCGACGCAGAAGCGGCCGGTGAACTCGCGCGCGGGGCGGGTGAGAATGAGGTGCGCGGCGTCGGCCATGATCTCGGGCGTGCGCGAGCGGCGCCGCATGTCGTCGCCGCCGAGCATGCCGACGGCGGCCGTGTCGATGGTGGTGCGGGGCCAGAGCGCGTTGAACGCGACCCCCGCCGACCGGAACTCGGCCGCCATGCCGAGCACGCACATGCTCATGCCGTACTTGGCCATGGTGTACGCGACGTGGGGGCCGAACCAGCGCTCGCTCAGGTTCAGCGGCGGCGACAGGTTCAAGACGTGTGGGTTCTCGGCCTTCAGGAGGTGCGGCAGGCAGGCCTGCGAGCACAGGAAGGTGCCGCGCGTGTTGATCTGGTGCATGAGGTCGTAGCGCTTCATCGGCGTCTCGAGCGTGCCGGTGAGGCTGATGGCCGAGGCGTTGTTGACGAGCACGTCGATGCCGCCGAAGCGGGCGACCGCCTCGGCGACCGCGGCCTGCACCTGGCCCTCGTCGCGGACGTCGACGGCGAGCGCGAGGGCGCGCCCGCCGGCCTCCTCGATCTCGCGCGCGGCCGTGTGGATGGTGCCCGGCAGCTTCGGGTGCGGCTCGGCCGTCTTCGCGGCGACGACGACGTTGGCCCCGTCGCGCGCGGCGCGCAGGCCGATCGCCTTGCCGATGCCCCGGCTCGCGCCGGTGATGAACACGGTCTTGCCCTTCAGCGTTCGCATGGCTCTCCTTTCGGCGCGCCCCGGGGCGAGGGGCCCCGGGCGCGCGCGCCGCGCCCCTCCGGGCGCCGCGCCGCAGTATAGTACCCGGCCATGAGCGCCCCCCGCGACCCGGCCGACGATCTGCTCGCCTTCATCGCCGCCTCGCCGACGCCCTACCACGCCGTCGCCGAGGCCGAGCGGCGCCTCGCCGCCGCGGGCTTTTCGCCCCTCGACGAGCGCGAGCCCTGGCCCGTCGCCCCGGGGCTCAAGGGCTACGTGGTGCGGGGCGGCGGCACCCTCGTCGCCTTCGAGGTCGGCGGCGAGCCCCCCGCGAAGGCCGGCTTCGTCGCCGTCGCCGCCCACACCGACTCGCCCAACCTGCGCGTCAAGCCCGCCGGCGACTTCCGGTCGGGCGCCCTGCGCCAGCTCGCCGTCGAGGTCTACGGCGGCGTCTTGCTGTCGACCTGGCTCGACCGCGACCTGTCGATCGCCGGCCGCGTCACCCTCGCCTCCGGCGAGACCCGCCTCGTGCGCTTCGACGAGCCGCTCTGCCGCATCCCCAACCTCGCGATTCACCTCGACCGAGAGGTCAACCGCACCGGGCTCGTGCTCAACCCCCAGAAGCACCTCTCGCCGCTCTGGGCCCTCGGCGGCGAGGGCGGCCTGCGCGAGCGGCTCGCCGAGCGGCTCGGCCGCGAGGGGGCGCACGCCCGGCCCGACGAGATCTTCGCCTTCGACCTCTGCCTCTACGACACCCAGCCCCCGGCCCGCGGCGGCGAGGGCGGCGCCCTGCTCTTCGCCCCCCGCCTCGACAACCTCGCGAGCTGCCACGCCGCCCTCTCGGCCCTCGTCGCCGCCCCCCCGGGGCCCGCCCAGACCCGCGTCGTCGCCCTCTACGACCACGAAGAGGTGGGCAGCCGCAGCGCCCACGGCGCCGCCTCGCGCTTTCTCTTGAGCGTGCTCGAGCGCCTCGCCACGGCCTACCCCGACGCCGGCGCCCAGGCGATGGCGCGCGCGGCGGCGCGGTCGTTCCTCGTGTCGGCCGACATGGCGCACGCGCAGCACCCCAACTACGCCGACAAGCACGACGAGCGGCACGCGCCCCAGCTCGGCGCGGGGCCCGTCATCAAGATCAACGTCAACCAGTCGTACGCCACCGACGCGCCTTCGGCCGCCGCCTTCGAGGCGCTCTGCCGCGCCGTCGACGTCGCGCCCCAGCGCTTCGTCGCCCGCAACGACATGCCCTGCGGCAGCACCGTCGGCCCCATCACCGCCGCCCAGGCGGCCCTGCGCACGGTCGACGTCGGCAACCCCATGCTCTCGATGCACTCGTGCCGCGAGATGGCCGCCGCCGCCGACGTCGCCCCGATGGTGCGCGCCCTCGGGCGCCTCTTCGCCTCGCCCCCCGCGCTGCCCCCCGCGGCCTGAGCGCCCGGCCCGGGGCGCCCCCCCGCCGTTAGGGCTCCCCGACGCTGACGTTCCGGGGGCCGGCGTTCTGCGGGTTGAAGGCGACGCGTAGCTGGTTGTTCACGGCCGTCGCCTCGAAGTACCAGCCGAAGTCGCCCCCCTCGGCTTCGGCGGGGTTATCGTAGCGGCGGTTGCCGTTGCCATCGACGTAGACTTCGATCTGGTAGGGCTGGCTCTCGATGATGATGCCCGCGAGCTCGCCCGTGATCTCCGTCGACCGCACGCGCCCGACGCGGAAGATGCCGACGGTGTGCAGCGTGTCGCCGTCGAGCGTGCTGATGCGCACCTGCAACCGCTTGTTCTGAAACTCTTCGAGCCCCGTCAGCTCGATCGTGGCGTTGCCGCCGGCGGGCTTGAGCGCCGGCTGCGACAGGTCTTCGAACTCGTAGTTGTGCAGGTAGTGGATCTCGAGCACGTTGGTGCCCCGGCGGCGCTTGAACTGATTGTTGTCGGGGCCGAGGTTGCGCACGCGCCAGGCGTGGTCGCCGTCGATGAGACCGCCCTGCGGGTTGACGACGTCTTCGTAGTTGAACAAGGCATCACCGTTCATGTCGCCGAAGAAGTCGAGCCGATAGTCGGCGAGCTTCGATCGCAGCGCCACGTTCGGGATGTTAAAGATCGCCTCGTCTTCGTCGTCGAAGGGCTGGGCCACGGCCACGAACTGCGGCGCGTTGTTCCTGTCGACCAGGCGCAGCTCGAAGTACTTCTGCACGTGGTTGGCCTCCATGCCTTCGATCCCGAACACCAGGGACATGTAAGGGTTGCTCGGGTCTTCGAGCGACCCCTGGAAGCGGTCGACGTCGGTGATGGTGGTGCAGCCCGGGGCGATAAGGAGGGCGGCGGCGAGGGCGCGTGCAGGCCAGGGCGTTCGTTGCATGGGAAGGAACTTTCGGCGAAGGTTAAAAACCGGCCACCAATCGTCGCCGCGCAGCCGCCGGGGGTGCAGGCCGCGCCTCCTACAACCATACCCGAGGTCGCCCCCTTCGTCGCGCCCTTCGAGCCGAAGAGGAGCCAGCCGGCCCCCACGGCCGCCATGACCCCGCCGCTGATCAGAAGGACGTCGGTCGTCAGGGCGAGCGTCTTCGTCGAACTTTTCTTCGATTCGTAGTCCGAGCCGAGCGGGCACAAGTCGTCGGGGCAGAGCTTTTCGAGGTCCCTCTCGTTGCGCAGCGTCAAAAAGCCCGTCACGCCGCCGCCGATCAGGGCCGCGCTGCCGACCCCCACCAGCACCCAGGGCACGACGGGCGCGCCGCCCCCGGGGCCGGCGGCCGGCTCGGGGCCGGCGGCGGGCTTCGTGACCTGAAAATGTTTGCTCTGGGCGGTGCCGCCGAGGGCGTCGAACTGCCACTGGCCCCGGTCGGACCCCTCGGTCTGCAGCCGCACGACGTGGTGGCCCGCCCGCACGATGATCTCGGCCTTGCCGTCGCGCAACGCGTAGCGGTTGGTCACCGGGGCGCCCCGGACGGGGTAGCGCGCGTCGACGATCGTGGCCTCTTTCACGTCGGCCGTGATCGTCAGGCGCACCGCGCTCGCGGTCAGCGTCTGCAGATCGCGCTCGATCTGCTCGCGCTCTTCGGCCGTGATGCCGGTCGCCGAGCTCAAATAGCGCGTGTAAGCGTCGAGCGCCTCGCCATCGCGTTCGAGGCGGATGGCGCAGAGACCGATGTTGCCGAGAACTTTGGGAGATTTGGAGATTTCGTACGCCCGCTTGAACTCAACATAAGCCTCTTCGATACGCTCGCCGTCCGGGTCCTGCAGGTAATTGACGCCGGCGCGAAAGTGTTGACGCGCCTCGTCAGAGATCTCTTGGGCCCGGGCCCCGGGGGCGGTGAGGCCGACGAGGGCGGCGAGTGCGGCCGCCAGGAGCCCGTGGCTGCCGAGGTGGCGGCGGGGGTGGCGGGCGAGGGGGCCTGTCATCGAAGGCGCATACTACCTGCTAAACCCTTGCGTTCGCCGACATTTTCGTACGACCCCCGGGAGCCGAACCAAAGGGAGCTCGCGCCCCCCTCGGCCCGTACGACGAGGCCGCCGGGCGGGTGCAGGTCGGCTTGCTATTTCCACTTTCGTCCAAGCAACTCGACCTTTTGATTGACGGCGGGCCCCATCCCTAATCAAGATGTAGGGCCCTACATGTGGGAAGCTCGCCCGCCTTCTCGCCCACCGAGAGTCACGAAACCTCGGTGCGCGGGGGCATGCAACGAAGGCGGGCGCTGCTTGCGGGGCACCCTGGGGGACGTGTCATGACGAAATCGGCGAGGCAGAACGGGCCCGAGGCCGCGGGCTCGGCCCCCGGCGGCGCCCCCTCCGAGCCGACGTCGGCGGACGCGTGGTCGTCGGGGCTGCGCTCGTACGCGACCAGCCCCGCGCCGACGGCGACGCTCGAACCCGAGGCCGACGCGGGGCGCGACGAGCTGTCCTCGGCCTACACGCAGGCCGAGCCGCCGCGCAGCTCGCTCGGCAAGTTCCACTTCCTCGAGCGCATCGGGCGCGGGGGCATGGGCGAGGTGTACCTCGCGCTGCTCAGCGGGCCGACGGGCTTCAGCAAGCTCGTGGTCGTGAAGCTGTTGCGCGAAGACTTCGCGGCCTACGAGGCCATCCGGGCGATGTTCCTCGACGAGGGGCGGCTCGCGGCGCGGCTGAACCACCCGAACGTGGTGCAGACCAACGAGGTCGGCGTCGAAGAGGGCAAGCACTACCTGGTAATGGAGTACCTCGAGGGCCAGCCCCTCGACCGGCTCATCAAGCGGGTGCGCGAGGCGGGCTTCTCGGTGCCGCCGGGGCTCTGGGTGCGCGTCGCGCTCGACTCGCTTTCGGGGCTCGACTACGCGCACGAGCTCTGCGACTACGACGGCACGCCGCTCAACGTGGTGCACCGCGATCTGAGCCCGCACAACATCTTTTTGACCTACGAGGGCGTGGTCAAGCTGCTCGACTTCGGCATCGCCAAGGCGGCGACGCAGAGCGCGCAGACGCAGACGGGCACGGTCAAGGGCAAGCCCTCGTACATGGCGCCCGAGCAGCTGATGGGCCTGCCGGTCGACCGGCGGGCCGACCTCTTCGTCTTCGGCATCGTGCTGTGGGAGATGTTCACCGGCACGCGCCTCTTCTCCGGCACGCTCAACGAGTGCCTCAAGCGCGTCACGGGCGGCCCGCTGCCGCCGGTCTCGTCGGTCGTGCCGAACTTCGACCCGGGGCTCGACGCGGTGGTCTCGCGCGCGCTCGAGCGCGACCCGGGCGCGCGCTTCCAGACCGCGCGCGAGATGCGCGAAGCGCTCGCGGCGGCCGCCCTGCGCAGCTACCCGGTGCCCCCCCAGGAGGCCGTCGGCGAGCTGATGCGCTCGCTCTTCCGCGAGCGGCGCGAGCAGCGGCGGCTCGCGGTGCAGCGCTACGTCAGCGAGCGGGTGCGCAACCCCGCCTCGCCCCGCGGCCTGGCCGGCCTGCCCGGCACGGGGCCGCAAGACCTGAACCTGCTCGCGTCGGCGACGGGCCTGCCGACCCCGCTGACGGGGGTCGCCTGGGCCCAGACGGGCTCGGCGCAGCACGCCCAGGGCAGGCCGCGGGGGGCGACGCCGGCCGATGGCGTCCACCCGCTCGACATGCACGGCGGGTCGTCGGGCCTCACGCTCCGGCCGGGCCTGCCCGGGCACCTGAGCGGGGGCTATCCGGCGCAGCCGGGCGGCTACGTGGGGCAGACCGGGGGCTACGCGGCGCAGTCGGGTGGCTTCCCGACGCAACCGACCGGCCCCTTCGGGGTGCAGCAGACGGGGCCCTTCGTGGCGCAGTCCGGCCGCTACATCGCGGTCGAGCCCACCGCCGCCCCGGCCCCGGCGCCGCCAGCCGGCGGGCGCGCGATGTTCTGGGTGAGCGTGCTGCTGGGCACGGCCACGCTCGCGGCCGCCGGCTCGCTCGTCCTGGTCTTGACGCTGAGCCAGAAGGGCAGCGGCTCGCGCTCGGAGTCGACGTCGGTCGAGGTCTCGGGCGTCAACGCCGACGAGACTGCGTCACCCCCGTCGCCGAGCGCGCCCGCGGCGTCCGCCGAGCCGGCGGGCGACCCCTCGGCCGCGCCGGCGAGCGGCTCGGCGGCCGCGCTGTCGCCCCCTGCCGCCGCCCCTTCCGGGCGCGCGCCCGCGGCGCCGGCCACGGGGCGCTCTTCGCCCGTCACCACGAAGCACGACCCCAAGCGGCCGCCGCCCCCGCCGCCGCGGGGCAGGGGGCACGAGCCTCAGGGCGGTCCGCCGGTGGCGGTCGCCACGCCCGCGCCCGCGCCCCCGACCGCAGCGCCGCGCGCGTCGCAAGAGGGCGCGAAGCGCCCGCCCGGGCGCACCTTTCGGACCGAGCTCGACTGAGGGCGCGCCGTCGCGCGCTCGGGGGCGGGCGCGGCGCTCAGAAGGGCTTGAGCTCGACGACCAGGACGGCGAGCAGGGCGCAGACGCCGATGCCGGCGGTGAGCGCGCCGGCGGGGCCGACGTCGGCCGCGGCGCCCGAGGCGGCCGCGCGCCGGGCGCGGGCGCCGAGCACGTGGTGCAGGGCGATGACGATGAGCGCGAGCAGAAGCTTCGCGTGCATGAAGTGCGTCTCTTTGAGGTAGTACGCGGGGCGCAGGCCGAGCTGCAGCAGGCCGAGGACGAAGGAGGCGACGAAGGCGGGCACCGCGAGGCCGCGGTAGACGGCGGCGGCGGCGGCGCCCCGCTCGGCGACCGAGCCCGGGCCGCGCGCGAGCAGGAGGCCGACGGCGAGCAGCGAGCCTATCCAGACGAGGTTCGAGGCGACGTGCAAGGCGAGGGGCAGGGCGTCGAGCATGGGCGGGGGCCACTCTGGGCCGCGGCGGCCGCGAAGGTCAAGCGCGAGCGGGGGGCGGCCGCCCGGGGCGCTCGGCCCGCCGGGGGGCGGCCGCCCGGGGCGCTCGGCCCGCCGGGCGCCGGGCGCCGCGGGCGAGATCGCGCCGGGGCGCCGCGGCGACGGCCGGGCTGCGTTCGGGGGGCAACCGGGCTAAGGTTGGGGCCATGACGCAACGTGCATCGTATCGCGCCCCCTTCGGGCCGGGCGGGGCGGCGGCGGTCGACGCGGCCACCTGCGAGCGGCTGCTCGCGCTGGCGCTGGGCCGGGGCGGCGACTACGCCGACCTGTTTTTCGAGTACCGCGCCGGCGGCGGCATGCTCTACGACGAGGGCATCTTGAAGAGCGCCTCGCGCGGCGTCTCGCTCGGGCTCGGGGTGCGGGTGCAGCGCGGCGACGCGACGGGCTACGCCTACGTCGAAGACCTCGACGAGGGGGCGATGCGGCGCGCGGCCGAGACGGCGGCGCAGATCGCCTCGGGCGGCGGGGCGCCCGCGCCGGTGGCGCTCAAGCCGGTCTCGCTGCCGCGGCGCTACGACCTGCCGCGGCCCTCGATCGAGACGCCGGGGGCCGACAAGCGCGCGCTGCTCGAGGCGGCGGCGAAGGCGGCGTACGCCTACGACCCGCGCGTCGTCAAGGCCGAGGCGAGCTTCGCCGAAGAGCTGCGCGAGGTGATGGTGGCGACGAGCGACGGGCGGCTCGCGCGCGACCTGCAGCCGATGCTGCGCATCTCGGTGCGCGCCATCGCCGAGTCGGGCGGCAAGCGGCAAGAGGGCTCGTCGGGCGGCGGCGGCCGCGTCAGCATGGGCTACTTCGACGCGAAGGGCGCCGAGCACCACGGGCGCGAGGCGGCGCGGCAGGCCGTGGCGATGCTCGAGGCGCGCGAGGCGCCGGCCGGGCAGATGGAGGTGGTGCTGGCGCCGGGCGACAGCGGCATCCTCTTGCACGAGGCGGTGGGCCACGGGCTCGAGGCCGACTTCAACCGCAAGGGCACGAGCAACTACACGGGCCGCGTCGGGCAGCCGGTCGCCAGCGAGCTCTGCACGGTGGTCGACGACGCGACGCTCGCCCAGGGCCGCGGCTCGATCAACGTCGACGACGAGGGCGTCGAGCCCGGCAAGAGCGTGCTCATCGAGCGCGGCGTGCTCGCCGACTACATGCACGACCGGCTCTCGTCGCGCCACTTCGGCCGCGCGCCGAGCGGCAACGGCCGGCGCGAGAGCTTCGCCTGCCCGCCGATGCCCCGCATGACCAACACGCTCCTGCTCGCCGGGCCCCACGACCCCGACGAGATCGTCAAGAGCGTCAAGCGCGGCGTGTTCGCCAAGAAGTTCGGCGGCGGCCAGGTCGACATCTCGAACGGCGACTTCGTCTTCTCGCTGACCGAGAGCTACCTCATCGAAGACGGCAAGATCACCGCGCCGCTCAAGGGCGTGAACCTGATCGGCAACGGCCCCGAGACGCTGCGCGACGTGGTCATGCTCGGCCACGACGTCGAGGTGAGCGACGGCATCTGGACCTGCGGCAAGGACGGCCAGAGCGTGCCCGTCGGCGTCGGCTGCCCCACGATCAAGATCGGCCGCATCACCGTCGGCGGCACGCGCCTCGGCTGAGGCGCGGCGCCCGCCCACCGGGCCCTCTCGCCCGCGGGCGGGCCGTGCTATGGGCGCCGTGCCGTGACCCCCCGCTTCGTCGCCGTCGTCGGCCACGGCCCCTCGCTCGCCCGCGAAGACGGCGCCGCCGCCCTCCTGCGCGAGCTCGGGGCCGAGGTGCGCACGCTCGACCTCTGGGACGACCCGGGCGGCCTCTTCGCCGGCCCCGGGGGCGCGGAGGCCGCCGTGCGCGCGCTCGTCGTCGAGGCGCTCGACCGGCCCGACCTCGCGACCGCCGCCCTGCGCGCGCTGCGCCGCGAGCCGCGCCTCGAGCGCGCCGGGGCGCTCGTCGCGCTCACGCAGGCGCAGGTCGCGAGGCTCGAGCCCTCGTCGGGCTTCGACGACTTCGCCCTCGTGCCCTACCTGCCCGTCGAGCTCTACGCCCGCATCCGCATGCTCGAGTGGCGCCGCAGCGAGTTCTCCAACGAGGAGCGCGTCAAGGTCGGCGCGCTCGTCATCGACCGCTCGGCGCGCGAGGTGAGCGTCGAGGGGCGGCCGGTCTCGCTGACGGCGAAAGAGTTCGCGCTGCTCGCGTTCCTCTGCGAGAACCGCGGCCGGGTCAAGACGCGCGAGCAGCTGCTCGCGCGCGTCTGGGGCGCCGACTACGAGGGGGGGCCGCGCACGGTCGACATCCACGTCCGGCGCCTGCGCGCCAAGCTCGGCGCCGCCTTCCCGCTCGAGACGCTGCGCGGCGCCGGCTACAAGCTCGCCGCCGAGGCGCCCGACGGCGCCCCGCGCCCCTAGCCCCGCCCGCCATGCCGCCCGCCCCCTCGCCGCTCGCCCTGTCGGTCGGTTGCCCCTCGGGCATCGGCCCCGAGATCGCCGTGCGCGCCGCCGCGCTCTACCGGCGCCCGCTCGTGCTCGTCGGCGACCGCCGCCAGCTCCTCGGGCTCGCCCGCGCCCGCGGCGTCGAGCTCGCGCCCGACGCGATCGTGCAGCCCGGGCCCGCGCTCGCCGCGGCCGACCGCCGCCCCGGCCGCCCGAGCCCCGCGGGGGGCGCGGCCCAGCTCGCGTGGGTCGACGCCGCGCTCGATCTCGTGCGCTCGGGGCGCGCCCGCGCCCTCGTCACCGGGCCCGTCAGCAAGGCGGCCATCGCCGCGAGCGGCGCCCCGGGGGCGGCGGCGTTCCGCGGGCACACCGAGCACCTGCGCGACCGCTCGGGCGCGCGCGAGGTCGTCATGGCCTTCTGGTCGCCGCGCCTCGTCACCTCGCTCGTCACGACGCACCTGCCGCTCGCCCGCGTGCCGCGCGCGGTGCGCCCCGAGGGCGTGGCCTCGGCCGCCTTCTGGCTCGCGTGGCTGCTCGGCCGGCTGCGCCCGCAGAAAGACGCCCTCGTGGCCGTCGCGGCGCTCAACCCGCACGCGGGCGAGGGGGGGCTGCTCGGCGACGAAGAGGCGACGCGCATCGCCCCCGCGCTCGCCCTGGCCGAGCGGCGGGCGGCGGCGGCGGGCCTGCGCGCGCGCTTCGTCGGGCCCGTCGGCGCCGAGACCGCCTTCCGCCGCGCGCGCGAGGGGCGCTTCGGCGGCGTCGTCGCGATGTACCACGACCAGGCGACCATCGCGCTCAAGCTGACGAGCTTCGGCGACGCGGTGAACGTCTCGCTCGGCCTGCCCTTCGTGCGCACCAGCGTCGACCACGGCACCGGCTACGACATCGCCGGCCGCGGCGAGGCCGACCCCTCGGCCCTCGTTGCCGCGCTGCGCCTCGCCGACCGGCTCGAGCCGGCCGCCGCGCCGCGCGACAGGGCTGTCAGGGGCGCGCCCGTCGCGGGGGCGCCGAGGGCCCGAAAAAGCACAAAAAAGGCCGTTTTGGCCTGAGCGTTGCAGCAGCCGCCCCGCCGGACGGGCCGCTCCGGCGCTCGCGAGCTTGGGCTTGACTTGGCTTCTTTGGCTTGCTTAAGCGCTTCTTTCGCGCCGCCGCCGGCCGTCGCGCCGCGCCCACGGCCCCCGCCGCCCCCGCCCGGGCGAGCCCGGCCCCCGCACACGCGCCCTGGGGGCTCAAATCCCCATTTTTCCGGCAGCACAAAAGCCCGCGGCCGCGTAGGGAAAGGGGCTAGACGTGGCAGGTCATCATGCTAGCCTGACAAATCGTGCACGTCGTTCTCGTCAAGCTCGGTCGAGGCACCCGGGCCATCGTCGGTCGACTCGTCCGAACGCCCCGCAAGGGCTCGGTGATCGTGGTCGAGTTCTTCGACGGCATGCACGAGTACGTCACGACGCCCGTGCGTCGCGTCCTCAAGGTGGCTGGTAAAGACATTTACTACGTCGAGACCGCCAACAGCCGCTACCGCCTCGAGGTGCGCGGCAAGGCGCCCGCGCTCGAAGGCGCCTCGTCCGGCTCGGGCTTAAGCCCGCCCGTCGCACGCGCCCGCCGGCCCGTCGCACGCGCCCGCCGCCCCGGCCCCAGCGGCCCGCGGCCGGGCCCGCCGCGCCGCCGTCGCCGAAGGGGCGCCGCCCGCCTCGGCCGCGCCCCGCGCCCGTCACCCGCCCGTCACGCGGGCCGCCTACGCTGCGGGCCCGACGCGTCCCTTGCGGCGACCCGAATCCCGCGGTCTCGTAGATCCCGATTGGGTGGGGCGCCGGGCCGCCGCCGCGCGGGGGCCCTACGCCCCCGTGGAGGCCCTCATGGCGATGCAGCGCATTCTCATCATCGAGGACGAGCCCGACCTCGTCCGCGTGCTCGACTACAACCTGCGGCAGGCGGGCTACGAGGTCGCGAGCACCGCGCGCGGCCGCGAGGGGCTGCGCATGGCGCAGTCGAAGCCGCCCGACCTCGTGCTGCTCGACCTGATGTTGCCCGACGTCGCGGGCACCGAGATCTGCCGCACGCTCAAGGGCGACGCGCGCACCGCGCAGGTGCCCGTCGTCATGATGACGGCCAAGGGCGAAGAGATCGACCGCATCGTCGGCTTCGAGGTCGGCGCCGACGACTACGTCGTCAAGCCCTTCAGCGTGCGCGAGCTCATCCTGCGCGTGCGGGCCATCCTGCGCCGCGGCGCCGAGGCGGCGGCGCCCGAGGCCGAGCTCGAGTTCGGCCCGCTGCGCGTCGACGCCGCCGCGCACCGCGTGTTCGTCGACGGCCAGGAGGTGCAGCTCACGGCGATCGAGTTCCGCCTGCTGACGACGCTGCTGAGCCGCCGCAACCGCGTGCAGACGCGCGAGACCTTGCTCAACGACGTCTGGGGCATCCACCTGAACGTCGAGACGCGCACCGTCGACACGCACGTCAAGCGCCTGCGCGAGAAGCTCGGGCGCGGCGGCGCCTTCATCCAGACCGTGCGCGGCGTCGGCTACCGCTTCGCCGACTCGCCCGATGAGCTCGCCTAGCCGCCCGCCCGCCCCGTCCGGCCGCCCGCCCCCCGCGGCGGGCCCGCCCGCGCCGCCCCGGCGCGCCCCGCCGCTCGCGCCCGCGGCCTTCGGCGGCTGCCTCGCCGCCGCCCTCGCCGCCGCCCTCGCCGCCCGCGCGCCCCTGCCCCCGGCCGCCTCGCTCGGCGCCGCCCTCGCGCTCGCGCTCGCCGCGAGCGCCCTCGTCGCCCGCGCGCTCGGGCGGCTCGCCGAGCGGCAGATCGCGCCGCTGCGGCAGAGCGCGCGCACGCTGCTCGGCGGCCTCGGCCCGGGCGAGGGGCCGGCCTCCGAGGCGCCTCCGCCCGAGGCCGTCGACGACCTGGCCCGCTCGCTCGAGCGGCTCGGCGGCGGCCTGTCGGCCACGCTCGCGCGCCTGGCCGACGAGCGCGACCGGCTCGAGAGCATCCTCGAGACGATGATGGAGGGCGTGCTCGTGACCGACGGCGCCGGCCGCATCGTGCTCGCCAACGGCGCGCTGCGCGAGCTGACGCCGATGAGCCCCTCGCCGATCGGCCGCCGCCCGATCGAGGCGATCCGCAACGGCGAGCTCGCCGAGCTCTTGCAGCGCGTGCTGCTCGAGGGGCGCCCCGAGGGCGCCGAGATCGAGCTCGGGGGGCTCGAGGTGCGCAAGGTGCGCGTGCGCGCGGCCCCGCTGCGGCGGCCGGCGGCGCAGGGGGTCGTGGCGGTGCTCTACGACGTGACCGACCTCCGGCGCCTCGAGGGCATGCGGCGCGACTTCGTCGCCAACGTCTCGCACGAGCTGCGCACGCCCATCGCGGCCATCCGCGCCGCGGCCGAGACCCTCGAAGACGGGGCCCTCGCCGACCCGCAGGCCTCCGGCGAGTTCGTCGGCATCATCGGCCGCAACGCCGCGCGCCTCTACGCGCTCGTCGAGGACCTGCTCGAGCTCTCGCGCCTCGACGCCCGCCGGCTCGACCTCGTCGTGCGGCCGCTCGGCGTCGCCGAGGCCTTCGACTCGGCCGTCTCGCTGCACGCGCACGCCGCCGAGAAGAAGGGCATCGCCCTCGGCTCGGCCGGCGGCGACCCCTCGCTCGCGGTCGAGGCCGACGCGCGCGCGCTCGAGCGCATCCTGTCGAACCTGGTCGACAACGCCATCAAGTACTCGCGCCCCGGCGACGCGGTCACGCTCTCGGCCGAGCGGCGCGGCGGCTCGGTGCGCCTCGCGGTCGCCGACACCGGCCCCGGCATCGAGGCGCGGCACCTGCCGCGCCTCTTCGAGCGCTTTTACCGCGCCGACAAGGGCCGCTCGCGCGCCGAGGGCGGCACCGGCCTCGGCCTCGCCATCGTCAAGAACCTGGCCGAGGCCCTCGGCGGCCGGCTCTCGGTCGAGAGCGAGGTGGGCAAGGGCTCGCGCTTCTACGTCGACCTCGCCGCCGCCGCCCGCGCCCCCGAGCGCGGCGAGGGCACGCCGGCCGACTTGCCCCCGGCCGAAAATCGCTCTACTCGTGCCGCCCCATGGGAAAGCACGACCGACGCAACTCGATGAAAATGAAGCGCAAAAAGGCGCAGGTGAAGAAGAAAGAGCGCCTGCGCCGTCCGAAGGCCGCGGCCAAGCCCGCGACCCCCGCGCCCGCCCCCGCGCCCGCCAAGCGCGGCTCGAAGAAGGCCGCCGCGGCCGAGCCCGCGTCCTTACCGTCGCCCGGGGCCTCGCCGCGGCCCACCCCCCGCGGCCTCGGGCGGCGGCCTCGGGCGGCGGCCGGGCCCGCGCGGGCGCGTCCAGAGGGCGGGGCCCCCGCTGGTTGAGCCCCCGCCCCGGTTGCCCCTCACGGCTGCCCTGGCTCCGGAGCCCCTTTCGTGCCCCCGAGTCGGCCGGGCCTCCGAATCGGCCGTGCCCCCGAGTCGGCCGTGCCCCCGAGTCGGCCGGGTCCCCGAATGGGCCGCCCCGAAGGCCGCCCGCGCCCCGAGCGCCCCGCCGCCGTCGGTTGCGGGGCCGGGGCCGCTGCGCCATAAAACCCGGCTACGATGGACCGCCCCTTCGAAATCGTCTCGAAATTCGTGCCCCGGGGCGACCAGCCGCGGGCGATCGAGCAGATGGTCGCCGCCTTCCGGGCGGGCCAGCAGCACCAGACCTTCCTCGGCGTCACCGGCTCGGGCAAGACCTTCTCGGTCGCGCACGTCATCGAAGCGCTGCAGCGGCCGACGCTCATCCTCGCGCCGAACAAGACGCTCGCCGCCCAGCTCTACGGCGAGATGCGCGAGCTCTTCCCGAACAACGCCGTCCAGTACTTCGTCTCGTATTACGACTACTACCAGCCCGAGGCCTACATCCCCTCGAGCGACACGTTCATCGAGAAAGACGCGCTCATCAACGACGCCATCGACCGGATGCGCCACGCGGCCACCCAGTCGCTGCTCTCGCGGTCCGACGTCATCATCGTCGCGTCGGTGAGCTGCATCTACGGCATCGGCTCGGCCGAGAGCTACCACGGGCTCGTCATCCCGCTGCGGGCGGGCGAGCAGCTGCGGCGCGACGAGCTCCTGCGCCGGCTCGTCGACGTGCAGTACGAGCGCAACGACGTCGACTTCCACCGCGGCACCTTCCGCGTGCGCGGCGACGTCGTCGAGATCTTCCCCGCCTACGAGGAGGCGACGGCCGTGCGGGTCGAGTTCTTCGGCGACGAGATCGAGGCCATCCGCGAGGTCGACCCGCTGCGCGGCAAGGTCCGAAAGAGCCTCGGCGAGTACACCATCTTCCCGGGCTCGCACTACGTCACCCCGCAGGAGGCGATGCGCCGCGCCATCGGCTCGATCCGCGAAGAGCTGCGCGCGCGGCTCGACGACTTCGACAAGGCCGGGCGCTTCCTCGAGAAGCAGCGGCTCGAGCAGCGCACGACCTACGACCTCGAGCTGCTCGAGCAGATGGGCTTCTGCCCGGGCATCGAGAACTACTCGCGCCACCTGTCGGGCCGCGCCGCGGGCGACCCGCCCCCGACGCTCATCGACTACTTCCCGCGCGACTTCTTGCTCGTCATCGACGAGTCGCACCAGACCGTGCCCCAGCTCGGCGCCATGTACCGCGGCGACCGCGCCCGCAAAGAGACCCTGGTCGAGTTCGGCTTCCGCCTGCCGAGCGCGCTCGACAACCGGCCCCTCAAGTTCGAAGAGTTCGAGCGGCACATGCGGCACACGCTCTTCGTCTCGGCCACCCCCGGCGAGTACGAGCTGCAGAAGAGCGAGGGCACCTTCGTCGAGCAGATCATCCGCCCCACGGGCCTGCTCGACCCGATCATCCACGTCCGGCCCGTCGCCGGCCAGGTCGACGTGCTCTACGAAGAGATCAAGCAGCGCATCGCCCGCGGCGAGCGCGTGCTCATCACCACCCTCACCAAGCGCATGGCCGAAGACCTGACCGAGTACTACCGCGAGCTCGGGGTCAAGGTCCGCTACCTGCACTCCGACATCGACACGCTCGAGCGCGTCGAGATCTTGCGCGACCTGCGCGCCGGCGAGTTCGACGTGCTCGTCGGCATCAACCTGCTGCGCGAGGGCCTCGACCTGCCCGAGGTCTCGCTCGTCGCCATCCTCGACGCCGACAAAGAGGGCTTCCTGCGCAGCCCCCGCTCGCTCATTCAGACCATCGGCCGCGCCGCCCGGAACGCCCGCGGCGAGGTCCTGATGTTCGCCGACAACCTCACCAACGCGATGGACCAGGCCATCCAGGAGACCTCGCGCCGCCGCGCCCTCCAGGAAGAGTACAACCGCGCGCACGGCATCACGCCCGAGACGGTCAAGAAGGCCATCTTCGACCTCAACCCCGCCTCCGGCAACGGCGACTACTACGCCGTGCCCAAGCGCGCCCAGGCCCCCGACGAGGCCCCCTCGCGCGACGACCCCGAGGCGCTCGCCGAGCGCATCGAAGAGCTGCGCCAGGAGATGTTCGCCGCCGCCGAGCGGCTCGAGTTCGAGCGCGCCACGCGCCTGCGCGACGAGCTCTTGCGGCTGCAGAACCCCCTCGGCGACGGCGCCCCGCCCGCCTCCGGCACCCAGCCCGGCGCCCCCGCCCGCAAGGGCGCCGCCCTGCTCAAGACCGGCTCGGCCGGCCGCGCCCCCCAGCCCCAACGCCGCGCCGGCCGCCGCCGCTAGGCTCTGTCGGGCGACTGCGGATCGGCCGCCGGGCGACGGGAGCAGTCGCCCGACAGAGCCTAGCGCGCCGCCCTGCCCGACCCCGGGCGCTCTCCGGCCGAGCGCCCCGAGCGGTGGGCCCTCTCGAGGGCGCCATCCGGAATTTCCGGTCGGTGCTCTCGGGCCCGCCCGGTTGCGCCAACCGGCGGCCGACCGACATCGACCCTGACCGCCAGGTCAGGGGGGGCGACCGCCCCCGGGGGCATCTTGACCGAAGGGCCCTTCCGTTTGGCGGGCAGGGCCTTTTTGGCAACATGGCATGGCTTATGCTAAGTTCGTTTGACCGTAGAATGGTCGGACGCTTGCGTCATTCGTCGTTTCTGCTCGCCCTGCTCGTCGCGGGTTGTTCGGCCACCCCGCCCCTCGATGCAGCCAGCGGTGGCCCCGACTACGAGGGCAACGGGGGCGCTGCGGGCAGCGGCGTCGGCGGCTCGGGCGGCGCGGGGGCCGGCGGCCTCTACGCCCCCGATTGGGGCTCGCCCGCGGCGCCGAGCGGCTCGTTCGACGTCCGCCTCCTCGAGGTCTTGCCCGTCGAGAGCAGCGGCCCCAAAGTCGACCGTTCGCCCTCCGACGGCGTGCTCCTGCGCATCGACTTCCCGAGCGATTGCGGCGGCGATCTGGGCACCGAGTCCGAGATCAACCCCGTGCCTTGCGTGCTGCGCCTCGGCTTCGAGGGCAAGGTGCTCGTCACCGCCCAGGGCGGCGTCTCGGCCGCCTACGACGTCGTGCGCAGCGAGAACGCGCTCATCCTCAAAACCGAGGGCAGCCGCGTCCTGCTCGAAGACGCCGTCGAGGCCAACGGCGGCGCGGGCGGCGGGACGGGCCAGACGTACTTCGCGTCCGACCGCTGGTCGAAGTTCACCTTCCCGCTCGACGCGCGCGGCCAGGTGGTGCCGCCCGTGTTGGCCGAGGCCGGGCAGACCATCACGACCAGCGACGGGCTGCAGATCCCCGTCAACCTCAACGGCCGCGCCAGCTTCCACGCCGACCGCACCGCGCCGCAGGCCGAGCTCGTCGTCGGCTCGTCCTTCAGCCCGCCCGGCGCCCAGCTCCCCTGGGACCCGGTGACCGTCCGCTTCGACGAGCCCATCCGGGTCGAGCCGCTCTCGGCCATCTTCGCGACGCCCGAGGGCCAGCCCGCGCCCTCGTCGCTCGTCTGGCGCTGGGGCGTGGGCGAGGCGGCCGCGCCGCTGCCCCTGGTCGAGGCCTTCGGCGCGACCTGGTACCGCGGCTACTGGCGCGGCTGGGACACCGCCCCGGCCGCCAGCACCGTGCGGCTCGGCCCCTTCCGCGACTCGCGCGGCAACTCCGGCGAGGGCTTCGAGCGGCCGGTCACGGTCTTCGCGCCCCCGGCGAACCCCTCCGCCCTCATCGACTTCGATACCCTCGCCGACGGCGACAAGGTCGTGCTCTGGGGCGACGCCGCCCTCGTCGACGACGGCTGCGAGGCGGGCCGCTGCCTGACCTTCTCGTTCGAGAACGTCGAGTGCGGCCTGGCCGAGACGTCCGGCTTCGCCCTGCGCCTGCGGGCGCCCGCGGGGGTCGATCCGTCCGAGCTCCAGCTCGAGGCCCGCGTGCGCGTCGACGCCGAGGGCGCCGGCGGCGGGGGCGCGCCCTCCGGCGAGCTCAAGGCGTTCAGCGCGCAGCTGCTCTGGGCGGGCTCCGAAGAGCCCCAGTACGACCAGCCGCTCGCCCCGCCGCCGAAGGGCTGGGGCTCGGTCACGACCCCGCTCAAGCCCCCCGTCGCGCCGCCGCCGCCGGCCACGCCGCCGCCCAACGAGGGCGACCTCGCCGTCGTCATCCGCTCGGGCGGCCGCTACGCGACCGAGCCCTGCCGCAAGAGCGCGCCCGCGCCCGTGCCGACGCGCGTGACGATCGACTCGGTCGCCATCACCCTCAAGCTCGCCCGCGACGCGTCGCCCTGAGCGCCGGGCCGCGGCGCCCTCAGCCGCCGGGCGGCCGGCGCCGTCGCAGCTCTTCGACGACCAGGCGCACGTCCTGCGAGCGCGAGCGCGGCAGCACCAGCAGCGCCTCGTCGGTCTCGACGACCACCAGGTCTTCGACGCCGAGCAGCGCGACGGTGCGCCCGCCGCCCGCGCGCATCGACCGGACGTAGTTGCCGCGCGCGTCGACGAAGATCGTGCCCTCGGGGGCCGCGTTGCCCTCGGCGTCCTTCGGGGCGAGCTCCCAGGCGCTCTGCCAGCTGCCGACGTCGCTCCAGCCGAAGGAGGCGCGCACGACGGCGAGCGGCGAGGCGCGCTCCATGACGCCGTGGTCGATGCTGACCGCCGGCAGGCGCGGGTAGATCTCGGCGAGGGCCGAGGCCTCGTCGCCGCGCGCGGCGGCCGCGTCGATTTCGCGCAGGCCGGCGGCGAGCTCGGGCAGGTGCTCCTCGAGGGCGCGCACCATGGCGCGGGCGCGGAAGACGAACATGCCGCCGTTCCAGAGGTGGCGGCCGCCCTCGACGAAGGCGCGCGCGCGCTCGGGCGGCGGCTTCTCGACGAAGCGCTCGACCCGGAAGGCGCCGCCGCCGAGCGGCGCGCCCGCCTCGATGTAGCCGAAGCCCGTCTCGGGGCGCGTCGGCGCGAGGCCGATGGTGGCGAAGAAGCCCGCCTCGGCCTGGGCGAGCGCCTCGCGCAGCGCGCCGAGGAAGGCGGGCTCGTCGCCGACGACGTGGTCGGCGGGGAAGACCATCACGAGCGCGTCGGGGTCGCGCCGGGCGATGACGTGCGTCGCCCAGCCGATGCAGGGCGCGGTGTTGCGGCCGACGGGCTCGCAGAGGATTTGCGCCCCGGGCAGGTCGGGCAGGGCGCGCGCGGTCGGCGCGCGCAGCCGCTCGCTGGTGGCGACGTAGAGGCGCTCGGGCGGGCAGAGCGGGGCGACGCGCCGGCGCGTGGCGGCGAGCAGCGGCTCGGCCGGGTCGGGGCCGAGCGCGAGGAACTGCTTCGGCCGCTCGTCGCGCGAGGCGGGCCAGAAGCGGGTGCCGGCGCCGCCCGCGAGCACGACGGCGTAGGGGGCGGCGGGGGCCGGCATGGGCGGGGGCGGCGGGGCGCGCGCGTCAGACGACGGCGTCGGCGCGCTTGGGCGCGGCCTTCGGCACGACGGGGCGCTGGCCGGGGCCGCCGCCGTCGCCGGCGAAGAAGCGCCGGTCGACCCACTCGGTGAAGGGGGCCGCGACGTAGATCGACGAGTAGGTGCCGGCGAGCACGCCGATGACCATGGCGAGCGAGAAGTCTTTGATCGCGCCCGTGCCCCAGAGGAAGGGCAGCATCGAGAGCATGACGGTGCCCGACGTCAGGATGGTGCGCGAGAGCGTCTCGCTGACGCTGATGTTGATGACGGCGGCGAACGACTTGCCCCGGTGCTTGCCGAGGTTCTCGCGGATGCGGTCGTAGACGATGACGGTGTCGGCGATCGAGTAGCCGACGACGGTCAGGATGGCGGCGATGGTCGAGAGGGTGACCTCGCGGTTGAGGACGATGAAGGCGCCGATGACGACGACCGAGTCGTGCACGAGCGCGAGGATGCCGCCCGGCGCGAAGCGCAGGTCGAAGCGGAAGGCGATGTACGCCATGATGCAGATGATCGCGATGCCGACCGCCCGGATGGCCGCGTCGCGCAGCTGCTTGCCCGCCTTCGGGCCGACCCACTCGACGCGCAGGGCCTGCTCCGGCATCACCTCGGGGCCGAGCCGCTGGCGCAGCCCGTCGACCAGCTGGTCGCCCTTCGACTTGAGCGCGATCTCGACCTTGTGGTCGCGGGGCGAGACCTCTTGCGGGTTCTTGCCGCCGGCGCGCATCTCGACGCCCGGCACCGAGCGCACCTGCTGCTCGACCCGGCGCAGGTCCGGCGACGCCTCGTAGCGGAGCGAGACCTTGTCGCCGCCCGGGCTGAACTTGATCTCGGTCGGGCGCGCCTCGGGCGGGCAGCGCTCGGCCGGCGGCTCGGGCGCGCCGAGCGCCTGGTAGCAGAGCGCCGCCTGCAGCTGCGCCTTCTTCGCGTCGTCGAGGGCGCTGACCTCTTGCACGCGCACGATGTACTTGTTCGGCGTGCTCGGGTCGGACACCTCGACCACGTCCGGGTGGGCGAAGCCCGCGTCGTGCGCCGCCTGCCGCAGCTCGCCCGAGCCGATCGGCCGCTTGAACGCGAGCTCGACCTCGGTGCCGCCCTTGAAGTCGGTGCCGTAGTTGGGCCCCTTGGTGAAGATGAGCACGAACGACCCCAGGGTCAGCCCGATGCTGACGGCGAGCCAGAAGGCCCGCATCTTCATGAAGTCGTAGTAGCGGCCCGGCTTGATGAATTCCGGCATGGTTCTGGGCCTTTTAGCCGACGCTCAGCGTCTTGGAACGGCGCCCGCGCACCCACCAGTCGAAGGCGAGGCGCGTGCAGACTACCGACGTGAAGAGGCTCGCGATCATGCCGACGAGCAGCGTGACCGCGAAGCCCTTGATGGGCCCGCTGCCGTACTGGGCGAGGATCAGGCCCGAGATGATGGTCGTCATGTGGCCGTCGATGATGGCGCTGAACGCCTTGTCGTAGCCCACGTCGACCGCGGCGCGCGGGCTCTTGCCCTGCCGCACCTCCTCGCGGATGCGCTCGTTGATGAGCACGTTCGCGTCGACGGCCATGCCGACCGTGAGCGCCAGGCCCGCGATGCCGGGCAGCGTCATCGACGCCCCGAAGGTCGCCAAGATCGCCAACTGCAGGAACAGGTTGAACAGCACCGCGAGGTCGGCGACCACGCCGGCGACGTGGTAGTAGAACGCCATGAACACCAGCACCAGGCCCACGCCCACCAGCGTCCCCACGATGCCCTGACGAATCGAGTCGGTGCCCAGGCTCGCCCCGATGCGCTGCTCGTTCGACGGCGTGATCGGCGCCGGCAGCGCGCCCGAGCGCAGCACCAGCTCGAGCTGACGCGCCTCGGCGAGCTGCCGGTCGGCGTCGCCCGCGCCCATCGTGATCGTCGCGCTCCCGCCGGCGATCTTCGTCAAGATGCGGGGCGCCGTCGTCACGTTGTCGTCGAGGATGATGGCGAACCGCTTCTGCACGTTCGCCCCCGTGATCTCCTCGAAGCGCGTCGCGCCCGACTCGGTGAACTGCAGCTGCACGTACCAGCCGCCGGTCGAGCGCTGGCTCTGGTCGGGCGTCGCCTGCGCGTCGCGCACCTGGTCGCCCGTCACCTCGGTCTTCGAGTAGAGGTAGTAGGTGCGCCAGCCCACCTCGACCACCTGCCCGTTCTCGTCCGGCTCTTCGATCGGGCCGATGCCGATCTCGTGGTCGGTCGGCGGGCTGAACTGCGCCAGCCACTCTTTGAAGCGGTCGCGCGTCTGCCGCATCGTCTCGTTCGGCAGCCGCGTCATGCGCGCCTGCGTCACCGGGTTCGTCTTGCCCGGGCCGTACGGCGCGTCCTCGCGGAAGAAGCTGAGCCCCGGCGGCAGGTTGTCCTGCGCCGCCTTGCCCTTGCCGTACTCTTCGAAGAAGTCGACCCCGTCGTCGACCAGCTTGAACTCGAGCCGCGCCGTCTTGCTGATGATCTCGCGGATGTCTTGGAAGGTCTTCTCGTCCTGCCCCGGCACCTCGATGATGATGTCCTCGTCGCGCACCGTGACCGACGCCTCGCGCAGGCCGAGCTCGTCGACGCGCTTGTGGATCGTCTCCTTGGCCTGGTTGACCGCGCGCTCGCGGATGCCGCTCTCGACCTCGCCGCGGATCTTGTAGAGCACCGCCCCCGGCCGCCCCGCCGGCGTCCGGATCATCTCGCTCGCGAAGCGCGTCGCGAACTTGCCCTCGAGCTTCGCGATGTCCGCCGGGTCGCGGAAGGCGACGCTGATGCTCGCCGCGTCGCCGCGCACCTTCTCGACCTGCACCTTGTCGCCCAGCCGCACGAGCGCCTCGCGCTCGACCGGCTTGTCCTCGGGCGCCAGCCCGTACGCGTGCCCGAGCTCCTGGCGCATCTCGTCGAAGTAGCGGTCGCGCTTGTCCTTGATCGCCTCCTCGACGTCGACCGTGTAGACGAGGCGCAGGCCCCCGCGCAGGTCGAGCCCGGCGACCAGCCGGAAGTCGACCCGCTCTTCGACGTAGCGCGGGCAGGGGACCTTGCCCTGCGTCATGCTGTCGAGCGTCGGCCACAGGCACAAGAACGACCCGAGCGCCACCGCCGCGACCAGGCCCGCCTTCACCCGCCAGGCGAGGTCGACCGCGTTGGTCGTGCAGAAGAGCGCCCAGACCGCCCCGAGCCCGCTGACCGCCATCAGCCAGAAGGCGTCGTAGTGCGCCGCCGCGCCGGCCGACGCCGCCAAGAGCGCCGCCATCGTCCACGACGCGCGCCGCTGCCGCCGCGCGAACGCGAGCAGCCCGAAGAGCAGGGCGAGCCCGGCGAAGGTGTACTTGAGGTAAGTTGCTGCCATCGGTTGCCGCCTCGTGGTGCCCTAACGCCTTGGCCGCCGGCTTCGGCGGCGCCTCTTCGCCCGCGTCGAGCCCGGCGATGGCCGAACGCAGCATGCGAACCTTGACCCCGGGGGCGAGCTCGACCTTGACGTAGCGCTCGCCCTTCTCGACCAGCTTGCCCACCAGGCCCGATTGCGTCAGCACCTGATCGCCCGTCTTGAGCTTGGCCTCGAGCTCTTTCTGCTTCTTCTGCTGCGACCGACCCGTGAAGAGCATCAAGAGCAGCATCGGCAGCAGCAGCACGAGCATCGAGAACGGGCTGCCGAGCGGCCCCGCCCCCGAGTTGGCGCCGCCCGGGGGCGCCGCCGGCGGCACCCCTTGCTGCGCGGGGGCCGGGGCCTCTTCGCCCCGGCCGGGGGCCGGGGGGACGGCCTGATAGTCAAACAGAGAAAGACGCACGGGACCTCCGGAGGCGGGGCATATAACGGCTCGGCGGCGGTGGGGCAAGGCGCCCGAGCGGCCGCCGGGGGGCCTTCGCGCCCGGTCTAACACGGCCGCGCGCCGGGGTCGTGATGCCCGTTGCGAGAAGGCCCCCGATCGCCCGCACCGAGGGCAATTGCCGCCGCGGCCGGGCCCGGCGCACGGGAGAACGGCCGAGCCGAGCCGGGCGAGCGCGAGGTGAGCCGCGCCGAAGCCGAGCCTAAGGCCCCGGGCGACGGGCGCAAGGTGCCCGCGAGCCGCCGCGAGGGGGCCGGGGGCGGCGCGAAGGAGGCGCGAGCGGCGAGGGCGCCGGGCGGCGAGCGCGCGAACAGCGAGGCGCGAGCGGTGGGGGCGCGAGCGGTGGGGGCGCGAGCGGTGGGGGTGCGAGCGGTGAGGGCGCGAGCGGTGGGGGCGCGAACGGCGAGGGCGCCGGGCGGCGAGCGCGCGAACAGCGAGGCGCGAGCGGTAAGGGCGCGAGCGGTGGGGGCGCGAACGGCGAGGGCGCTGGGCGGCGGAGCTCGGCGGGGGCTCGTCATGGCGCGCAAGGGCTTGACATGTCGCACCCGATCGTGGGGCCCGCGGCCGTTCGGCCCAAGGCCGACATATCCGACTTACGTGTTTTTGATTGACGCTAGTCTTTCACACTTCTACCGTTTTGAATGCATGGGGCGGCGCGTCAAACCGCCCGCCGCCTGCCCTGGCCGCGCGCACGGGTGCGCCCGACCACGACGACGACGACGGAGGTGTGGTTCGATGAGGTTGACTCGCACGCGCTCGGGCCCCGGCCTGCTCGCCGCCCTCGCCCTCGCGGCGGCCGCGGCGCCGGGCTGCATCTTCGGCTCCTCGGGCGACGACGACAAGGGGGGCGAGTGCGTCTCGTCGCGGCAGTACTTCCTCGAGACGGCGTGGCCGAAGGTGTTCGGCAAGTCGTGCGTCACGTGCCACGCGCCCGACGGGCAGGCGGCGCGCGAGGGCGCGGCGCTGCAGCTCTTGCCCTCGACGTACCCGGGCTTCACCGACCTGAACCTCGAGAGCATGCGCGAGCTTGCCAAGCTCTCGTACGAGGGCAAGCCGCACCTCGTGCAGAAGCCGCTCGGCGTCGAGAGCCACGGCGGCGGCAAGGTCGTCGAGGCGGGCTCCGAGGAGGCCACGATCATCGAAGAGCTCGCCGCCCGCCTCTCCGGCGCGAGCGAGTGCGCCGAGCAGTCGGTCCGCGTCGCGTCCTTCCCCGGCGTGCGCCTCGCCGACCCGCCGGCCACCCTGCGCAAGGCGACGCTCGCGCTCGGCGGGCGGCTGCCGACCGCCGACGAAGAGGCGAAGGTCGCGGGCGGCGACGAGCGCGCGCTCGAGGCCGCGCTCGAGCCGCTACTCGACGAAGACGCCTTCTACGACCGGCTCGTCGAGATCTTCAACGACGCCTTCCTGACCGACAAGTACCTCTACAGCTACTGCAACGACGACCGCGCCCTCAACCTCATCGACGACGACGCCTTCCCGAACCGCTTCTGGTTCTCCAACGGGGCGAAGACGTACGACGGGGCGCGCGCCTGCTGCGACACGCGCGACACGCCCGAGTGCAAGCAGGTGCTCAGCGACTGGAAGAAGACCGCCGACGCCGTCGCGCGCGAGCCGCTCAACCTCGTCCGCTACGTCGCGCAGAACAACCTGCCCTTCTCGCAGGTGCTGACGGGCGACTACGTCGTGGTCAACCCCTACTCGGCGCGCGCCTACGGCGTCGAGGGGCAGGTCACCTTCCGCGACCCCGCCGACGCCGACGAGCTGCAGCCCGCCCGCCTCGGCTTCGTGCGCCGCGACGGCCAGGGCGACGACGCCTACGACCTCGAGGCCGCCGTGCCCCACGCGGGCGTGCTGACGACGGGCGCGTTCCTCAACCGGTTTCCCACGACGGTGACCAACCGCAACCGCCACCGGGCGCGCGTGGTCATGAGCCTCTTCCTCGCCACCGACATCTTGAAGGTCGCCGAGCGGCCCGTCACCCAAGACGACCAAGACGTCGACGTCATCGCGCCGACGATGAACAAGGACACCTGCGTCGTCTGCCACCAGGTGCTCGACCCGATCGCCGGCGCCTTCCAGCGCTGGAACTACAACGACCAGGACCGCTTCGAGCCCGAGCAGAAGTGGTTCAGCGACATGTTCCAGCCGGGGTACGGCAAGCAGACGATGGAGGCCGAGTACTACGCGCGCGGCCTGCAGTGGCTCGCGCCGCGCCTCGCCGCCGACCCGCGCTTCGCCCTCGCCGCCGTCTACACCGTCTACCAGGGGCTCACCGGCCAAGCGCCGCTGCGCTACCCGACCGACGCCGCCGACCCGCTCTACGCCCAGCGCGTCGAGGCCTGGGCGGCCCAAGACGCGACCTTCCGCGCCGTCGCCGACGCCTTCGTCGCCGACGACCTGAACATCAAGACGGTCTTCAAGCGCCTCGTCGCCTCGCCCTACTTCCGCGCCGCCGCCGGCCCCGAGGGCGCCGACGAGCGGGCGCGGGCCGCGCTCGCCGGCCTCGGCGCCGGGCAGCTGCTCACCCCCGAGCAGCTCGACCGCAAGATCGGCGCCGTCGTCGGCTACAAGTGGTCCAAGGGCGCCGACGGCCGCGACCCCTGGCTGCGCACCGACTTCTACATGCCCTACGGCGGCCACGACTCCGACCAGGTCACCGCGCGCACGACCAACCCCAACGGCGTCATCGCCAACGTCGGCCTGCGCATGGCCAACGAGGTCGCCTGCCGCCACACCGCCTTCGACTTCACCCGCCCGAAGCCCGAGCGAAAGTTCTTCCCCGAGGTCGAGCGCGACGTCGTGCCCGAGGCCGCCGGCAACCCCGTGCCCGGCAACATCGAGCTCATCAAGAAGAACCTCGTGCACCTGCACCAGCGCGTGCTCGGCGAGCGGCTCGCGGCCGACGACCCCGAGATCGAGCGCAGCTACCAGCTCTTCCTCGAGACCTGGCGCGAGGCCTCGGCGTACGAAGGCGACGCGCAGAACCTGCCCTTTTCCTGCCGGGCCCGCTGGACGTCGCCCGACACCACCGCCCAAGAAGACGAGCTGCCCGAGGGCGAGCGCATCGAGAAAGACGAAGACGGCACGCTGCACGCCTGGATGGCCGTCATGAGCTACCTCTTCTCCGACTACAAGTTCTTGCTCAACTACTGAGCCCGCCGCCGCGCGCCCCCGAGAAAGACCCCGAGCCATGCAGCGCCGCCGCTTTCTTCAACTCGCCGGCCTCGCCGGCCTCTCGTTCGTCGCCCCCGCCGGGCTCCGCCGCCTGCGCGCCCAAGAGGGCCGCTATACCGGCCCCATGTGGTTCTTCGTGCACGCCTCCGGCGGCTGGGACCCGACCATGCTCTGCGACCCGAAGGGGTTCGAGCCCATCAACCGCACCTACACCCGAGAGCAGATCGGCCGCGCCGGCCAGATCGCCTACGCGCCCGTCGCCTACGACGCCGACGGCGTCGCCTTCTCGAACCAGGCCTTCTTCGACAAGCACGGCCCCAGGCTCTGCGTCATCAACGGCGTCGAGACCATGACCAACAACCACGACACCGGCACCGTCCACACCTGGAGCGGGCGCCTCGGCGACGGCAACCCCGCCCTCGGCGCCCTCATCGCCGGCGTCGTCGCCCCGAACAAGCCGCTCGCCTTCGTCAGCGGCGGCGGCTTCGACAAGACCGAGGGCCTCAGCACCGTCACCCGCGTCGACAACGTCGACGTGCTCTCGCGCATCGCCTACCCGAACCGGCCCGACCCCGCCAACGCAGAGAGCCGCTTCTACTCGGACGACACCGCCGCGCGCATCGCCAAGTTCCAGCGCGAGCGGCTCGACGCCGCCGCCAAGGGCCAGACCCTGCCCGCCCTCGGCGACGTCACCGGGCAGCTGCTCTTGAGCCGCTCGGGCTCGAACGAGCTCGACCTCTTGATGCAGTTCGCCCCGAGCCAAGAAGAGATTCGTAACGCGCCGAACAACCTCGTGCGCCAGGCCATGATCGCCATCGCCGGCTACCAGGCCGGCATCTCGGTCTGCGTCAGCGCCAGCGTCGGCGGCTTCGACACCCACGGCAACCACGACGACAACCAGCGCACCGCCCTCGGCCGCCTGCTCGTCGGCCTCGACACCCTCATCGACTACGCCGGCCAGAAGATCGGCGACAACTTCGTCGTCGTCGTCGGCTCCGACTTCGGCCGGACGCCGGTCTACAACGCCCAGAACGGCAAAGACCACTGGTCGGCCACCAGCATGATGCTGCTCGGCAAGGGCATCCGCGGCGACCGCGTCATCGGCGCCACCGACGACAAGCAGCTCGCCGTCGGCGTCGACCCCGACACCCTCGCCCCCCGCCCGGGCGACCGCCGCGCGCCCAAGATCACCCCCGGCGTCATCCACCGCGCGTTGCGCCAGCACGCCGGCGTCGCCGACAGCGAGAAGGCGCGCTACTTCCCCGTCTCGGGCGACGAGATGGCGCTCTCGTTCGGCTGAGGCGCCCGCCGGCGCGGCCTCGCGCGCGAGCGCGGGCCGCGCGTGCCCCTCCGGGCGGCGGAGCCGACGCGACGCGACGCGACGTGGTCGCGCCGTGGGGGGCGTGGCGTTCGTCGCCGAGCCCCCGGCGTCGGCTTTGCGGCGGGGGCCAGGGCAACGCCGGTTTTCGTGCTTGCCTTGGCACCCCCTCGAAATCGGCGTAAACTACCTTTTGGTTTGATGGGCGATAGTTCGGCCAAATCTTGGGGCGTGCTGGGTCTAGTTTCAGCCCTATTGGCAAACTGTAGCCTCGCCCTCAATACCGACCAAGTTCAGTGCGACTCGGCCAACGACTGTGACGCCCTCGGCCTGCCCGGGGTTTGCCGAGATTCGGTCTGCGTGGCCAGGGGGGCGGCGGGTCGGGGGGCGGGGGGGGCGACGGGCGAGGGGGGGGCCGGGGGCGGGGCGGCCGGGGGGCAAGGGCCCGACTGGTCGTGCCTGGGCAACGCGACGTGGCCCGCGGCGGCGGGGCCCAAGGTCGTGATGCGCATGCGCTTCGTGGCGACGGCGTCGGTGTTCCCGCCGGACGACCTGGCGGTCGACTTCTGCCACGCGCTCGATCTCGACTGCGAGACGCCCCTGGTCGCCGCCGTGCCCGTCGCGGCCGACGGCTCGGTGGCGGTCGAGGTCGACGCGGGGGTCGCCGGGTACTTCCGGGCGGTGTCGCCGACGACCTTGCCGGCGTTCGTGTACTTCACCCGCCCGGCCTGGTCGGTGCCCGCCGACGACACGACGCTGACGGCCCCGCTGCCGCTCGTCACGCCGAACGAGCTCGCGCAGCTGGCGACCTTGAACGGGCGCACGGCCGACGCGTCGCGCGGCATCTTCTTGAGCGTGGCGCTCGACTGCGAGCGGCGTCGCAGCCTGGGCGTGCGCCTTTCGAGCCCCGACCTCGACCCCGAGGCGACGGTGTTCTACATCGCGAACACGCTGCCGCGGGCCGACGCGACCGAGACCGACCCGGTCGGCGTCGCGGGCGTCTTGAACATGCCGACGGGCGCGCGCTTGCTCGAGGCGCGGCGCGCGAGCGACGGCGCCCTCATCGCCAAGGCGAACCTCTACATCCGGCCCGGGGCCCTGACGGTGACCGACTTCGAGCCCACCCCCGTGGCCTATGAAATGACGTCCGGGACGACGCCGCCCGGGGCGGGGCGATGAGCGCGCCCGAGCGCGTGGGCAAGTTCCGCCTCCTGGCCGAGCTGGGCCGCGGGGGCATGGCGCGGGTGTTCCTCGCGGTCGTGCGGGGGCCGGCGAATTTTGAGAAGTTGCTCGCCGTCAAGCTGCTGCGCGAAGAGCTCGCGCGCGAGCCCGAGCTGGTGGCCATGTTCCTCGACGAGGCGCGCCTGGCGGCGCGGCTCAACCACCCGAACGTCGTGCAGACCTACGAGGTCGGCCGCGAGGGCGAGCACTGCTTTCTCGCGATGGACTACCTCGAGGGCCCCTCGCTCGCCGGGCTGCTGCGCAAGGTGGGCCGCGGGGCGATGCCGCTCGACCTGCACGTCATGGTGCTCGCCGAGGTGCTCGCGGGGCTGCACCACGCGCACGAGCTCTGCGCCTTCGACGGCACGCCGCTCGGCATCGTGCACCGCGACGTCAGCCCGAAGAACGTCATCGTGACCTACGACGGGCAGGTCAAGCTGGTCGACTTCGGCATCGCCAAGGCGGCCGACGGCTCGGCGCAGACGGCGCAGGGCGTCTTCAAGGGCACGACGGCGTACGCGGCGCCCGAGCAGGCGCGGGGGCTGCCGGTCGACGCCCGCGCCGACCTCTTCGCCGCGGGCGCGCTGCTCTGGGAGGCGCTCGCCCGGCGCCCCCTGGCGCCGCCGGGGGCCGAGCTCGCCGCGTTCGCCAGGCGCGTCACCGGCGCCGAGCCCCGCGCGTCCGACGTCGCGCCCGGCACGCCGCCCGCGCTCGCGGCGGTCTGCGACCGGGCGATGGCCTTCGACCCGGCCGCCCGCTACCCGACGGCGCTCGCCATGCGCGACGACCTCGAGTCGTGGCTCGCGTCGCTGCCGAAGCGCCCGACCGCGCGCGAGCTCTCGGCCCTCGCGAGCGCGGCCTTCGCCGCCGAGCGCGCGGCCTTGCGCGCGCGCGTCGACGAGCAGCTCCGGCGCCCCGAAGGCGCGGCGCCGCTCAGCGCCGACAGCACCGGGGCGACGCCCCTGATGACGACGAGGGCCCCCCTCGTCTCCGCGGTCAGCGAGGCGCGCCCGCCCGCCGGGCGGCGCGGCTGGGTGGCGCTGGGCTCGTTCGCGCTGGTGGGGGCGCTCGCGTTCGGCGCGGCCGCCCTGCGCCCGGTTCCGGCCCGGCGCGCGCCCGACGAGGCCGGGGCCCCCGCGGCGCCCGCGCCCGCGCCTGCGTCCGCGCCCGTGCCGAGCGTCGAGGTCGCGCTCCGCTACGCGCCGGCGGGCGCGACGGCGACGCTCGACGGCCTGCGGCTGCAAGACGTCCCCTTCCGCGGCCGCTTCCCCCGCGACGCCGCCGCGCGCAGCCTCGAGGTGCGCGCCCCCGGCTACGTCACCGAGCGGCGGATCATCACCTTCGAGCGCGACCTCGACCTGGCGATCACGCTGCGCCCCGAGCCCGCCGCCCCGCGGGCCGCCCCGCCGCCGGCCTCGGCGCACCCGCCCAAGGCGGCCACCCCCCGCGCGGCCCGGCCGCCCGCGTCGCGCCACGCGATCGACGACAAGAACCCGTACCATGACGACTGAGCCGTGGCCGCCCGACGCCTGAGCTTCGCGCTCGCCGTCGCCCTCGCCGCGGCGCCCGCGCGGCCCGCCCGGGCCGAGGGCGACGCCGGCGCGGCCAAGCGCGAGGCGGCCGAGCACTTTCAGAAGGGCGTGCGCTTCTTTCACGACGGCGAGTACCCGTCGGCGTTGGTCGAATTCCGGCGCGCGCACGACCTGTTGCCCGACTACCGCGTGCTCTACAACCTGGGGCAGACGAGCCGCGAACTCAAAGACCACGCCGGCGCACTCGCGGCCTTCGAACGCTACCTCGCCGAGGGCAAGGGCGCGATCGCGCCCAAGCGCAAGCGCAAGGTGGCGGGCGCGATCGCGGAGCTTCGCGCCAAGGTCGCCGAGCTGAGGGTCGAGGTCGACGTCGCGGGCGCCGAGCTCAGCGTCGACGACGAGCCCGTCGGCACGGCGCCGCTCGCGGCGCCGATCACGCTGAACCCGGGCCGCCGAAAGGTCGCCGCCCGGCACGCCGGCTACGCCCCGACGCAACGCTTCGTCGACTTGGCCGGCGCCGATCGCGTCACCGTGAGCCTCGCGCTGACCCCCCTGCCGCGCGCGGCCCCCGAGCCGCCTCCGCCCCCGCCCCCGGCCCCGCGCCCCGCCGCCCCGCCGCCCCGGCGCGAGCGCGCCATCTGGCCCTGGGTCGGGCTGGCCGGCACCGGCGCCTTGGCCCTGACCGCCGGGGCCCTCGGCGTTCAATCGCTGCGCGCCCACGCTTCGTTCGAAGACGCGCTCGACGAGCGAACGTCGGCGAGGGAGGTCGACGACGCGCGGTCGGAGGCCAGGGCCTGGGCGCTCGCCACCGACATCGCCGGCGGCCTCGCCGTCGCGGGCGCCGTCACCACCGTCTTCTTGTTCTGGGCAGATCGCCACGCCGCCCCGGCGGCCAAGGCGCGGCTCGACGTCACGCCGGGCGGGCTGCGCGTCCGGTTTTAGAGCGGGGCGCGCCCGGCGGAGGCGCGAGCTCGCCGCCCCCGGTGACGAAGGCAGCCGAGGGCGGGCCGCTCAGGGGAAGGGCACGCCCCCCCGACGCAGCAGATCGAGGTACCACGTGGCCAGCGGCTCGCGCTTCGGGGGTGCGAAGTTGCCACGCCAGCGGAGGTCGTGCGCGATTCGAAGTACCTCCGGCTCCGGCAAGCCCATGGCCGAGATAGCATCTCGGATGAGCTCGAGGGTGGACACTAGCTCGATCTTCGGGAACTCGGCGAGCGCGACCTTGCGCTCTTTCGCGTCGTCGGTGAGCAGCGGTAGCCCCAAGACGCCCGCGAGCGCGACGCACGAGGCGTCGGCGTCGCGCAAGCGCGCGGAGCAAGCGACGAAGGCGTCGACCAGCGCGCCGGTGTCGAGAGGGCGCACCGTCAGACGGCCCGCGTCGCGTAGAGGCGCCGTGGACGCGCGCTTCTTCTGCCGGACGCCCTCTTCGTCCGGAGGCGAGTGAAGGTAGAGCACTTCCGCGTGGGCTAGGTCGCTGGTCACGAACTCTACATCGAGAGCGTTCGCGATGGCGACCTCGCGCCCGGTGGCCAGCAGGTTGAGCGTACAGCAAGCATCGACGACCGTTCTCCTCGCCATCCGGTGCTCACGCGCTGCGGAGATCGCCTGCGGCGAAGTCGACGGCGAGCTTCGTGCCGTCTTCGAGAGGTATCTGCCTGCGCCGCTGGTAGACGACGCGCGCGCTGGCGACGTCCGTTTCGAGGTACTCGGCGAACTCGCCTTCGCTCAGGAGCTCTTGGTCATACGCGGCGACGGCGAGTGTCTCGTACCGTTCGGGGAGGTGACGGTCGCGGGACGGCGGGTTCGGCGTTGGCCCGACGCCCTCGCGGCGTGCGAGGGCCTGAGGCTGCAGGTGACTCTGGAGGATCTTCTGGTAACTGCCCCGGGGCAGCAGGCGAAGCTCTTCGAGCCGCAATGCCATGGCCTGGAAGGACACACCGAACGTGCGCGAGAGCCCGTAGAGATCGACGGGCGTGAACTTGCCTGCCCGGCATCGGTCTGCGAACCGCTTCTGGACGGCGCCCGATGGCATCAAGAACTCTTTCGTGAAGCTGTCGGGGAAGACCTCGCCCGCCTGTTTCGGCGAGGCCGGCTCGTCGAAGACGTCACCACCCTCACGATCGCGGAGAAAGTGCCCCAGCTCATGCGTGAGCGACCATCGTTGCTTTTCCACGGGGTGCTCGCGCTTCACGGCGACGCAGGCGCCGATGTCGTCGCCCCAGATGAAGAACGCAGAGACGGCGGGCGGCAGCCGGTCGAGGTAGAAGATGCGCAGCCCGGCCTCGGTCTCGAAGCGCTCGTCGAGCTCAAGCGCTGGCTCGTCGCCGAGGCCCAACAGGCCGCGGACCGCGCGGGCCGCGTCTTCGCCCGCGAGGTGTGGGTCGACCATGCCCTCGCTCGCCTCGTCGACCCGGTACGTTTGCAGCGCCTCGAGCCGCGCCGGTACGCGACGCAGGCCAAGCAGGTGCTCGAGCTCGGCGTAGCGGGCACCCAACGTGCGCAGTCGCTCGACAGCTTCGGCGATGGCGCCACCATTTCTGTCGGCGCCGTGGGCCAGACGGAAGCGAGGCGAGACTTCGCCTCGAACGTAAACGTCGCGAAGCAGATCGTTGACCGACACGCCGAGCACTTCGGCCAGGCGAACGAGCTCTGCGTTCGAAGGCCGCCGCTCGCCCTTCTCGATGGCGACCAAGGTCGTGCGGGCGAAGCCGAGCCGCTCGGCGACCTGCGCCTGCGTCAGCTTGGCCCGCTTGCGGGCGTCCGAGAGCCGCTCACCGAGCTGCTGCGAAGAGACCACGAGAGTTCTCCTTCAATGGCCACGACAACGGCTTCGGCGGCCTGACGGCCTAGACGAGTCGTTTCGCCGAAAATGTCGCCGTCGACGCCACGAAATCTACTCTCGACCATGACAATGTCAAGTTTCCGGCCCGAACAACGGTCTCTATAGCGACATTGTCATGGTGTGAGACGTGGTAGGCAACGTTCGGTCGCTGCCTGCCCCCTTTCTAAAAGACCCGCGACGACAGAAACGAAGCAACATCTCCCTCGTTTGGGGTGTGTCACTCGTGCGAAGAGGCGCGCACCCTCGACGCAGGCAGCGCCCGCTACCGCCGCCGCTCGCCAGCGGCGGCGAGACCTCTTCGAGCGGCTTGCGCTCGGCGTTGACGCCGAGCCAGCGCGCGCCGGCGCCGGCGATGGCCACCAGGGCCGAGCCGAGGGCGTAGCCGTAGAAGGGCGGGGGCTTGTGCACCGGCCCGGAAGCTTGTGCACCGGCCCGGAAGCTTGTGCACCGGCCCCGAAGGCCTGGGCACGCGCCCCCTTGCCCTGCTCGAGAGCCGAATTGGCCTGGGCGCCGGGGGTGGGGGCCCGAGCGTGTCAGAGTCGAGCTTTGCCGGCCGGTTGGCATGGCCTGTGCGGTGGCCGAAATGGGCTGCGTGGCGAGGGGTGAGGCGTGCTCGGCCGGTTGCACAAGCTCAGGAGACGGTGAACAAGCCCTTCGGGGTGGTGACCAAGCTTCCGGGGCCGTTGCTCGAGCCTCGGGGGCCGCTGCCCGAGCCCTCGAGGCCGCTGCCCGAGCGTTCGGAGTGGTGAACAAGCCCTGACGGATCGTTGCCCAAGCCCTGCGGGGCGATGCCCAAGCCCTGCGGGGCGGTGCTCGGGCTCTCCGAGTCGGTGCTTGGGCCGTCGGGGGCGGTGGTCGGGGTCGAAGGGTCGCTGCCGGAGCCTCAGGGGCCGGTGCCCAAGCCCCGGGGGCCGTTGGGTGAGTCTCGCAGGGGGGGTTGGGCGGGCTGGGGGTGCGTCGCCGAAGCGACGAAGCCCGCCGCGATCGCTCGGGGCGGGCTTCGATGGGCGGGGCGGCGGGCGCCCCGGGGCGCGGTGATTACGAGCGCTTGACGACGTCGACGACGCTGCGGACGCTGCCGACGCTCTTCTCGAGCATGGCCTTCTCTTCGGCCGTGAGAGGTATCTCGACGATCTTCTCGACGCCCTGGCCGCCGATGATGGCGGGCACGCCGACGTAGAGGTCTTTGTAGCCGTACTCGCCGTTGACGAGGCAGGCGGCGGGCAAGAGGCGCTTGAGGTCGCGCAGGTACGACTCGGCCATGGCGATCGCGCTGGAGGCCGGGGCGTAGTAGGCGCTCGTGCCCATCAGGTTGACGATCTCGCCGCCGCCGGTGCGGGTGCGCTTGACGATGGCGTCGAGCTTGTCTTTGTCGACGAACTGGGTGATGGGCACGCCGTTGACGGTGCACTGCGAGATGACGGGCACCATGTCGTCGCCGTGGCCGCCGAGCACCATGGCGCGCAGGTCTTTGACCGA